>JAYNVG010000060.1:0-7732 GCA_038100295.1 Thalassospiraceae bacterium
AATCCTCCCTTATGCAAAGACCTCAATCTGTCCCAAGGTCGCTGACGTCAAACATCGACCTACAGCCAACCTCTTGAAGGTTCTAGTCGAATGGGCAAAGATATGAATACTTCGAGCTTATCTATGTCAGCCCCTATATTTATTATTGTTCTTTTCTGGGATCTTTATGCGCTGAAAGGCGGCAGACGGTCAATATATCCAGGCGTCAAGATCACAATCGTGATCTTAAATTCAGGCAGATTGTGCGCCGTAATAAAGGGTCACGACGTGCCGCGCTTCGGCGAAAAACAGCCAGCGTTCGACGACGATGCCGATGCTCATGCTGATCGCAGCCGCAAAGCAGGCGGCTATAACGTACGGCCCGCTCAGCAGATATGCGATCACCAGCAGCAATACCGGCACCATGAACGCGTTCAGATGCACGATCCTGCGCAGTTTTTGCGCGTGTTTACGGGCGATTTTGAAGCCCATTTCCCGGAGCAGGTAGTTTTCCTCGGTATGCGGCCCGTCCAGCAGGGTGATCCTGTCCCCTTTCAGGCCGGTTGCGGACTTCGGCGTCGCAGGATGCTGCGTAGTGTCGATGAGGCGCCAGTACATGCGCTTCACCCTCCAGGCGACCAGCACGGTGACGGCGGCAAACGCCAGAAACGGCTTGCCGGGACCGACGGTCACAGACAGCAACGCCGCGACCCAAACGGCCCCTGACGCGAGGCTGAGGATCAGATAGACCGGCACCGTCCATTTGTTCGACCATTGATGCACGGTTTTGAGGCTGCGATAGATCATCGCCGTGCAGTATACGGTTGCCAGGGCCAGACCCGCCGCCATGCCGGCGCACAGACCGCCCAGTTCCGACACGTCAGCGGCGATAATCCAGAAATAGCCAAGCCCGGCCCAGGGAAAGTACGTCAGAACCGACAGTACGCCTTCGCGTGACAACCAGCTTGAGCGCCACTGCGTCAGTGCGCGCCATGCCCGCTCGGGATGGCCGAGGTGAAACGTCGACGACAGCAGACCGGCCGTCACCAGCACGAAAGCCAGCCCCAGCCCGGTGATGCCGAGCGTGCGGTCCAACGGCACAACCTGCCACGACGCCATCATCGCCAGAACGATCAGAATTCCGTAGCCGGCACCGGAAGCAGTGGTGAAGAAAATGACGGAAAAGGCTGGGTGCATGGATTATCTCGACAGCGCGCGGTCTATCCAGCGCAAGATCGGGTTTTCAATCCCTGCCTGCACCGGCAATTCGCTCGGCATGCCGCTGTCGTCGGCCTTGTTACGACGCGGTCGCGGCGGCAGGTACTTGTTGGTCGGCTTATAGCCCATTTCCGGCATCAGATCATACCCCATGCGCGCGACCACCAGTTTCGAAACGGCGGACTCCGGATCGGCGAAATCGCCGAAATGACGCGCGCTGACCGGGCAAGTGGAAACGCACGCCGGCACCCTGTCCACTTCCTCCATGTTTTCATTATAGATGCGGTCGATGCACAGCGTGCATTTCTTCATCACACCCTCGTCCGCATCGTATTCCCGCGCGCCATACGGGCAGGCCCAGCTACACAGCTTGCAGCCTATGCACTTGGCTTCGTTGACCAGAACGATGCCGTCCTCGTCGCGCTTGAAGCTGGCGCCGGTCGGGCAAACGGTGACGCATGCCGCATCCTCGCAATGCAGGCAAGATTTCGGAAAATTCACTGTGCGCGGCGGCTCGCCGTCACCGGCCGATGCCTCGAAGGTATGAATGCGGTTGAACCATACGCCAATCGGTTTGACGCCGTACGGGTCCTTGTCGGTCAGCGGCGCGGCATGGCCGCCGGAGTTCCATTCCTTGCAGTTGACGGCACAGGCATGACAGCCGACGCAGATATCAAGGTCGATCACCAGCCCAAGCTTTCTCTGCGTGGAAGCGGGCAGCGTCGTCATGACGACCGCTCTTTTCGGAATTCGGCGCCGTAGCTGAGTTTAGCCGGTGCCGGACGAAGTCCTGCCGGCTTCTGCGTCGGATCGAACTGCGGGAAGCTTTCGGCATCTTCCGCCGGATCGGCTTTTTTGACCCGCACGCGCAGGTCATACCAAGCCGCCTGCCCCGTCACCGGATCGGCATTAGCGTAGCGGTAGCCGTCGGCGCGTGGCGGCAGCAGTTCGGAAATCACGTGGTTGAGCAGGAATCCCTTTTTGGCCTCAGCCGCGTTGGGATCCAGGTTCCACGCCCCGGACCGCTTGCCGATGGCATTCCACGTCCACACCGTCGAGCTTTCGACGCCGTCCATCAGCGCCACCTGTACACGAATGCGGCCATGATAGCTTTCGACCCAGGCCCAGTCGCCGTCGGCGATCTCAAGCTCGGCAGCGGCCTGATGGTTCATGTACAGCTTGTTGGAGCCGGTGATCTGGCGAAGCCACGCGTTCTGCGACCCCCACGAATGATACATGTGCATCGGCCGTTGCGTCAGCGCATGCATCGGATACTGCTCTAGATCGATCATCGAGTGCTCGAACGGCGGGTACCAGATCGGCATCGGGTCGAAATAGGCTTCGATGCGCGCCCGCTCGCGTTCCGGCGGCTGGATGGCGCCGTGGCCACGCGCGGCGTTGCGGAATTTCTGCATCACCTCGGAATAGATCTGCAAAACGATTGGTTCGGAACTACCGATGAAGCCGACGCTTTTCGCCCACTCCAGATAGGACTTGTTGGCGAACTTGAAGAACTTCTGGTCGTCGTCGAAGTGATGCGACCAGAAACAGCCGTTCTCGATATACTTCTCTAGCTGGTTCGGATTGACCGCACCCTTGCCGTGCTGGTCACCGTGTTCGCCACGCCAGCCCGCCAGCGGCCCGATCCCGGGGCCACGTTCATGATTGACGATATAATCCGCATAGCCGCCAGGATACTTCGGCTTGCCGTCGTCGTTGGTCATCCCCGGCAGTTTCAGTCTGGCGCCCAGATCCAGCAGTACCGTCTGGAACGGCCGCACATCGCGGTCCAGCGGCACGATCGGCTGGCGGATCGCATCCTGCGCCGCATCGGCTTCGCAGATCGGACGGTCGAGCAGCGAAATGCAGTCCCAGCGCTCCAGATACGTGGTATCCGGCAGCACCAGGTCGGCATAGGGGATCATTTCCGAGTAGAACGCATCGGAATAGATGATCCGGGGGATTTTGTATTCGCCCGTCGCGTCATCGACATCGGTCAGCATCTTGATGGTGCCGGCGGTGTTCATCGACGAATTCCAGCTCATGTTGGCCATGAACATGAACAGCGTGTCGATGGGATACGGATCGCCCTTCCAGGCGTTGGCGATGACCATGTGCATCAGACCGTGCGACGACAGCGGGAATTCCCAGGAAAACGCCTTGTCGATGCGGCCGGGCCTGCCCTCGCTGTCGACGATCAGATCCTCGGGTCCCGTCGGAAAGCCCAGCGGCGGACCGCCCAACGGCTGGCCGGGGTTTACCGTGCCGGGCTTGCCGGCCGGCTTCAGGGCCGGCGGGATCGCTTTCGGGAACGGCGGCTTGTTACGGAACCCGCCCGGGCAGTCGACGCTGCCGATAATGGTCTGCAGCAAATGAATGGCCCGGCAGGTATGGAACCCGTTCGAGTGCGCAGAAATGCCGCGCATCGCGTGCATGGCGACGGGGCGGCCGATGAACTTGTCGTGCTTGCGGCCATAGGAATCCACCCACGGGGTATCGATCTCGATGCTTTCCTTGAAGGCGACGTGGGCGATCTCGGCGGCAATGCGGCGGATGGTATCGGCGGGTATGCCGGTCTCCGCCGTGACCGCGTCCGGTGCATATCTTGCATCTAGATAGCGCGCCGCCATCAACTGGAACGCAGGCAGGCAGGTACGCCCGTCTTCCATGGTGATGCTGCCGGCCAGCACCGGCTCCGCAGTGATGTCCATGGCTGAAACGCAGGCTTTGCGGGTGCCGTCCCAGACCAGCGGATTGCCATCCTCGTCGCGCGCAAACAGACCGTTATCGGCGCCACCCGGATTCTGCACCACCAGCCACGGCGCATTGGTATAGGCGGCAAGGTACTGCTCGTCGATATTGCCGCTGCGCAGCAGTTCATGGATCAGCGACATCACGAACAGACCGTCGGTCCCCGGTTTGATTCCGAGCCATTCGTCGGCAATCGCCGAATAACCGGTACGGACCGGGTTGACGGAAACGAACTTGCCCCCCCTGCCCTTGAGTTTGCCAAGGCCGATCTTGATCGGGTTGGAATCGTGATCCTCGGCGACGCCAAACATCAGGAAATACTTGGCCCGGTCCCAGTCCGGCTCGCCGAACTCCCAGAACGATCCGCCGATGGAATACAGCCCGGCGGCGGCCATGTTGACCGAACAGAAACCGCCGTGCGCAGCGTGGTTGGGGGTGCCGAACTGGCTCGCCCACCATCCGGTCAGCGACTGCGACTGGTCGCGGCCCGTGAAGAACGCCAGTTTCTTCGGATCGGTATCACGGATGCGGCCGAGCCAACCGGTGGCGATTTCCAGTGCCTCGTCCCATGCGATTTCCGCAAATTCGCCGGAGCCGCGCGGCCCGACCCGCTTCAGCGGCTTGGTCAGCTTGGCAGGCGAGTGCTGCGTCATGATTCCGGCTGAGCCCTTGGCGCACAGTACGCCCCGGTTGATCGGATGATCGCGATTTCCCTGGATATAACGGATTTCGCCGTTCTTCAGGTGGACTTTGATGCCGCACCGGCAGGCGCACATGTAACACGTCGTGGTTTTGACCTCGTCGGCTACAACCGGCGATGTATCGACGGCATTGTCCTTGCCGGTCATGTCAGCTTGCCGGCATCGATCCCGTCGTGGCGCCCCATTGCATTGCGGCTTGCCGGCCCCGCGCCGCGCATGTAGGTGCGGCTCGGCTGATAACCGCTGAACCACTGACGCATGACAGCCAGGAACTTGCTACGCGCTTTAAAGGGTACAGAGAACCGATCGAGACCAAACATGGATACGCACTCGCTTGCCGGGGAATAGAATTCAAGGACTGACTGCCTTTTGCCAAAGGACAATTCATTAGTCAAATGAGTAATAATTGTCATTTGCATCGATTTTTCCGATTAATCATGAAAACGATGTGTTCACAACAGCATTCGCACCAATTCAGCACGAAGCAGCCTGCACCCGGAAAGAAAGTATCGAAGGCGTATTCGCTGACGGACGATCAGCTTTGTCCAGCCGGTAAAAACCGTTTCAGGAACACCTGGCTGCTGGCTGCGTGCAGGTATTCGATGGCACAGCCCAGCATCCGGTCCTTTTCCTCGCCGACTTCCGGACATTTGGCCTCGGCGATACGCGGACGCTTGCGGACTTCGCTGTCCATCTGTGCCGGAATGGCGCCAGGCAGATCGGCTTCGCGGGTGCTTGAGCCAGGATTGTCGACATCTGCGTCCGTATAGATGTTGATATCCGGCGATACGCCCAGCGCCTGCAGGGTCTGGTTCGCCGGCGAATAGTAAAGCGCCGTGGTCAGCCGCAGCGCACCCTCGAGCGGCATCGGCATGATCGTCTGAACCGACCCCTTGCCGAACGTGCGCCGCCCCATGATCACCGCGCGGCCATGATACTGCAGGGCGCCGGCGACGATTTCCGACGCCGAAGCCGATCCCTGATTGACCAGCACCACCATCGGCACACCGGCCAGCGCATCGCCGGGATCGGCAAAAAAGGCGCGCTCGTCACGACCGTCGCGGCCCTTGATGGCAACGATCTTGCCCTCTTCAAGGAAGGCATCGGCGACAATCACGGATTGGTTCAAAAGCCCACCCGGATTGTTGCGGAGATCGACCACGACACCACGCAAACCAGATCCCAGTCTCGCTGTGATGTCGGCAATCGCCGTGTTGATCCCGTCCTTGGTCTTTTCGTTGAAGCGGGTAATCCGGATATAGCCGATATCGCCTTCGATCCGATAACGGACGGATTTCACTTCAATAATCTCGCGGACGATCCGGATGTCGAAATCCTCGACACCCGGTCGGCGCACGGTCACCGTCAGCGGCTCGCCCGGCTTACCGCGCATCATGTGCACGGCATCGCGCAGGCTCTTGCCCTTGATTGGCACACCGTCACAGTGCGTGATCAGGTCCCCGGCCAGGATGCCGGCGCGTTCCGCAGGCGTGTCCTCCATCGGCGCGATGACCTTGACCAGATCATCTTCCATGGTGATCTGGATGCCGAGCCCGCCGAACTCTCCCTTGGTGTTGGCGAAGCTGTCACGGAATTCCTCGGCATTCAGATAGCTGGAATGCGGATCCAGCCCCTTAAGCATCCGGTGCAGCGCATTTTCGACGACTTTTTCCGCCGGCACGGTACCCGGTTCGGATTTCTGTTCCTTGACGCCGGCGATGGCTTCGTTGATCAGCTTGGCGTCGTCGACTTCATAGACATAGTTGGCCCGGACACGACGATACGCGAAATTGAAGTAGTCCAACCGTTCGCGGTCCGAGGCATCGTCGACATAGGTATCGTAAACCCGTGCGAAGCGGTCCAGTTCCTGGCGTGTCGTCTCGGGAAGTTGGCTGGTTTCCTCGTTCATGGCCATGACGACACGGCCAATCGCCGATTGATTGGTGACGCACGCCGTAATGACCGACCCGAGCAGCACCCCGACGAGACCGGCCAGCACGATTTTCGGCATGCGTTGCCGTATGGGGCCGACCGGTTTCACGTTGGGAATGCGGGATACCAAACTTAGCCGTCCTTCGTAATCTGATCGATCAGTTCGCCAAGAACACGCGCGGTGTCGTCGTTTTCGACCTGACAGGTCCCGGCATTTTCATGCCCGCCGCCACCGTATTTCAGCATCAGCTCGCCGACATTGGTTTTCGACGTCCGGTTGGTGATCGATTTACCCGTAGCCAGAACCGTGTTCAATTTGTTCAGGCCCCACAGCACATGGATCGAAATATTACATTCAGGGAACAACGCATAGATCATGAACCGGTTACCGGCATAGATCGTCTCTTCCTCGCGCAGGTCGAGCACGACGAGATTACCATGCACCGTCGAGCAGCGCTTGATCTGGTCCTTGAACTTGTCCTCGTGCTCGAAATACAGATCGACACGTTCCTTGACGTCGGGCAGCGCGACGATTTCATCGACCGTGTGATCACGACAGTAATCGATCAACTGCATCATGAGCTGATAGTTGGAAATGCGGAACTCGCGGAAGCGGCCAAGACCGGTACGGCTGTCCATCAGCATGTTGAGCAGGTCCCAGCCGGCGGGCTTGAGGATTTCCTGCTCCGAGAACTGCGCGCTGTCACCCTTGTCCACGGCGACCATCATGTCCTCGGCGATTTTCGGAAACGCTTCCTTGCCGCCGTAATAGTCGTACACCACGCGGGCCGCCGGGGGGGCGTCCGGATCGATGATGTGATTGTCCGGCTTTTCACCGATGCGGATGGTTTCACTGAGATGGTGGTCGAAAGCCAGATCCACGCCTTCGACATAGGGAAGGTTGGTGGTGATATCATTGTCGGAAATAAGGATCGTGCCATCCTGCATATCCTTGGGGTGCACGAACTTGATATCGTCGATTATGCCCAAATCTTTCAGCAGAACGGCGCACACCAAGCCGTCGAAGTCGCTTCGTGTCACCAGTCTGTAAGTCTTGTCGGCCATCCGGGGTCTCCCTGAGAGTCTAATTAATTATGGGGCTGACATAGATAAGCTCGAAGTATTCATATCTTTGCCCATTCGACTAGAAC
>JAYNVG010000009.1:0-112373 GCA_038100295.1 Thalassospiraceae bacterium
TTCTCGACGATGCCGAACACCGGCACGTCGACCTTGCGGAACATGTTGAGGCCCTTGCGGGCATCCAGAAGCGCGATGTCCTGCGGCGTAGACACGATGACCGCACCGGTCAGCGGCACGCGCTGCGCCATGGTGAGCTGCGCGTCGCCAGTGCCCGGCGGCATGTCGACGACGAGTACGTCCAGTTCGCCCCAGTTGACGTCGCGCATCATCTGTTCCAGCGCCGACTGCACCATCGGACCACGCCAGATCATCGGCGTTTCCTCGTCGACCATGAAGCCGATCGACATCACCTTGATGCCGTAGTTCTCCATCGGGTCGAGGGTCTTGCCGTCGGCCGAGTTGGGGCGCCCGGAAATGCCCATCATGCGCGGCATGCTGGGGCCGTAGATATCGGCATCCAGCAGACCCACCGAATGCCCGCCGGCAGCCAGGCCGAGCGCGATGTTGACCGCCGTCGTCGATTTGCCGACGCCGCCCTTGCCGGAAGCCACCGCGATGATCGATTTGACGCCCGGCAGCAGTGCGCCCTGTCCGGCCGGCGGTACCGGCTGACCCGGCTTGGTGTGGCCCTGGCCGTGCGCGTGGTTGTGCCCGGCGTGCGGATCGGGCTGAGCGGCGCTTGCCGGCCGCTGTGCGGTGAGCACCACCGTCGCCGAGACCACACCGCTGAGCGCAAATACGGTATTTTCGGCTTCCTTGCGCAGCGGTTCCAGCTCCGCGCCCTTCTCGGCGGGGACTTCGATGGCGAAGGCGACGTTGCCGTCGCGGGTCTGCAAACCCTGTATCATACCGGCACTGACGAGGTCCTTGCCGCTGATCGGATCGGTAACATTCTTCAGTGCGGCGAGAATATCGTCGTTGGTAATCTCGGACATGGTTGCAAACTCCAGTATTTAAACCGATATCTGTCTAAGTTCGAATGGACTATGTTTGTCACGGTGGATGCGCTGTCCTATAACGCGAACCACCCGATTGCCCAAGTAGTTAACGCGATTGGGCGAAATTACAAGAGATCAGCCCCCTGCGTGCCCATGCATGCAGACCGGCTGGCAGGAAAGCAAGGGTAGGATATTAGATGGCTTGGAATAAACAAGGCGGCCCTTGGGGCGGCGGTGGCGGCGGTCAGGGCCCTTGGGGCGGTGGCGGCGGCAGACCCGGTGGTGGCGGCGGTATGCAGCCCCCTGACCTGGAAGACGTGCTGCGGCGCGCCCAGGAACGGGTCAAAGGCTTCCTGCCCGGCGGTTCCGGCGGCGCCAAGGGGATCGTGCTGATCCTTATCGCGGTCGTCGCGATCTGGTTCGCCAGCGGCTTTTACCGCGTGCAGCCGGAACAGCAGGGTGTCGAACTGCTTTTCGGCAAATTCGTCAAGCAGACCCAGCCCGGCCTGAACTACTGGCTGCCGTCGCCGATCGGCGAGGTCTACACGCCGAACGTGACCAAGGTGAACACGACGCAGATCGGCTACCGGGGCGAGGGCGGTTCCAGCCGCGCCAATCGCGACGTGCCGAGCGAAAGCCTGATGCTGACCGGCGACCAGAACGTCGTCGACATCGATTTCGACGTGCAGTGGCAGATCAAGAGCGCCGCCGACTATCTGTTCAACATCCGCGACCCGGAAGGCACCATCAAGATCGCCGCCGAAAGCGCGCTGCGTGAAATCGTCGGCCAGGCCTCGCTGGAAACGGTGCTGACCGGTGGCCGTCAGAAGGTGGAATCCGACACCCAGGCGCTGTTGCAGAAAATTCTCGACGATTACGGCGCCGGTATCCTGATCACGCAGACCAAACTGCAGCAGTCAGACCCGCCGGGTGAGGTGATCGACGCCTTCAACGATGTGCAGCGGGCGCGTCAGGACCAGGAGCGCCTGGTCAACGAAGCCACCGCCTACAAGAACGACATCGTGCCGCGCGCAAAAGGTGAAGCCGAAAAACGCCTCGCCGCCGCGCGTGCCTACAAGGAGCAGGTGATCAAGGAAGCCGAGGGTGAAGCCGCCCGCTTCCTGTCGGTCTATGAGACCTACAAGACGTCGAAGGACGTGACGACACGGCGTCTGTATCTGGAACGCATGCAGCAGGTGTTGCGTGGCGCCAACAAGATCATCATCGACAAGGGCGTCGAGGGCGGTCAGGGCGTGGTGCCGTATCTTCCCCTCAATGAACTGCAGAAAAAGAGCGGAGGGTCCAAATAATGAAGAAGCCCGGTCTCGCACTCCTGGTGATCATACTCGTCGCCGGGGCCATCGCGGCATACAGCGCCGCTTTCACCGTGCATCAGACGCAACAGGCGCTGATCCTGCAGTTCGGTAACCCGGTCCGCGTCGAAAGCGAACCCGGTCTGAAGTTCAAGATCCCGTTCGTCCAGAACGTGACCTACTTCGACCGCCGCATTCTCGATCTCGACCCGCAGCCGCAGGAAGTGCTGCTGGCGGACCAGAAGCGTATCAACGTCGACAGCTTCGCGCGTTACAAGATCGTCGACCCGCTGGAGTTCCTGAAGGCGGCACAGACGGACCGCAACTTCCGTCAGGTGTTCGGCTCGCAGCTCAACTCCGCTGTCCGTGCCGAGGTCGCCAAGGTCTCGCTGGCGGAAATCCTGTCGCCGAAGCGTGCCGACGTGATGGACAAGATCTTCCAGATCCTGAAGACGCAGGCGCCGAACTTCGGTGTCGAGCTTGTCGATCTCCGCATCGGCCGCACCGACTTGCCGGATGCGACGCTGCAGTCGGTGTATAACCGGATGCGCTCCGACCGTATCGCCCAGGCCGCTGAAATCCGCGCCCAGGGGGAAGAGCAGAAGCTGACCATCCAGGCCGAGGCCGACCGTCAACGCACGGTCATCTTCGCCGAAGCCAACCGCACCTCGCAGATCCTGCGCGGTGAGGGCGAGGGGACGAAGAACAAGATCCTCGGCGATGCCTTCGGGCAGGACGCGGAGTTCTTCAACTTCTACCGTTCGATGGAAGCCTATGAAGGCGCGTTCGACGAAGGCACGACGATGGTGCTCTCGCCGGACGGCGAGTTCTTCCGTTACTTCAACGAAGCCACGCCGGCGCCGAAAGCAAAGGCCAACTGACAATGCATCGGGACGCCCCGGATCATATCCGGGGCGCCTCGGCATGAGGCAGCGTGTCGACTTGCAGGGCACGCCTCATCCTGAGGAGCGAGCGCAAGCGAGCGTCTCGAAGGATGATGAACCTGTAACACAAAGCAGGAAATCGAATGACAGCATTCCTAACCGCCCTCGGTCTCGCCATCGTGATCGAGGGCGTTTGTTATGCGCTGTTCCCCGACGCCATGAAAAAGATGATGCTGCACGTCATCGGCCAGCCGATATCCACGCTGCGCATGTTCGGCATCGCCGCCGCGATCTTCGGCGTCGTCATCATCTGGCTGATCCGGGGCTAGGGGCCGGACATGCCGCGCCGTAGCCGACACTGAGCCGGCCATGGATCCATTGACGCAGGGCGCGCTGGGCGCCGCATTGCCGCAGGCGACCTTGTCGAAGCTGGGCGGGGCCAGGGCCGGCGGCACGCACCGCTGGCAGCTCGCCATCGCCGGCGGCCTCGGCATGCTCGCAGGCATGGCCGCGGACCTGGATGTCCTGATCGCGTCGGACAATGACCCGCTCTTGTTTCTGACCTATCACCGGCAGTTCACCCATTCCCTGATTTTCATGCCTCTCGGCGGATTGCTGGTGGCGCTTTGTCTGCACGGGCTGGTGCGCGCCCGCTGGCAACTGAGTTTCCGCCAGACCGTGCTGCTCTGTTCGCTGGGCTATGCGACGCACGCGCTGCTCGATACCGCGACGTCGTACGGTACGATGCTTTTATGGCCTTTCGTCGACACGCGGTTTTCCTGGAGCATCATCTCCATCGTCGATCCGCTGTTCACGTTGCCGCTACTGCTTGCCGTCGTCATGGCCGGGGTGCGCGGCGACCCGCGCCTGGCCCGCGTCGGGCTTGCCTGGGCGCTTCTGTATCTGGGGCTGGGGTGGGCACAGCATCAGGCGGCGCGCACGATGGCGGCGGACCTGGCGGCGTCGCGCGGTCATGCACCGCTGCGTTTCGAGATCAAACCGAGCTTCGGCAATCTGATCGTCTGGAAAAGCGTCTATGAGGCGGACGGGAAATTCTTTGTCGATGCCATGCGGGTGCGCCTGGCGCCCAAGGTCTATGCAGGCTCATCGGTCGCGAAACTGGATACCCGGCGGGATTTCCCGTGGCTCGATCCGGCGACGCAGCAGGCGCGGGACATAATCCGCTTTGACACGTTCAGCGACGGCTTCGCCGCACGCGATCCGGCGGCCCCGAACCGCATCGTCGATGTCCGCTATTCCTTCGTGCCGAACGAGATCAGCGCGCTGTTCTCGATCGAACTGGACCCGGATGCGGCACCGTCGGCGCACGTCAAATACCGCACGCACCGCCAACAGGCGCGCGAGCAGGTCGGCCGGCTGTGGCGGCTGATCGCCGGCTGAGCGCGGCGCCGGGTCAGACGATCTCGGGTCCGAGGGCGGCGCTGAGCGGGGCAAGTTCGTTTTCGTAGTGTTTCCACGCGGCAACGGAATCCGTGAAGATCCCCTGTCTGACCTGTCCGGCACTTGCGGTTTTGATGGCCCTTCGGTTGCCCTTCAGGTCCAGGCATCCCGGGTCCCAGTCCAAGCCGCAATAGCGCAGCATGGCTTCCGTCTGGCCGCGGTGATCGGCGACAACATCCTCGTAAACGGCGTCGTGAATATACCCCGGCAACAGATCGTGCCAATGCGCCATCATTTTCCGGTACGCCCTGTAATAGGCGCCAAGCTCGGCCAGGTCGAAGCTGTATTCGAGGCCGGGCTGGGGAAAATAGTTCTTGAAGATGGAAAGACAGGTATCCATCGGATTGCGCCGGCAGTGAATGACACGGGCGTTCGGAAACATCACGCGGATGAACCCGATCCAGCGAAAATTCTCCGGCATCTTGTCGCTGATCAGTGCCGCACCCGGTGCATGACGTTTCAATTCAGCGAGATACGCTTTCGCCGCCCGGCGCCAGGCCGCCGGTGTCGCCGCCGGCACGGTTGTTGCTGCTTCGGGGCCGAGAAGGTTGCCGAACGTATCGAACAGCACTTTTTGCAGATCATCGAGTTCACCGGCACCAAAGGCGTCAGGATGCCCGGACAAGGTCTGCTCTATCAACGAGGACCCGGCACGCGGCATGCCGACGATGAACGCAGGCGTCGCATCGGCAATCCCGGCATCCTGGCGTTCGGCCAGAAATTCGGGGGTGAATATCGACGTCACGCGCCCGAGCGCGGCAAGGTATGCGTCTTCATCATAGGTAAGCATCTTGCGCCGCAGCGCATTGGCGGTGCTGAAGCAATCGAATGCCTTGGCGAAGTTGCCGGTATCCTCGTGGGCCTTGCCGAGACCGAAAGCGAGATGCATCCGCGCATTGTCGTCGATGCCGGGCGTGTCGAAGAGGGCCTGCATCTGTGACATTTCGACGTCGGGTTCGCTGTGGCGTTTCACCAGACTCAGATGGCGGTGTGCCTCGGCGTAGCGCGGGTTCGCGCGGATGGCGGCACGAAAGCAGTCCCGGGCGGCGTCGAGCCGGCCGAGTTCCATATGAAATGTGCCCAGGGTGTTCTGGGCTTCGGCAAAATCCGGTTTCAGCCTTAAGGTGTCTTCAAGGATGGCGACCGCGTCCTCGTGCTTGCCGCGATGGTAGTAGACGATCCCCAGCAGATGCATGGCAAACGGCTGATCGGAAAACGATTTCAACGTCCGGCGGTACATCATTTCCGCCTTGCCGAGATTGCCGGCGGCTTGTTCGCGGTACGCCGCCTCGACGGCGGCGCGCAGCTTGGCGACGCTGCTTTCGTTCAGGGACTTGCCGCTCTTTCGCCGTGATTTTCTGTTCATCGCGTCATACCGGGTCAAACCGTGCCGACTGCCAACGTCGATCAATAGATGCGATGAGGTCAAGTGTGAACACGATTATTGCGCAGATGAAAACGTCAATCCGGCTTCTGCCGGGACGGGATGAGGGGGAGATCCCGCCGATTTTCTTCAGGGGACTGGACACAGCCACGATGCCGACACATTTGATGCTTAGCTAGACGTGGCACGCCCCGCCGTGCACATTATATAATTGAAGCCAACGCAGCAGAGGTCAGCCCAGCCATGAGACCAGCCATGAGAAACGTCCGCGCCCGCCGAAACGCGATTGCCAAAGCCGAAGAGCCGTCCGTCGCCGCCATTTGGGCGCTGCGGATTTTCGCCGTGCTGACCGCGCTGGCGATCGCCCTGCAGGCCAGCGGCGCCTTCGCCAAGGGCGCGCCGGAAAGTTTCTCGGGCCTCGCCAAGAAACTGCTGCCCACCGTGGTCAACATCTCGACGACGCAGACGGTCGAGGGCGGCGGCGGGCTCGACATGCCGCAACTGCCGCCCGGCTCCCCGTTCGAGGATTTCTTCAAGGACTTCTTCGAGCGTAACGGTCAGCCGAACCGCCCGCGCAAGGCGACCTCGCTGGGGTCCGGCTTCATCGTCGATGCCAAGGGCTTCGTCGTCACCAACAACCACGTCATCCAGGACGCCGACGAGATTTCCGTGATCCTGCATGACGACACGCGCCTCAAGGCGACCCTCGTCGGACGCGATCCGAAAACCGACATCGCCGTGCTCAAGGTCGAATACGACGGCGACCTGCCGATCGCCGAACTGGGCGATTCGGATGCCAGCGAAGTCGGCGACTGGGTCGTCGCCATCGGCAACCCGTTCGGACTCGGCGGCACGGTGACGGCGGGGATCATCTCGGCGCGCGGCCGCGACATCAATTCCGGCCCCTATGACGACTATCTGCAGACCGACGCCTCGATCAACCGCGGCAACTCGGGCGGACCGATGTTCAACATGGCCGGCGAGGTGATCGGCATCAACACCGCGATCTTTTCGCCGACCGGCGGCAGCGTCGGCATCGGTTTCGCGGTGCCGACCTCGACCGCGACGCCGGTGATCCGCCAGCTCATCAAGAACGGCGAGGTGCGCCGTGGCTGGCTCGGTGTGCATATCCAGTCGGTGACGCCTGAGATTGCCGAAAGCCTGGGCCTTGACGAGGCCCAGGGCGCGATGGTCGCCAGCGTCGTCGAGGACGGCCCGGCGGCGTCTTCAGACATCAAGGCCGGCGACGTGGTGCTCGAATTCGGCGGCGTCAAGGTGCCGGAAATGCGCCGCCTGCCGCGCATCGTCGCCGATGTCGAACCGGACACCACGGTCGACGTGGTGGTCTGGCGCGACGGCAAGAAGAAGACCGTCAAGGTGACCGTCGGCGCGCTCAAGGAGACGCCCACCGAGGTGGCCAAGGTCGACAGCAAGGACGTCGGTTCGGAAAGCGTCGTCGACGGACTGGGCCTCAAGGTCGCGGCCATCGACGACAAGGTGCGCGAGCGCTTCAAGCTCGATGACAAGGCCAAGGGTGTCGTCGTCACCGATGTCGACGCCAGCGGCCCCGCCGCCGAAAAGGGCCTGCAGCCGGGCGACCGCATCATCCAGGTCAGCCAGGCCGACGTGTCCGACCCCGCCGACGTGACGCGCAAGGTCGACGAAGCCCGGGCGCAGGGCCGCAAGTCGGTGCTGCTGCGTGTCGAAAGCGGCAACGGACTGCGCTTCGTCGCCATCCGCATCGACAAGGGCTGACTTACCCGACACCCCCTCTCCCTTGGGAGAGCGAGGGAGCCGCGCGCGTCAGCGCGTGGGAGGGAGAGGGGGCTTAACTGACGAACGCTGCCGCTTTATAGCCCTGCGCATACAGAAGCCCGCTCAGGTCGGCATGGTCGAGCTGTGCCGGGGCTTCGAGACGAACCGCCGGTTTTCCCCTGTATGCCACGCCGAGACCGGCTGCCTTCAGCATCGGCAGGTCGTTGGCACCGTCGCCGACGGCCAGCGTTTCCGCCAGCGACAGCTTGTGTTCAGCGGCGCGGGCGATCAGCGTCTGCAGCTTGACGTCCTTGTCGAGGATCGGCTCGGTGACGGCGCCGGTCAGCTTGCCGTCGGCGATCACCAGATCGTTCGACAGGTCCTCGTGAAAGCCGCAGCGCCGGGCGACGCGGGACGTGAAGAATTTGAAGCCGCCCGACACCAGCACGCAGCGCGCGCCGTTGGCGGCCATGGTTCGGACCAGCGTCTCGGCCCCCGGTGACAGTTCGACGGCGTCCCAGGCTTCGTCGAGCGCGCCTGCGGCAAGACCCTTCAGCATGCCGACCCGTTCGCGGAGCGCCGCCTTGAAATCCAGCTCACCGTTCATGGCGCGTGCCGTGATCGCCGAGATCTCGTCCTTTAGTCCGACGTGCGCCGCCAGGTCGTCGAGGGTTTCCGAGGTCACGATGGTACTGTCCATGTCGGCGAGCAGAAGCGATTTGCGGCGCGTTGCGGTCTGCTGGGCGATGACGTCGACCGGCATCGATGCGAGGACGCCGCGCGCGCAGGCGTCGGCCTGATCAAGGGCGATGTGGCCGAAGCCGATATCCGCGGCAATTCCGTCACACAGCCACACCGGTTGCGATGTTTCCGCACCGAGGGTGTTGAGGGCGGCGCGAACTTCGCCAACAATGGCCTCGCCAAGGGGGGCCGCCTCGGGCGCGATCAGGGTCAGGACGGATTGCATGTGAGACGGCTCCGGGGAGTTAGAATTCGGGAGGCACAAATTGGACGATTTATCGCCCGTTGTCATCATCGCCGGGCCGACGGCCAGTGGAAAAACGGAACTCGCCTTAAAAGCCGCTGAATTGGTTAACGGCGAGGTGGTCAACGCGGACTCCATGCAGGTTTATGCAGATCTCTGCATACTGACGGCCCGGCCCGATGCCGCCGAGATGGCGCGCGTGCCGCACCATCTGTTCGGCTGCCTGCCGGCATCGGAACGCTGCTCGGCCGGGCGCTGGCTCGGCATGGCGCAGGACGTGCTGGCCGATATCCATGCCCGCGGACGGGTCCCCGTGGTCTGCGGCGGCACCGGGCTGTATCTCAAGGCGCTGACCGACGGTCTTGCGCAAGTGCCTGAAATCGCACCGGAAATCGTCCAGCAGATGACCGCGCACCTGGACGGGATCGGCGGCGAGGCGTTCCGCGCCGAACTGGCGGCGGTCGATCCGGAAGCCGCGGCGCGCCTGCCCGCTACCGACCGCCAGCGGCTGATCCGCGCCGCCGCGGTGTTCGCCGAAACCGGCCGCACGCTCAGCGACTGGCAGGGCGAGCAGGCCGATGCCCCCGGCTATCCTGCTGATTATCTTACGGTTTTACTGATGCCGCCGCGCGACGAAATGTACGCCGCCATCGATGCCCGCTTCGATGCCATGATGGACGCCGGCGCCTTGGACGAGGCGAAAGCCTTCGCCGCGCTCGGTCTGTCACCCGATCTGCCGGCGATGCGCGCGGTCGGCGTCGCCGAGCTGATCCGCGTGCTGAACGGCGAATGGGAGCTGGAGACCGCCGTCAGCAAGGCGAAGACCGCCAGCCGGCATCTTGCGAAGCGGCAGATGACCTGGTTCAGACGTCAGATTCGTACGGATTTGATCGTTGAAGAGAAATATTCGGAAAGAGATGACGAAAAAATCTTTTCATTTATTCGCAAGTTTTTGTTGACCCCGGGGGACTGAGCCTCTAGGTTCCCCCCGCTCCTGCTGGGCTGGAGCCATAATTCACGTGTCGGACGGTCGGGGCAGTTCTTGCCGGCCGTCGATTTTTGTTTGAAGTAACGCATAAGGAACGGTTCGATGAGCACGACGCAAATATCCGGAGCAGAGATTATCCTGAAGGCACTTGCCGATCAGGGTGTCGAAATCGTCTTCGGTTATCCGGGCGGCGCCGTCCTGCCGATCTATGACGCCATCTTCAACCAGAACCAGGTCCGTCACATTCTCGTCCGCCAGGAAGGCGGCGCGGTGCATGCGGCAGAAGGGTACGCGCGTTCGACCGGCAAGGTCGGCGTGGTGCTGGTGACGTCCGGCCCCGGCGCGACCAATGCCGTGACCGGTCTGACCGATGCGCTGATGGACAGCATTCCGATCGTCTGCCTGACTGGGCAGGTGCCGACGCACCTGATCGGCAACGACGCCTTCCAGGAATGCGACACCACCGGCATTACACGACCCTGCACCAAGCACAATTATCTGGTGAAGGACGTCAAGGACCTGGCGCACGTCATGCACGAGGCGTTTCACGTGGCCCGTTCCGGCCGCCCCGGTCCGGTCGTCATCGACCTGCCGAAGGACGTCTGCATGGCGCTCGAAAACTACACCCCGAAAGAGGAAATCGAGCTCAAGAAATATCAGCCGCGCCTGCAGCCGGACGCCGACAAGATCGCCGAGGCGGTCGACCTGATCGCGTCGGCCAAGAAGCCGGTATTCTATTGCGGCGGCGGCGTCATCAATTCCGGACCGGAAGCCTCGAAGCTGCTGACCGAATTCGTCCGCGAGACCGGTTATCCGTGCACGCTGACGCTGATGGGGCTGGGTGCCTTCCCGTCGTCGGACAAGCAGTTCCTCGGCATGCTCGGCATGCACGGCACCTATGAAGCCAACATGACGATGCACGACTGCGACGTCATGGTCTGCATCGGCGCCCGCTTCGACGACCGGATCACCGGCCGGCTCGACGCCTTTTCGCCGGGCTCCAAGAAGATCCACATCGATATCGATCCGAGTTCGATCAACAAGAACGTCAAGGTCGACATTCCCATCGTCGGCGACGTCGCGCACGCCCTCAGGGAGCTGATGGCCGGCTGGAAAGCGAAGAAGTGCAAGCCGGATGCCGCCGCTCTCGACAAGTGGTGGGCGCAGATCGCCGACTGGCGCAAGAAGGACTCGCTCAAGTTCACCCAACCCAAGGACATCATCAAGCCGCAGTACGTGCTGCAGCGGCTGAACGAGATGATCAAGGGCAAGGACACCTACATCACCACCGAGGTCGGCCAGCACCAGATGTGGGCGGCACAGTACCTCGGCTTCGACGAGCCGAACCGCTGGATGACGTCGGGCGGCCTCGGTACCATGGGCTACGGTCTGCCGGCGGCTATGGGCGTGCAGATCGCGCACCCGGAAAGCCTGGTCATCGACATTTCCGGCGAGGCCTCGTTCCTCATGAACATGCAGGAACTGAGCACCATCTCGCAGTACCGTCTGCCGGTGAAGTGTCTGATCCTCAACAACTTCTACATGGGCATGGTGCGCCAGTGGCAGGAACTGCTGCACGGCGGCCGCTATGCGGAAAGCTACATGGAAAGCCTGCCCGACTTCGTCAAGCTGGCCGACACCTTCGGCATGAAGGGTCTGCGCACGACCAAGCCCGGCGAAGTCGACGACATTCTGAAGGAAATGATCGAAACCGACGGGCCGGTCATTGCCGACGTGCAGATCGATCCGACGGAAAACTGCTTCCCGATGATCCCGTCAGGCGCGGCGCACAATGAAATGCTTCTGGGGCCGGACGACAAGGCCGCAAACCCGATTTCGGAAGAGGGGATGGTCCTCGTCTGATCGACGCAGACCTGACCGACACCCCATTTCAAGGACCCGAAGCATGACCATCGACAAACAGATCAACTTCCACACCATCTCCGTTCTGGTGGACAACGAACCGGGCGTGCTGGCGCGCGTCATCGGCCTGTTTTCCGGGCGCGGCTACAACATTGAAAGCCTCACTGTTGCCGAGGTCGATATCGAAAAGGCGCTGTCCCGGATCACCATCGTCACCTCGGGCACGGAAATGATCATCGAGCAGATCAAGGCGCAGCTTGGCCGCCTGGTGCCGGTGCACCGGGTGTCCGACCTGACCCTCGAAGGCCCGCACGTCGACCGCGAACTGGCGCTGGTCAAGGTCGTCGGCACCGGCGACATCCGTGTCGAAAGCCTGCGTATCGCCGACATTTTCCGTGCCCGCGTCGTCGACAGCACGAACGAGAGTTTCGTCTTCGAAATCGTCGGCGACACCGGCAAGCTCAACGCCTTCATCGATCTGATGCGGCCGTTGGGGCTTGTGGATATTTCACGTACCGGCGTCGCCGCCATTGCCCGGGGGACCGAGGGGCTGTAAAACCCCACCCAGCAAATTCAGCGACACCTAATTTAGTTCAAGAACACCCAGATCTCAGGGGAGAGAAAAATGCGAGTTTATTACGACCGTGATGCGGACGTTAACCTGATCAAAGGCAAGAAGGTCGCCGTCATCGGCTACGGCAGCCAGGGCCACGCCCACGCCCTCAACCTCCGCGACAGCGGCGTCAAGGAAGTGGTCATCGGGCTTCGCGAAGGTTCCGGCAGCGCCAAGAAGGCGGAAGCCGCCGGCCTCGAAGTGAAAAGCCCGGCCGAAGCCGCCGCCTGGGCCGATGTCGTCATGGTGCTGACGCCGGACGAAGGTCAGGCCGCGCTGTACCGCGACCACCTCAAGGACAACCTCAAGGAAGGCGCCGCCATTGCCTTCGCGCACGGCCTCAACGTGCATTTCCAGCTTATCGAGCCGCGTGCCGACCTCGACGTGTTCATGATCGCGCCGAAGGGTCCGGGTCACACGGTGCGCTCCGAATACCAGCGCGGTGCCGGCGTGCCGTGCCTGGTCGCGGTGCACCAGGATGCCACCGGCAACGCCCTCGAAGTCGCGCTTTCTTACGCGTCCGGCGTCGGTGGCGGCCGTTCCGGCATCATCGAGACGACCTTCAAGGAAGAATGCGAAACCGACCTGTTCGGCGAACAGGCCGTGCTTTGCGGCGGTCTCACGCATCTCATCATGGCCGGTTATGAAACCCTCGTCGAAGCAGGCTACGCGCCGGAAATGGCGTACTTCGAGTGCTGCCACGAAGTGAAGCTGATCGTCGACCTGATCTATGAAGGCGGTATCGCCAACATGCGTTACTCGGTGTCGAACACGGCGGAATACGGCGATTATGCCTCCGGTCCCCGTGTCATCACGGCGGACACCAAGAAAGCCATGAAGGAGATCCTGACGGACATCCAGACCGGCCGCTTCGTCAAGGACTTCATGTCCGAAAACATGACCGGTCAGGCCAGCTTCAAGGCTTCGAGGCGCATCGCCGCCGAACACGGCGTCGAAGTGGTCGGCGAAAAGCTCCGCGCCATGATGCCGTGGATCGCCGAAAACCAGCTCGTCGACAAGACCAAGAACTGACGCCGAAGGCGTCATCCCGGCGCAGGCCGGGATCCGGCGAAAACCAAAGCGGCCCCGGGAAACCGGGGCCGTTTTTCGTTGAAGACCCTCTTCGTGGGGTATGGGCGCGCGCTTGTGCCCCGGGAGAGGGGGTATTCCATCGGATTTCCCCCAAAATCGCGTCTTTCTCTTTGCGTTTTCGGGCGTTAAGCTTATGGAAACGCAATTCTGAGACTGTCCATGTATGGAACTATCCCGGTTCCGGACATTTGAAGGGTGTGCCGTGTCTGCGTCACAGACGAATGTGCAGCGGGGTGTCAGTGTCGACGGGGCGAATGTGCATCCGCCCGCTAAGCGCGCCCACAACAAGGACCGGAATACGGTTTTGAACAAACTATTGGTAAAAAGACAAAAAACCTTGCCGGAAGTGCTTTCGGCCTAGCAATTCCGCGCCTCGCTTTCTATAAGTGCGGGGGTGTCGGATTCGGTGAACCTTAAGGCTGTATTGGATTTGTGAGCCTATGCTATCGAGACTTTTCGGATTTCTCTCCGCCGACATGGCGATTGATCTGGGGACGGCCAACACGCTGGTCTATGTGAAGGGCCGGGGCATCGTCCTCAACGAGCCTTCCGTGGTGGCCATCGCCGAGGTCAAAGGCAAGAAACAGGTGCTCGCCGTCGGCGAGGAAGCGAAGCAGATGCTGGGCCGCACGCCCGGCAACATTCGCGCCATCCGTCCGCTGCGCGACGGGGTCATCGCCGACTTCGAAGTCGCCGAGGAAATGATCAAGTATTTCATCCGCAAGGTGCATAACCGCCGCACGTTCGCCAGTCCGCTGGTCGTGGTCTGCGTGCCGTCGGGGTCGACCGCGGTCGAACGCCGCGCCATTCAGGAATCGGCGGAAAGCGCGGGCGCGCGCAAGGTGTATCTGATCGAGGAACCGATGGCCGCCGCCATAGGCGCCGGACTGCCGGTGACCGAGCCGACCGGTTCCATGGTCGTCGACATCGGCGGCGGCACGACCGAGGTCGCGGTCCTCTCGCTGGGCGGTATCGTCTATTCGCGTTCGGTGCGCGTCGGCGGCGACAAGATGGACGAAGCCATCATCGCCTACATCCGCCGCAACCATAACCTGCTGGTCGGCGAAGGCTCCGCTGCGCGCATCAAGGAAGAGATCGGCTCCGCCTGTCCGCCCGACGACGGCGACGGCCGGACCATGGAAATCAAGGGCCGCGATCTGATGAACGGGGTGCCGAAGGAACTGGTCATCTCGGAACGTCAGATCGCCGAGAGCCTGGCCGAGCCCGTCGGCGCCATCATCGAGGCGGTCAAGGTCGCGCTCGAACACACGGCGCCGGAACTGGCCGCCGACATCGTCGACAAGGGGATCGTGCTGACCGGCGGCGGGGCGCTGCTGGGCAACATCGATTTCGTGCTCAGGCATTCGACCGGCTTGCCGGTATCGATTGCCGACGATCCGCTGAGCTGCGTGGTGCTGGGTACCGGCCGCGCGCTCGAGGAAATGAAACGTCTGAAAGACGTGCTGACCACCATGTACTGAGCCGCCCGGCCGTGGCCGGCGTGCCGTCATGGAGCGGTCAGGCTTTTGTTGTTTACTGTGGCCGAATGAGCTTCGCGGTTCGGCCGCGAAGTCTGGGCATTAACGCGAAGACTGGGTGAGCAGGTTTGAACGACCGTGAACGTTCCATCAGCCGCATTGCCGCGCCGGTCAGAACCTTTGCGCAGCGATTTGCGTATATCGGCCTGATCGTCACTGCGGCGGCGCTCATGCTCGTCGGAAAAATGGAGCCGGCGGCGTTTGAACGCGCCCGCGCGCAGGTCACCGATGCCGTGGCCCCGATCCTCGATGCCGTATCGCGCCCGCTGGATGTCATTCATGACATGGTCGGCGAGGGCAAGACCTTGCTGGCGCTGCGTGAGGAAAATGCCCGGCTTCGCGCCGGGCACGACCGGCGTCTGCAGTGGCAGGCCATCGCCCGCACGCTGGAAACCGACAACAACGCACTCCGCGAACTGCTGAACTTCGTGCCCGCGCCCGGCACCAAGAGCATCTCGGCACGGGTCATCGGCGATTCAGGCGGTGCCTTCGCTCGCACCATGATCCTCAATGCCGGCACGCGCGCTGGTGTTCGCAAGGGCCAGGCAGTCATCACCGGCGCCGGTCTGGTCGGCCGCGTCCAGGAAGTCGGGCTGCGTTCGTCCCGGCTTTTGCTGCTGGCGGATTTGAACTCGCGCATTCCGGTGGTCATTGAAAGCTCGCGCGTGCGGGGCGTCGTCTCCGGCACCAACGGCGAGACGTTGCGCCTCGTGCATCTGCCGCCGGACGTGGTGGCGGCACCCGGCGACCGGATCGTCACCTCCGGACACGGCGGCGCGCTGCCGCCGGGGCTGCCCGTTGGTGTCGTCAGTGTCGTCGGCGAAAGTGGCATCGAGGTCGAACCGTTCGTCGACCCGGCACGCCTGGAAATCGTGCAGGTGCTGGATTACGGTCTCGACGGCATTATCGAGTTCAAGTCGAGCCGCACCGAAAAGGCAAAGAAGTAGGATGGCGCGATGAAACCGTCATTCTGGCATCGTATCGATAAATTCGCCCGAGACCTGACACCTTTCGCGCTAACATTCATTCTGCTGGTGATCAACGCGATCCCGTTTCACATACCGGGCTTTGCTCAGGTCGCCCCGTTGTTGCCGCTGATAGGCATTTATTTCTGGGCGGTGTACCGGCCCGACCTGATGCCGGCGGCGGCGGTGTTCCTGATCGGCATTCTGCACGATTTTCTGGCCGGCCTGCCGGTCGGGATCAGCGCGCTGATCTTCCTGATGGTTCTGGGTGCGGCCCTGGCGCAACGGTCGTTCTTTTTCGGCAAGTCGTTCGTCATCGTCTGGATCGGCTTCATCTTCGTCGCCGCCGGTGCCCTGACTCTGGAATGGCTTTTGTTGTCGGTGGTGTCCAGCGAACTGATCCAGGCACGCACGGCGCTCTATCAGTTCGGCCTGACGGTCGCTTTTTTCCCGGTGCTGGCGCGGATGTTCACGCGCTGGCAGCAAGCTTTCCTGCAGGTTGAATAGGCAGGGCCGCGCACATGAACAGGGATCCGGACCGCCAGAAGATTTTCACCCGCCGCGCCGCGATGCTGGCCGGCGGCAAGGCGGTTCTGCTGACGGCGCTGGCCGGGCGGCTGTATTACCTGCAGGTGGTCGAGGCCGACCGCTATGCGACGCTGGCCGACGAAAACCGCATCAACCTGCGCCTTTTGGCGCCGCCGCGCGGGCGCATCATCGACCGCTTCGGGCGGCCTTTGGCGGAAAACCAGCAGAACTACCGACTGCAACTGGTCCCCGAGGACGTCAAGGGCAGCGAGATCGACGAAGTGCTGACCCATGTGCAGAAAATCGTCACGCTGTCGGACGGCGACAAGCGCCGCATCGTCCGCGAGGTGCGCCGCAACCGCGCCTTCGTGCCGGTGACGCTGAAGGAAAACCTGAGCTGGTCGGAAGTGGCCAGGATCGAAATCAACGCGCCAGACTTGCCCGGTCTGATGATCGACGTCGGACGCAGCCGCCGCTATCCCTACGGGGCCGAGGCGGCGCACGTGCTGGGCTATGTGGCGTCGGTGTCGGAAAAGGACATCGACGAGGATCCTCTGCTGAAGCTGCCCGGTTTCCGGGTCGGCCGCGCCGGCATCGAAAAGGTGCACGATCTTGAACTGCGCGGCACCGGCGGCAGCTCCGAGGTCGAGGTCAACGCCTTCGGGCGGATGATCCGCGAGCTTAGCCGCCGCGAAGGCCAGCCCGGCGCCGAGGTGATGTTGACCCTCGACATGGGGCTGCAGGAGTACATCGCCAAACGGCTCGGCGAGGAAAGCGCCTCGGTCGTGGTCATGGATGTGCGCAACGGTGACGTGCTGGCGATGGTGTCGAACCCGAGTTACGATTCCAACGACTTCAATCGTGGCCTGAGTTCCGCCGAGTGGCAGGAACTGGTCAACAACGAACGCTCGCCACTGATCAACAAGTCGATCGCCGGGGTTTATTCGCCCGGCTCGACCTTCAAGATGATGGTTTTGCTGGCGGCACTGGAAAAGGGCGTGATCTCGCCCGATCACAAGATTCACTGCTCCGGCGAATACGAGCTCGGCGACGCCAAGTTCCACTGCTGGAAGCGGCACGGGCACGGTTTCGTCGACGCCCAGGAGGCAATCACCGAAAGCTGCGACGTGTATTTCTACGAGATCGCCAAGCGTACCGGCATCGACCGCATCGCCGCGACGGCACGCAAGTTCGGGCTGGATGCACCGTCGGGGATCGATCTTCCGGGCGAACAGAGCGGTCTGGTGCCGACTCGCGACTGGAAGCGTGCGACCCGTGACGAGCCCTGGCATCAGGGCGAAACGGTGATCGCCGGGATCGGCCAGGGATTCGTGCTGATGACGCCGCTGCAGATGGCACTGATGACGGCGCGCCTTGCCAACGGCGGGCGGGCCGTGGTGCCGCACCTGACCAGGGCCATCGGCGGCGCCGTGGAACAGCAGCCTTTGGCCGTAGAGATCCCGTCCATGAGCATCCCGCCGGGGCATCTGGAAATCGTCACCAAGGCCATGGACAGGGTCGTCAACCATCCGACCGGTACCGCGCGCCGTTCGGCGACCGAGATCGAGGAATTTCCCATGGCCGGCAAGACCGGCACCGTGCAGGTGCGGCGGATTTCCAAGCTGGAGCGCGAGCAGGGCGTACGCAAGAACGAGGACCTGCCGTGGAAGTACCGCGATCACGCGCTGTTCGTCGGCTTCGCACCGGTCGATAATCCGCGTTATGCGATTTCCGTGGTCGTCGAGCACGGCGGCGGCGGGTCGTCGACGGCGGCACCGATCGCCCGCGACGTACTGGTTGAGGCCTACAAGCGGAATTCCGCCGGTCCCGGCGCCGCCATCGCCGGTACCCAGCCGCGCCCGCGCCCGGATGCTGTTGCCAAGGACGATACCGCGCACCCCGCCGAACTGGCGGCGCGGACGGACGGAGGCACATGATGCGCTCGGGCCTGTCGACACCTGAACTGACGCTTGGGCGCAAGCTGATTTCCATCAACTGGCTGCTGGTGCTCTTGATCGGCGTGGTCGCGGCGGTCGGTTTTGCGATGTTGTACTCCGCCGCCGACGGCTCCATGCAGCCGTGGGCCGAGCGCCAGATACTGCGTTTCGGCGTCGCGCTCGCGGTGATGATCGTCGTCGCCACCATCAACATCCGCATCTGGCTCAGGTATGCCTATGTGCTGTACTTCATGGCCCTGGCGCTGCTCGCCGCGGTCGACGTGGCGGGGCATGTCGGCATGGGGGCGCAGCGTTGGATTTCGCTGGGCTTCGTCAATGTTCAGCCGTCCGAGCTGATGAAGATCTTTCTGGTGCTGGCGCTGGCGCGTTACTTTAACGCCAGCGCAATCGAGGATATCGGCTCGATCCCCCGGCTGTTCATTCCGGTGGCGCTGATCGCCGCGCCCTCGGTGCTGATACTGCGCCAGCCCGATCTCGGCACCGCGATCATGGTGGCGATGACCGGCGGCGCGGTGATGTTCCTGGCCGGAGTGCGGCTGTGGAAATTCGCCGTGGTCGGGGTTTCGGCCCTGGCGGCGGCGCCGATCGCCTGGCAGTTCATGCACGAGTACCAGAAAAAGCGCGTGCTGACGTTCCTCAATCCGGAAACCGATCCGCTGGGCGCCGGCTATCACATCATCCAGTCGAAGATTGCTCTCGGGTCGGGGGGGCTGATGGGCAAGGGCTTCATGCTCGGCCCACAAAGCCACTTGCACTTCCTGCCGGAAATGCAGACCGACTTCATTTTCACCATGCTGGCCGAGGAAATGGGCCTCGTCGGCGGGCTGGCGCTGATCGTGCTGTACGCGCTGATCGTCACCTACGGGATCATCATTTCGGTGAAGTCGCGTAACCAGTTCGGCCGCCTCGTGGCCGGCGGTATCACGACCACGTTCTTCCTTTATGTGTTCATCAACATCGCCATGGTGACCGGGCTGATCCCGGTCGTCGGCGTGCCGCTGCCGCTGGTCAGCTACGGCGGTACGGTGATGTTGACGCTGATGATCGGCTTCGGGCTGGTGATCGGGGTCGGCGTGCACCGCGACGTGCCGGTCGGGCGCCGCGGCGAGGCAGAAGGGCTGTAACGCCCTGCCTCCGGGACCGCTTCAAGTTTCCTTGCGGCTGGGCGCCGGGTTTGCTATATCCGCCGCTCTCCAGGGCGGCAGGGCATCCGATGTCCCGGGCCCGAATTGGGGGCGCATAGCTCAGATGGTAGAGCAGCTGACTCTTAATCAGCGGGTCCAAGGTTCGAGTCCTTGTGCGCCCACCAATAAAATCAATGGCTTAGAGGTGATTTTCGAATGATCCCCTGGGCCTTTTTGCTTATTTGGCACACGCCTGTTTGAAATGCATCGGCAATGGATTGCCCTTCTACGGACGAAATGCCCACGTAGGGGTTTGCGGCCTGAGCAGGCGCTTCGGCCAAAGCTCTTGTGCTTAACAAGTGTTGCAAGCCGTCGCGATTGTCGAGCCAGTTGATTTCACACAATGACGCAATCATAATGTGAGTCGCCTGCTTGAATGGTCATTAGACAGTGAATCAGCGTAACCAGAAAAAGAAACCGGCGGACACGGTACAATCGCCCGAGGATCTGAGCGGCCCCATCGACAGCCGCGGCGCCGGGCGCGTGGCGCTGCTCCGCGACCTCGGCGCCACCGGCAAGGCGTTTTCCATTCTGGAGTATGTCGCAGCGGCCGAGGGGCCCGCGACCATGTCGGAAATCATCCGCGCCACCAAGATCACCAAGCCGAGTGCGCACCGGGTTGTCAACATGCTGTGCGAACTCGAATATCTTGAGCGCGACCCCACCGGGTTGGGATTTGTCACCGGCTTCAAACTGGTTGAACTGGCGCACCGGACGATCATATCGGCGGCGCCCCGCAGTATGCGTCATGCCATCCTCGAACAACTGTCGCAGCATGTGAACGAAACCTGCAACTACGGCATTATCTCGGGCGGGATGGTGACGTATCTTGACCGCGTCGAATCGAAGTGGCCGCTCGGGTTGCGCTTCGAGGCCGGCAGCCAGGTTCCGGCGCACTGCACGGCGATCGGCAAGCTGCTGATGAGCCAGATGTCGGAAGACCAGTTGAACGCCATCCTCAGCGCCGTCCCGCTGAGCCGTTATACCTCAAGGACGCTGACCAGCCCGCTGCACCTGCGCAAGGCGCTGGCGGAAATTCGCGAGACGAAGGTCGGCATCGATGACCAGGAATTCATGGACGGGGTCGTCTGCATCGCCGTGCCTGTCCTTATCCCGAACGGCATCTGCGTCGGTGGCATTGCGATTTCCGCGCCCGAGGCCCGGATGACCCTGGAAACGGCGCTGAGCTATGTGCCGAAAATGCAGGATGCGGCTGAGCGTTTCGGCAGAACCTTCACCCTGCCCGAGGATCATCCGAACCTGAGCGCCTGACGCCGTCCCGTTAGCGGGACATTTACAGCAACCTCCAAAGCGTGCCGATCAGCGTGGCAATTGCCGTCGCTGCCAACAGGGCCATGGCGCCTCGGCGAAAATGCCGGCCACCGCTGAACCGGAACAGGCGGGTCCCGGTATACGTCGACAGCACATAGACCGGGGCCAGGCACAGCGACAGGATCACCACCGGCGGTTCGAACAGGCCATAGAAATACTGCGCCGGCAGCGAGACGGTGATAAGCGATCCCATCATGATCAGAATGTTGCCGCGAGTCGTCGCAGGCGTTTCGTCGCGTGACATCAGCAACGCCACAATCGGCGGCCCGCCGATCCCCGTAGCACCCTGAAAAAAACCCCCGATCGCGCCGCCGATGGCCGACACCCGGCCGCTCGCCGTCCCCCGGTAGCGCCAGCCCGTCGACAGCAGCGCGACCATCGCCAGGACGGAAACCGACATCACGATACGCATAATGTCCGGATCCAGAGAGACCAGGAAATACATCCCCGCCGGCACCGCCACGAGCAGGGCGATCAGCATAGGCCCGACAGTGGTTCGGTCGCAGTGACGCAGCCCGTCCGGCAGGAGTTGGAGTATTCCCGGTATTTCCACCAGCGCATGCAGCACCACGGCGAACTTCGGTTCGTAAACGTAGGCTACCACCGGAATGATGATCAGCGCCGCACCGAAACCCGTGAAGCCGCGAAGGATACCGGCGGTCACGACGGCCATAAGGGCGACTATGGATTCAAACAGCGGCGGCAGAAGATTGAAAATGTCCGCGCTCATGGTCGTTGACCGGACAGGATAACCTCAAGCCACGCAGCCGCCTGCAAAAGACGGTCGTCGGCATGGCGGCGGGCCGCAATCTGTATGCCGAGCGGCATTCCGTTCGGACCTTTGCCCGCCGGCACGGTTATCGCAGGCAAGTCCAGCATCATCCAGGCGCGGCTCATGTCCGGGCTGCCGGTGCCGTCCTCGAACAGCGGCGCTTCGCCAGTCGTACTCGGAGCCAGAAGAAATTCGGCATCTCCGAAAAGCGCATCCTCATCCAGCAGACACTTTTCACGGAGCCGGCAGGCGTCCGCATAGCGGGCCGCCGTGATTGCCTCCCCGTCCGTCAGCAGTTCGCGCAACGCAAGGCTCAGTCGTTCAGCATGGACGCGGTGTTCATGGGCCAGTTCGCGCGCCGCCTCGCTGGCCATCATCAGGGTCTGCACCCGGGTCAAGGTATCGAAGGGCTGACCGGCGGCGCGTTCATCAACACTGCCGCCGGCGCCCCGGATTGCGGCTAACGTATCGTCGAACTGCGCCATCGCGGCAGCATCGACAAGCGACCATGCCGCATCGCGAACTGCGGCAAAGCGCGCGGGCGCTTCTAGGGGCAGCGGAGACCGCAGCCGGGCATCGCCGCACAGCACGGAGGTGATACACCCGGCGCCGGAAACCGTGCGGGCAAAAACGCCAACGGTGTCGAATCCGTTCGCCAGCGCCTTGACCCCGGCAAGACTGATCCTGCCGCGCGTCGGCTTGAAGCCGACAATGCCGCAATAGGCTGCGGGACGAATGGTCGAGGCCGCCGTCTGCGAACCGATCGCCAGCGGCACCATACCGGCGGCGACGGCGGCGGCGGACCCTGACGACGAGCCCCCCGGCGAGCGCGTCCGGTCGAGCGGATTGCGGGTCTTGCCGGCCCGCCAGTAAGCGAACTCCGTGCTGACGGTCTTGCCGATGACGATCGCGCCCGCTTCGCGCAGACGCGCGACCGCCGCTGCATCGCCGGCAGGACGATGTCCTTCATAGATCGGCGATCCATAGGTCGTTGGAAAATCAGCGGTATCGAAGATGTCCTTGATGCCGACCGGCACGCCGGCCAGCGGCAACCGCCTCCAGCCATCCCGGTTTTCGAGCGTTTGCACCTGCGCCGCGACACTGTCCCAGTCGAGCGCCTGCCAGGCGAGGACGTCGGCCTCGCGTGCGTCGATGGCATCACGGCAGACACTGATGATATCTGCCGCACCGGCGTCTCCCGCCGATACGGCCTTCAAGATACCCGCAGCGTTCCCGTTCGGGTCGTCCCGGTCATACAAGTGTGCGCCCCCCGTCCACGCAGATCGTCTGGCCCGTAATAAAGCCGCCGCTGGGCGCCAGCAGAAGCAGGACCGTGCCAATCAGATCCTCCGGCGTGCCGAGACGTCCCATGGGGATCACGCTGACCGCATTTCGACGGAAATCCGGATCGGCCAGATAATCGGCGGTCAGCGGTGTTTCCGTCAATGCAGGCCCAATGGCGTTGACGGCTATACCGTCCGCCGCCCACTCGCGGGCCAATACGCGGACAAGCTGCGCCAGCCCGCCTTTCGAACTGGCATAGGCGGCATAGCCGGGATTGGCGACGAAGCTTGAGACGGAAGCCAGATGGACAATGCGCCCGCCCGTGGTCATGGCCCGGGCCACCGCCCGTGAAAAATAGAATGCGCCGGTGACGTTGATGTCCTGGCATTCGGTGAAGACTCGGTCCTCGAGCGTCAGTGCAGGCGAGATCGGCAGTACGCCGGCGGCGTTGATCGCACCATGAAGCGGTCCGCCGATCCGCACCGCCTCGTCCACCGCTTCGGCCATCGCCTCCGGATCGGTGATGTCGGCAATGCGGCTACCGGCGTTCGGCACCGCATCGGCAATCGCCTGCAGCCGCGCCGGGTCCTTGTCGGTCAAGAACAGCTTTGCACCACGCGCGCCGAGTGCCTGAACCATGGCCGCCGCAAGCCCGCCGCCGGCACCGGCGATCAGGATATTGCGCTCGCCGACATCGAACAATTCATCCCGGATGTTTCCCATCAGAGCCGATTCCTTCCAGAAACCTTTTTTGCAGTACGGTTATATGATGACTCGCAGTCCACAATATGATACTATTTGTTTCGTAAACTGAAAAGCGCCCAAAAATAAAAGCAACCAAGCGGGGCGTGTCATCGAGGTTTTAATCACGCTATCCGGGAGGTATGCCATGAAATTTAATCCACTATTCCGTCGTCTTTCCCTGGCCCTGGCCGTATCCGCCGCAACGCTGAGCGGTGCGGCGACAACGGCACGCGCCGTCGATGCCGTGCCGGTGCTGTTGTGTCCGTTCGGTTGCGGACCGATGGCCGGCGACACGATTTTGATGAACCAGCTCATCCAGAGCCAGTCCGATATCATGCTGCTGCCCCAGGAAACGCCCGGTTATATGTATAACGTGCGTGAAATGGGCCAGAACAAGAGTAAATGGAAAACATCGATTTTCGCGACCGAAGATACGCTGATCCAGCTCGCCTATGCCGGTGGCACGCCGGAGATGAAGGAATTCCTGCCCGAGCCGGTGAAAGTGCCGTGGAAACTTCTGTACGGTGAAGCCTGGTGGGGACAGGGTAAATTCCTGGCGACCTTCGATTGCGGCCTGAAATCGATGTCCGATCTGAAGGGCAAGCGGATATCGCTCGGCCTGCGCGGTCAGTCCGACTGGGGCGTGTTCTCGCGTCTTCTGCTGGAACATGTGTTCGGGATTACCACGGAAAACACGGATATCCGCCACATGACGCCCGGCCAGTTGACGCAACAACTGATCGACGGCGCAACGGACGCCGCCGTGACGCCGATCGGTGCGGAGCCGACACTGACGAGCTTCATCGTTCCCGGTCCCGTTCGCCAGCTTGAAGCCACGGGCAAGAAGATCTGCTATCTCGGCGTCGACAAGAAGGACATCGACAAGCTGAACGCAAAATTCAACACAACGTTCATTCACATCGAACTGCCGGCCAACACGCTGCCGCACCAAACCGAGCCTCTGGGCGTCGGTTTCAACCGCGCCTTCAAGGCGGCACATGAATCCTTCCCTGAAAAGACGGCTTACAATGTCGTCAAGAGCATCGCCAAGATCGGCCCGAAAATGAAAGAGCTGCACGCTCTGTGGAAAATCTGGTCGCCTGAACTGATGACTTGCGGTCTTTCCGAGGAAAACACCCATCCGGGTGCAATCCGGGCCTACAAGGAACTTGGCTGGTGGGATCTTGCCAAGAAATGCCCGCCCATGACCTATCCGAACTGAGGCTGTAGATAATGCGGAAGGCCCGAACCCAGGAACAGCGGTTCGGGTCTTTTCCGTATTCAGCCCTTTCAAGCGGCCGTCGCATGATGCGCCTTATGCAACAACCTCAATCTTAGAGAGATCTCCATGACCGGATGGAACAATTTGCGCCGTATCGTCGATTTACCGTTCCTGACGATCGGCATGGTGCTCACAGTATATATCGGGTTTGCCGCTTTCGGCTGGATCAAGAACTCGTCCGTTCACTATTCCGTCTTCATTCTGGGTATTTGCGTGATGACCGGACTTCTGGCCGTCCGCAGTTTGTGCGATGAAAAGCTGCAAGACGAGGTCAAGAATATCTTTTGGCTGCGGATGGCAGCGGCGGTCGTGGCGCTTGTCACCAGCACCATTGCGATGGGCTACATTACTTTGAATGCGGTCGACCTTGAGCGTTCACAACCCTTCTTCAGCGACACGGACATGATCTTCGGCTGGCTGATGACCGGCTCGATCCTTCTGCTCACACTGCTGCACTGGGGCTGGCTGCTGACACTCGTGGTCACGGTCGCCATCATTTATTTCTTTACCGGGCATCTGATCGACAACCCGTTGTTCATCACGCCTCACTACGATACCAAGTTCGTCATGAATTACATCGGCCTCGGCACCAACCAGGGATTTTACTACCTGGCGCAGATTGCCGCCGACGCCATTTATTTTCTGATCATCTACGCCGCCATCCTGCTCGGCATCGGCATGCTCGGCATGGTGCTTGAGGTCGGCAAGGTCACCGGGCGCAGAATGTCCGGCGGTGCCGCCGGCCCGGCGATCATCGGTTCCGGCATTGTCGCCTCGATCATGGGCCAGGCGGTCTCGAACGTCGTCCTGACCGGCCGGCTGACGATTCCCATGATGAAGAAATACGGCTATTCCGGATCCATGGCCGGCGCTATCGAGGCCACGGCATCGACGGCGGGACAGATCATGCCGCCGATCCTGGGGCTGGCCGCGTTCATCATCGCGTCGTTTCTGAACCGGCCCTATATCGATGTCGCCTTGTCGGCGATGATCCCGGGTCTGCTGTATCTCGTCGGGATCGCCATTGCCGTATACGTCTATGCGCGCCGCTTCGACCTGCCACGGCTGACGGAAAAAGCCGACGTGGAAATGATCAAGCGGCTGTTGCCGACATTCTTGATTTCCTTCGGCGTGGTGCTGTGGCTGTTGCTCGGGTATCGCTCGCCGGCTATCGCCGGCCTGGTCGGGATCGTGCTCGCGCTCGGCCTGTGTCTGTTTCAGGGCAAGTACAGACCCAACCGCAAGCAACTTTACGAAGCGCTGGAGGAGGGTTTCTATCTCGTCGCCGTGCTGTCGCTGCTGCTGATCGCCGTCGGCCCGCTCGGGCAGGTGATGCTGACGACGAATCTGTCGGGCAGGCTCGGTTCCGTGCTGGTGCAGTACCTGCCGGACTCGCAGCTACTGCTTCTGCTGGGCGCGATGGTGGTGTCGCTGATCCTCGGCATGGGCCTGCCGACACCGGTGGCGTATCTCATCGTCGCCCTGGCCCTGGTGCCGTTCATGCAACAGATCGGGGTGCCGCCGCTGCAGGCGCATTTCTTCGTCTTTTATTTCGCCGTGTTCTCGACACTCACACCACCGGTGGCGGTCAGTGTGCTGGCCGCGGCCAAGCTGGGCCAGGCGTCGTTCCTGGCGACGGCCCGCGATTCCATGAAGATGGCGATGACCACGTTCATCATCCCGTTCGCCTTCGTGTTCTCGCCGTCGCTTATGTCGTTCCCGCACATGACTTGGAACGTGGTCCCCGCCGTCGCCGAAGTGGTCGGCATTCAGTGGACCATCTCCATCGCCGCCTACGGCTACATCTTCCGCCCGCTGGTCGGCTGGGAACGTTTCGCCTTTGCCATCGCCGCGCTATGCGGCTTCCTCGGCATGACCGACATGGGCTACGAATATTTCGTCGCCCAGGGCTTGGTGTTCCTGCCGCTTGCGGGGTATGCCTATATGACGCGGCATCGCAATCATCTTGTTGCCGCCGAAGGATAACGGCACAGACTTGCGGAGAGAAAGACCATGGCTGAGCTGAAACGCAGGTGCGCGCTCGTCACCGGGTCGACGAGCGGCATCGGCGCTGCCATTGCAGAAGGGCTGGCGGCTGCCGGTTACGATGTGGTGCTGAACGGTTTCGGCGATCCTGCCGAGATTGCGGCGCTGTCGGCGCAGTGGGCGGATCGTTACGGCGTCAGTGTCTCGCATGACGGCGCCGATATGGCACGGACCGCCGAAATCGAGCGGATGGTTGCCGCCACGGATCCGGATATCCTCGTCAACAACGCCGGCATCCAGCATGTGTCGCCGGTCGAGACGTTCCCCGCCGAGACCTGGGACAGGATCATCGCCATCAACCTGAGCGCCGCATTTCATACCATCCGCCATGCCCTGCCGGGGATGCGCGCAAGGGGTTGGGGGCGAATCGTCAATATCGCCTCGACGCACGGGCTGGTCGCCTCACCCGGCAAATCGGCCTATGTCGCGGCCAAGCACGGCATCGTCGGGCTGACCAAGGCGGTGGCGCTGGAGGCGGCGAACGACGGTGTGACGGTGAACGCCATCGCGCCCGGTTTCGTCCGCACACCGTTGATCGAAAAGCAGCTCGCCGACCTGGCGGCAAGGGATGGCGTCGGCATCGATGAGGTGGTCGACGGGTTTCTGGGGGAGAAGCATCCGTCGCGGCAGTTCGTCGAACCGCCGGACCTTGCTCAGTTAGCGGTATTCCTGTGCTCGGACGCGGCCGCGTCGATGACCGGCTCGACGCTGCCCATGGATCGTGGCTGGACAGCGCAATAACCGGACCGGCAAACCGATCAGGCGGGTTTGATCGTGAACAGCGGCTGGTTGAATTCAACCAACGCACCATCTTCCGCGGCGATGTTGACTATCGTGCCGTCGGTCGTCGCCTCGATCGTCGTATAGAGCTTCATCACCTCGATCAGGCAGATCGGATCGCCGCTCTTGACCGCGGCACCTTCCTCGACGAACGGCGGTTCGTCCGGCGACGGGCAGCGATAGAAGGTGCCGACCATCGGGGCGCGGACGACGATCCCGTCTTCCGTGCCGGCGGCGGGCTGACCCGGTGCGGCGGCAGGCTGAGATTGAGCCGGGATATGCGATTGGGCCGGGGTATGCGATTGAGCCGGTGCAGCGGCACTGGCCGCAGATGCGCTTGTCGGGGTTCCTGCCGTGGCGGGGCCTGCCGTGCCGTTGCCTCGGCGAATGACCAGACGCGCCCCCTCGACCTCGAGGATCACCTCCTCGCATGCGGACGCATCAATGACCTTGATGATTTCAGCGACTTCCTTATAGCTCAGCGACACGAGTTTCCCCCTTGTAATCCAGTCTATACCTGCGAACGGGATGCTGTCTTGCCGCATAACCAACTTGACGCCCGCAGCCTTGCCACTCATTATGCAAGGATCGTTATACGAAATCAATCGTCTTGCATAGTGAGACGCTTATAAGGCCAAAGGTGCGGTGACAAGGAAACATTCAGAACAGAAACTGTCGCGTATTCTGATCGCGAACCGGGGGGAAATCGCGCTCCGCGCCATCCGCTGTTGCCGGGCGCTGGGCCTCGAAAGCGTTTCCGTGTATTCCGACGCCGACCGCGCCGCGCAGCATGCCTTTGCCGCGGACCGCACGGTCTGTATCGGTCCTGCCCCCAGCAACCGGAGCTACCTGCTGGCCGACACGTTGATGCACGTCGCACAGTCGACCGGCTGTGACGGCATTTATCCCGGCTACGGGTTTCTGTCCGAGAACGCGGCTTTCGTCGAAAAGTGCACGGCCGAGGGGATCAAGTTCGTCGGCCCGGCCGCCGCGACGATCCGCGACATGGGCGACAAGGCCAAGGCCCGCGAAGTCGCAGGGCGTTACGGCGTGCCCGTCGTGCCGGGGTCGGACGGCGCATTCACCGACGTGGCCGAAGCCGAAAAGACCGTTGCCGATATCGGTTTTCCGGTGCTGTTGAAGGCGCGGTCCGGCGGCGGCGGACGTGGCATGCGGGTGGTTGAGAACGCAGCCGCCTTCAGGGACGCCTTTCGCAACGCCAGCGCCGAGGCCGAAAGCGCTTTCGCGGACGGTGCCGTTTACATGGAACGTTTCTTCAGCAAGGTGCGCCATATCGAGGTGCAGATCTTCGGCGACGGCAAGGGTGGCGTTCTCGGATTGGGGGAACGCGATTGCTCGGTGCAGCGGCGCCATCAGAAACTGGTCGAGGAAGCGACATCACCCTCGGTAAGCGCCGAAACCCGCGCAAAGCTGATTGATGCCGCGTGCCGCCTGGCCGAGGGCATCAAGTACGAAGGTGCGGGCACGGTCGAGTTCATCCTCGATCCGGCAACCCAGGAATTTTTCTTTATCGAAATGAATACCCGGATACAGGTCGAGCACCCCGTGACCGAGGCGCGGACCGGGCTCGATCTCGTCGCGCTGCAGTTCCGCATCGCCCGCGGCGAGAGCCTGCCCGCATATGACGACAAAAAGGCCCCCGGCGGCCATGCCATCGAGTTCCGCATCAATGCCGAGGACTGGCGCAAGGATTTCCAGCCGTCGCCGGGGACGCTGACACGCTGGCGCCCGCCCGCGGGCCCGGGCATCCGTTTCGACAGCGCTGCCTATGAAGGCTACCGGATACCGCCGTTCTATGATTCCATGATCGGCAAGCTGATCATCCACGGCGACAACAGGGAGCACGCCTTCGAACGCGCCCGGGCGGCCCTTGAACAATTCGAGGTCGAAGGCGTGGCGACGACCATCGGCTTTCACCGGGCGCTTCTTGACGCGCCGGACTTCGTCGCCGGGAACGTTCATACGCGCTGGGTCGAGGAAGTATCCTTTGGGAGGGAATGACTGACATGGGCCGCAACATCCGTCTGATCGACGTCACCATTCGCGACGGCCACCAGTGCTTGTGGGCGACCCGCATGACCACCGGCATGATGCGCGAGATCGCGCCGAAGCTCGACCGCGCCGGCTTCGAGGCCATCGATCTCGTCGGCGGCGCCGTGTTCGACGTCTGCGTGCGCTACCTGCGCGAGGATCCGTGGGAACGGATGCGCATTCTCAACACCTGGGTCACGGAAACGCCGCTGATCATTCACACCCGTGGCCAAAGCCTGTTCACCTTCGAGTTCTTCAGCGACGACATCGTCGAACTGGCGGCAGAGCGTTTCGCCGCCAATGGCATGCGCTATCACACCCCCTATGACGCGCTGAACGACATGCGCAACCTGGAAATACCGATCAAGGCGGCCCGCCGCCAAGGTATCCATACGGTCGGCGGCATCGTTTACACGGTCAGCCCCGTGCACACCGATGAGTATTACGTCAAGAAGGCCAAGGATCTGCTGAAAATCGGCGTCGACGGCGTGTACCTGAAAGACCCGAGCGGGCTCTTGAAGCCGGAACGCGTGGCAACGCTGATCCCGGCGCTAAAAAAAGCGGTTGGCGACCTGCCGTTGCAACTGCATACGCACTGCCTGTCCGGGCTTGCCCCCTATGCCGCGCTACAAGCCGTCGAGCATGGGGTCGACGTGGTCCACACCGCGACATCGCCGCTGGCGAACGGTGCCTCGCACCCGCCGACGGAACAGTTCGTCGAAAACTGCCGCCGCCGCGGACACACGGTCGATCTGGACCTGGCCCCCGTCGAGGAAGCCGCCGAACTGATCCGCTACATCGCCGAGCGCGAGGACAAACCCGTCGGCACCCCGAACGAATACGACGAGTTCCATTTCCACCATCAGGTCGCGGGAGGAATGATCTCCAACCTGCACTATCAGCTCTCAACCGTAGGGCTCGAGAACCGCATGACGGAAATCCTCGAGGAAGCAGGGCGGGTGCGCGCGGATCTCGGCTACCCCATCGTCGTCAGCCCGTTCGCCCAGTACATCATCACCCAGTCGGTGCTGAACGTGACGGCGATGGATCAGGGCAAGGAACGGTTTTCGTCGGTGCCGAACGAGGTGAGGCTGTATGTCCGGGGCGGCTATGGCGAGATCGCGGGCGAAATCGATCCGAACCTTTATGACAAGATCACCAAAGGCGCCGAGCCGATCACCGAGCGGCCTGGCTTGCTAGTCGAGCCGTCGATCGCACGGCTGCGCAAGAACCGCGGGCCCTTTGCCTCCGATGACGATCTGTTGCTGGCCGCATTCTATGACGACAAGCAGTATACCGCGCTCAAGGACGCCGGCCCCATCGACACCGACTATCCGCTGATGGACACGCCGCTTTTGACCCTGATGAAGGAAATCGCGGCGCGCCCGTCGATCACGTCTTTTCACTACATCGAGAAGAAATGAAACCGATAAACCCGAGGCGAGGACACCATGACTGAACCCTGCATCATCACCTGTGCGATTACCGGCGCGTTGCCGAAGAAAAAAGACACCCCGGCGGTTCCCGTGACCCCTGCCGAACAGATCGAATCGACGCACGAGGCATTCGAGGCCGGTGCGTCCCTGGTGCACATCCATGTCCGCAACGACGACGAGACCCCGGGCTCGGATCCGGAAAAGTTCGCCATCATCCAGGAAGGTGTGCGCAAGCACTGCCCCGGCATGATCATTCAGTTTTCCACCGGCGGGCGCGGTCGAGACCAGGCACAACGCGGTGCGATGCTGCATCTTTTGCCGGACATGGCCTCGCTGGCGACCGGTTCGGTGAACTTTCCGACCAACATCTACGAGAACCCGCCGGACTTCGTCGACGGCCTCGCCGAAACCATGCTCAAAAACAACATCAAGCCGGAAATCGAGATTTTCGATCTGGCGATGCTTTATAACGCCGCCAATCTGGTGAAGCGCGGTCTCCTGAAGGCGCCGGTGCACGTGCAATTCGTGCTCGGCATTCCCAACGCCATGCCGGCGCGCCGCTCGATTCTCGAATTCCTGATTTCCGAGTTCAACGACGTTCTGCCCGGTAGCACCTGGGCGGCGGCGGGTATCGCCCGCCATCAGTTCGAGGTCAACAGATGGTGCCTGGAACTCGGCGGCCACTGCCGCACGGGCCTGGAGGACAATATCAAGTTCGACAAGGACCGGCTGGCAAATAGCAATGCTGAACTGGTCAGCAAGATCGTGGACGTGGTTGGCGAATACGACCGCCATGTCGCCAGTCCGGCGGAAGCGCGCGCGCTGTTGGGTCTGGCGGCGGCATAATCGGCGCGTTGGCCCGGGCTTGAACGATATCCGTTTCTGGCTATTCGCAGGCAATCACCCGTTCGCAAGAGACCGGTTATTTGGCATACTGATTCCGACTTGAAACGGTTCTGCGGGTTAGGCCATGGCACACTTTTGGTATACTTCCCGGTGAACAGGGGGGAAATACTGGCTCCGCCCGCGCCCGGTCTCGGCCACAACGGCGGACCGGCACTGGAAGTGGATGCGGGGCGCAGCTGGCGTCTGGCCTACTGGCGGCGGGCACATAAAGCCGTCTGGAAAACGCCGCCCCGGGAAATAATGCTGCGTCGGCTCCGCCGTGCCCGCGAACTGGGCATGAGCTATCACGACTACACGCTGGAGATTCTCGAACGCGGCCGCTATCTGTGAGCCTCGGGGTCGGTCCATGCATAATTGAAACGACAGAACAAATTCCCGTTTAAAATCGTCAATCCGTTTACGGCATCCGCATCTTCGGTGACATTTTCCTGCGTTGTCGCAAAGCGGCAAAAAAATCATTGACCCGTTTGCCTGTGAAACCAACTTACTAGTTCACTGCAAAATGCAGGCAGGGGTGCGGCAAGTACCCCGCCAGAACGACAACACCGGGGGGGATATGTCGGAAAAGCCGACCGTACTTGTTGGGCGCAAGCTGCCGGACGCCGTCGAGGCCAGGTTGAAACGCGATTACAACGCGATCCTCAACCCCGATGACACTTTGTATACCTCCGAGCAGTTGATTGAACTGGCAGCAGGGGCCGACGCGATCCTGCCCTGCCATTCCGAGCATTTCACCGCCGACGTCATTGCCCGCCTTCCCGACCGGGTCAAGGCGATCGCCAATTTCTCCGTCGGCTACGATCACGTCGATACCGAGGCCGCGAAAAAGCGCGGCATCATCGTCACCAACACCCCGGACGTACTGTCCGACGCCACCGCCGAAATAGCCATGCTGTTGATGCTGGCCGCCGCCCGGCGCGCGTCGGAAGGCGAGCGTCTGGTGCGCTCCCAGGCCTGGAAGGACTGGTCGCCGTCGTTCATGGTCGGCACCCAGGTCACCGGCAAGCGCTTCGGCGTCATCGGCATGGGCCGGGTCGGCCGTGTCGCCGCCGAACGGGCGCGCGGCTTCGATATGGAAATTCACTATTACAAACGTTCGCGTCTTGCGCCCGATCTTGAAAAGGGAGCCACGTTCCACGCCGATGTCGACGACCTGCTGGCCCATGCCGACGTGCTGTCGATCCACTGCCCGGCGACGGCGGAAACCAAGGGGTTGCTGAACGCCGAAAAGATCGCCCTGCTGCCGGACGGCGCCATCGTCGTCAACACCAGCCGCGGTGCCGTCATCGATGACGAGGCACTGATCGCGGCATTGAAATCGGGCAAACTGGCGGCCGCCGGGCTCGATGTTTTTAACGGGGAGCCGGCGGATATCCACCCCGGCTACCGTGCTCTCGAAAATGTGTTTCTGCTGCCGCATATCGGCAGCGCCACCCGGGAAACCCGCGACGGCATGGGATTCCGGGCGCTTGATAACCTGGATGCCATTTTCGCCGGCAGGGAACCCAAGGACCGGGTAGTCTGAGTTGGTCGGTGGTATACCATCAAGTTGACGCTGGAGATGAAGGGACGTAGGCTGATGACCAATAATGAGACAAACTGCTGATCAACAGTCAGTCCAAGGAAACAGGGCCGGGTCCCCGTCATTTATCCGAATAACCGCGGATTTCTGAAAAGATCCACATCAGGGGGTTCGAAAGCTTTCGGCTCTCTAAACGACTAAGGTTCCGGACAGAAACCAGCCGCAGGCGGGGGCATGATCTGGGGCTATCTAAACTTTGGGAGAATATACATGTCCAAGAAAACCGAAGCTGTCTCGCGCCGGAAGTTTCTCAAGGGTTCCGCCCTTGCCGCGACCGGTGCAGCCGCAGCGACCGTTGCGGCGCCGCATATCGCCAGAGCCGCCACGACCCTGAAAGTTCAGGCCGCGTGGGGTGGTGGTATCTTCCTCGAAATGGCTCAGGATTACGTCAACCGCGTCAACAAGATGTCGGGCGGCGCGATGAAAATCGACCTGCTGGGCGTCGGTGCGGTCGTCAAGACCGCCGAAATGCAGACCGCCGTGCACAAGGGCGTGCTCGACGGCGCGCACATGGTGACGGCGTACTGGTATTCGAAATCCCCGGTTGCCTCGCTGTTCGGTACCGGTCCGTGCTTCGGCTGGTCGGCCAACGAACTGATGGGCTGGATCGCCTACGGCGGGGGTAAGGAACTCTACTACGAACTGATGCACGACCGCCTGAAACTGGATCTGGTCGGCTTCTTCACCGGCCCGATGCCGGCGCAGCCGCTCGGCTGGTTCAAGGAGCACATCACCAGCTCCGCGCAGATGAAGGGTCTCAAGTACCGCACCGTCGGTCTTGCCGCCGACGTTCTGCAGGAAATGGGCATGTCCGTGGTTCAGCTGCCGGGTGGTGAAATCCAGCCGGCCATGAAGTCCGGTCTGATCGATGCCGCCGAGTTCAACAACCCGACGGCCGACAAGGACTTCGGCATGCAGGACGTTTCCAAGCACTATCACCTGGCGAGCTTCCACCAGTCGCAGGAGTGCTTCGAAATCATCTTCAACAAGACGCTCTTCGACAACCTTGCCGAAGAACAGCGCGCGATCCTCGAATACGCTTCCGAAGCCGCTTCCCAGGACATGGCCTGGAAGGCGATGGAAACCTATTCCAAGGACCTCGTGGTTCTCAAAGAGAAGTTCGGCGTCAACGTCTACCGTACGCCGGATTCGGTCATGAAGGACCAGCTCAAGGCTTGGGACATCGTCGTCAAGCGCATCAGCGATGCCGATCCGTTCTTCAAGAAGGTCATCGACTCGCAGATGGCGTGGGCGAAGCGTCATGGCGCTTACTCGCTGACGAACGCCCCGGATTACCAGGGCGCTTACGAGCATTACTTCGGTAAGGCTTTCTAAGTCGCATGATCTGAGCGTTAAAAGTTTGGGGCGGTGCCACGTGTGGCGCCGCCCTTTAACCGTAAAGTTTTTAAACGAACTGGACCGAGGCTGGGTGACATGACCCGTATCCTACATTTTATCGATAGCCTTAGTGCCTGGAGCGGCAAGACGTTCGCCTGGTGCATCATGATTCTCACGCTGTCGACCTGCTACGAGGTGTTCGTGCGCTACGTGCTGAACAACCCGACGGTGTGGGCCTTCGACATGAGCGTGCAGATGTACGGCGCGCTGTTCATGATGGCCGGTGCCTACGCTTTGTCGCAGGACGCGCATGTGCGCGGTGATGTCGTATATCGCCTGATGCCGCTGAAATGGCAGGCCGGCGTGGATTTCGTTCTGTACATGATCTTCCTGATTCCCGGTGCCTTGATCCTTGTCTATTACGGTTACGATCAGGCGGCGGAATCCTGGTTCTACAAGGAAGTCAGCTGGTCCAGCCCGTCACGTATCCAGATTTATTTCTTCAAGACCCTGATCCCGATTTCCGGGGTTCTGCTGCTGTTGCAGGGAATCGCCGAAGCCGTGCGCTGCGTGCAGTGCATGCGGGACGGCAGGTGGCCGCCCAGACTCCACGACGTGCAGGAAACCGAAACCATGCTGTTGCATGAAAAAGAAGACCTCAAGGCTCATCCGGAGACGCCGCAATGACCGATCCCCAAATCGCCATCATGATGCTTGGCCTGTTCATCTTCGTGGTGCTGCTGGGCTTCCCGATCGCATTCACCTTGATCGCCATGGGCCTCGGCTTCGGCTATTACGCCTACTTCGATCCGCTGCGCATGAAGTCGCTGTTCGACAACCGGATCTTCGATCTGTTCGTGCAGAACACATTCTCGGTGATGTCCAACGACGTTCTTGTCGCGGTGCCGCTGTTTCTATTTATGGGCTACGTGGTCGAACGCGCGAACATCGTGAACAGGCTGTTCTTCAGCTTCCAGCTTGCGGCACGGCACCTGCCGGGCTCGATGGCGGTGGCGGCGCTGGCGACCTGCGCCGTGTTCGCGACGGCGACCGGTATCATCGGCGCCGTTGTGACGCTGATGGGCATGCTGGCGTTCCCGGCGATGCTCGAAGCCAAGTACGACGTCAAGTTCGCATCGGGTGTGATCTGCGCCGGCGGCTGTCTCGGCATCCTGATCCCGCCGTCGATCATGCTGATCGTGTATGCGGCGATCGCTGAAATCTCGCCGCTGCGTCTGTATGCGGGCGCCATGTTCCCGGGCCTGATGCTGGCCGGCTTTTACATGATCTACGTGGTCGTTCGCGCCACCATCAACCCCAAGCTGGCGCCGAAGCCGAAGGACGTCGACGTCTCCATCGGCAAGGTTGCCTACGAACTGCTGACCTCGTTCATTCCGCTCGCGGTGCTGATCATGTCGGTGCTGGGGGCGATCCTGATGGGCCTGGCGACGCCGGCCGAAGCGGCCGCGGTGGGTGCCGCCGGCGGTCTTCTGCTGGCTTTGCTGTACCGCTCGCTGACCTGGGAACGGCTGAAGGAAGCCGTCTACCTGACGGCCAAGACCTCGGCCATGGTGTGCTGGCTGTTCGTCGGTTCGTGGACGTTCGCGTCGGTGTTCTCGTATCTCGGCGGTCACGACATCATCAAGGATTTCTTCCTTCATCTCGATGTCGGCACGGTCGGCTTCCTGGTGATGGCGCAGACCATCATCTTCCTGCTCGGCTGGCCGCTGGAATGGACCGAGATCATCATCATCTTCGTGCCGATCTTCCTGCCGCTGCTTGAGCACTTCCATGTCGATCCGCTGTTCTTCGGCATGCTGGTGGCGCTCAACCTGCAGACCTCGTTCCTGACGCCGCCGATGGCGATGGCGGCGTATTACCTGAAGGGCGTGGCGCCGCCGCACGTGCAGTTGATGGACATCTTCGCCGGGATCATGCCGTACCTGCTGATCGTCATCTTCTCGATGCTGCTGCTGTACAACTTCCCGGGCATCGCCTTGTGGCTGCCGGAAGCCCTGTTCGGGCCGGGTTGACCCGGGGTAGGGGGTCGCTGTCATGCAAGGAGCATACGCACTCGGGGTGGCTGAAGCCGCACGCGCCATTCGCGACGGCGCGCTGAAGTCGGAAGAACTCGTCAAATCCTGCCTCGAGCGGATCCGCGAGTTCGAGCCGACGGTTCAGGCATGGGTCACATTGAACGAGGAACATGCCCTCGAACAGGCGCGTGCCTGTGACAAGCTGCGCTATGACGGCAAACCGACCGGTCCGCTGAACGGGGTCCCCGTCGGGATCAAGGACATCCTCGATACCGAGGATTATCCGACCGAACTGGGCTCGCCGATCTATGCCGGGCGCAATACCGTCGGTGACGCGACCGCGGTTGCCAGGCTGCGCGAAGCCGGCGCGGTGATCATGGGCAAGACCGTGACCACCGAGTTCGCCGTCTACGCGCCCGGCAAGACCACCAACCCGCATGACCCGAAACGCACCCCCGGTGGCTCGTCCAGCGGCTCGGCGGCGTCCGTCGCGTCGCTGATGGTGCCGGGTGCGGTCGGCACACAGACCAACGGCTCGACGATCCGCCCGGCGTCGTTCTGCGGCGTCGTTGGTTACAAGCCGTCGTTCGGTATGATTTCCAGAAACGGCGCGTTGCGCCAGTCACCGCCCTTGGATCAGGTCGGGGTCTTCGCCCGCTCGGTCGAGGATGCAGCGCTGATGGCCGAGGCCGTGATCGGTTATGACGCCGCCGACAAGTACATGCGCCCGCAGGCCAAGCCGCGTCTGGTGCAGGCGCAGGGCGAAGAACCGCAGATCGAACCCCGTTTCGCCTTCATGAAGACGCCGGCCTGGGATCAGGCCGAGGACGCAACCAAGGCCGCCTTCGAGGAACTCAACGACTTCCTCGGCGAGCGCAGCGAGGAAGTGCCGCTGGCCGAGGTTTATGACGAAATCTTCGAATGGCACCGTGTGGTCATGGAAGCGGACCTGGCGAAGAACTTCGCCCGCGAATTCAAGCGTTCGCCGGAACTGATCAGCCCGCAACTGACGGAAATGATCGAGCGCGGACAAAAGGTCACCGCGGTCGACTACAACCTGGGCCTCGAACGGCAGAGCGAATTCGAGCGAGGCTTCGACGAGCTTTTCATCGACTTCGACGTGATTGTCACGCCGGCGACGCCGGGCGAGGCACCGATGGGGCTGGACGCAACCGGCAATCCGGCGTTCTGCACTTTGTGGACCTTCACGGGCCAGCCGGCGATCACGCTGCCGCTGATGAGCGGCGAGGCGGGCATGCCGCTCGGCGTGCAGCTTGTCGGCAAGAAGGGCGATGACGAGCGGCTGTTGAGAACCGCCGCATGGCTGACCCGCCGCGTCGACGCGCAAGCGGAAGACTGAACTCGACAACGGGGCCGAGACACGACGCGCCCGCTATGGCATACTACGGCGACAGAAAAGGGTGAAGAACATGGATGGCATTATTACCGGCGTAATCGGGGTGGCGATCTTCCTGCTGTTTGTTGGCGGCCTTGCTCAGTCCATCGGCGCGCCGCCGTTCATCATTATCGTCGTCATCGTCTGCGCCGCCGCGCTGTATGGCCTGTACGAGGACATCAAGGCCGAGCAGGCCAACCGGCGCGACTAGGCCGGTTTATCTCAACCCAGCGTTTCGAGAAACATCTGCAGCCCGGCTTCGGCGCAGGCCATGTCCTGATCGGGCGCACCCCCCGACAGGCCGATGGCTCCGACAACCGCTCCGTCGACGATAACCGGCATGCCGCCGCCGACCGTCGAAAACCGTCCCCCGGCCGCCGTCTGAATGCCGTTCACCAGCGATCCCGGTACCGCCGCCACGTTGTAATCGGCGGTGGTTTTCTTGGAAATCGCCGACGTGAAGGCCTTGTCCTGGGCCAGCGTCGTCGACAGTTCCTTGGCGTGATCCATGCGCTTGAAGGCGATCAGGTAACCGCCGTCGTCGGTGACGGCAATGCACATGGGCACGCCGATTTTCTGGGCTTTCGCCTCGGCACCGCTTATAAGAATGGCCGCGTCGTCATAGGACAGGCGTTGGATCGTCAGCAAGGGCCGTCTCCCGATATCGAATGACCGAACACCGATCATGAACAAGAACAAACTCAAATCGTGGCTGATCGCCTATCTGCGCCAGCCGTTCCACATGATTGTGTGGGTGATGGAGACGTTTGCCAAGAACCGCAAGCGTCTGGCGGCATTTCTTGCGCGCGAAAAGGTCGCCAAGGTGTTCAAGGCGGTGGTGGTGGCGACGTTCTTCGTCTGGCTCGGGGTGTTCGCGTTCCTGTCGACGCGCGAGGAGGGCGACCGCTTCACCTGCGCCGCGAAAAGCCTGTGGCCCGACGCCGACATGACCGGCTGCGAGGCACAGCCGTGGCAGAAGCCTGCCAGGTAGAAGCGTCAAGCAGACTTGATTTCCCCGCCGCCTTTCCGGATGATGCCGGACACTGGGAGGAACCAATAAAATGAAATTCTTCGTCGATACCGCTGATGTCGCGGAAATCCGCGCGCTGAACGACCTGGGGCTGGTTGACGGCGTGACCACGAACCCGTCGCTGATCGCCAAATCGGGCCGCGACATGTCCGAGGCGATCAGGGAAATCTGCGATCTGGTCGCCGGGCCGGTTTCCGCCGAGGTTACCGCCACCGACGTCAACGGCATGCTGGCCGAAGCCCAGAAGCTGCGCGCCATCGCCGACAACGTGACTATCAAGGTGCCGCTGACCGAAGCCGGTATCCAGGCCTGCAAGGCGCTGTCCGACGACGGTGCCTCGGTCAACGTGACGCTGTGCTTCTCGTCGGCGCAGGCGATCCTCGCCGCCAAGGCGGGGGCGGCGTTCATATCGCCGTTCGTCGGCCGGCTCGACGATATCGGCCAGGACGGCATGAGCCTGATCGGCGAGATTTGCGAAATCTACGCCAATTACGATTTCCATACGGAAGTGCTGGTCGCCTCCGTGCGCCATCCGATGCACGTCGTCGACGCGGCGCGCATGGGCGCCGATGTCGCCACCGTACCGCCGAGCGTGCTGAAACAGATGTTCAAGCATCCGCTGACCGACAAGGGCCTTGCCGCGTTCCTTGCCGACTGGGAAAAAACCGGCCAGTCGATCCTCTAGCCGGCGGCATCCGGGGACCGGAGTACCGTGAATTACAATTTGTTCAGATTCGAACTCCGGTCTTTTCTTTTCGGGTCAATATGTTAAGTCCATTCACCGCGCGCTCGAAAGAGTTCCGCAACGGGACTTGAAACGCGCTTTCGACAAGATATCTCTTGTCCGGATCAGAACGCAGGGAGTTCGAAGGCATGGCGGAAATGATCGCCCTTTCGCGCTTGACGAAGCGATTTGGACCACTGACCGCGGTCGACGGTATCGACATGACGGTCAGCCGCGGCGAAGTGCTCGGCTTTCTCGGCCCGAACGGCGCCGGCAAGTCGACAACCATGAAAATGGTCACCGGTTTTCTCGCCCCGACCGAGGGCCGCGCCCTGGTCGACGGCATCGACGTCACCGTTGATCCCGTCGGGGTCAAGAAGCGCATCGGCTATCTGCCCGAGGGCGCACCCTGCTACGGCGACATGACGCCGCGTGGTTTTCTCAATTTCATCGCCGATATACGCATGCTTTCCGGCAAGGAACGGGGCATCGCCATCGATCGCACCGTCGAGCGGGTCGAGATCGCCGGCGTGATGGAGCAGCCCATCGAAACCCTGTCCAAGGGCTTCAAGCGCCGCGTCGGCCTTGCGCAGGCGATCCTGCACAATCCGCCGGTGCTGATCCTCGACGAGCCGACCGACGGTCTGGACCCGAACCAGAAGCATCAGGTCCGCACGCTGATTCAGGAGATGGCGGCCGACAAGGCGGTGGTGATCTCGACGCATATCCTCGAAGAGGTCGAGGCCGTCTGCACCCGCGCCGTGGTCATCGCGCGCGGCAAGGTTCTTGCTGACGGCACGCCGGACGATCTGCTCAAGCGCTCGCCGCTGCATAACGCTGTGCACGTGCGCGTGCAGATGGCCGCCGCCGACGCCATGGACAAGGACCTGCGCGCCATGAGCATCGTCGGCGCGGTGACGCGCGGCAATGCCTTCGACGGGTATTGCGAGCTTTGCGTGACCTCGAAATCCGGTGCCCCGATCGCCCCCGACGTGGCGGCGATGCTGAAGGACAAGGGCCATCCGGTCAGCGACTTCAAGACCGAAAAAGGCACCCTCGACGCGGTGTTCCGCGACATCACGCGCGGTCCTCGGGACAAGACGGCGGAGACGGCCGATGCGTAACATCTCGATCATCGCCAAGCGCGAATTCAAGGGCTACTTCGCGACGCCGCTGGCGCTCGTCTTCATCGTCATCTTCCTGGCATTGACCGGCGCGTTCGCGTTTTACGTCGGCGGCTTCTTCACCCGCGGCAACGCCGACCTGACGTCGTTCTTCGCCTATCACCCGTGGCTGTTCCTGTTGCTGGTGCCGGCCATCGGCATGCGGCTGTGGGCCGAGGAACGCAAGTCCGGCACCATCGAGCTGCTGATGACGCTGCCGGTATCGACGCTCGACGCCGTGCTCGGCAAGTACCTGGCGGCGTGGGCTTTCTGCGGGCTGGCGCTGGCGCTGACGTTCCCGATGTGGATCACCGTCAACGTGCTGGGCAGCCCCGACAACGGCGTCATCTTCACCAGCTATATCGGCAGCTTCATCATGGCCGGCGCCTTCCTGGCGATCAGTGCCTGCATCTCGTCGCTGACCAAGAACCAGGTCATCGCCTTCATCATCGCCGCCACGGTGTGCTTCCTGTTCACCATGTCGGGCGCGCAACTGGTGCTGAATTTCTTCCAGGGGTGGGCCCCGGACGTGCTGGTCGAGGCACTGCGCTCGATGAGCTTCCTGACCCATTTCGACGCGGTCACGCGCGGCGTGATCGATCTCAAGGACGTGATCTTCTTCGGCTCGCTGATCGTGATGTGGCTGTTTCTGAACATCCTCGCCGTCGAGATCAACAAGGGACGATGAGGGGCGCGCCATGAACATATTCGCCAACATCGATCGCGGAAAACTGGCCGGCCTGTCCGCCGTGCTCGCGGTGGTCATCTTCCTCGCCGTCAACATTTTCGCCAACACCACGTTCCGCGGCATCGAGGTCGACCTGACCGAGGAAAAGCTGTTCACCCTGTCGGACGGTACCCGTGAGATTTTGAAAAGCATCGACGAGCCGATCACCGTCCGGCTGTTCGTCTCGAAGCGTCTGGTCGAGCTGAACTCCGGCCATGCCACCTATGCCGACCGCATCCGTCAGTTGCTGGAACGCTACGTCGATATCGCCGGCGGCAAGATCAAGCTCGAGCTGTATAACCCCGAGCCGTTCACCGACGAGGAAGACCTCGCCGTGGCCTTCGGCCTGCAGGGCGTGCCGCTCGATAACACCGGCGATCTCGGCTATTACGGGCTGGTCGCGACCAACAGCGTCGATCAGATGGAGCGCATCGCCTATCTGAGCCCGGAGCGGGAAAGCTTCCTCGAATACGATCTGTCGAAAATGATCTTCAAGCTGGCGCAGACCAAGAAACCGCTGGTCGGCCTGATCACCTCGCTGCCGATCGCCGGCGGTCCGCGCGTACAGGGCGGACAGTCCTGGGCCGTGCTCGACCAGATCCGTGAATTTTTCGACGTCACGCTGATCAATCCCAACGACCGTACGCTGCCCGCTGATCTGGACTCCCTGTTGATCGTTCATCCGAGGGCGCTCAGCGAGCAGTTGCAGTACGCCATCGATCAGTTCGTCCTCAAGGGCGGCAAGGCGCTGGTCTACGTCGACGCCAACTCGGAAATCGAGGTTGCCATGATGCGTGGGCAGGGTAATGCCGGGCGCTCGGACTTCGACAAGCTGCTGGGTGCATGGGGTGTCGAACTGGTCGATGGCAAGGTGCTCGGCGACCTGGAGGGGGCGCGTCGCGTCAACGTCAACGTGCGCGGCCAGACCGCGATCACCGATTACGTCACCTGGCTGTCGTACCTGCCGAAGAACTTCAAGAGCGACGATGCGATCACCGCCGACCTGCAGCGTATCACGCTGGCCAACGCTGGTGTCCTGAAGCCCGTCGACGGCAAGGGCACGACCCTGGTGCCGCTGATCCAGTCGTCCGAACAGTCGATGGAAATCGACGTCGGCAAGGTGCGCACCAATCCGGACGTGGTTTCCCTGTTCCGTGACTTCAAACCGTCCGGGACCCGGGAAATCGTCGCCGCGCGCGTTCTGGGCAAACCGTCGTCGGCGTTCCCGGACGGCCCGCCGAAGCTGCCGGAAGGCAAGGATCCGAAGCCGGACGACCTCAAACCCGCCGATCATGTCGCCAAGGCCGACAAGGATATCAGCGTCATCGTCGTCTCCGACGCCGACATGCTTCACGAACAGTTCTGGATGCAGTCGCGCCAGCTATTCGGCCAGACCTTCAGCGTGCCGTTCGCCAACAACGCCGACTTCGCCGTCAACTCGCTGGAAAACCTGAGCGGCGGCACGGCGCTGATGAGCCTCCGCGCCCGCACCGAGGCGGTGCGCTCGTTCACCTATGTCGACGATGTGCGCAAGAGCGCCGAGCGCCAGTTCCGCGACAAGGAACAGCAACTGGCGACGCAGATCGACAACATCAAGCGCGAGCTGGCCGAGTTGCTGAACCGCGAGCAGGCCGGTGGCGAGCTGGTGATCGGCCCGGCCGACAAGGCCAAGGCCGAGGATTACCGCCGCGAGATGATCCGACTGCGCAAGGAACTGCGCGACGTGCAGTACGAACTGCGGAAGGACATCGACGATCTGGACGCACTGCTGAAGTTCATCAACATCGCGGCGATCCCGCTGTTGCTGGGCGCCATTGCCCTGGTCTGGCTGTTGATCGGCCGGGCCCGGCGGGCGCGCCGCTACACCCTGGCGAAGCACGAAGGATAGGGGGCGACGATGACACCCAGAACCGTCAGCATTCTGCTTTTGGCCGCCATTGTCAGCGTTGCCGCGGCCGCCTATGGCGTATCGACGCGGGTCGACTTCCAGAGCACCAATTTCAGGGGTGAGCGGTTGTTCCCGGGTCTGCTCGAAAATGCCGGCAACGTCGCCGAGATGATCATTGTCGAAAACGGCACGACCAAGACCTTCGTCCGCGACGGCGACGTCTGGGGACTGAAGGAAAGTGACGGCTATCCGGTCCACGCCAATCTCGTCAACAAGGTGATCTTCGGCCTGTCCAACATGGAACTGCTGGATGCGAAAACCAAAAAGGCCGCGTTGCTCGACAAGCTGCATGTCGGCGATCCGGCGCAGAAGGGCGCCAATGCCCAGCAGGTGACGCTGAAAAACGAAGGCGGTGACGTCCTGGCGGATTTGATCGTCGGCAGCGCCAACTTCTTCCTTCCGGAAACCACGACCGGCGGCATGTACGTGCGCCGCCCCGGCGAGGAGCAAGCCTGGCTGGTGCGCGGTCTGGTCGACATCGGCGTCGAGCCGCGCGACTGGCTGGTGCGCGAGATCGTCGACATCAAACCGGAACGGATCGCCCGTGCCGAGGTGACGCAACCGGACGGGGAAAAGCTGATCGTTATCCCGATGAAGGGCGTGACCGGCGATTTCGCGTTCGAGAACATGCCCGAAGGCATGAAGCTGAGCAGCGAATTCGCCCCCAGGAACATCGCCGCCGTGCTCAATGGTTTCGTGCTCAACAACGTACGCCGTGCCGGTGAAATCGAGCTCGATCCCAAGGACGCCTACGTCACGGAATTCTTCTCTACAGACGCGATCCACGTGACGACGCACATGTGGGAAAAGGACAAGACCCAGTACATGACCGTCACCGCGGCGTATGTCGGCGGCGAGCCTGATTCCGATGCCGCCAAGCAGGCCAAGGCGATTGCCGAGCGGGCCAAAGGCTGGGTCTACATCATTCCCGAGTACCAGTTCGAGCAGATCGCCAAGAAAATGGCCGATGTGACGGAGAAGATTAAGCCGAATTCCTGAAGCCGCCCGGCCTCTCCTTCGAGACGCGCATTGCGCGCCTCAGAGTTGTCTCGAAGAATGACCCTCACCCGGCGTATCTGAGCATCGCATCCAGCAGCACCTGCGCACCGGTGGCCAGATCGGCGGCACGCGCACTTTCCATCTCGTTATGGCTGATGCCGTCGGCGCACGGCACGAAGATCATGCCGGTCGGTGCCATGGCGGCGATCTTGCAGGCGTCATGACCGGCGCCCGAGTAGATGTCCATGTAGCGGATCTGCCGGTCGCGGCAGGCATCGCGGATGGCGTCGATACAGCCTTGGTCGAACAGCACCGGCTCGGCCCGGGTCACCGGTTTGATATCCACCGTCAGTCCTGACGCCTCGGCGATGTCGGTGCAGATCCGCGTCATATCCGTTTCCATTTGTTCGAGGACGGCGGAAACCGGATGCCGGCTGTCGATGGTGAAGATGGTCCGGCCGGGAATGGTGTTGCGGGAATTGGGCTGCACCCGGACGTGACCGATGGTGATCACCGCCGCTGGTTCGTAACTCAGCGCCAGTTCGCTCAGCGCTACCGTCATTCTGGCCGTGCCGACGAAGGCGTCCTGGCGCTTCGCCATAGGCAGCGTGCCGGCGTGCCCGTCGACACCGTCCACGGTGACGGTGAAGCAGCGCTGTCCCTGCGCGCCGGTGACGGCGCCGATCGGCAGGCCCTTGGACTCCAGCACCGGTCCCTGTTCGATATGCGCCTCGAAATAGGCACCGACGGGGGTGCCGCCGACCGGGGCATCGCCGCCGTATCCGATCCCGTCCAGTGCATCGGCAAGGCGGATGCCGTCGGCGTCCGTCAATGCCATCGCCTCGTCGAAACCGCGGTAACCTGAAAACACGCCGGACCCGATGCAGCCGGCGGCGAAGCGCGCCCCTTCTTCGTCGGTCCAGTCGACGACCTCGATCGGGGCGTCGGTTTCAATGCCGGCATCGTTGAGCGCGCGGACGACTTCCAGCCCGGCCATGACACCAAAGGCGCCGTCGAATTTGCCGCCCTGCGGCTGGCTGTCGATGTGGCTGCCGGTCAGCACCGGGGCGGCGTCGGGGTTGCGGCCGGGGCGTCTGGCGAAGATGTTGCCGATGGCGTCGATGCGGATCTCGCAGCCGGCCTCGCGGGCCCAGCCGCAGAACAGGTCGCGCGCCCGGCGGTCCTCGTCGCTCAGCGAGATACGGCGCACGCCGCCTTTCGCGGTGGCACCGATCTCGGCCAACCGCATCAGGGAATCCCATAACCTGTCCTGGTTGACGGTGGCCGTCAAAGAGCGTCCTCGATCCAGCGCGCGTGTCGCAGCAGGTCGCCATCGTAGCCGTAGCGCCCGATAACCTGCAACCCGACCGGCATGCCGTTGGGGCCGGACAGTTTCGGCAGGTTCACCGTGGGGACGCCGGTCAGTGTCCAGAGTTTCTGGAACACGGCATTACCGGTGCTTTCCAGACCCGGCGGTGCTTCGCCGGGGGCACCTGCGGTGATCAGCACGTCGTAACTGTCGAACAGCTTGTCGAGCGCAGCGGCGATGCTGTCGCGGAACTCGATGGCCTGAATATAGTCCTCGGCGCGGATGCCTTCGCCTTGTGCGCAGCGCCGCCGCGTTTCCTCGCGGACCTTGTCGGCGTGATCGCGGCAGTAATCGCCGATGTTGGCGCGGAGATTGGCCATCATCACGGTGGAATGGCAGTCCAGCGCCTTGTCGAAGACGCCGGTCAATTCGACTTCGTGTGCATGATTGCCGAGGGTTTTCATCACGCCGGCGAACAGGTCGTCCATGTAGGGTTCGGCATCGGCCCACATCGGCCCCTTGACGAAGGCGATGCGGTGCGGGGTGTCGGACGGTGCCGCGAGCGCTTCGGTCAGCCTGCCGCGCGGATGGCCGCGCATGTCCAGGTCGGCCGGGTCCTTGACCATGAGCACATCGCCTATCAGCGCGATGTCGTCCAGCGAACGGGCATAAACGCCGGGATGATCCAGCGGCCGTGCCAGCATGAACATGCCGGCCCGCGAGATCGAACCGTAGGTCGGCTTGAAGCCGTGCACGCCGCAGAACGACGCCGGGCGGATGACCGAACCGCCGGTCTGCGTGCCGACGCTGAGCGGTGCCTGGTTGTCGGCGACGGCGGCGGCAGAGCCGGACGACGAGCCGCCGGGCGTGTGCGCCGGGTTGTGCGGGTTTTTCGTCTTGCCGGCCGCGGTCAGGGCAAATTCGGTGGTGACGGTCTTGCCCATGACGACGGCGCCTGCGGCACGCAGCAGCCGGGCGATGGTGCTGTCGGCGACCGGGCGGCGGCCTTCGAACAGGGCCGAGCCGTGTTCGGTCGGCATGTCGGCGGTATCGATGATGTCCTTGAGGCCGACGGGGATGCCGTGCAGCGGACCCAGGTCGCGGCCTGCCGCCTGTGCCTCGTCACAGCTATCCGCCTGGTCGTGGGCCAGGCACGGATTGAGATAGGTCCAGGCCCCGACATCGTCGGCACGGGCTTCGGCCCGCGCGATGCAGGCATCGACCAGGTCGCGCGCGGAAAGGGCTCCGGTGCGGATCGCTTTCACGGCACCGGAGGCGCTCAGTTCATTGGGAGATGTCATTTAAGGCGGCCGATTTCCTTGTAGTAGTTCTGCGCGCCGACGCACAACGGGATGGGCACCCCGTCGAACGAAGACTCCATGGTGATGACCTTGCCCTTCGGGTGTGCGCCGTCGAGGATGTTGCGGGCGAACTTGTTGGTCCAGAACGCCTTGGTCACCTTATAGATGAAACTCTGATCGAGATCGGTCCGCGAAAGCCAGAGCGCGGTCACGGCCACGGTGTCGATGTCCGGCTGTTCCGGATAGACCCCGGCCGGAATCCTGGAGACGGCATAGAAAGGCGATTTTTCCGCCAGCGTATCGCGGCCCTTGCCGATGATCTGCACAAGGTGCGCGCCGTGCGACTTGATCATTTCAGAGATGCTTTTGCTGGGGTGGCCGGCCACGGTGATGAAGGCATCGATCTCGCCGTTCTTCATGGCCGCCTGTGCGCCTTCGAAGTTAAGGAACGAGGGGGTGAAATCCTTGCCTTCCTGCAGACCGTAGGCGCGCACAAGAAGCTGCGCCCCCAGCAGGGAGCCGGAATCCCGTTCTCCCAGCGCGACACACTTGCCGGACAGATCCTCGAGCCTGTTGATGCCGGATTTCTGTGACGCGACCAGATGCACGTCTTCCGGATACAGGCTGGAGATGACACAAAGCAGGGTGTTCGGCTTGCGGGTACGGAAAGGCCCGGTGCCGGTATAGGACCAGTATGTGACGTCGGACTGCGCGATGGCGGTGGGAAACTTTTTGGCCAGCAGGGCATCCAAGTTGGCGACCGAGCCGCCGGTACTCTGCGCTGTTGCGGTCAGATCGGGAACGCCGCAATTGCCGCCGTTTTCGCACGATTTGGAGCCGGGCGGATTGGAAATCACCTTGGCCAGAGCCGAGGCGATGGGGAAATAGGTGCCGCCCCTTGAACCCGACGCGATCTTGAAGAACCGCAGATCCTCGGCGACAGCGGTTTGCGGGACCGAATAGCCCAGACAAAAAACCCCGATAGTCAGAAGAAACCTGATCGTTCGCTGCATATGACTCTCCCTGATTATTGGGTTCCATCATAGATAAACTCGATGATCTGCGGAATATAAAACTCGGGTCTTGGAAGCGTGAGATGCTGTGGTACCTTTGGCGCAGAAAACCGACCTCCAGGAGATTTCAGACGTGAGCAACCAGACATATGTGCCGCCGTCCGCCGGGACCGGCGAATGGGCAACCCGCGCGCCGCAGCAACTCGGCTTCGATGCCGCAAAACTTGCGCAGGCCGTGGCTTTCGCCGAGGCCAGCGAAAGCTCCTGGCCACGCGATCTGGAGGATGCCGGCAGCGTGCCCGGCCTGACGCAGATCGAACCCGAACCGTGGAACCGCTTTCTGGGACCCCTGAAACCGCGCGGCGGCCCGGCCGGTCTGATCCTGCGCGGCGGCGAGATCGCCGCGTCGTGGGGCGACCCGGGACGGATCGACATGACCTTCTCGATCGCCAAAAGTTATCTCAGCGTGCTTTGCGGAATCGCCGTCGCCGACGGTCTGATCAAGGACATCGATGCCCCGGTAGGCGGCGATGTGGACATTCCCGAGTTTCAGGGCGCGCACAACGGGCAGATCACCTGGCGGCATCTGCTGACACAGACCAGCGAGTGGTCCGGTACGCTGTTCGACAAACCCGATCAGGTCGACCATTACCGCGAGGTCGGCGCCGGCTCGACCAACGAGCGCAAGGGCCAGCTTCGCCCGCTGCAGACGCCGGGCACGTTCTGGGAATACAACGACGTCCGCGTCAACGTGTTCTCGCTGGCGATGCTGCATCTGTTCAAGCGGCCGCTGGCGGATGTGCTCAAGGAACGGATCATGGACCCCATCGGTGCCTCCGATGCCTGGCAATGGCACGGCTACGAAAACTCGACCGTCATGGTCGACGGCAAGCCCATGGTATCGGTGCCTGGCGGCACGCACTGGGGCGGCGGTATGTGGATCGACACCTATGACCATGCCCGCTTCGGCCTTCTGGTCGCGCGCGGCGGCGAATGGGGCGGCAAGCAGTTGATCGATCCCGACTGGATCCGCCAGTTGCATCAGCCAATCGATATTTACAAAGTCTACGGCTTCCTGTGGTGGCTGAATACGGACCGCGAGTATTATCCAGATGCACCGGCCAGCAGCTTCTTTGCACTGGGCGCCGGGTCGAACCTGATCTGGATCGATCATGAGCTTGATATCGTCGGCGTCTTCCGCTGGATCGAACAGGGCAAGATCAACGGTCTGCTGGGCAAGGTGATGGCGGCGCTCGACGGCTGAGGCCGTGGCCGCGGCGGGTTTTACACTTTGTAACAATCTCTAACGCAAGCGACATAAGCCGCTTACAAAACGGTTCTATTCCTTAAGCCAACGACGGGCGCGACCCGCCGAGTGTGCAAGAGGAATAGACCCGTGATTTTGAGACTGCTTGCGATCATAACCATCTTCACCCTGGTCACCGCCGTGGTCGGCGTGGCCGGTGCGCAGCAGCGGAACGTTCCGCTCCGCAGCGTTCAGGGTGCGGAAGTGAACGCCATCCATCTGGCCCAGGCAGGCGGCAGCAGCGTCAATCTGGAAATCGTCAGCGCCTGCGTCGAGGGCACCGCGACCTTCAAGATCGTCAACGTCGGCGACAAGTGGCCGCAACTCGGCAAGCTGAAGGTGTATCACATCTTCGAAGGGCAGACGAAGGAGGTCTCGGCCCGCGAGATGCGCTTCGCTCGCGGCCAGAAAGCCTCGTTCCGCATGAAGAACGTCGGCGCCGCGCACATCGGCCTGTTCGTCGAGCCGTCCTGGTACGAGCGCCCCTTCCACTACGATGCCGAATTGGCTTGCGAGTAAGCGCCATGAAAAAGCTCCGACCCATCATCCTGTCCACCCTGCTTACCCTGGCGGTTGTGCTCCCGGCAACTCTGGCCGAGGCCGCATCTTGCCCGCCGATCCCGGAAAACAAGGTCTGGGGCAAGGTCAGCAGCCACGCCATCGCGCGCTATGTTGCCGATGCCTACAAGGGCGACTGGGACGCGTACATCGGGAAATGGGAAAAGCGCGCCGAGCACACCCGTGAACTGATGTAGAGAAATTCCATTCTGGTTTTCCACGAGAGCAACCTGTGGCTTCGCGACGCAGCTCTCGCAACGTATGCCCGCGAAGTAGATCAGCGTATCCAGGCCACGCGGTGCCTGGCCCGCGCCAATGGCGGCAACAAGGTTTCGGGAGAGACCCTCGCCGGTTCTGCGCTCAACGGGGGTTCCTGATTTCCCCCAGGGCGTCGGAGCTAACCCGGCGTTCCCGAGGAAAGGCCCGGCTTCGGCCGGGTCTTTCTGCATCTGGGGTATGGGATGGCGAGATCAGCCGTCGGCGAGCGCGTAAAGCTTGTCCATGCTGTCGCGGGTCAGGTTGCCGCCGGTCAGTGCCGCCACGGTGTTCAGGGACGTGTCCACCTTGCCGGCCAGGAACGCCGCGCTGGCGACCACGCCGGCGGCTTCGCCGAGCAGCTTGGCGCGGGTCAGCAACGTAACGAAGGCGCGGCCGATGTCGTTTTCCGACACCAGGACGATATCGTCCATGTAGGCCTGGATATGCGCGAACGGGCGTTCGCCGGGGCGCCGTGCGGACAGCCCGTCGGCGATGCTGTCCCAGTAATCGATGGCGGTTGCGGTGCCGTGCTGGCGCGACACATAGGCCGCGTTGGCGTGTTCCGGCTGCACGCCGATGACCTTGATGTCGGGGCGCAGATGCTTGATTGCCGCCGCGGTGCCGCCGGCCATGCCGCCGGACGAGACCGGCACCAGAACCTGCTGCACATCCGGCGCGTCTTCGCAGATTTCGAGCCCGATGGAAGCATGCCCGGCGGTGATCCAGTATTCCTCCCAGGTGTCGATGGCGGTCATGCCGCGTTCGGCGGCGACCTGTTCGACCATCGGCTGACGCGCCAGCGCGTCATCGCAGAACACCACCTCGGCGCCGTGGCCTTCGGTCGCGGCAACCTTGTAGGGGCTGGTTTCCCGTAGCATGACGACGGCGATGGGGACGTTCAAGAGCCGGCCGGCGAAGGCAAAGGCTTGAGCGAAATTGCCGCTGGACGCCATGATCACGCCCTTCGATTTCTGTTCGGCGCTGAGCCGGTCGAGCATGGTGAACGCGGCACGCACCTTGTAGGCGCCGGTGACCTGCAGGTTCTCGCATTTTACGGACAATTTCTCGGCGCCGATTTCGGCGCTGTCGCGGGCCACGGGCAGGATCGGCGTGCGCCGCACCGCCGGGTGCAGCCGCGCGCGGGCGTCTTTTATGTCGTCGAAGCTGACAAGGAGAGACATCCCGGCGGCCTAGAAGCCGAGCGCCAGGTTCTTGCTGTCGAGCCGGCCCATGGCCAGCAGAAGCTGGTAGACGGCAAGGCGCTCGTCATAGAAGGCAGAGGTATAGTTGATCTGCGCGTTGTTGACCTCGTTCTCGGCGTCGAGAACGTTGATCACGGTTTCCTTACCGGCTTCACGCAGCTTCTTGCGGCTTTCGAACACCTCGGAGGCGATGTTGACTGCGTTTTCCAGCAGCTCGAGCCGTTCGCGTGCCGTCAGCAGCGATTGCCAGGCGAGCTTGCTCTGCTCGATCACCTTGCGCACCGTGTACTCGTGCTGGTCCTTGGAGGCGTGATAGTCGTAGGCCGCCTGCGCCATCGAGGCGCGGGTCGAGAACCCGGAGAAAAGCTCCCACGTGCTGGACACGACCAACGTGTAATCGCGCCGTGTGCCGAGAGTCGCGTTGTTGTGCTTTTCGTAGTTGTAGGTGCCTTCGAGATCGACGGACGGGAACAGTTCGGCGCGGACCGTGCGGCGGCGTTCGCGCGCGACCTCGACCGTTGTACCGGAATTGCCGACGGCAGGGTTCTCGACGATGGCGATGTCGATGGACTTGGTCAGCTCGCTCGGGATCAGGTCGATCGGCGGTTCGGGATCGAGCATCGATTCGATATCCGGCGGATGGCCGTAGACCTGCGTGTACCGGCTGATGGCGTCTTCCAGCGCGCCTTCGAAGTTGACGCGCCGCTCCTTGGCGATCTGCAGCCGTGATTTGGCCTGCAAGACGTCGACCGCGACACCCGAGCCGCGCTGTACGCGTTCGTCCTCGAGGTTGAGCTGGCGCTGGATGGTCGCTTCGTTTTCGCGCGCCAGTTCGATCAGGCGGCGCTGGCGCAATACGTCGATATAGGTCTGGATGCCTTCGAATATGGTGTTCTGACGCGTACCCTCGAAGGAAATCTGTGCCAGTTCGCGGTTCAGCCGTGCGGTGCGCACCGCCGACGCGGTGGCGTAGCCGTTGAAGATGTTCTGCGTCACCGTCAGGGACGCGGTGTTCCGGGTCCGTCCGTAAGGATTGGCTTCCGGCGCATTGTCACTGCGAGCCGACGGGCTATCAATATGTTCGTAGCCGGCATCGCCTGACAGCGAGACGGTCGGATAGAAATCGGCGATCGCCGATTTCACACCCTGGCGCGATGACTGCAGGGATTTTTCGGCAGCCTTGACCTGTGGGTGCTGGCTCAACAGGCCGCTCAGTTCGACCTCGATCGGGTTGGCCGTGCCTGCCACCGGCACGCCGATACAGGCGGCGGCGATGGATAGGCATATGGTCAGCCGTTTGAAGGGCACGGACGCGCTCCTGTTTCCCCGTTCATCGGCCCGCGCGGCGCGCGAAGCCATTCGCCTAAAAAATACCGGTTTGCCGTTCTGCATACAAGATTTAGCGTTAAAAACCGTTAAATCGTCACAAGGCACGGCGGCCCGGATGCCGGCGCCGGATCACTCCGGTGCGCCGTATCCGCCGCCGCCGGGGGTTTTCAGCACAAACACGTCGCCCGGTTTCATCTCGGTCTCGTCGTTGCCGCGCAGCTTGTCGATGCTGCCGTCGGCACGCTCGACCAGGTTCTCACCGCGCTTGCCGGCCTTGCCGCCCTTGAGACCGAACGGGTCCGTGTGGCGGTGGCTGGACAGCACCGTCGCGGTCATCTTTTCGAGGAACCGCATGCGCCGGATGACGCCGTTGCCGCCGTGACTCTTGCCGTCGCCGCCGGACTCCCTGCGGATCGAGAATTCCTCAACCCGCACCGGGAAGCGATTTTCCAGCACCTCGGTGTCGGTCATCCGCGTGTTGGTCATGTGCGAATGCACTGCATCGCAGCCGTTAAAGCCGTCTCCGGCCCCGGTACCGCCGCAGATGGTTTCGTAGTTCTGATACACATCGTTGCCGTAGACGAAATTGTTCATGGTGCCTTGCGACGACGCCAGAACGCCGAGTGCGCCGTAAAGCGCGTCGGTGATGCACTGCGAGACCTCGGTGTTGCCGGCGATCACGGCCGCCGGGTATTCCGGACTGATGATCGATTTTTTCGGCACCTTGATCTTGAGCGGCTTCAGGCAGCCCTCGTTCAGGGGGATTTCGTCATCGACCATGGTGCGGAACACATACAGCACGGCCGCTTTGCAGACCGCGAGCGGGGCGTTGTAGTTGTGGTTGCCCTGCGGCGACGTGCCGGTGAAGTCGATCAGCGCTTCGCGTGCCTTGCGGTCAACGGTGATCTTGACCTGGATCGTGTCACCGTTGTCCATCAGATAGGTGAACTCGCAGTCGGCCAGCACGTCGAGCACACGGCGCACGGATTCTTCCGCGTTGTCCTGCACGTGGCCCATATAGGCGTGCACCACGTCGAGACCGAAGTGCGTGATCATCTTGCGTAATTCGCGCACGCCGGTTTCGTTGGCGGCGATCTGCGCCGTCAGGTCGGCCATGTTCTGCATCGGGTTACGGCACGGATACTTGCCGGACTTCAGCAGGTCATAGGTTTCCTTTTCGCGCAGACGTCCTTCCTCGACCAGAAGGAAGTTGTCGATCAGCACGCCTTCGTCGTCGATGTGCGTTGAATCCGGCGGCGCCGAACCGGGCGTGCGGCCGCCGATGTCGGCCTGGTGACCGCGTGAGCCGACGTAGAACAGGATATCCTTGCCGGCGTCGTCGAACACCGGCGTGATGACGGTGACGTCGGGCAGGTGCGTGCCGCCGTTGTACGGCGCGTTCAGCGCATAGACGTTGCCCGGTTTGATGCTTCCCGCATTCTCGCGGATCACCGTCTTGATGCTTTCGCCCATGGAGCCGAGGTGGATCGGCATATGCGGCGCATTGGCGACCAGGTTGCCTTCGATGTCGAAGATCGCGCACGAGAAATCGAGACGCTCCTTGATGTTCACCGAATACGCCGTGTTGGCCAGCGTCGCGCCCATCTGCTCGGCGATCGACATGAACAGGTTGTTGAAGATTTCCAGCATCACCGGATCGGCTTCGGTGCCGACGGCATAGGTCTGCGGGCGCACCTTGACGCGTTTCAAGATCAGGTGCCCGCGCGAATTCAGGTACGCCTGCCAGCCCGGCTCGACGACCGTGGTCGCGGTGTCCTCGGTGATGATCGCGGGGCCTTCGACGGTATCGCCCGGCAGGAACGCTTCGCGTGCATAGACCGGCGTCTCGTGTTCCTCAGCACCGGAATACATGCGGACCGTGTCGCGCGGCTTCATCGGCGCGGCATCGGGCATGCTGTCCAGTTCCGGATCGATCATGCCTTCGGTGGCGCCGACGGCTTCCACGGCCAGCGCCTCGATGACCAGCTTGCGGCCCTCCGGCACGAAGCCGAAGCGCTGACGGTGCAGGTCCTCGAACTCCTTGGACATGGTGGCGGCATCGGCCATGTTGACGACCAGTGCGCTGTCGGTGCCCTCGTAGCGCAGGTGTGCGCGGCGGTGTTCGCTGATCTGCTTTTCCTCGATCCCCTGGGAAGAGACTTCGGCGCGGGCATCGGCCACCATTTCATCGAACAGCGGCCTCAGGCGTTCGACGGCGGCATCGTCGACCGGTTCGCTGACCGATCGTTCACGCAGCGCGCGGATGTCGGCGAGACCCATGCCGTAGGCCGACAGCACGCCGGCGAACGGGTGCACGAACACCGTCTTCATGCCCAGCGCATCGGCCACCAGGCAGGCATGCTGCCCGCCGGCTCCGCCGAAGCAGTTGAGCACGTAATGGGTGATGTCGTAGCCGCGCTGCACGGAAATCTGCTTGATGGCGTTGGCCATGTTCTCGACGGCGATGGTCAGGAACCCTTCGGCGATGTCCTCGGGCGTGCGCCGGGCTTCGCCGGTTTCCTTGGCGATGCGGTCGGCCAGTTCCTCGAACTTCTGCTTCACGATGTCGGCGTCGAGGCGCTCGTCGGCATTGGAGCCGAACACGCTCGGGAAATACTTCGGCTGGATCTTGCCGAGCATGACGTTGCAGTCGGTGACCGCGAGCGGTCCGCCGCGGCGGTAGGATGCCGGACCCGGATTGGCGCCGGCGCTTTCCGGGCCGACGCGGAAGCGGGCGCCGTCGAACACCAGGATCGAGCCGCCGCCGGCGGCGACGGTGTGAATGTTCATCATCGGCGCGCGCATGCGGACCCCGGCGACGACGCTTTCCAGCGAACGTTCGTATTCGCCGTCGAAGTGCGCGACGTCGGTCGAGGTGCCGCCCATGTCGAAGCCGATGATGTTGTCGAAGCCGGCAATCTGCGCGGTGCGGACCATGCCGACGACGCCGCCGGCGGGTCCTGATAAAATGGAATCCTTGCCCTGGAACAGCTTGGCGTCGGTCAGACCGCCGTTCGACTGCATGAACATCAGCCGCGGGCCGTCGCCGCTCTCGGCTTCCAGATCGGCAGCGACGCGGTCGACGTAGCGGCGCAGGATCGGCGACAGATAGGCATCGACGACCGTGGTGTCGCCGCGCGACACCAGCTTGATCAGCGGGCTGACCTGGTGAGAAACGGAAACCTGCGTGAAACCGATCTCGCGGGCGATCTCGCCGGCGCGGATTTCGTGCGCGTTGTGCTTGTATCCGTGCAGGAAGGCGATGGCCACGGAACGGATGCCGCTGTCATAGATCTTCTGCAGACCGGACCGCAGTGCGTCCTCGTCCAGCGGGGTCAGTACCTCGCCGTCGACGGCGACGCGTTCCTCGGCTTCGATCACGGTCTCGTAAACCAGTTCCGGCAGCTTGATGTTCATATCGAACAGGCGCGGGCGGTTCTGATAACCGATGCGGAGTGCATCGCCGAAGCCCTTGGTGATGACCAGCGCGGTGCGGTCGCCCTTGCGTTCCAGCAGCGCGTTGGTGGCGACGGTGGTGCCCATCTTCACGGCTTCGACCTTGCCCGGCGGGATCGGCGCGCCCTTGTCGATCCCCAGCAGATCGCGGATGCCCTGCAGGGCCGCGTCCTCGTACTGTTCGGGGTTTTCCGACAGCAGCTTTTGGGTTATCAGTTCACCGTTGGGTTTGCGGGCCACGAGATCGGTGAAAGTGCCGCCGCGATCGATCCAGATTTGCCACATGGCATACGTCTCCTGAGTTCGGGACACACGTCGGGCGTGAGTTCCCCTTTGAGGTCAAAAAATAGTCAGTAAAACAGTTGTGGTAGCCAGAGCGCGATCTGCGGGAAGGCCAGTAACAGGCCGACCATCGCGAACATGGCGAGCACGAACGGAAATGTTCCGATCATCACGTCGTTCAGGCCGCCCGATTTTCGGATTCCCTGCACGACATAAAGGTTGATGCCGATCGGCGGTGTGATCAGTGCCGCCTCCAGCAGCACCATCAGCAGCACGCCGAACCAGACCGGGTCGAACCCGAGCTGGATTACCACCGGCGCGATCAACGGCGCCGTCGTCAAAAGCATCGACAATGTTTCCATGAAACAGCCGAGGATGATGTAGAACACGACGATCATGAACATCGTCTGCATCGGGCTAAGGCCGAGGCCGGTGACGAAATCCGCCAGCGCCTGGGTCAGGCCGACCGCCGCCAGGATGAAGTTCAGGAAGATGGCGGCCAGGATGATCAGCATGATCATCGCCGTGGTGCGCATGGTGCCTTCGATGGCGCGCTTCAGCATATCGATGGTCAACGTGCGGTTCTGCGCCGCCAGTCCCAGCGAGGCGATCACGCCCAGCGACGCGCCTTCGGTCGGCGTCGCGACGCCGGCATAGATGGAGCCGACGACGACCAGAAAAATACCGAGCGGCGGCAAAAGCCCGGACAGCGAACGGATCTTCGCCGACCAGTCCTGCGGCACAGGATCGCCGTCCCATTGCGGCCGGAAGAAGCAGGCGATGGCGATTGTCGCCATGAACAGGCCGGCCAGCAGAAGGCCGGGCAGGAAGCCGGCCAGATACAGTTCCGGCACAGAAGTGTCGGTCAGCAGGCCGTAGATGATCAGGTTGATCGACGGCGGAATCAGGATGCCGAGGGTGCCGCCGGCGGCGATGGTGCCTAGGAACAGGCGTTCGTTGTAATTGTGCTTCTCGACCTCGGGCAGGGCCACTGTGCCGATGGTCGCCGCCGTCGCCACGCTGGAACCGGACGTCGCCGCGAACAGCGCGCAGGCGCCGATGTTGGAATGCATCAGCCCGCCGGGCAGCCAGCCGAGCCACTGCACCATGCCTTCGTACATACGTTCGGTGATGCCTGAACGCAGCAGGATTTCGCCCATCAGCACGAACATCGGAATGGCAACGAGCAGGAATTCGATGCTGTTCTGCCAGAAGATGTCGCCGATCGCGAGATGCAGCGGCATGAACGAATGGAAATTCGACATGAACAGGCCGAGCCAGCCGAGCACGGCGGCGATCGGCACGCTGAGTATCACCAGCGCCATCAGGAAGAGTATTGCTTGGATCATCATGGCGGCGGCTCAGCTTTCTTCTTCAATCTGTTCGTCGAGGGACTTGATGCCGAACATCTGCTGGACCGCCAGCCAGTCGCGTCTGACGAACGAAATCAGCGACGAGAGGGTCATGACGGTTCCGGTGACGACGAACAGCACCAGGCCGATGAGCCATGCCGTCTGCGGAATGGCGAGCGGGGTCTGCAGCGGCGAGATCGACCGCGACTGGTTGGCGTACGTATCGGCGACCAGCAGTGAAGCGCGCCAGGTCACGTAGCCGACGAAGGAAATCAATAAAACGTTGCCGATGATATCGAGCGCACAGCGCAGCCATTCCGGCAGGTGCTGATACAGCGCGTCGACACGGATATTGGAACGGTGCAGCAGGGCATAGGTCAGCGACAGGCTGGTGGCGATGCCGAAGGCGTAGCCGCTCAGTTCGTCCGAACCGGCCATCGAGATGCCGAAAAGCTTCCGCAAGATCACGTCGACGGTGACGATCAATGCGGCCAGGATCAGAAGCGCGCCGCCGAACCACACAAGGCGCAAGGCAAGTCCGTCCAGGCCCTTCAAGCTCTTATCGAGAAAATTCACGTGCGTGCTCCCTGAAAGACGGTGGCCGGGGAGTTTGCATTCTCCCCGGCCCCGGTTTCTTTTTTTTACTTGCTGGCGGTAACGCCGACGATCGGGCCGACAACCTTGTTCCAGGTTGAGACACATTCGGCATCGCAACGGTCCGCCCAGTTCTTGACGACGACATCCTGAGCGATCTTTTTCTGCTTCTTGATGTCTTCGGCGGACGGTTCAACCAGCTTCATGCCACCGACCGGACCGAGCGGGCATTCCTTGCCGGTCAGGCACTGAATGGCCAGCGCGTCTTCCTTACCGGTTTCTTCCCACATGCGGTCGGTCAGCTTGTTGATTTCGCTGGTCAGCGTCTTCTGCTGATCGGCGGACAGGCTGTTCCAGGTCTTCAGGCTGATGGCACCGAAGGCGATACCCCAACCCACGCGCATCGTGTAGGCGTGCGTAGCGGCCTGATACCACTTGGCGTTATAGGCCGGCATGGTGCCGGTGATGCCGCAGTCGACGACGCCCTTCTGCAGCGCCGGAATGACTTCCGCGAACGCCACGGTGACGGGCGTGCCGCCGACGCCCTGCACGAAGTCGGCAAGCGACGCGGTGTAGGTACGGACCTTCTTGCCCTTGAGATCGTCAATCGAGTTGATCTCGGCGTTGCACCACAGGTTCTGGCTCGGGAACGGGTACAACTGCATCAGCTTGGAGTCGTAGATTTCCTCGAACTTCTTGGCCATGATCGGCATGTAGGCATCGACGACCTTGCGCTCGGTCGTGATGTCCTGCGCCAGCGACGACAGATCGACGCCGTCGAACATGGCGTTTTCAGCCGACACGTAACCCATGACGCCGTGCGCGTAGTTGAACACGCCCTGCTTCAGAAGGCGCATGATTTCAAAGCCCTTCAGGCCGAGATCGGTCTGCGGCTTGATTTCGCCCTTGATGGAGCCGCCGGACGCTTTGCCGATGACTTCGCTCCAGAACGGACCTTCGTGCTTCTGGTAGTTGGTCAGGTTGCCCCACGTGCCGACGGCCTTGATGGTGACATCCGCTGCCGATGCCGGGCTGGTGGCCGACATGGCCGCAATCCCGAATGCACAGGCAAGTCCGATAGTTTTAAGACGTCTCATTCTTTAGTCTCCCTTGGTTTCACGATTTTGGCTTCTTGGAATCCGTGGCCCAGGCCGGAACATCCGTTACCAGCATCCTGCCGGGGGCATGGGTAATGCAGATCGACGGCTTCGCCGATCTGACGGCGTTTTGCGGTGTCACACCGCAGGCCCAGAAGACGGGGATTTCACCGTCCCTGAATTCGGTCTTGTCGCCCCAGTCGGGGGCGTCGATATCTCTGATGCCGATCTCGGCGGGATCGCCCATGTGCACGGGCTGGCCGTGCGCGTGCGGGAAGCGCGCGCAGATGGCGGCGGCACGGATCGCATCGGTAACCTTGAGCGGACGCATCGAGACCACGGTGCCGCCGGAAAACGGCCCCGCCGGCTCGGTTTCGAGATTGGTGACGTACATGCCGACGGTCTTGTTCTCGTCGATATGGCGCAGCGGGATGCCGTCGGCGATCAGCGCGTCCTCGAAGGTGAACGAGCAGCCTATGGCGAAGGCGACGAAATCGTCACGCCACAGATGGCGGATGTCGGCGACCTCGTCCTTGAGCTCGCCGTTTTCGTAAATCCGGTAAAGCGGCACGTCGGAGCGGATGTCGATGTCGTCGCCCAGCGTGCGCATCATCGCGTCGCCGGTATCGGAAACCCCGATCAGAGGGCACGGCTGCGGGTTACGTTGGCAGTAGCGCGCAAAGTCGAGGGCGTACTCGGCGGGCAGGATGACGACGTTCCCTTGCAGCATGCCGGGCGCGATGCCGGCGGTATGGCCGATGTAGGTGCCGGCACGAAAATGCGCGCGCGCTTCGGCTGCGCTCAGGCCGGCGAAATCGGCATAGTCCATGTATGAATGAGCCCTTTGGGCTTCAGCCGCGTTCGACATTGAATCTCCCCGGACGTATGGCAACCGATCAAGCGGCTGCTGTCGAGCAAAAATCTAGACTGCGCGGCGCTGGGAAGTCGAATTTATAATTTTTAGACTTCATCATAAAAATAATTTATATAGCCACAGACCCTTGTTGAGGATGGATTTCCATGAACCTCAAGCAGCTCGAAGCGTTTCTCTGGGTTGCAAAGCTGGGCAGCTTCTCGCGCACAGCGGAGCGCCTGTTCACGACCCAGCCGGCGATCTCCAGCCGTATCTCGAAGCTGGAGGACGAACTCAGGACCGAACTGTTCGACCGCGACGGCGGCGATGTGCGCCTGACCCCGTCCGGGCGCGATTTACTGGTTTATGCTGAGGAGGCGCTGGGTGCGGTGCAGGCGATGCGCGAGCAGGCCGGCATGCCGGCCGAGGTTTCCGGTCTGCTGCGGCTCGGCGTTTCGGAGACCATTGTCCAGACCTGGCTGTCCGATCTGCTGGCCATTCTGCGCGAGACCTATCCGGCATTGGATGTGGAAATTTCCGTCGACGTGACCTCGAACCTGCGCAATGCCCTGATCGACCACGGCATCGATTTGGCGCTGCTGATGGGGCCGGTGTCGGAATACACGGTCACCAACACGCCGCTCGGTGCCTATGAATTGATCTGGGTGATGCGGCCGGGCAGCGGGAATGCCCGACCCAGGCGCATGACGTTACAGGAAATATGCGGCTATCCGATCCTGACGTTCCCGCGCAACACCCGGCCTTTTTTCGAAATCAGCGAAATGTTCAAGACCCAGGACAGCGACGCCGTTCGTCTGTTCCCATCGTCATCGCTATCGGCGATTCAGCGCATGGCGGAACGGGGTATCGGCATCGCGTCGATCCCGCGCGTGTTCGCGGCCAACGCGCTTGCCGACGGCAGGCTGATCGAGGTCGAGAGCGATTGGCACCCGACACCGCTCAATTACACGGCGTCCTATATCGCCGATCCGGCGCGGCCGATCCTGGCCCGGGTCGCGGAAATGGCACGGGCCATTGCTGCGGGGAATGCACGGGCTTGACGCGTCGGCGGGGTGGTTTCACTTTATCGCCTCACGAAGGAGATTTTTTACGCATGACCGCCAACGCCCGCCGCCTTGTCTATTTCGATAGCTGGATCGATCCGGTTGCCCTGGAAATCCTCGAGGACGCACCGGGGATCGAACTGATCCGCCTCGAGCAGGATCAGGACGAAGCCACCGTGTTCGACGTCATGAAGAACGCGCACGGCTATCAGATGCTGGCCAAGACGGAAATGCAGCGGCGCTGGTGGCCGGACCGGGCGTTCCTGGAAAAATGCCCGAACCTGCTGGCCGTGGCCTCGCTCGGCGCCGGCTATGACGCCTGCGACGATGCCGCCGCCACGGAAATGGGCATCATGGTGATGAACAATTCCGGCGCCAATTCCGACAGCGTCGCACAGCACGCCATCGGCATGCTGCTGGCGCTCGGCAAGAACATGATCCGCCACGACCGCATGATGCGCGCTGCGCCCGGTCTCGACCGCATGTCCTATCCGGGGCTGGAGGCGACCGGCAAGACGCTCGGCATCGTCGGACTCGGCAACATCGGCCGCCGGACGGCGAAGATCGCACGCCATGCACTGGGCATGAACGTCATCGCCTACGATCCTTATATTTCGGATGCCGACTTCGCCGAACGCGACGCGGAGAAGGCCGATTTCGAAACCGTGTTCCGGACCTCGGACTTCATATCCGTGCACTGCCCGCTGACCAGCGTCAGCCGCGGTATGATCGGTGCCGAGGCGTTCGCGATGATGAAACCGAGTGCGTATTTCATCACCACCGCGCGCGGCTTCATCCACGACGAGGCGGCGCTGGTCGAAGCGCTGGCGAAGGGGCAGATGAACGGCGCCGGGATCGACGTCTTCGATGTCGAGCCGCCGGGGCCGGGCCACCCGCTGATGCAGTTCGAAAACGTTCTGATGACGCCGCACGCCGCCGGCATCACCGACGTCTGCAACTATCGCATGGCGAAGTGGGGCGCTGAGCAGTGGATCGAAGTCCTGAACGGCAACCGCGCACCCAGGCTCGTCAATCCTGCCTGCTGGGATGCATATGTCGAACGCCACAAGCGTGTCATCGGGCACGCGCCGGTGGGCTGACGGTCGAAGGAGGGGGCATGGCGGATCAATATCACGACCACCGCGCCGCACCCCGTTTCAATGTCGACACCTCCGTTGAGGGGCATGTCGGCGAGCAGCCTTTCGCGGGCCGTCTCAAGGACATATCCGAGACCGGGGCGGCGATCACCGGCGTGCCCGATATCGTTTTCGACAACGATCAGTTCGTACAGCTTCACATGGCAGGCATGGGTCATCAGCGCGGCTACGTCCGCCGCCGCATCCCGGAAGGGTTCGCGCTGCAATTCGAAGACAGCGAAGATGAGGAAAAACGCAGGCGCGAGATGCAGGACATGCTGCGTAAACTCGGTCCGCGCGGATTGAGTGGTTAGGGGCTGTGCCGGGACCCGCGCGCCGGTTTTGGAACGTCTTTCCTCACCCCGGAGGTTAGAAAAGGGCCTCGAGGCTATTGGTGACCAGGCTCAAAACGCCTTAACCGATGACGCAGACGCCAACGCTCGTACCAAGGGCGGCACCGACAGTTTCGTTCATGATTTCTTCCATTCGTAACTTCATAACTGCCTCCTTTATCTTGGAGCCGTGCCCGTTCTGGGCGCGATCTCTTTCTGGACGTTAACCATTAAAGTCGAAAGCGGATAAGCTGTCTGTGACCGGACGCACAGCCGCGACGCCATAAAATTAACCCTGTTGGACGGCATTGGCGGCAGGCCGTTACCGGCACATGCCTTTCAGCGCTTGCCAGTCGTAGCCGCTCATGGCGCGGCCGTGACCCTGTGACAATTCAAGGACGTTGCGGCGCCGGTCACCGCCGCCCGGGTGTGTGCTCAGGAACGACGGGATCATGCCGGCCATCGGCGTTTCCTGTTCGATCCGGGCGAGAAAATCGGCGAGCGGCACGGCGGTCAGGCCGAGCTGGTTCAGCGCGGTGACGGCGATGAAATCGGCCGCCGATTCGGCATCGCGGCTGTAGCCGGTTTCGATCAGGCCACTGGCCAGGCCGCTCAGCGCGGTGCCGCCGAAAACGTCGCCGACGATCAGGCTGACCATCAGCGCGGCGCCGGTCTGCTTGATCGACACCTGCAGCGGATCGCGCCGCACCGCATGGGCGATTTCGTGCGCCAGCACGCCGATCACGGCGTCACCGCTGCCGGCCTTGTCGAGCAAACCCGAGAGGATGACGATCTCACCGCCGGGCAGGGTCAGGGCGTTAGGAACGGGGAAGCGCACCACCGTGACGCGGACCGGGAACGGGCTTCCCATCAGCGTCACCAGTTCCAGGGCGCGCCTGTCCAGAACCGCCTGCGCCTGGGGATCGCGGCAAATTTGTATTTCGCCGTCTTTGGAGACACGGCCGAGCAGGTTCAGTAACTGTTCGCGAGCCTCTGCGCCGATCTTTTGTTCCAGTCCCGGCGGCACCAGGCCGACGATGGCGCTCGACGCCGCCGGCAGCAGGAACACGAAGATGCCGGCGATGGATGCCAGCGCGAGAATCCCCGCCGCGACCCAGGTCGGCCATTTGACGGCGCCTGCGTCGCGCTTCGCCAGGTTCGGGCACTTGTATTTCAACCAGCCGCCGTCGTCGCCGCCATCGAGCGTGAGACGGGCATCGGTCCCGGAAAGACGCAGCCGAAGCGGCGGCCGACGCTGCGACGGATCGACATAGCGAATGTCGGCGAGCGGCCAGCGTGCGAGTTCCCTGTATGCCTGGTCGCTCAGTACCAGTTCGTCGCCGGAAACCTCGGCCAGCACCTTGCGCCGCGCCGCCGTCTTGCCGTCGTTGAATGAAACGGACTTCGCCAAATCAGAACCCACCGATGTCCAGCGCGTCGGCCAGCCCTTCGCCGGTGCGCGGTCCCCTGTCGGCGGTCTGCGCGGCGTGTTCAAGTTCGTGCGGGTTGGCGATGGCGGTGGTGATGACGGTCTGCCGGATCACTTCGAACTTGAAGATCAGTGCCCAGATCAACGGGAAGATCAGAAACACCACGACGATGGTGGCGATCAGGGCGCCGAGGCTGCCGGATTCCATGTTCATCTGAAATCCCATATCCCAGAATTGGTCAATGCTGCCGAAGGCCGTGGCCGCCAAGAAGGCGGCCAGCACGACGCCCCCGGCCAACACGAAGCAGCCCAGCGCATACAAAAGCAGACGCCCGAACGGCATCGCGGAGGCAAAGCGGGCGTCGCCGAATCTGATTCCGGAAATCTGCAGCCGTGTCTGGCGGATCCGGTAATAAAAGAAGGTGACCGTGGACAGTAGGGCAAGTCCGGCGATCGTTGCGACAAGTCCCGCCAGCAGGTGCTTCTCGTCGTCCGGCATACCGCCGCTGATCCCCGCGCCGTCCCAGCCGAAGTGATAGACGAACAGCCCGCCGGTGGCGGCAATGGCGATGGCGATGATGAAGGTGGGCGCCCACGCCGAGACCAGTTCCCGGGCGTTGCCGTCGAAGCGGAAACTGGTGTCGCCGAGCCGGGTATGGCGTATCTGATACCGCCACAGGTCGATCTGCATCCAGGGATATGCCGCGCCCAGCGACAGCGCCGTCAGCACTGACCAGCCCGCCGACAGTTTCAGGTACGCCCACGTCGAGCCGTCTAGGCCGAATCTGACGCCGCGCCAGCGCGTCCGGCTCATGCGGTAGCGCCACATCCGGTAAAAGCCGATCTGCAGCAGCGCGAACAGGACGATGTAATAGGCGATTTCCAGTGCGGCGCGCAGTTCCGGGTGGTCCGGCGGCACCAGCGCGCCGATGGCGCTGTAGATCAGGCCGAGCGGAAACAGCACGGCGACGACGATCAGGAAACCGACGAACAACTCGCCGCCAGTGCCGGTGTATTCCAGCGGATCGTCGAGGAAAGACACGTTGTGCCAGAAGAACCGGCGGATTCTGGTTTTCGCCCAGAACCGATAAATGCCGAGCGTGAGGATCGTCAGCAGCGCGTTCGTCATCAGCAGTCCGGCGAACGGGCCGCGCCGGGCGTGAAAGGTCAGCGCGTGGGAGGCGGGCGGTGGCGGGTTGGTGGAAATCGGTTGCGCTTGATCCATCGGCCGGGACAGTCTCCACTTGCGGCGGCAGTATTCTGCAATCGATGCACGAATGTGGCCCTGACGGCAAGCCGGGGGAGACGTTTTGAGTCTATTGAATGCAATCCTGGGGTTCCTCGGACGCTATGCGCCGCAGGCCATGGCGGCGGGTGTGTTCGTCGGTCTCGCGCTGCCGGAACTGGCACACCTGCTGCGCCCGTTGCTGACCGGCGCGGTGTGGGGATTGCTGTTTATGGCGATGCTGCGAATCGAATGGGGCGCGTTGGTCGAGCGCATGCGCCGGCCGGTACTGGTCGTGGCGCTGCTGTTGTGGATGCTGATCGCGACGCCGGTACTGGTGGCGCTGATTCTCACCGCCTTCGATCTGCGCCCGGGACTGGAAGCGGCGGTGATTCTGACGGCGGCCTCGTCGTCGCTGTTTTCGACGCCGGCGCTGGGCGTCATGTTCGGTCTCGACGGCGCGCTTTTGCTGATCGTGCTGGTCTTCGGAACGTTGCTGGTGCCGCTGACGCTGCCGCTGGTGGCGCTGACGCTGCTCGGCTTCGATATCGGCGCCGACCCGGTGGCGATGATGGCGCGCATGGTGATGCTGGTGGCCAGCGCGGCGCTCATCGCGATCATCACGCGCCGGGTCTTCGGCGAAGCACGGGTGGCACGCGCGGCGCCGCTGATGGACGGCGTGTCGGTGATTTTGCTGATCGGATTCGCCATCGCCATCATGGACGGCATCACGGCCCGCCTGACCGGCGATCCCGCCTATATCGGCCTCGTCGCGGCGCTGTCGTTCGCGGTCTATATCGGCATGATGGCGATGAGCTACGGGGTTTTTCTGCTGGCCATGCCGGGCGCCGGGCGGCGGGCCGCGCTCAGCGCCGGATTTGTTTCCGGTACCCGCAATCTTGCCATAATTCTGGCGGTTTTGCCGGCAAGTGTGGATCCCGACCTGCCGCTCTTTTTTGCGGTAGGACAGTTTCCTATATACATTTTGCCCATGGTCCTGAAACCGGTATTCCGGCGGTTGCTCAGGTAACACCGGGCCGCAAGGCGCATGGCGCATGGGACGGAGAGAGGGATATTGCGAACTTGGAAATTCTGGCGCCGGGTGGCGGTGATTTTCGCGCTGGTCGTGGCGGGTTCCGCCGTGACGGCACTGGACAGACATAGCGTGCAGGCCGACTGGCGCACCGCGTCGCGCGAGCCGACCGGCATCGCCCCCGACCCGGCGACAGATCGCGAGGCGATCATCCAGGTCTATGGCGCGCGGGCTTATAACTGGCGCGGCTATTTCGGCATTCACACGTGGATCGCCGTGAAGCCGACAGATGCCGAACGCTTCACGGTTTACGAGGTCATGGGCTGGCGGGCGCGGCGCGGCGGCGATGCGGTGGCGGTGTCTGAACGCGCGCCTGACGGCCGCTGGTTCGGGGCGGCGCCGGCGATCCTCGCCGATCTTCGCGGCGAAGGTGTCGACGCACTGATCAAGAAGGTCGAGGCGGCGGTGCAGTCCTATCCCTACAATACGACCTACACCATCTGGCCGGGACCGAACTCCAACACTTTCGTCGCCCACGTCGCGCGCGCCGTGCCGGAACTCAGGCTCGACCTACCGCCGACGGCCATCGGCAAGGATTACATCCCCGGCGGCGGGTTGTTCGCCGAAGCTCCCAGCGGCACTGGATATCAGGTGTCATTGTTCGGGCTGCTTGGTATTCTTGCCGCCAGGGAGGAAGGTCTCGAGGTTAACATCCTCGGCCTGACGTTCGGTATCGATCTGATGGAGCCGGCGCTCAAGCTGCCGCTTGCCGGCCGCATCGGGTCCAGCAACATCAACGGGGGATAAACACTGAGATGAGTGTTTGGGGCAAGGTCATCGGCGGAGTCGCCGGGTTCGCCGTCGGCGGGCCGATCGGCGCGATTATCGGCGCCGTCGCCGGCCATCATGTGGTCGACAAGAAGAAGCAGGGCGAACTCAATCAGGAAGACAAGCAGGTCGCCTTCACCACCGCGGTCATCGTGCTGTCGGCGAAAATGGCCAAGGCCGACGGACGCGTCACCCGCGACGAGGTCAATGCCTTCAAGCAGCTTTTCCATATCGCGCCGGATGACGTGCCGACGGTGGCCAGCATCTTCGACGAGGCAAAAGCCAGTGCCGAGGGGTTCGAGCCGTATGCCGAACAGATCGGGCAGATGTTCCGGGGCGAATGGCATGTGCTCGAGGAAATCATCGGCGCGCTGTTTCACATCGCCAAGGCGGACGGCAAGATCCATCCGGGCGAGGTGCAGTACCTGCGTCAGGTGGCATTGCTGTTCGGGTTTTCCGACCGCGACTTCGACCGTCTGCAGACGATCTATCTCGGCGGCTGGCAGGGCGAGGGCGGGCGCTCGATGCGCGCCGACGATGCGTACGAGATTCTCGGCGTTTCCAAGGAGGCCAGCGATGCCGCGATCAAGAAGGCCTACCGCGACCTTGTGCGGGAAAACCATCCCGATACGCTGATGGCCAAGGGCATGCCGGAAGAGTTCATCGAACTGGCCAACGAGAAGCTGGCCAAGATCAACGACGCCTACGACCGCGTCAAAAAAGCTCGCGGTTTCAACTGAGTTTTCCTGGCGCGCCGGCCATCGGAAAAAAGGATCGTCCATGCCGCTGATCGGCATACTCGCCGCACTTGCCACCGTGACGCTTTGGGGCTGCAACTTCGTCGCCGTGAAAATCGCGGTGACGGACGTGCCGCCGTATTTCGTGACGGCGATGCGATTCGCCTGCCTGGCGATCCTGCTGTCGCCGTTTCTGCGCGTGCCCAGGAAGCACTTCACGGACATCATCGGCTACGCGCTGATCATGGGGGTCGGACATTTCTCGATCATGTTCTACGCGATCCAGTTTCTCGACATCTCGACCACCGGCATCGTCCTGCAGCTGGGCACGCCGTTCGTGGTGCTGCTGGCGTGGCTGATGCTCAAGGAAACCTTCGGCATATACCGCATGGCGGGCATGGCGCTGGCGTTCACCGGGATCGTCATCCTGATCGGCGTGCCGACAACCGGTGTCGATGTGCCGTCGCTGATGATCCTCGTCGTCGCCGCGTTCATGTGGGCGCTGGGATCGATCCGCGCCAAGCAGCTTGCCGGCGTTTCGACCTTCAGCCTGATCGCCTGGATGGGGCTGATCGTGGCGCCGGTCGCACTCGGCCTGTCTTTCCTCACCGAGGCCGATCAGTTTGTCCGGCTTGAAAACGCGCCGCCCCGGTTCTGGTACGGCTTTGTATATATGACCCTGGCCAGTTCCATCGCCGGCTACGGTCTGTGGTACTGGCTGCTCGGCCGCTATGACGTGACCGCGGTCGCGCCCTATAATCTGCTGGTGCCGCTGATCGCGGTGACGAGCGGGGTGACGATCATGGGCGACGAACTGACGCTGACCAAGCTGATCGGCGGCGGCATGATCCTCGGCGGGGTAACGCTGATTACCGTGCGCCAGATCGTGCTGTCCAGGCGTGCACGGCGCATCTCGACGCTGGACGGGCCGCCGGCATGAGCCCGGCTGCGGGGTCGCCGAATTACAACAGCCGCGACGGGGTCGCGGTCGACATGCTGGTGCTTCACTACACCGGGATGAAGAGTTGTGCCGAAGCGCTGGACCGGCTTAGCGATCCGAAGGCCGAGGTCAGCGCGCATTATCTGATCGACGAGGACGGCACGGTCCATCAGCTCGTCGACGAGGCCGAACGGGCCTGGCATGCCGGGGTCGCATCGTGGCGCGGCGAGACCAATATCAACAGCCGTTCCATCGGCATCGAGCTTGTCAATCCGGGCCACGAATTCGGCTATCGTCCGTTCACCCCGGCACAGTATGACGTGCTGATCCCGCTCTGCCGCGACATCGCTGCCAGGCACGCCATTCCGGCCCGCAACGTGGTCGGGCATTCGGACGTGGCGCCGGCGCGCAAGACCGATCCCGGCGAGTTGTTCGACTGGCCACGGCTGGCGGGTGAAGGTATCGGGGTGTGGCCGGATGCCGGCGCGGAGCCTTGCGACGATGTGGACGTGATCCGGTTGCTGGGCGAAATCGGCTACGACGTCTCGGATGAAGCCGCCGCGATCACCGCCTTTCAGCGCCATTTCGCACCGCACTGCCTCGACGGCGTGGCGGACGTGGAGATACGCCGCGCACTTGCGGCGCTGCATACTCTTATATAATGTCCGCCGGCCAGACGGTTGGATGACCGCTCTTCGCTGTCCGAAAGGTGCGGAGGGAGGAAAGTCCGGGCTCCACGGGGATACGGTGCCGGGTAACGCCCGGCGAGGGCGACCTTAGGGAAAGTGCCACAGAAAGCAAACCGCCCATATTCATATGGGTAAGGGTGAAAGGGTGCGGTAAGAGCGCACCGCTCGTTCGGCAACGCGCGAGGCATGGTAAACCCCACCGGGAGCAAAACCGAATAGGGACGATGGTGCTTCGGCACAGGCGCATCCCCGCGTTATCGTCCGGGTAGGTTGCGCGAGGCGTCCGGCAACGGGCGTCCCAGATGAATGGTCATCCATCGCCTTCGGGCGGGGACAGAACCCGGCTTACAGACCGTCTGGCTTTTTCTTTTTTTATTACCCCTCTCCCTGTCCCTCTCCCAAGGGAGAGGGGACGCACGCCCATTACCCACTCCCCCGGGGAGAGGGTGGCGCGAAGCGCCGGGAGAGGGCGCCCCGAAAACACCCCAATCCGCCCATCGTTTTGCCATCCGACAGCGTCATAAGGACACGCTGGAAAGCGCGGAAATCCTTGCGTTGCGTTAACCATAAGGCAACAGAACCCATTGACGCCCATAAAAACCCATGGTATCCCAAATTATCCCATAAAGAGCAGGTGCGCCAAATCCGGTCACGTGTTCGGGGGGAGACGGCAGAAGCCGTTTTATAACGCGTTGGAATTAAGGAGCCCTAAATGGGCGTCTTTACGGGAACACAGACGAACAAGGTCGACAAAAAGGGCCGGGTCTCGGTGCCGAAGACCTTTCGCGCGCTTTTCGAGGGCGAGAGCTTTCAGGGCGTGTACGTGTTTCCGTCGTTTCGTCAGTCCGCGCTCGAGGCCTGTGCCGAGAGTTTCATGGAGCGTATCGTCGACAGTCTGGAAGACCTGCCGATGTTCTCCGACGAGCAGGACGACCTGTCGATCATCGTCGAAAGCGCGCAGCGCCTGTCCTTCGACACCGAGGGACGGATCATCATTCCCGAGGAATTTCTGGGCGACGTCGGGATCAAGGACGAGATCACCTTCGTCGGCCGTGGCCGCACATTTCAGATGTGGGCACCGAAGAAGTACACGGACACCCGCAAGCCCGCTTTCGAACGGGCGCGGACACGCGGTCTTACCCTCAAGTTGCGCCGTCCCAGCGACGCCGCGAACAACGGGGAGGGCTGAGACGATGAGCAATAAACACATCCCCGTGCTGCTGGATGACGTGGTGGATGTTCTCGCACCCCGCGACGGTGCCGTCTACGTGGATGCAACGTTCGGTGCCGGCGGTTACTCGCGTGCGCTTCTGGAAGCCGCCGACTGCACGGTATGGGGCATCGACCGCGACCCCGAGGCGGCCGAGGCCGGCAACCGGCTGGCGCAAAATTACGGGCAGCGCCTGACCTTGCTCAAGGGCCGCTTCGGCGACATGCGCGAACTGCTGGCCGGCGTCGGCGTGCACCAGGTCGACGGCATCGCGCTGGATCTGGGCGTGTCGTCGATGCAGATCGACGAACCGGCGCGCGGCTTTTCGTTCCGCTTCGACGGGCCGCTCGACATGCGTATGGAAAAAGACGGCCTGAGCGCGGCGGACGCCGTCAACCGCCTCGCCGAAAAGGAACTGGCGGACATTATCTATGGCTACGGCGAGGAACGCGCGTCGCGCAAGATCGCGCGGGCCATCGTCGAGCTTCGCGAACAATCGCCGATCACCCGCACCGGCCAGCTGGCCGAACTCGTGCGCAGCGTGGTCCGGCGTTCAAAGGATGGCATCGATCCGGCAACGCGCACGTTTCAGGCGCTCCGGATCTACGTCAACGAGGAGCTGGCCGAGCTGGACCGCGGCCTGGCTGCCGCCGCCGCGCTGTTGCGCGAGGGTGGCCGTCTGGCCGCGGTCTCGTTCCACTCGCTGGAAGACAGGCGTCTGAAGACGTTCTTCCAGGAGCGGAGCGGTGCAGGGCCGCAGCCGTCGCGCCACATGCCGGTCAGCGGCAGCGTGGGCGGCAATGTTTTCGACGTCCCGGAACGGCGCGGCCGCGTGCCGTCCGACGACGAAGTCCGTCACAATCCGCGCGCCCGTTCGGCGCGGCTGCGCTGGGGCATCCGCACGTCGGTGCCGCTGGCGGAAGCGGCATGAGGACACAGCCATGATCATCAAACGCACGACATTGATGCTTCTGTTGCTGGCCGCCGCGGCCAGCGTGTCGCTGTTCGTCATCAAGTACCGGGTGCAGGACCTCGACGACCAGATGCGCAGCCTGACCCGCGAGATCGCCGACACCCAGGAAAACATCCATGTCCTGAAATCGGAATGGGCGCACCTCAACCAGCCGGCGCGGCTGCGTCAACTGGCCGGCAAGTACCTCGAGGTCGGGCCGCTCGACGCGGAACGGATCGGCGATGCCGGCCGCATGCTCGACGCGCTGCCGAACCGCGCCGCCGAAGCCGCGCCTGACAAACCGGAAGGGGAGGCCAAACCATGAGCCGCCATCCCCATCAACATCCGCTTCCTAAGGCGAGCGAACACCGCCGCATCGAAGGCTTCGGCAAGCAGGCGCTCGAAACCGGTCGCAACCGGCTTTTGGTGACCGCCGCCGTCATCGCGCTGGCGTTTACCGGCATCGGCGCCAGGCTGGTCGATCTTGCCGTCATCGGCCAGAGCGAACAGGACGACCGCGCCACACTTGCGACGCAGCCGCCGGCGCTGGTCAGCCGTGCCGACATCGTCGACCGCAACGGCGTGGTGCTGGCGTCGAGCCTGCCGACCGCGTCGCTGTATGCCGATCCCAAGGACGTCATCGATCCCGAGGACGCGGCCCGCAAGATAGCCTCGGTGTTTCCCGAGGTCGATGCCGACAAGCTGGCCGAGCATCTTTCCGGCAAAGGCCGCTTCGTGTGGATCAAACGCAACCTGTCGCCGGAACAGCAGCTGGCCGCGAACCGGCTGGGCCTGCCCGGATTTGACTTCATCGAGGAAGAGCGCCGCATCTATCCGCACGGGCCGCTGAATGCGCACGTGCTGGGGGCCACCGATATCGACGGCAACGGCATTTCCGGGATCGAGGGTTATTTCGATCAGCGTCTGCGCCAGAGCGCGAAACCGCTGACGCTGTCGCTGGATGTCCGCGTGCAGTCGATCCTCCGCGCCGAACTGTCGGCGGCGGTTTCCGAGTTCCAGGCGCTGGGCGGTGCCGGTGTGGTCTATGACGTGCAGACCGGCGAAACCGTGGCCCTGGTCTCGCTGCCCGATTTCGATCCCAATGACCGCGCCACTTATGTCGGCGAGGCACGCTTCAATCGTGCCACCAAGGGCGTCTATGAGATGGGCTCGACCTTCAAGCTTTTCACGGCGGCGATGGCGCTGGATACCGGCACCGTCGACATGAAGGGCGGCTACGACGCAACCCAGCCGATCCACATCGCGCGCTTCACAATTTCCGATTACCATGCCCAGAAACGCTGGCTGAGCGTGCCCGAGATCATCGTGCATTCGTCCAACATCGGTGCCGCCAAGATGGCCGTCGATGTCGGCGGCGCCGGACAGCAGGCGTACCTGAAAAAGTTCGGCCTGCTCCGCGAAGCCGCCCTCGAGCTGCCGGAAATCGGCCGTCCGCTGGCACCGGGCACGTGGCGCGAAATCAATACCATGACGATTTCCTACGGCCACGGCATCGCCGTCACGCCGATCCAGCTGGCGGCCGCGATCGGCTCGCTGGTCAACGGCGGTACCCTGCGCCCGGCGACGCTTTTGAAGCATGATCCGGCGCAGCCGGTGGCGGGCGAACGGATCCTGTCCGCAGACACCTCCGACAAGATGCGTCAACTGATGCGCCTTGTCGTCGCCAAGGGCACCGGCAAGAAGGCCGAGGCCAAGGGCTACTTCGTCGGCGGCAAGACCGGCACCGCGGAAAAACAGATGGACGGCCGCTACCGCAAGAAGGCGCTGATCTCGTCCTTCGTCGGCGCGTTCCCGATCCAGGCGCCGCGCTACGTGGTGTTCGCGATGATCGACGAGCCGGTCGGCAACAAGCGCACCTTCAATTATGCCACCGGCGGCTGGGTCGCCGCCCCGGTGGTCGGGCGCGTGGTCGCGCAGATCGGCCCGCTGCTCGGTATCACCCCGGACATGACCGGCGAGGAGCCGCTGAACCTGCCGCTGATCGACGACGAGGTGAAGCGCATCCCGAAAATCGCCGCCAACACGGACCTGGTCAAGAAGGCCTCCGTGTCGAGCGGCGTGATCCGACCGGCCGGCACGCTGAAGCCTGCGGTGACGATTCCCGTCGAGGCGCCGCCGCCACCTCTGCCGCGAATGAAAACAAAGCCGCCGCCCGAGGCGCGCGCGCCCTCGACTGAGGTGCCCGGCGAGACACCGGATGAACGTATCGCAAGAAAGACCCGTGAAGCGCTGGAGCAGGCCTTTGCGGCTCAATGATTTATGGCCGAATGACGATTGGGATAAAGACACTTTGAACGCCATGGACGACGCACTCAGCCGCATCGAGATCACAGGGGTTACCTGCGACTCGCGGCGTGTCGAGCCGGGCTTCGTGTTCGCCGCCCTGCCCGGATCGAAGGTCGACGGCCGCGCCTACATCGACGAGGCGGTGAAGCGCGGTGCCGCCGCCGTCATCGTGCCGATGGATGACGCGCCGCTTGCGTCGCTCGATATACCGGTCATCCGCGCGTTCGATCCGCGTCACCGCTATGCGCTGCTGGCGGCGTCGTTTTATGCTTCGCAACCGGCCAATATCGGCGCCGTCACCGGCACCAACGGCAAGACCTCGGTGGCGTGGTTCGCGCGTCAGCTACTAAATACGGCGGGGCTGTCCGCCGCCAGTGCCGGCACCCTCGGCATGCTGGGTACGGCCGCCGACGGCCAGGTGCTCTGCGACATACCGGGCGCGCTGACGACGCCCGATCCGGCCGATCTGCATCGCGATCTGAAATCGCTCAAGGGAGCGGGCATCGATCATATGGTGATCGAAGCCTCCAGCCACGGGCTCGACCAGCGCCGCCTCGACGGTGTACGGGTCCGCGCCGCGGCCTTCACCAATCTGAGCCGCGATCATCTGGACTATCACGGCAGCGAGGATGCCTACCTGACCGCCAAGCTGCGGCTGTTCGACACGCTGACCGTCGACGGCGGGCAGGCGGTCGTGAACATGGACGCCCGCTTCGCCGAAGCCTTCGCCGGAGCGGCGCTGCGCCGGGGTCTGGAAGTGATCGGCGTCGGTCAGGCCGAATCCTGTCCGTTCCGCATCGTCGATGTCCAAGCGGTGTCGTCCGGGCTTGATCTGCATATCGAAATCGACGGCACCCGCTTTGATATGCAGGTGCCGCTGATCGGCACCTTCCAGGCGTCCAACGCAATGGTCGCGCTGGCGCTGGTCTCGGCGCTCGGCGTTGCGCCGTCGCGCGCGGTGCAGGGACTGGCGCAGCTTCGGGCCGCGCCCGGGCGCATGCAGTTCTGCGGCACGCACGCAAGCGGCGCCGGTGTCTATGTCGACTACGCGCATACCCCGGATGCGCTGGAAACGGTGTTACAGGCGATTCGTCCGCACGCCGCCGGGCGGGTGCATGTGGTGTTCGGCTGTGGCGGCGACCGCGATCCCGGCAAGCGTCCGGAAATGGGCCGCGCCGCCACGCGCTTCGCCGACGTGGTGATCGTCACCGACGATAACCCGCGCAGCGAGGACGCCGCCGAGATCCGCAAACAGGCCCTGGCCGGTGCGCCAGACGCCATCGAAATAGGGGATCGCCACGAAGCGATCCGTACCGCCGTTGACGGTCTTCGTCAGGGCGACGTGCTGGTGGTCGCCGGCAAGGGCCACGAACGCGGCCAGATCGTCGGCGACACCGTGCTGCCGTTCGACGATGCCGAGGAAGTCAGAGCCGCGCTCGACCCGGACAGGGGTGGAGGATGATCATGACCGATCAGACACGCGACACCCTCTGGACCGCCAAGGACGCTGCCGCAGCGACCGGCGGCGAAGCGGCATCTGACTGGGAAGCGAGCGGTATCTCGATCGACTCCCGGACCCTTGCGCCGGGCGATCTGTTTACTGCACTCAAAGGCCCGAACCACGACGGCCACGATCATGTCAACGACGCCCTTGCACGCGGTGCCGCGGCGGCGATGGTCGAGAAGCGCTTCACATCGGATGTGCCGTCGGACCGTCTTTTGAAGATCAAGGATTCGCTGCAGGGACTTCGCGATCTGGCGGTCGCGGCACGGGCCCGCTCCGAAGCCAAAATCTGTGCCGTCACCGGCAGCGTCGGCAAGACCGGCACTAAGGAAATGCTCGCCGCCGCGCTTTCCGCCCAGGGCAAGGTCGCGGCGACGACCGGCAATCTGAACAATCACTACGGCCTGCCGCTGTCGCTGGCGCGCATGCCCGCTGATTGCGATTACGGTGTCTTCGAAATGGGCATGAACCACGCCGGCGAGATATCGCCGCTGTCGAAGATCGCCCGCCCGCACGTGGCGATCATCACCACGGTGGCGCCGGTGCACATCGAATACTTCGACAGCGTCGAAGGCATCGCCGACGCCAAGGCGGAGGTGTTCGACGGACTGGAGCCCGGCGGTGCGGCGGTGCTGAGCCGCGACAATCCGCATTTCGACCGGCTCGCCGAAAAGGCCCGCGCGGCCGGGGCGAAGATGGTTTGGGGTTTCGGCGTTCATTCGTTTTCCAACGCGCGGCTGTTGGCATTCGAGCCGGACGGCAATGGTGCCAGGGTCGAAGCCACCGTCGGCTCGCAACACCTGAAATATCGCATCGCCATGCGCGGCAAGCACTGGGCGCTGAATTCAATCGCCGTGCTGGCGGCCGCTAATTCACTGGGCGCCGATCTCGACATTGCGGCGGCGGCGCTGGCAAACGTGGAGCCGACCAAGGGGCGCGGTCAATTCTTCCGCATCCGCACCGCCGACGGCATCGTCGGCGTCATCGACGAAACTTATAACGCCAGCCCGGTCGCCGTGCGCGCCGCCTTCGACGTGCTCGCCGCCACCAAGCCGGGTCGGGGCGGGCGCCGCGTTGTCGTGCTGGGCGATATGCTGGAACTCGGTTCCAGCGCAAGGGACGAGCACCAGTCACTGGCCGCCGACATCACGAAGCACGACTTCGACCTGGTTTTCGCCTGCGGACAATACATGTCGGATATTCTCGACGATCTACCCAAAGATCTGCACGGCGGCCGCGCCGGTACGTCGGCGCAACTGGCGGAGATGGTTGCCGCCAAGCTGCATGCCGGCGATCTGGTCCTGGTCAAGGGATCGGCCGGCGCACACATGTACAAGGTCATCGACGCCATCCTCGCCATGGGCGAGCCGGTCGACGCAGACGGGAAGGATTGACGCCGATGCTGTTCCACATCCTCTATCCGCTCGCCGATCAGTTCGGGGCTCTGAACGTCTTCCGTTACATCACGTTCCGCACCGGCGGCGCGATGATGACGGCACTGATCGTCAGCTTCCTGTTCGGGCCGGTGGTGATCGAACTGCTGCGCGCCCGTCAGGGCCAGGGCCAGCCGATCCGCGACGACGGTCCGGAAAGCCATCTGTTGACCAAGAAGGGTACGCCGACCATGGGCGGCGTGCTGATCCTGCTCGCGGTGTGCAGCGCGACGCTGCTATGGGCGGACCTGACGAACCCGTACATCTGGGCCGTGCTCGGCGTCACCGTTGGCTTCGGTGTGATCGGCTTTCTCGACGATTTCCTCAAGGTTTCGAAACGCAACTCCAAGGGCCTTTCCGGCAAGCTGAAGCTGGCGATGCAACTGGCGATCTCGGCGGTCGCCGCGTTCTGGGTGCTGAGCCATCTGCCCGCGGCCCTGCAGACGACGCTGGCGGTGCCGTTCTTCAAGGACCTTTTGCTGCATCTCGGCTGGATGTTCGTGCTGTTCGCGATTTTCGTCATGGTCGGCTCGTCGAACGCGGTCAACCTGACCGACGGTCTCGACGGCCTTGCCATCGTCCCGGTGATGATCGCCGCCGGTGTGTTCGGCGTCATCTCGTATCTGGCCGGGAACACGATCTTTTCGGGGTATCTGCAGATTCACTACGTGCCGGGCGCCGGCGAGTTGTCCGTGCTGTGCGGCGGGCTGGTCGGCAGCGCGCTCGGCTTTCTGTGGTTCAACGCACCGCCGGCCAAGGTGTTCATGGGCGACACCGGCTCGCTGGCGCTGGGCGGCGCGCTGGGCGCGGTCAGCGTCGTCACCAAGCACGAACTGGTGCTGGCCATCGTCGGCGGACTTTTCGTGCTGGAAACCGTTTCCGTGATCGTGCAGGTGGTGTCGTTCAAGCTGACCGGCAAGCGCGTCTTCGCGATGGCGCCGCTGCACCATCATTTCGAAAAAAAGGGCTGGGCGGAATCGACCATCGTCATCCGCTTCTGGATCATCGCCATGATTCTGGCGCTGGCCGGCCTCGCAACGTTGAAGCTGAGGTAGGCCGTTCATGATTGAAGTTTTCCCGTTCGATGGTCTGCCGACACCGGTGCTGGGTCTTGGCCGCAGCGGCCTGGCGGCGGCCCGTGCGCTGTACCGTGGCGGCGCCGAGGTCTGGGCCTGGGATGACGATGCCGAAAAGCGCGAACGCGCCGCCGAGGAAGAAGGCATCGAGATCGTCGATCTGAAGACCATCGACTGGCGCGAGGCGACCTCGCTGATCCTCAGCCCCGGCATTCCGCACACCTTCCCGAAGCCGCACCCCATCGTCCGTATGGCGCGGGACGCCGGTTGCGAAATCATCGGCGACGTCGAACTGCTGGCGCGCACCCAGCGCGACGCCGCCTATGTCGGGATCACCGGTACCAACGGCAAGTCGACGACGACGGCGCTGATCGGGCATATCTTCCAGACCTCCGGCCGAGAGGCCGAGATCGGCGGCAACCTGGGGATGCCGGCCTGCGCGCTGGAACCCTTGGGGCCGGATGGCACCTACATCCTGGAAATGTCGTCGTATCAGCTTGAATTGACGTTCTCGATCACCTTCGACGTCGGCGTGCTGCTCAACATCAGCGCCGACCATCTGGAACGGCACGGCGGCATGGACGGATATATCGCCGCCAAGCGCCAGATCTTCCATCGCCAGACCAAACCGCGCACGGCGGTGATCGGCGTCGATGACGATTTCTGCCGCGCCATCTATGCGGAGCTTTATGAAAAGGACGACCAGCTTGTCGTCGGCATCTCGGCGAACGAGCGCGTGCACGGCGGCGTCTACGTGCTGGACGGGATCCTGACCGACGATACCGAAGGCAAGGAAACGCCGGTCATGGATCTGCGCACCGTCGCCAGTCTGCAGGGCGTGCACAACTGGCAGAACGCGGCGGCAGCCTATGCCGCGTGCAAGATGACCGGGATCGCACCGCATGCGGTGATGGCCTGCATCAACAGCTATCCGGGTCTGGTGCATCGCCAGGAACCGCTGGAGATCGTCGACGGCGTCGGCTTCGTCAACGATTCCAAGGCCACCAACGGCGAAGCCGCGGCGCGTGCGCTGGCCTGCTACGACGACATCTACTGGATCATCGGCGGCCGTCCCAAGGAAGGCGGGCTGAAAGCCTGCGTCCCGTATTACGAACGTGTCCGCAAGGCCTATCTGATCGGCGAGGCGGCGATGCAGTTCTCCGCCGAGCTGGACGGCCGCGTGCCGTTCACCGTTTCCGGCGATCTCGAGACGGCGACCAGGGCCGCTTTTGCGGATGCCCGGAAATCCGGTCTGCCGGGCGCCGTGGTGCTGCTGTCGCCGGCCTGCGCATCGTTCGACCAGTTCTCCGATTTCGAGGCCCGCGGCGACGCCTTCCGCGACATCGTCGAGGACCTGCCGGGAGAGCACTTGGATCCGTTCGAAGTACCCGGCACGTTCCCGGGATCGCGAGGTGCCGCATGAGCGCATTACACCGTACCGACACAAGCCTGCTCGGCCGCTGGTGGTGGACCGTCGACCGCTGGACGCTGGCCGCCGTTGCCCTTTTGCTGGCGTTCGGCGCCGTCATGACGCTCGCTGCCTCGCCCGCCGTGGCCGAGCGCATCGACGTCGGATCGTTTCATTTCATCAAACGTCAGGCGGTTTTTTTAAGCCTTGCCGCATTAACCATCTTCGGCGTTTCGCTGATGTCGCTGAAGGGGATACGCCGGCTCGCCATCCTGTGCACGCTGGGGGCGTTGTTCCTGATGGTCATGACGCTGTTCTTCGGATCCGAGATCAAGGGCGCGACGCGCTGGCTGTCGATCGGCGGGTTTTCACTGCAGCCTTCGGAATTCGTCAAGCCGGGGCTGGCCGTGGTCGCCGCCTGGCTGTTCGCGCGTCAGCGCATGGATGACAGCTTCCCGGGGTTCCAGATGTCGATCGCGGTGTACCTGGTGACCGTCGCCGTGCTGCTGATGCAGCCCGACGTCGGTATGACCATCGTCGTTTCCGTGGTCTGGGGTACGCAGTTCTTCGTCGCCGGCCTGCCTTTGGTGTTCGTCGCCCTGATCGCGGTGCTGTTCATCGGTGCCGGGGTCGGTGCGTATTTCACCTTCGATCACGTGCAGCTTCGCGTCGACCGCTTTTTCGGTCCGGATTCCGATATCGGTTACCAGGCGGCACGCGCCATCGAGGCTTTCCAACGCGGCGGCATCGCCGGGCGCGGTCCTGGTGAGGGCCGGGTCAAGGAAGTGCTGCCCGATGCGCACGCGGACTTCATCTTCGCCGTCACCGGCGAGGAATTCGGCCTGCTGGCATGCCTCGTCCTGGTCGGCCTGTTCGCCTTCGTCGTGCTGCGCGGTTTCGGCCGCGTGATGAAACGCGACGACCTGTTCGTTCTGCTGGCCGTGACCGGTCTGTTGTCGCAGTTCGCCGTGCAGGCGCTGATCAACATGGCGTCCTCGGTCAGTCTGATTCCGCCCAAGGGCATGACGCTGCCGTTCATTTCCTACGGCGGTTCGTCGACGCTGGCGCTCGCCGTCGGCATGGGCATGGTGCTGGCGCTGACCCGCGAACGACCTAAAACGGGAGGCGGCGGCTATGGCAGATAACAAGCTGATCGTACTCGCCGCCGGCGGCACCGGCGGACACGTGTTCCCGGCCGAAGCCCTGGCCCGCGAGCTTAAGGACCGCGGCCACCGGTTGGCACTGCTGACCGACCGCCGCGGCGACGTTTACGGCGGCGCGCTGGGCGAGATCGAAACCCACCAGTTGCGCGCCGGCGGTATCGCCGGCAAGGGCGTGCTGGCCAAGATCAAGAGCGTCATCAAGCTCGGGCTCGGCACCTTGCAGGCGCGCAAGCTTCTGAAGCAGATGCGGCCCAGCGCCGTCGTCGGCTTCGGTGGCTATGCCTCGCTGCCGACGGTGATGGCGGCGGGACTGGCCGGAATTCCGACGGTGCTGCACGAACAGAACGCCATCCTTGGCCGCGCCAACCGGCTGCTCGCCGACAAAGCCAAGGCGATCGCCGTATCGTTCCCCGAAAGCCGGGGAATCCCGGCCCGTGCGCAGGACAAGGTGACGCACACCGGGATGCCGGTCCGAAGCGGCGTACTGGCGGTCCGCGACACCCCGTATCCGAGTTTCACCGACACCCGCCCGTTCAACATTCTGGTGCTCGGCGGCTCACAAGGTGCGCGCATCCTGAGCGAGGTCATCCCCGAAGCCATCGCCAGGCTCGACGATCCGCTGAAGGGACGCCTGCACATCACTCAGCAGTGCCGTCCGGAAGATCTCGAGGACGTGCGCGGCACCTACAAGCGGCTCGGCATCGATGCCGAGTTGGCGAGTTTCTTCGACGACGTGCCAGACCGGCTGGCGGCGGCGCATCTGGTGATATCGCGTTCCGGCGCCTCGACGGTTGCCGAACTGCTGGCGGTCGGCCGCCCGGCATTGCTGGTGCCTTACAAGTACGCCATCGACGATCACCAGTCCCTGAACGCGCATGCCGTCGACGAGGTCGGGGCCGGCTGGCTGATTCCCGAAGCGGATTTCACCGCCGAAAGTCTGGCATCGCGGCTGCAGTCCATGTTCGGCATGCCGATGATCCTGGAAAAGGCCGCCGAGGCGGCACGCCGCGCCGGGCGCCCGGATGCGACGGAACGGCTGGCGGCACTGGTCGAAACGACCCTCGCCGGCGAAAACGGCACGGATGAAAGGGCGGCGGCATGAAGTCCGGTATCAGATCCATTCCCCTGAACATCGGCACGCTGCACTTCGTCGGTATCGGTGGTATCGGCATGAGCGGCATCGCCGAAATTCTCAATAATCTCGGCTACACCGTGCAGGGTTCCGACATCGCCGAAAGCGCCAACGTGCAGCGGCTGCGCGATCACGGTATCCATGTCGCCATCGGCCATGCGGCGGAAAACATTACCGATGCCTCGGTGGTGGTGATCTCGTCGGCGGTCAAGGCCGACAACCCGGAAGTGCGCGCGGCACGCGAGAAACTGATCCCGGTCGTGCGCCGCGCCGAAATGCTGGGCGAGCTGATGCGCCTCAAATGGTCGATCGCCATCGGCGGCACGCACGGCAAGACCACCACGACATCCCTGATCGCGGCGGTGCTCGAAGCCGCCGACATGGACCCGACCGTGATCAACGGCGGCATCATCAACGCCTGGGGGAGCAATGCGCGGCTGGGCGACGGCGACTGGATGGTCTGCGAGGCTGACGAGTCTGACGGCACCTTCCTGAAGCTGCCCGCCGCCATTGCGGTCGTCACCAACATTGATCCGGAACACCTGGATCACTACGGCACCTTCGATGCGCTGAGAAAGGCCTTCGACGATTTCGTCGAGAACATTCCGTTCTACGGATTTGCCGCGCTGTGCATCGATCACGCCGAGGTGCAGGCGATGATCCCGCGCGTTTCCGACCGGCGTATCATCACCTACGGCTTCAGCCCGCAGGCCGATGTTCGCGCCTCGAACATCAGCTCGGACCCCGCCGGCACCACCTTCGACGTGACGATATCCGACCGCAAGTCCGGCGAAAGCCGCGTTATCAACGGCCTGAAGCTGGCCATGCACGGCGTGCACAACGTGCAGAACGCGTTGGCGGCGGTTTCCATCGGCTCCGAGATGGGCTTGTCCGATGCGGTGCTGAACAAGGCGCTCAGCGGGTTCAAGGGCGTCAAACGGCGCTTCACCCACACCGGCACCGTCGACGGCATCACCGTGATCGACGATTACGGCCACCACCCGGTCGAGATCGCGGCGGTCCTGAAGGCGGCCCGAGACGTCTGCAAGGCACAGGTCATCGCCGTCGTGCAGCCGCACCGCTACACCCGGCTGCGCGATCTGTTCGAGGATTTCTGCACCTGCTTCAACGCCGCCGACGCGGTGATCGTCGCCGATGTCTATCCGGCCGGCGAAGCGCCGATCGAAGGCATCAACAGGGACTCGCTGGTCGCCGGGCTGCGCGAACGCGGACATCGCACGGTGATCGCGCTTGAAGGTCCCGCCAAGCTGGCCGAAACCGTCGATGCCATGGCGTCCGACGGCGACTACGTGGTGTGTCTGGGCGCGGGCAGCATTTCCGCCTGGGCCAATGCGCTGCCGGGTGAGCTGGAAGTTCTGCGCGGCAAGGTGCGGGAGGTGGCGAATGATGGCCGCTGAGCGCACGACGCCGCACCTGATCGACCGCCTGCCGTCTGTGCGCGGGCGGCTGCGTGCCGACGAGCCGATGGCGCGCTATACCTGGTTTCGTGTCGGCGGCCCGGCCGAGGTGCTGTTCGAACCGGCGGACGTTGACGACCTACAGACGTTCCTGAGCGAGAAGCCTTCGGACTGCCCGCTGACCGTGATCGGTGGCACGTCCAATATCCTGATTCGCGACGCAGGCATTCCCGGGGTCGTGATCCGTCTCGGCAAGGCTTTCGCATCCATCGATATCGACGGCAACCGGATCAGCGCCGGCGGCGCAGCCGCCGACATGAACGTCGCACGCCGCGCCTGCGAGGCCGGCCTCGGCGGGCTGGAATTCCTGATCGGCATTCCCGGCACCGTCGGCGGCGCCCTGCGCATGAACGCCGGTGCCTACGGCGTCGAAATCAGCGATGTCTTCGAAAGCGCCACGGCGCTGGATGCCGACGGCACGCGGCACACCCTGGATGCGGCGGCGATGGGCTTTACCTACCGTCATGCCGAGGTGCCCGAGGACTTCATCTTCACCGGCGCCGTCTTCAACGGCACGCCCGGCGACGCCGACGCCATTCAGGCGCGCATGAAGGAAATTCAGGATCAGCGCGAATCGTCGCAGCCGGTACGCGAGAAAACAGGCGGATCGACCTTCGCCAACTCGTATGGCTACAAGGCGTGGCAGTTGATCGACGAGGCCGGCTGCCGCGGGCTCAGGATCGGCGGCGCACAGGTTTCCGAAGCGCACACCAATTTCCTCATCAACACCGGCGACGCCACGGCGGCCGATCTGGAAAGCCTCGGCGAGGAAGTGCGCCGCCGGGTCATGGAAAATTCGGGTGTCGAACTGAAGTGGGAAATCCGCCGTCTCGGCGCAACGATAACAAACGGCCCCCGGGAGATGAGCACATGACCAGACACGTCGCGGTACTGATGGGCGGCTGGTCGGCGGAACGCGAGGTTTCGCTGGCGAGCGGCGCGGCCTGCGCGAAGGCGCTCAAGCAAGCCGGCTTCGACGTCACGCCGATCGACGTTCAGCGTGACATGGGGGCCCTGATCACCCGGCTGTATCCCAAGCCTGAAGCCGTTTTCAACGCCCTTCACGGGCGCTGGGGCGAGGACGGCTGCGTGCAGGGACTGCTCAATATCCTAGGCATTCCCTACACCCATTCCGGGTTGATGGCGTCGGCGCTGGCGATGGACAAGCCGACCGCGAAACGCCTGTTCGAGGATGCCGGCCTGCCGGTCGCCAAGCACGTTATCGCCAGCGAGGAGGATATCCGCGCCGCCGATCCGATGCCGCGCCCGTATGTCATCAAGCCCTGCAACGAAGGATCAAGCGTCGGCGTGCACATCGTGCGACAGGGCGACAACGCGCTCAGTTTCGAGGGTACCGGCTGGCCGCACGGCGATCGCGTCATGGTCGAGGAGTTCATCGAGGGCCGTGAACTGACCGTCGCCGTGATGGGCGACAGGCCGCTAACCGTCACCGATATCTCAACGGAACGAAATTTTTACGATTACGACGCTAAATATGCTCAAGGGGGATCGAATCACGTGATTCCCGCCGAACTTGACCAGGGGACCTTCGATGCCTGCCTGGATTATGCATTGCAGGCGCACAGGGTTCTCGGTTGCCGGGGCGTTACCAGGGCCGACTTCAGATACGACGGCGAGCAGTTGTATCTCCTGGAAGTGAATACCCAGCCCGGCATGACGGCGACGTCGCTGGTGCCCGAGCAGGCGGAATACGTGGGCATTTCCTTCCCCGAACTGGTGACCTGGATGATCGATAACGCGGAGTGCGATTCATGATTTTTGCGCGTAAGCAAAAGACAAAGGCTGAAGCGCAAGGGAACCGTTCACAGCCGCGGCCCCGCGTCCGCCCGCTGTGGCGACGGAGCTGGTTTATTCCGCTCATCGCCGCCGTCATCATGGGCACCGCGTCCGGTGCCGGGTGGTGGGCAATCACGTCTGGTTCCGCCGTGCGTCTTTATGAAGACATCCGCTGGCAGGCGATCTCGGCGACGGCGTCGATGGGCTTCAGGGTACAGGAAGTCATGGTCTCGGGCCGTCAGCAGACCGACCGCGACGTGCTGATCAAGACGCTCAACGTATCGCGCGGCGCACCGATCCTGGCCTTCGACATCATCGAAGCCAAGCAACGTCTGGAGCAGTTGCCGTGGGTCCGGGCCTCGACCATCGAACGCATGCTGCCCGACACCATTCTTGTCAGCATCGTCGAACGTGAACCGCTGGCGCTGTGGCAGAAGGACGAAAAGTTGTATCTGATCGACGCCGAGGGCGAGGTGATCGGGACCGACAACCTCGAGCCGTATGCCGATCTGCTGGTCGTCGTCGGCGACGGCGCGGAACAGCACGCCTCGGCGCTGATCGCGATGATCGGTTCGGAACCGACGCTGATGGCCCAGGTCAAGGCAGCGACATGGGTCGGCGGGCGGCGCTGGAACCTGCACCTGAAGGGTGGCATCGACGTGCGCCTGCCCGAGGACGATGCCGAAGGGGCGTGGTCCAGGCTTGCCTCCTATCACCGTAATCACCGGGTACTCGACAAGAACGTCACGGTTCTGGATCTGCGCATCCCGGACCGTCTGATCGTCAAGACCGGACCTAAAACGAACGATCAGGAAACGTAATCGAAGGCGGAAGCCCAGGTAGGGCATGAGTTGGGATTGAGAGAGTGACGCGAATGAAAAGAAACGGCGCAACGTTGAAACCGAGATCGGGATTTGTTGCCGCGCTGGATATCGGCACCACCAAGATCTGCTGTCTGATTGCCAAGCCGAACGTCGAACGCGGCCCCTATGGCGCCAGCGGTCCGAAGGTCGTCGGCATCGGCACGCATCAGGCGCGGGGTATCCGGAACGGCGCCGTCGTCGACATGGACGCCGCCGAGCACGCCATTCGCGCCGCCGTCGAACGCGCCGAGCAGATGGCCGGCGACAACATCGATCGCGTCGTCATCAACGTTTCCGTCGGCAAGCCGAAATCGAAGCTGGTGTCCTATGATGTCGCCATCGGCGGTCACGGCATCACCGAACACGACATGCGCCGCCTGATGGACCCGGCGGTGCTGCTGAAGGACATGCCCGAGGACCGCGAGATCGTGCACAAGCTGCCGGTCGGCTTCACCGTCGACGGCAACCGCGGCGTGCGCGACCCGATCGGCATGTTCGGCGAGACGCTGGGCGTTAACGTGCACGTGGTGACGGCGCAGACGGCGCCGCTCCGGAACCTGCACGCGGTCGTCGAACGCTGTCACCTGCATGTCGACGGCATGGTCGTCTCGCCGTTCGCCTCGGCGCTGTCATGCCTGGTCGACGATGAAAAGAAAATGGGCGCGGCCTGCATCGACATCGGCGGCGGTACCACCGGTATCGCGCTGTTCTTCGACGGCGAGTTGGTGCACACCGACATCATTCCCGTCGGCGGCAATCACATCACCAACGACATCGCGCGCGGCCTGTCGACGCCGTTCGGCCATGCCGAGCGCATGAAGAACCTGTACGGCACGTGCCTGGCATCGGCGTCAGACGATTCCGAGGTCATCCAGGTACCGCTGGTCGGCGAGGACGACGAGACCGGCACCGTGCAGGTGCCGCGTTCGATGCTGGTCGGCATCATCCGCCCGCGCGTCGAGGAAATCATCGATCTGGCGCACGAGCGTCTGGAAAAAGCCGGGTTCGCTCAGCTTGCCGGACGGGTCGTGCTGACCGGCGGCACGTCGCAACTGACCGGCATCACGGAAATGGCGTCACAGGTGTTCGCGCATCATGTGCGGCTTGCCTGCCCGCGCTCCATCGAGGGACTGGCCGAAGCCGTCGCCGGTCCGGCCTTCGCGGCGGCATCGGGTCTTCTGCAGTACGCCGCAGCGACAGCGGAACTGCCGATCGAGGCGGAAATGAACATGGCTCAGCCGCCGTCCGGCTGGCTGGGCCGCATCGGGCATTGGTTGAGGGAGAATTTTTAACATGAGCATTAACGCGAAATTCCGAAATCCCCGCGCATTCTCGCGGGGGCAACAGGTCACTAGGTCACATCGAACCGATAGGAGCGGAGGTTGACATGAGTATCAACATTAGCGTCCCCGGGGGCGGGGATACCCCGGAACTGAAGCCGCGCATCACCGTACTCGGTGTTGGCGGGGCTGGCGGCAACGCCGTCAACAACATGATCGCCAAGGAACTGCAGGGCGTCGACTTCGTCGTTGCCAACACCGACGCGCAGGCGCTGGTGCGGGCCAAGACGGACCGCCGCGTGCAACTGGGCGCCGACGTCACCGAAGGTCTGGGCGCGGGATCGCGGCCGGACGTCGGACGCATCGCCGCCGAGGAAAGCCTGGACAAGGTGATGGCCGAACTTGACGGCGCGCACATGGTCTTCATCGCCGCCGGCATGGGCGGCGGCACCGGCACCGGGGCCGCCCCGGCGATTGCCAAGGCCGCCAAGGAACGCGGCATTCTGACGGTGGCCGTGGTCACCAAGCCGTTCCAGTTCGAAGGCTCGCACCGCATGCGCATCGCCGAAGCGGGTATCCAGGACCTGGAGAACTACGTCGATACGCTGATCATCATTCCGAACCAGAATTTGTTCCGGATCGCCAACGAAAACACCACCTTCGCCGACGCCTTCGCCATGGCCGACGAGGTGCTGTATTCGGGCGTCCGCGGCGTCACCGACCTGATGATCATGCCGGGCCTGATCAACCTAGACTTCGCGGATATCCGCTCGGTCATGGGCGAGATGGGCAAGGCCATGATGGGTACCGGTGAAGCGTCGGGCGAACGCCGGGCGATGGAAGCGGCGGAAGCGGCGATTAACAACCCGCTTCTGGACGATTCCTCGATGAAGGGCGCCAAGGGCGTGCTCATCAACATCACCGGCGGCATGGACATCACGCTGTTCGAAGTCGACGAGGCGGCGAACCGTATCCGCGGCGAAGTCGACGGCGATGCCCACATCATCATCGGTTCCGCCTTCGACAAGGAACTCGACGGCCTGATGCGCGTCTCCGTGGTCGCCACCGGCATCGATGCCGTGGCCTCCGAACAGCCGCGTCCGCAGGTGCTGACCGTCAGCGAAACGCCGATGGTGCGCCAGATCAAGCCGGAAGCGCCGAAAGCACATGAAGAACCGGTTCGCCGGGTGCCTGCGGCACAACCTGCCGCCGCCGAAGCCCAGCCAAGTCCGGCTGCCGCCGCCGAGGAACCTGCGGAAACGCCGGAAACCGAGGCAGCGGAAGACGACGCACCGGCTTTCGAAATCAGCGATACCCCGCGTCCGGCTGCTGCTGCCGCGGCGGCGGAGGAGGAGATCGCCGAATCCGAACTGCAGGCGGTTGCCGACGAAGCGGCTGACGACGAAGAAGAAGTAACGGCCCCGGCCGCCGAGGCACCGAAGCCTGCCGCTGCCGCCGAGGAAGAGGCACCGATGCCGGTTGCCGCCGCCATGGAACCGGAAGCACCTGTCGCCGCCGCCCCGAAGGTCGGCGCGCATGATGCCTTCATTCCGAAACCGGCCGCGGGCGTCGCCGACGACGTTCGTGAAGTGGCCGAAAAAGCCGATCCGATGGCCGAAGCCGACCTGATCAACGGCGGCAGGGAACCGGAAGCGAAGAAACCGGCGGCGAAAGGGAAATCGAGCCTGTTCGAGCTCGTGACCGGTACCGGCAAGGCGGCGATCGACCGGGTGACCGGCGGCTCGCGGGCCGAACCGGCTGCACCGCGCGACAGCGGCGAGCCGAAAGCGGAACGGATCATGACCCCCAGTGGCGGCGGCGGAAGCCGGGCCGTTGTCGGTCAGGCCGCATCGCAGGCGATGCCGCAACCGACACTGGGCGGCCTTGACCCTCAAGACCGTATCCAGGAAGCCGCGGATGACGAGGATGACCTGCTCGACATCCCGGCGTTCCTGCGCCGCCAGGCGAACTGACCGTTGGCCAATTAACGGCCAGCGGACAGCAGAATCGCTCCTATCGGGAAAGGGGTGCCTTCGGGCACCCCTTTTCTTGATTTTGCGGCGATGCAATAAGCGGGCTCTAAGTAACTGTTTTTAAATGGATTAACCGTAACAATCCGAAACAAATGTTGATTTGAGTGGATCGGGGCCGCTTGCTACACACATCATCAACAATACAAAGACTTTTAGGGGCGCTCAGCGCTCGGGGGTAATACGGAATATGTTTGATCAGAACGATTCAGCCGCGACGACAGGGCATGACGGGAATGAGCCGGTGGTTCGTCAACGCACGCTGAAATCTCCGATCAACTGCACCGGGGTCGGCCTTCACTCCGGCAACAAGATTTCCATGACCATGAAACCGGCACCGGTCAACGCCGGGGTGGTTTTCCGCCGCACCGACATCAAGGGTGCGGGCGCGGTCATTCCGGCGCGCTGGGACCGTGTCGTCGACACGCGGCTGTGCTCGGTCCTCGGTAACGAGGACGGGGTCACGGTCGGCACCGTCGAACACGTGATGGCGGCGCTTGCCGGCTGCGGCATCGACAACGTCGAAATTGAACTGAACGGCGCCGAAGTGCCGATCATGGATGGCAGCTCCGAACCGTTCGTGTTCCTGATCGAATGCGCCGGTATCGTCGAGCAGGATGCACCGCGCCGCGTGATCCGCGTGCTCAAGCGGGTCGAAGTGGCCTACGGTTCCGGCCATGTCGCGATCTCGCCGGCGGAAACGCAGATCATCGACTTCCAGATCGATTTCGACAGCGCCGTGGTCAACCGTCAGGAAATGAGCCTGAAGGTCGTCAACGGTGCCTTCCGCAAGGAACTTTCCAAGGCCCGTACCTTCGGCTTCCTGCACGAGGTCGAAGCGCTGTGGGAGGCGGGTCTCGCCAAGGGCGGCTCGCTCGACAACGCCATCGTCGTCAGCCAGGACGGCATCATGAACGAAGACGGCCTGCGCTATGACGACGAATTCGTCCGCCACAAGGTGCTGGATGCGATCGGCGATCTGTATCTCGCCGGCGCGCCGGTGATCGGCCGCTTCGAAGGCGTTTGTTCCGGCCACGCCGCCAACAACAAGCTGCTGCGCACGCTGCTGTCCGACGAATCCGCATGGACCTGGGATGTACTGAGCGGCGACGCCGTCCATCACGCGGTCGACGGCGGTATCCAGGCCGAACGCATGGCCGCTGCCGGCTGATCTCTCCGGTTTCTCGCTTTTTTCAGATGTTTGCCGAAAATCCGCCGTATCTGCAGCGTGTCTCCGTGCGTGCGGTTAAAATTCGGCCATAAAGTGTCTCTGCCCTTGCGGATTTGCGCCCCGGACGTGATATACTGTGCACTGGTTCCAGCCTTTGATCCGGACGGGAATGACATGGCAATGGCGCGTTTTATCCGCACCTTGAAGCTGACGGCATCGGCGGTCCTGGCCGTGGCATCGCTGGCTGCGTGCTCCATCAATGACGAGCCCGAGTACGTCGAACGGCCGGTGTCGAATATCTACAACGGAGCCATGAACCTGATGCTCGACGAGCGCTACAGGGACGCGGCCCGGGAATTCGACGAAGTCGAGCGCCAGCACCCGTATTCGGTCTGGGCGACCAAGGCGCAGTTGATGGCGGCGTATTCCTATTACCAGAGCAACCGCTACGACGACGCGATCATCGCGCTCGACCGTTTCACGCAACTGCATCCGGCCAACCGCGATGTCGCCTATGCCTATTACCTGAAGGCACTGTGCTATTACGAACAGATTTCCGACGTCGCGCGTGACCAGAAAATGACCGAGCTGGCGCTGAACGCGCTGAGCGAAGTGACCAAGCGTTTTCCGGACTCCCAGTACGCCCGCGATGCCAGGGTCAAGATCGATCTGACGTACGATCACCTAGCCGGCAAGGAAATGGAAATCGGCCGCTACTACCTGACACAGAAGCATTATCTGGCGGCGATCAACCGCTTCCGCACCGTGGTCGATAAATACGACACAACGACGCACGTGCCGGAAGCACTGCACCGCCTGACCGAAGCCTATCTGGCGCTCGGCGTCACCAGCGAGGCGCGCAAGACGGCGTCCGTGCTGGGGCACAATTTCCCCGGCAGCGAATGGTATGCGGATTCCTACTATCTGTTTGAAGGAAAGCCCGCGGACACAGCCGCCGCAACCGAAGAGAAGCCCTGGTACAAGATCTGGTGAACGTGTTCATGCCGCCGCTCCAGGAGCCCGTTCCAGCATGCTGATCCGCCGGCCATGTTAACCCGCCTGTCCATCCGCAATGTGGTCCTGATCGACAAGCTCGATCTGGATTTCAGCCCCGGTCTGGCCGTGCTGACCGGTGAAACCGGTGCCGGCAAATCGATCCTGCTGGACGCGCTGGGGCTGGCGCTCGGCTATCGCGCCGAAGCCCGCATGCTCAGAAAAGGCGCTGATCAGGCCATCGTTACGGCGGTGTTCGACGTCCCGGCGGGTCATCCGTCCCACCGGGAACTTGAAGAAAACGGCATCGACGCCGACGACGATCTGCTGATCCTGCGCCGTGTGCTGGGCGAAGACGGGCGCACCAAGTCCTTCGTCAACGACCAGCCGGTCAGCGTCGGTTTGCTGAAACGGATAGGCGAGCACCTGGTGGAGATTCACGGTCAGTTCGAAACGCAGCGGCTGCTCGACCCGGCCGGACACCGCGCGCTGCTCGATGCCTACGGCGGGTTCGATGCGCTGCTTGCCGACGTGGCGGCGCGGCATGCGACGCTGCGCGATATGCAGGCGTCGCTGTCGGCGGCCAAGGAAGCGGCGCGGCTGGCCCGCGAGAACGAGGATTTCCTGCGCCATGCGGTCGACGAGTTGCGCGCCATGGCGCCTCAGCCGGGCGAGGAAACGGCGCTCGCCGAACAACGTCGCATGTTGCAGCACGGCGAGCAGATTTCCGCTGCCATCGCGACGGCGGCCGGCATGCTCGGCGGTGATGGCGGTGCCGAGGAAAAGCTGTCGCGTGCTCTGGCTGAAATCGAGCGTGCCGCCGACAAGGCTGGTGGCCGGCTAGACGCGACACTCGGCGCCCTGCAGCGCGCGTTGGGCGAGGTTGCCGACGCCGGCGGCTTTCTGGAACGCGCCGAGGCCGACATGGAAATCGACCCGCAGGGACTGGAAGCAGCCGAGGAACGCCTGTTCGCGCTGCGTGCCCTGGCCCGCAAGCATCATGTCGAGGTCGATGCCCTGGCCGACACGCAGACCAGGCTCGAGGCCGAACTGGCCGACATCGATGCCGGCGGCGAGACCGTCAGACGGCTCGGCGTCGAGCTGGAAAAGGCCAAGGTTGCTTATCGTGAGGCCGCACAAAAGCTCAGTGCCGCGCGTGCCAAGGCGGCGACAAAGCTGGATCAGGCGATGGCCACGGAACTGGCGCCGCTGAAACTCGGCCAGGCGCGATTCGCCACCGAACTGTCGGCATTGGACGAGGACAAGTGGGCGGTGCACGGCATCGACCGGGTTGCCTTTGCCGTCGCCACCAACCCGGGCAGCGAACCGGGGCCGTTGAACAAGATTGCGTCGGGCGGCGAACTGGCGCGCTTCATGCTGGCGCTGAAGGTGGTGCTGGCGGAAGCCGACCCGGTACCGGTTCTGGTCTTCGACGAGGTCGACGCCGGGATCGGCGGGGCCGTCGCCGCGGCGGTCGGCGAGCGGCTGCAGCGGCTCGGCGACGGCGCGCAGATATTCGTCGTTACCCATTCGCCGCAGGTCGCGGCCAAGGGGGCCAGGCATCTGTTCGTCCGCAAGGGCGCGGACGGCAAGGCGATGCGTACCGAAGTGGTGGCGCTGGACGGCGAGGAACGCCGCGAGGAGATCGCCCGCATGCTGTCCGGGGAGACCGTGACCAGCGAGGCCCGTGCCGCCGCCGACAGCCTGCTGAGGGGAGCGGCGGCGTGAGCGGAGACACCGGTGCCTTGCGGGATATTCCTGTCGACAAACTGCTGAAACACGATGCCTTCGACGAGCTGGCGGCGCTGGCGAAGGAAATCGCCGCCCATGACGCCGCCTATTATCAGGACGATGCGCCGCACATCAGCGATGCCGATTACGACGCGTTGCGCAAGCGTAACGATGAGATCGAAGCGCGCTTTCCAGATCTGGTCCGCGACGACAGCCCGTCGAAGCGAGTCGGCGCGGCGGTGGCCTCCGGCTTCGGGAAGGTCCAGCACAACCCGCCGATGCTGTCGCTGGGTAACGCGTTCAGCGCCGATGACGTCGCCGAGTTCTATGACCGTATCCGCCGTTTCCTCAGCCTGTCCGTCGACGAGCCGGTCGAGATCGTCGCCGAGCCGAAGATCGACGGACTGTCGGTGTCGCTGCGCTACGAGAACGGCTCGTTCAAACAGGGTGCGACGCGGGGCGACGGCCGCGAGGGCGAGGACGTGACGGCCAACCTGCGCACGCTTGCGGAAATACCGGAAACCATTGCCGATGCGCCGGATGTGATCGACATACGCGGCGAGGTCTATATGTCGAAGGCCGATTTCATGGCCCTCAACGCGCGTCAGGAAGAAGCCGGCGGCAAGCTGTTCGCCAACCCGCGCAACGCCGCCGCCGGTTCGTTGCGCCAGAAGGACCCGTCCGTGACGGCGTCACGGCCGCTGAAGATCTTCACCTATGCCTGGGGGCATGTCAGCGGCGGCATCGGCTGGCGCGAGCAGTGGGGCTTCTATGAGCGGCTGCGCGGCTGGAGTTTCCCGGTCAACCCGTATGCCAGGGTCTGCCGCACCATGGAAGACACCCTGGCGCTGTATGAACAGCTCGGCGCCGAGCGCGCGGCGCTGGACTACGATATCGACGGCGTCGTCTACAAGGTCAACCGGCTCGACTGGCAGGAACGGCTCGGTTTCGTCAGCCGCGCGCCGCGATGGGCGACGGCGCACAAGTTCCCGGCCGAGAAGGCGACGACCCTGGTCGAGAAGATCGACATCCAGGTCGGGCGCACCGGCACCCTGACGCCGGTGGCGCATCTGCAGCCGATCACCGTCGGCGGTGTCGTGGTGCAGCGCGCGACCCTGCACAACGAGGACTATATCCGCGAGAAGGACATCCGCGCCGGCGACCGGGTACTGATCCAGCGCGCCGGCGACGTCATCCCGCAGGTGCTCGAGGTCGACCTCGCGGCCCGGCCCGACCCGGCGCCCGAACCCTTCCGGATGCCGGACACCTGTCCCGAATGCGGCAGTCTCGCGGTGCGCGAGGAAGGCCAGGCGGCGTGGCGCTGTACCGGCGGGTTGATCTGTCCGGCGCAGGCGGTCGAACGGCTGAAGCACTTCGTGTCCCGCGATGCCTTCGATATCGAGGGCTTCGGCGCCAAGCATATCGAGGCGTTCTGGCAGGAAGGCATTGTCGAGGCACCGGCCGACATCTTCCGGCTTTCTGAAAAGCGCGACCTGCTGGCCGGTCGTGAAGGATGGGGTGAAAAGTCGGCGGATAACCTGATTGCCTCAATCGAACAAAGACGTGCCATAGAATTGGCACGATTCATCTATTCACTGGGGATACGTCAGGTCGGGCAGGCGACGGCGCGGCTGTTGGCAAGCCGTTACGGCAGTCTGGAGAACTGGCGCAAAAAGATGATCGCCGCCGAGGACCACGATTCCGAAGCCTATGCGGAGCTGATCGATATCGACGGGATCGGTCCGGCCATGGCCGACGACCTCATCGGGTTCTTCAAGGAAGAGCATAACCTGAAAGTCCTTGACGATCTGCACAAGGAGCTAGAAATAGAGGACTATGTCGCCGCCGATACCTCCGGCTCGCCGATCAGCGGCAAGGTACTGGTGTTCACCGGCAATCTTGAGGCGATGAGCCGATCCGAGGCCAAGGCACGTGCCGAATCCATTGGTGCCAAGGTTGCCGGATCGGTCTCGAAGAAGACTGACTTCGTGATTGCCGGGCCCGGCGCCGGCTCGAAACGCAAAAAGGCCGAGGAGCTTGGCGTGACGGTTCTCAGTGAAGATGAATGGATGGCACTTCTGGCTGGTGACGCGCCGCAATTCCAACTTTTATAAAACGTTTTCAAAAAGAATAGCCGGATATATCGAATTGTGCGTGCCGTCACATTCACAATTTTGATATAATTGTATAATTATCACTACGTAAAAAGCCCCAAGGAGATCCAGTTATGCCCCACCCAACTGACGTTCATGTCGGTCATCGCCTCAGAGAAGTCCGCATTATGCGGGGTCTGACGCAGACCCAGTTAGGCGAACGTCTTGGTATCAGCTTTCAACAGGTTCAGAAGTACGAAAAAGGCACGAACCGGATCGGCTCCAGCCGGCTCTGGGATATGTGCGGAATTCTCGACGTGCCGGTCAGCTTCTTCTTCGAAGGTCTGGCCGACGACAAGTCGGACGACGAGAAAATTTCCCGGCGCGCTCTTCAGCTCGCCAAGGAACTCGACAGGATCGCCGACGACGACGTGAAGACCAACTTCCTGCAGCTTCTGAAAGTCTATAACACCGACTGAAAGACGGCCGTGATCCTGGGGGGCTAGGATCATGCGCGTTCCTACGTCATAGCGAAACCGGATTAAGCGACCTGCGGTGTGTGAACCGCCGGTGGATTGCGGCAGCGGCGGTTACATCGCCGACGCCTGTTCGCGTCCGGCCGGGCGAACCGTCCTGCGTGGAGAGCCGGGGTCAGGCGAATGAGCCGGTGAGCACGTCCCGGTGTTCGGGGTCGGCGTGCACCGACCACGTGACTTTGTCGGCGAAGATCCTGAACACGGCGGTCACCAGCGTGCAGCCGTAATCATCACCGCCGTCACCGGGCCGGCGCAGCACGCTTTCCTCGCCGTCACCGCCGCGCTTGAACAGGATGTTTTCCGCCTGTTTCGGATCGCCCCCGTCGGCGAGGTAGCCGTCGACGGCGCGCTGGCGGTAATCGGAAGACGCGGTCACGGTCTGCTTCAGCTTGGCGAAATGCCCGTCCAGCAGGTGATTGGCGTGACCGGCGGCAGTGTCGACGGTGCGGATCACGCTGGCCGACGCCGGGGCCTCGATCGACATCGGCTGTTCAAGGCCCTTCATGGCGATGGCGTGATGGAACCCGGACGCCCGGTCGGCGCGGCGCAGGTGGCCGATGGCGTCCATGATGCTTTCCGCTTCGAGCACGGCGCGGCAGACGAAGTGGCGGGGAATGCCCGGTTTCAGGTCGTCGGCGCGAACGTTGTTGATGGTCTGCACCAGCCCCGCCCCGGTGACGGCGACGCTGTGCCCGGCCAGCATGCCGGGATACAGATAGCTTTCGAATGCCGGTGCGTCGTCGGGTCTGGCGCGGAGCCAGTAGCGGTGATCCATGAAGTCACCGGAGCCGTCCTCGTTATGGGCGATGACGGCGGGCACGCCGTTGGCGAAGTCTCCGGCCGAGATCACCGTCGTGCAGGCATCGGTCATGGCGTCGAGCCGCGCCGATGCCGTTTCCGGCGGGAAGCGCAGATCGCCCCGGCAGTTCCACAGAAACAGTGTTTCGCTGTCGGTGCCGACGGCCTCGGCCATCGCTTCCAGTTCCCGCATGTGACGGGGATAGGCGCTTTCGGCGGCATCCCGGAGCGCTTTCAGATAGTCTGAACCGGCGAAGTGCTTTTGCGTTTCCGTGAATTCGGGATTGCGCATCACCGCGCCCCTGAACGAGGCGGCAACGGCCTTGCCGATGGCATGGCCCATGTCGGCGGGGCTGCCGCCGGTGTCAATAATCTTGATCGGCGCGCTCACGGTTGGCTCACAGAAAACGTTCGATGTAGCGGTAAAAGGCGCCGATGCGGGTCGGGTGCTGGCGGAAGTCACGCAGCACCTGGCCGCAGGTTTCCTTGGATTTGCCTTCCTGCTGCTTGGCGCCGCGCGCCTGTGCGGTCTTGAAGGCCTTGATCGCCTTGGTCGAGTCCTGGTCGTTGGCGGTCACGTACTGGAACATGCGCTGGATTTTCGCCGTCAGCGGCTCGATGTCCTCGCCGCAGGTCTCGGCGCTGCCGGTCAGCAATCCCAGCCCGGTGGCGGCCTTGAGGGCATCGGCCAGCGGCAGCACCGGTTTCGCCGACACCGGCAATGCACGCATGGTGGTGAAGCGGGGGTCGGCGTGGATGATTTCCGCCTGCGCCGGATTGCAGGCGTCGGTCAGGGTGTTGCAGACGGAAATGCGCGCGAAATATGCCGCCCACTGCGTGCCGGTACGGGGCGAGTTGGCTGGGCTGCCCGGGTCGTCCTTGTGGCCGAGCCAGGTGCGCCGCACGGTGAATGTATAGAAGTCGCCGATGAACACCTTGCCCATGGCAAACAGCGCGGTGTCCGGCGGAGTGTCCTTGATGTTGGAACATTGCGCGGTGAACGATGCGGTGGTGCCGATCGATGCCTTGTCGCGCTTGATTTCCGAGACCGTGGGCTTGGCGCACTTTTCGGTCATCGCCTTGGACAGTTCGCGTGCCGCCAGCTGGGCGACCCGGTCCTTCTGGTTCTCGCTGCGCGTCACGACGATGCGCTCGAGCACGCCGTTCTCGATCAGGAAGTTGCGGCGCCATTCGCGGCGCAGGCCCTTGTCGGTCGTCACCGGTGTGCCGCCGGTCCAGTTGGGCGGCGGCGGCGCCACCAGCACTTCGCCGTTGAACGCAGCCTGTGCATTGGCCAGACCCGGCAGAAGGGTCAGGCACACCACAGCCGGAAGCCAGGAGAGACGCACTTTCATAACACACTTATACGCGCCCCGCCGGTCGATGAGAAGGGGCCGCGGCGGTGCGGCGGCATCAAGGTACAAAAAAAAGGGAGGCCGAAAGGCCTCCCTCATGAAATCGATCCGATTCGCCCTAGTGCAGGCGGTTCGGCAACTGTTTGATGGCGTCGTTGATTAGCGCATCCGCCTTGTCGGCGGTCAGATTCGCTGCCAGCACCTGTCCGGTGGCGGCGATGGCGACGTCCACGGCACGGGTACGGACCCGTTCGATGGCATGCTGCTCGGCCATCTGGATGCGGTCCATCGCCAGCTTTTCACGGCGTTCCAGCGAGGCCTTGAGACGTTCGCGGCCTTCGCGGTCCATGCGTTCGGCTTCTTCCTTGGCCATCCGGATGATCGCCTCGGCTTCGCCGGCGGCATCGCGCTGCTTGCGCTGGTATTGGGCCAGCAGGTCCTGCGCTTCGTTGCGCAGACGTTCGGCCTCGTCCAGCTCGTTGGCGATTTTCTCGGCACGGTCGTCGAGTGCCTTGGAGGCCATTTTCGAGATCGGCTTGGTGACCGCGATGATGAAAACGATCAGGGCAATAGCAACCCAGAAGGCGGGATCGTGGATGATATGGTCCATGTCTCTCTCCCTCAGCCCTTGAGCACGCCGTCGACGGCGCTTTCAACCTGGTTGCCGGCCGGCGCATCGCCGGTCAGTTTCTCGATCGCATCCGAGGCCACGTCGATGGCGATGCCACGGACGTTTTCCATCGCCTTCTCGACTTCGGCGGCGATGGCCTTTTCGCTTTCGGCGATCTTCGCGTCCAGCTTCTGGCCAAGCTCGGCCTCTTCCTTGGCGGCGGCTTCGTGGAGCTGCTGCTGGATCTTCTGAATGTCGCCGTGCGCCTGGGCGCGGGCATCGGCAAGGGCCTTCTCGTAAGACGCAAGCGTTGCTTCCGCCTCGCGTTTCAGGTCTTCGGCCTTCTTCAGATTGTCTTCCAGCCGCATCTGCCGGGTTTCCAGCGCGTCGGAGATCTTCGGCACCGCGATCTTCCACATGATGAAGAACATCGCGGCAAACGTGATCGCCAGCCAGACCAGCTGTGGTGCGAATGTGGTGACGTCTAACTGAGGCATGACATCCCCGCTTCAAGCGGCGGATTTCGTGGGGGACCGTAAGGTCCCCCGGAAACCAGCCTTAATCAACCGAACAGAATGACCAGTGCGATAACCAGCGCGAACAGCGCGATGGCTTCGACGAGGGCGAAGCCCAGCATCGTCATCGGGAACACCGCGCCCTGAGCGGACGGGTTGCGGCCGACGGCCTGGATGAACGACGCGAAAATGTTACCGATACCGATACCGGAACCGATAACGCCGATAACGGCGAGGCCGGCACCGAGGAGCTTTGCAGCTTCAAGTTCCATGGGTCAGATCCTTTCTAGTTTAGTTCAAAAAGTTAAAAACGTTATCTGTGTGACTTAGTGAAGATGCAGCGCATCGTTCAGGTAAAGGCACGTCAGAATGGTGAACACGAACGCCTGCAGGAAGGCGATCACGAATTCGAGGCCCGTCAGCGCGACGACGAAGACGAACGGCAGCCAGCCCGCGGCAATGCCGAGCGAGATGATGAAGCCGGCGAACACCTTCAACAGCGTGTGTCCGGCCAGCATGTTGGCGAACAGACGGACGCTCAGGCTGATCGGGCGCGACAGGTAGGAAATGATTTCGATGGGGACCAGCAGCGGCGCCATCACGATCGGCACGCCCGGCGGCATGAAGAAGGCCAGGAAGTGCAGCTTGTGCTTGGCGATGGCGATCAGGGTCACGCCGACGAAAATGAAGAACGCCATCGCGAAGGTGACGGCGATATGGCTCGTGAAGGTGAACGAGTAGGGCATCATGCCCCACATGTTGCCGACCAGCACGAACATGAAAATGGTGAAGATGAACGGGAAGTAGGGGCGGCCTTCGCTGCCGACCGTGTCCTTCAGCATGTTGGCGATGAACACGTAACTGAGTTCCGCCATCGACTGCCAGCGGCCCGGTACCAGCGCGCTTTTGCGCATGCCGCCGACCAGGAACAGGGTGACGGTCGCGACCGTCAGCACCATGAACAGCGATGAGTTGGTGAACGATGCATCGATGCCCGCGATATTGATATCCACGAGCTTCTTGATCTCGAACTGTGCGAGCGGGGAATGTCCCTCAGCCACGTCGATCTATCCCTTCCTCGTCCGGCGTCCCGGAAGCTTCAGCCCCGGACGCGTCTTCTTTTTCTCTATAGCCCATGGTGTTACCCATACCAGAGGCCATCCGATAAACGTTCATCACACCTGCGGCAAAGCCCAGAATGATGAACACAATCATGACCCAGGGACGCGTACCCAGCCACGCGTCGAGGGCCCAGCCAATAGCCAACCCCACGGCCACGGCGGAAACTAACTCGACAGACACCCGAAAAGCAAGCCCTAGAGCCGTCTGCGGCGGCCTATTTACGTTACTTTTCCACAGCCGTCTCGATTCCTCGGTTTCCCGGGCTTTTTTAAGCTTTTGCCCGAAGTCGTCGAGGTCGCCAGGCGGCCTTGCGGAGGTGTCGTCATCGGATGCCATCGGTATCCCCCGAGGCGGCTGTCCGCCTCAAAAATCGACCATGTCACCCCGTACCCGTCCGTTTGGTCCCGGGTGTTGTAGCAAAATACCCCGGCCCCGCAAGCCTTGATTTCGCGGGTGCGAGAAAAGCCCCTCTCCCGGCGCTTCGCGCCACCCTCTCCCAAGGGAGAGGGGACACGGGATTCTCCCCTCTCCCTTGGGAGAGGGCGGGGCCCACGGGCGTCAGCCCGTGGGAGGGAGAGGGGCTTTAATGTACCGGCGATCACGCCGTCTGGCGGATTTCCTCGGCCTTCTGCAGGTCGACGGAGACCAACTGCGAGACGCCGCGTTCCGACATCGTCACACCATAAAGACGATCCATGCGGGCCATGGTCATGCGGTGGTGGGTGATGACCAGGAAGCGCGTGCTCTTCTGCTGCGACATCTGTTCCAGCATCGAGCAGAAACGGTCGACGTTGGCGTCATCAAGCGGTGCGTCGACCTCGTCCAGCACGCAGATCGGCGCCGGGTTGGTGAGGAACACCGCGAACAGCAGTGACAGTGCGGTCAGCGCCTGTTCGCCGCCCGACAGCAGCGTCAGGTTCTGCAGCTTCTTGCCGGGCGGGCTGGCGAGAATCTCCAGACCGGCGTCGAGCGGATCGTCGGCCTCGGTCAGTTCCAGATGCGCATGGCCGCCGCCGAACAGTTTGCCGAACAGCTCCTGGAAGTGCTCGTTGACCTCGGCGAAGGACTGCAACAGGCGCTGGCGGCCTTCGCGGTTCAGTTCGGAAATGCCGCGGCGCAGCTTGTCGATGGCCTTGGTCAGATCCTCGCGCTCGGTGGTCAGGGTTTCGATCTGTTCTTCCAGTTCGCGCATTTCCTGCTCGGCGCGCAGGTTCACCGGGCCCATGGTTTCGCGTTCGCGCTGCAGCCGTTCGACCTTGCGTTCGATCTGTTCCAGATCGGGCAGTTCCTTTTCCGGGTCCAGCCCGGAAATCTCGAACAACTGATCGGGGCGGCATTCGAGCCGGTCGTCGACCCGCTCGGCGATGGCGTGGCAGTTCTGCAGGGCCTGCTCGACGGACGCCTCGGCGCGAACGCGGTTTTCGCGGGCCTGTGCCAGCGCCGCCTCGGCGGTGCGCAGCGCCTTGTCGGCTTCGGCCAGACGGGCCTCGGCGACCTGCAGCTTGTCGGCGGCGTCGCGGCGGTTCTGCTCGGCGGTTTCGATCTCGCCCAGCAGCGCCTGGCGCTTCTCGTTCAGCGCCGCCGGCTTGGCCGCCAGTTCCTCGCGCAGCACTTCCAGTTCGGCGCGGCGCCCGGTCAGTTCCTCGAGACGTGTCGACGAGGCCTGCTTGCGGTCGGCCCACGACTGGGTTTCGCGGGCGATGGCGTCAAGGCGCTGGCTGCGTTCGCGGGCCATGCGTTCGATCTCGTCATGGCGGGCGCGGCATTCCATCAGGTGTGTGCGGCGTTCCGACAATTCGACGCGGAGCGTCTCGATCTGGGCGCGGTCGCCGGCGACGTCGGGCAGCGCGGTCAGTTCCGCCTGTGCCTCGGCCAGTTGCCCGGCGGCTTCGGCAAGGTCGGCTTCCTGCTGCGTGATCTGCTCGGAAACGGCGGCCAGGCGCGAGCTCGTTGAGTTGTGCGTCGGCGTTGCGGACGTTGTCGCGGGCCGCCTGCACCGCTTCGTTGCGGGCCTGCACGGCATCGCGGGCGCGCTCGAACGCGGCGTCGGCCTCGGCCAGGCGTTGGTTGGCGCCGCTGGCCTGGCCTTCAAGTTCGCGCAGGCGGTTGCGCTGTTCCAGACGCCGTGCCGCCGATGTGGTGGCGCCGGCGGCGACGGTGTAGCCGTCCCAGCGGATCAGCGCGCCGTCGCGGGTCACCAGCCGCTGGCCGGGCCGCAACTGGCCGGTCATGGCGCGGGCCGCCTCGACGCTGTCGGCGACACCGATCTGCGATAGTCTGCGCGCCAGTGCCGGCGGTGCCTGCACCCAGCGGCTCAGCGGGGTGGCGCCGGCGGGCAGGGCGGGGGCATCGGTCAGCGGCGGCAGGGCACGCCAGTGAATACCGGCGGCCTCGTCGATCGGGGCCTCGATCTCGTCGCCGAGCGCGGTGCCCAGCGCGACCTCGAATCCGGGTTCGACGGAAACGGCATCGATCAGCGGCGGGAACATGTCCGGATCGCCGGCGTCGAGCAGCTTGGTCAGGGCTTCGCGTTCGGCTGCCATCTTGGTCGCCGCGTCGCGGGCTTCGTTGAGGGTGGCGCGGAAAGTCTCGCGCTCGGCCTCGGCGGCCTGGTGCGCCTGCTCGGCCGCTTCCAGCATGGCGCGGGCATCCTCGACCGCGGCCTGGGTGCGTGCCATGTCGGCTTCCGCGTCGCCCATGGCGTCGGCTTCCGGTGCGTCGGCCTCGAGTCGGGCGCGTTCGCCGGTCAGTTCCTCGAGCCGTCCGCCGAGCCGGGTCCGGCGCTGCGTAAGATCGTCGAGCCGGCGCTGTAGCGAGTTCCGCCGCGCTTCGGTGTCAGCGACCCGCTGGGTCAGGCCGGACAGCGCCGTTTCGTGGGCATCGACCGCCTGGCCGGCTTCGGCCAGTTCTGTGGCGGCGCGGGCGCGGTTCTCTTCCTCGCCCTCGCGCGCGGCTTCGATGGCGGCGTGTTCCTCGGCAAGGCGTGCGTGGGCCGCTTCGGCGTCGGCGATCAGCGACTGTTCGCGCGCCGTGTCGGCGATGGTTTCCTCGATGCGGTGGCGGGTGTCGGCGGCCTGCGCCTCGATCCGCTGTTCTTCCTCGTCAAGCCCGTCGCGGGCGATGACAAGGCGCTGTAGTACCGCGCCGCAGGCGGCTTCGCTGTCGCGCAGCGCCGGAATGTCGGCGGCGGCCTCGGCCTGTTCGGTGCCGGCCTCGCCGACGATGACGCCGAGCCGGTTGACCTCGGCCTCGACCTCGCTCATGCGCAGCCGGTACTGCTCCAGGTCCTTCTCCGCCGTGGTCCAGCGCAGATAGAAAAGGGTCGCCTCGGCGGTGCGGATCAGGTCCGACAGGTTGCGGTAGCGTGTCGCCTGGCGGGCCTGTTTCTTGAGGCCGTTCATCTGCGATTCCAGGGTGACGAGAATGTCATCGAGCCGTTCCAGGTTGGTTTCCGCCCCCTTCAGCCGCAGCTCGGCCTCGTGGCGGCGCGAATGCAGGCCGCGGATACCGGCGGCTTCTTCCAGCAGAAGCCGGCGCTCGGTCGGCTTGGCGGCGATCACCGCGCCGATCTTGCCCTGGCTGACCAGCGCGGTGGAGCGCGACCCGGTCGCCTGGTCGGCGAACAGCAACTGCACGTCGCGGGCGCGCACGTCGGCGCCGTTGATCTTGTATAATGAACCTTTCTCTCGCTCGATGCGGCGCGCGATCTCCAGATCGTCGGCTTCGCCGAACTGTATCGGTGCGCCCTTGCCGGTGTTGTCCAGCGTCAGCACCACTTCGGCGACGTTGCGGGGCGGGCGGCGGTCGGTACCGGAGAAAATGACGTCGTCCATCTCGCCGCCGCGCATCTGCTTCGCGGAGGTTTCGCCCATGACCCATTTCAAGGCCTCGACCAGGTTCGACTTGCCGCAGCCGTTGGGGCCGACGACCCCGGTCAGGCCGGCGTCGATGTCCAGCGTCGTCGGTTCGACGAAGGATTTGAAACCGCTCAGGCGCAACTTCTTGAAATGCAGCACGCTCGTCTTAGCTCCCAAAACCTGGCCGGCGGACCCGGTTTGCGGGTCCAGAATCAGGCGTAAGTCCCTGACTATACCTTATTATATGCAAATATGGCGTTTTTTTGTCATATCTACACAAGATGTGGTGGGACTATAGGGGGCTGTTTCGATCCGAGTCGAGCAGTTTCAGCACACATTTCTGGGGATAAGTCGCGCTGGTCCTTGCTCCCCAAAGCGTTGCGTTACTTCGGATCGACCAGCGGCACTTTCTTCAGTTTGATCAGGTTGTCCGTGTTTACCCGATAGCCGCCGTCGTCATAGGCGATGGCCTTGGCCAGCCGCTCGCCGGGCGGCGTGTCGGCGACGCGGGCGCTTGCGGCGATGCCATCCGCGTCAATCGACTGCCCGTCGCTGAACGACAGGATCGGCAGATTGCCGCCGGCGCCGTTGCGCACAAGGATGCCGTCCCCCTTGTCGCCGACATTGATCATCAGGTGATCGCCGTATTGCACGATATCCAGATCGTCGGCGCTGACACCGGGGCCGAACTGGACGGTGCTGCTCTGCAGGGCGGGGGAGGCGTCCATGATATCAAGTCCGTCACCGGCGTCGTAAAGGACCGTGGCGTTGGAATTGACGAGAATGTAGTCGTCGCCCTTGCCGCCGCGGACAGTTGCATCCGTATAGGCCCTGATATGGTCGTCACCTTCACCGCCGTCGACGATGGCATAGCGGTCGGCGGTGATGTAATCGTCGCCGGTGCCGCCGTTGACCACGGCATTCACGCCGGCGTGGATGCGGTCGTTGCCTTCGCCGCCGTCGACGCGGTTGTTCTTGCCCATCGCGTCGACATAGTCGTCACCGTCGCCGAGCGAGATGGTCGCGTTGGAATAGACGTAGACCTCGTCGTTGCCGGAGCCGGCGTTGATCCTGGCGTTGTCATAGGCGTTGATGCGGTCGTTCCCGGCGCCGCCGTTGACCACGACATTGTCGTAGCCGTCGATCACGTCGTCGCCTTCGCCGCCGTCGGCATGCAGATTGTCATACCCGGAGATGTAGTCGTTTCCGCGTCCGCCATGTGCGCGCAGGTTGTCGTAGCCGTAAATCCGGTCGTTGCCGTCATCGCCCGCGGCCTGTGTGTTGTTGTAGCCGGAGATATAGTCGTCGCCGTCGCCGCCCAGGGCGAAGAGTTCGTCGTAGCCGGTGATCCGGTCGTTACCGGCGCCGCCCGATGCCATCAGTTTGTCATAGCCATCGATCTCGTCATCGCCGTCACCGCCGAAGACCGATGTCGTCACGCCGTCATCACCTTGAATGGTCTTGGTTTCCGAGCCGGCCGAAGCGCCCGCCATGTATTCTTCGAGCATCGCCAGGAAGTTTTTGATCCGCGAGCCGGCGGGACCGCTGATCAGACCGTCGTTGCCGGTGGCGCCGGACACGGCGAAAAGCGACTGGCGAAGCCTTTCGGTGCTTGCTTCGCTGTCATCCCTGAGACGTTCGGTGGCATTGACCATGCGGTTTTGCTGCTCGGCATAGGAAGCCTGCCTGCTCGGGTACAGATAATCGGTGATGCTGGAGGACATGGTGGTTCCTGTTGGCTGTCATGAATGAAATTCTTTGTGTGTTTCGAGCAATCGCCATGCCAAGCGGACCGCCGAATAAAATTCGGCGGGACCGGAAAGGCGTCGAAAAAAACATGTCCGACTTGGTTAATGCGCCGCGAAAATCTTTTTAGCCGCCGTGCGTGGCGGGAAGATATAGCCCGCTGCCCGGCAAATATTGCCGGTTCCGAGCGGCCGGCCAGGGGGGGGCTCAGGTGCCGGAGCCGGGCTGTGCCGTCGGCACGATGTGGCTTTCCTTGACGCTCGACAGGACCTGTTCGGTCTGCAGCCGCAACACCCCGGGCAGCGCCGCAATGTGCTCGGAAACAAGATCGTCCAGCGCCGCCGGGGTGGCCGCGCGGATTTTCAAAAGACAGTTCCACTCGCCGCCGATGTGGTGAACTTCCATCACCTCCGCCATGGCGGTGACGGCTTCGGTGAGCGAGCGGGCATTGGCCGGAACGTCCGTCTGGATGCGGACAAAGGCGAGGACGGGGTATCCCGCTGCTTCGGCAGAGACGCGGGCGCTCCAGTGGCGAATGATGCCCGCAGTGGCGAGCTTGTGCAGGCGTTCGTGAACGGCCGCCGCCGACAGACTTACGTGCTTGCCCAGTCGCGCATAGGGTTGCCTGCCGTCGCGTTGAATCAACGCAAGCAAATCCCGGTCAATCCAATCCATGCTGCTTACCCCCAGAACACAAACCGCCCGCCGCGGCCGTGGCGGGGGCGGTTTTGTTCAGGCAGGTTTTATGCCAACGGAAGGTTGTGGCGCCGTCGAAGAGTCTTACTGCGCGGCTTTCAGCGCCGCCTCGATGGCTTCCTTCATCTTCGCCACATCCTGGGCGTGTTCGACTTCCTTGCCGGCGACGAACACCGTCGGCGTCGCGGCGACGCCCATTTCCTCGTGCGCCTTCTTGGCCTTTTCCTGGATGCCGTTCATCAGCGTCGTGTTCTTGAGGCACTGGTCGACGTCGGTCGGGCCCAGTCCGGCCATGCGCGACACCATGGTCAGCGCCTGCAGCGGATTATCGGAATGCGCCCACTGCTTCTGCGTGTCGAAGAATATATCGACCATGCCTTCGTGGCGTTCCGGCCCGGCGCAGCGCGCGATCATCGCCGCCGCCAGACCCGGCGTGTTGGTCGGGAAATCGCGGAAGATGAACTTCACCTTGCCGGTGTCGATGTAGTCTTTCTTGATCATCGGATAGATATTGGCATGAAAGTGTTCGCATGCCGGGCACGACAGCGATGCGTATTCGACGATCTCCACCGGGGCGTCGGCCTTGCCGATGACAAGCTCGGTCATGGCGGCTTCGGTTTCGGCGATCTTGGCCTGGGCCGCGGGTGCCAGACACAGGGCAAGTGCGGCGGCGCAAAGGGTCATGAGGGTGCGGCGGGTCGTCAGCATGGATGGCTCTCCATTCTTGTCGTGAAAGTATGGGTCAGGTTTCGCTCAGGCGGCGCCGGGCGACGTTCTCGCCGAGGCGCGTCAAAGCGTCGCGAAGTTCCTCGTCGCCGACGGCGGCAAGGCTCTGTTCGATTTCGGCACGCCGTTCCGGGCGCAGCGCCGGCAGCGGCGGGCGCTTGTCTGCGCGCGGCTTCGGCAGCGGGCCGTGGATGATCTTGATATCGCCGACGGCCTTGAAGCCGAAAAAGCGGTTGATGCGTTCCAGCAGCACCGGCTGGAAGTGGATGACCTCGGTCGCCAGCGCGCCGTTTTCGAGGATCAGGTACAGCGTGCCGGGCTGCGAGCGGTCGCGCGGAAAGCGGATGCGGTCGGGCAGGCTGTGGCGGCCGATCAGTTCACCGGCGATGCTCGGCCATTCGGTGACGATGGCGGCATCGACGAAGCCGCGCTTGTCGAGCGCCTTGCGCGTCAGCCCGCCGAGCATCCGCCCGAGCGGCTGCGAACGGGCGCGGCGTGCGGTCTGTAGGGCGGTTGAGGGGCCGGATTGCGACATGGCGGCTGCGGGTTCCTGAGCGGGTTGCGGCATACTTATATGTGAGGCGTGCTTTTTGTACAGCGATCAGATGGTAGGGGCGGGGCTGCGCCGGGGCAAGGCCGGGGCAAGGGATAACTGGGCTGCTCGCGTTCTTGTGTTCAGCCGCTTGTCTGTCCGGCGCGGGCACAGTATGGCCATGTGCTGTGATATGGGGCAGGAATACCAGATATGACCGTGAAAACCGAAACCGCGCATATCCGTCTCGCCCGTTCCATCCGTGCGGCGCTGCTGGATTGGTACGATGCGCACCGCCGCGATCTGCCGTGGCGCGCAAAGCCCGGCCGGAAGCCGGATCCGTACGCGGTGTGGCTGTCGGAAATCATGTTGCAACAGACCACGGTGGCGACGGTCGGCCCGTATTTTGGCGATTTTATGGCACGTTGGCCGACGGTCGAAGCGCTGGCGGCGGCGCACCTCGACGACGTTCTGGTGGCGTGGCAGGGGCTTGGCTATTACGCCCGCGCCCGCAACCTGCACAAGTGCGCCGGTGTCGTTGCCACCGCGCACGGCGGTGTATTTCCCGATACCCTCGACGGACTGCAGGCGCTGCCCGGGATCGGTCCCTACACGGCGTCGGCGATCGCCGCCATCGCCTTCAACCGGGCCGCGATGCCGGTCGACGGCAATATCGAGCGGGTCACGGCGCGGCTGTTCGCCATCGATACCCCGCTGCCGGCAGGCAAGGCGGACATCGCCGAGGCGGCGAAAGTTTTCACGGAAGACGTTCGCCCCGGCGACTTCGCGCAGGCGATGATGGATCTGGGCGCCACCGTGTGCACGCCAGGCGCGCCGAAATGCCTTGTCTGTCCGCTCGCCGATTTCTGCCGGGCGCGTGCTGAGGGCGATCCGGCACGGCTGCCGGTGCGGGCACGCAAGGCGAAGCGTCCGGAACGGCGCTGCGTCATGTACTGGATTGAAAACCCCGAAGGCGCGGTGCTGCTCAGGAAACGCCCGGCCGAGGGACTGCTCGGCGGCATGACGGAACTGCCGTCGACGCCGTGGCGGGTTGTGGAAGGTGCGGACGGGGATTGGCCGGACGACGCGGAGATCGCGACTCACGCCCCCCTGCAGGCTGCATGGGAACGGGTCGACGGCGAAGCGGTGCACGTCTTCACCCATTTCCGGCTCACGATCCGGGTGATGCGGGGTCACGCCCGCGACGGCGCCAACGCCGAGGGTTTCTGGGTCAGGCCGGCTGATTTTTCCGCGCACGCCCTGCCGACGGTGATCAAGAAGGCGGTGAAGCTGGCAAGGGACGGCGCGTAACACCTGCCTGTTTCCCGGGCGAAGCGGCGTATGCCGCGAAGACCCGGGATCCATCTCGATACAGTATTAGGATATGCCCATAGGTCCCGGACACCTCGCCACGGCTCGGTTCCGGGAAAACGTCATCTTCATATGATCAGGCGGACGACACCGCGCGTTTGAAGGCGGCGAGGTCCTCGCCCAGGTGCTGGTCGATGAACCGGGTCAGGGCCTGCGCCTGGAGGACGGCCTGGCCGCGCTGCGGCAGGTCCAGCACCCGGTCCAGTTCAACCAGCGCATTGCCCAGACGGCGCAGACCGTGCTGCCCGGCCCAGGCCTGGAACGCCTGGGTTTCGCGGCGCAGTTTGGGAATGTTGCCGGCAATCGCCAGTTCGCGCATCGTGCGCACGCGCGTCTCAGGATCGGGATCGTCGCTCATCAGTGCCCCCAGTACGCGCTCGGCCCCGTCCTTCGCCACCAGATCGTCGATGGCGCGGCGGTCGAGCACGTCCCACGGGGTGTCCACTGTCATGGTCATTCGTCGTATTGTATCAGAGCTTCGAACGGGACGCCGATTTTTTCGCGCCCGCCGAGGAAGGTCAGTTCGATGATGCACGCCGCGCCGACAACCTTGGCGCCGACTTTGTCGAACAGCGCCAGCGAGGCACCCATGGTGCCGCCGGTCGCCAGCAGGTCGTCGAGCACCACGACGCGCTGACCCGGCGCCACGGCGTCGCGCTGGATCTGGATGGTGTCGGTGCCGTATTCGAGCTGGTAATCGTGGCTGACCACGTCGCCCGGCAGCTTGCCGGGTTTGCGGACCATGCAAAAACCAAGGCCGAGCTTGGCGGCCAGCGGTGCGGCGACGAGGAAGCCGCGGGATTCGACGCCGGCCAGCACGTCCGGCTGATAGGCGGAAACGATCCGCGCCAGCCGCCCGAGCGCCACCTGCCATGCATCGGGGTGCGCCAGCAGGGTCGAAATGTCGTAAAACAGGATGCCGGGTTTCGGAAAATCCGGAACGCCGCGAATGTGTTCTTTAAGGTCCATCAATATCTCCAGTTCGGTGCGCGCATCCTAGCATGACGAGGTCGGGGTGCAATCCAGGAATGGCAGCCATGCGCCACATATCGCCACAAGTCAGGGGCCGAGTGTTGCATGGCCTCGGCAAACATGGTTCGCTTGAAAAGTAGCTTCTGGCTGGGGAGGGCCGGTTCATGTCATCGAACACCCACGTATTCCATCGCGCGCCGAAATCACCGATGCCGACAGCGGTCAAGGGCGACGGCATCTATATCATCGACAGCACGGGGAAGCGTTATCTGGACGGTTCCGGCGGTGCGGCCGTTTCGTGTCTCGGCCATTCCGATGCGGACGTGATCGCCGCGATCAAGGCACAGCTCGATGAAATCCCGTTCGCGCACAGCGGCTTCTTTACCTCGGCACCGGCCGAGGACCTGGCCGATTTCCTGATCGCGCGCGCGCCCGCCGACGACAAAGCCGGGATGCGCGCCGCGTACTTCGTGTCCGGCGGCTCGGAAGCGGTCGAGGCGGCGCTGAAGATGGCGCGCCAATATCATCTTGAAAGGGGCGAGCCGAGCCGGGGCCGCTACATCGCCCGGCGTCAGAGCTATCACGGCAACACCCTGGGCGCGCTGGCGGTCGGCGGTAACGTGTGGCGGCGCGAGCCGTATGCGCCGTTGCTGGTTGAAACCTCGCTGATCGCGCCCTGTTATCCGTACCGCGATCAGGATAGCGGAGAGAGCGAGGAAGAATACGGGCTGCGTATCGCCAATGAGCTGGAAACCGAAATCCTCCGCCTCGGCCCCGAGAACGTCTCGGCCTTCATCGCCGAGACGGTCGGCGGTGCGACGGCCGGTGTGCTGCCGCCGGTCAAGGGCTACCTGAAGCGGATCCGCGAGATCTGCGATCAGTACGGCGTCGTCATGATCCTCGACGAGGTGATGAGCGGCATGGGCCGGACAGGCTACCTGTTCGCCTGCGCCGAAGACGGGGTGGTGCCGGACATCGTCTGCATCGCCAAGGGCCTGGGCGCAGGCTATCAGCCGATCGGCGCGACGCTGGTCACCGACAAGATCTATGACGCCTTCATCAACGGTTCGGGCGCGTTCCAGCACGGCCATACCTACATGGGCCACCCGGCGGCGTGCGCCGGGGCGCTGGCGGTGCAGAAAAAGATCGACAGCCAGAACCTGCTTGAGGCGGTAAAGCGCCAGGGAGCGCTCCTCGTCGACAAGCTGCACGAGCGGTTCGGCAATCACGCGCACATCGGCGACATCCGCGGCCGCGGTCTTTTCCAGGGCATCGAACTGGTCAAGGACCGCACCACCAAGGAGACCTTCGACCCGGCGCAGAAACTGCACCTCAAAATCAAGAAGCACGCCTTCGAGGCCGGGCTGATCTGCTATCCGGGCGGCGGCACGGCGGACGGCGCGCGCGGCGATCACGTGCTGATCGCGCCGCCGTTCATCATCACGGATGCCCAGCTTGACGAACTGGTGGACAAACTGGCGGGCGCCGTCGAGACCTCGTTGAACGAGATAAAGAGCTGATCTGTCAGCATATTTCACGGCGACAAGCGGCGCCTTGCGCCTATGGGATGATAGTGTCCCATCCCGTGGTGTATGAGGCGGCCTAACGCCTGTCTCCGACGGTT
>JAYNVG010000031.1:0-36834 GCA_038100295.1 Thalassospiraceae bacterium
GCAAAGAAAAAGCCGGGTCCCAAGGGACCCGGCGAGTTAGACAGGGAGAGAAGTCTCGGGGAGAGACTAGAAGCATCTTCAACATACGCCGTAGCCCTGTCATGCACAGTGACGGGGGTCACTCGCGATAATTTTTTCTGAAAATTATTCCCGTCCCCCGGGTCGGCATGCGTAGCCTGGTAAATGGCGGATTTCCAGGCTTTTTATTGCCGCTTGGGGGGCGAACGGTTTTCCGGCATAATCTGGGCGTGCAGGAAAACTTCCACTGGAACGCAAAAATATTTGCAGTGCCGCAGGGCGTCGTGGAACCTGCCGGGGCTGAGTCACCGTATGCGTTTCCTCTACCCTATGATGCCCCGTGTTCCTTCTTGGATTGTGAGAGCAGATGGTCTTCACCATAACCGCAGATGTCCAGATGTGGGTGACGTTCGCGATCATCGCGCTGACGCTTGCCGCCTACGTCGCCGAGAAGTGGCCGATGGAGCTGACCTCGCTCGGCACGATCTGCGCCATCCTGCTGTTCTTCCAGTTCTTCCAGACCCCGTCGGACGACGGCAATGCCGGGGTGGCGCCGCAGCGCATTCTCGAAGGCTTCGCCAACACCGCCCTGATCGCGGTGCTGTCGCTGCTGGTCATGGGCCAGGGGCTGATCCGCACCGGCATTCTGGATCGCGCGGCGCAGTGGCTGCTCGATCACATGCGCTCGAAGATACCGGCGACGGCGGCGATCTTCGTGGTGCTGTTCATCGTCGGCGCGGTCAGCGGCTTTCTCAACAACACGCTGGTGGTGGTGATCTTTATCCCGCTGATGCAGGCACTGGCGCACCGCTATCACATCTCGCCCAGCCGCATCATGATCCCGCTCAGCTTTGCCGCCATCCTCGGCGGCATGACGACGCTGATCGGCTCGTCGACCAACCTGCTGGTCAACACGGCGCTGCTCGAGATCGGCGAGACGCCGCTGGACTTCTTCGACTTCACCGTGCCCGGCGCGATCCTGGCGCTGGCTGGCCTCGGCTATGCGGTGTTCGTGGTGCCGCGCATCCTGCCGGACCGTGCCGGCATGGCGGATGCCGTCACCTCCGAAGGGTCGGGCAAACAGTTCATCGTGCAGATCGAAACGCCGCCGGATTCCGAACTGATCGGCGAAAGCGCGCCGGGCGGGCACTTCAAGGCACTGCCGGGCATGACGGTGCGGATGATCCAGCGCGGCGAGCGCGCGATCCTGCCGCCGTTCGAGGACCTGAAGGTGATCCAGGGCGACGTCATCGTCGTCGCGGCGACGCGTCCGGTGCTCAAGGAAGCGATTGCCGAGCACGGCGAGCTGTTCCACCCCGATCTCAGGGACGGCAAGGCGCTCGACGACGATGACGAGGACGCACCGTGGCGGCAGGCCGATCAGGTGATCGCCGAGGTGATGATCGCGCCGGCCTCGCGGCTGGTCGGGCAGACGCTCAGGCTCGCCGGATTCCGCTACAAGACCGGCTGCATCGTGCTCGGCATCCAGCGCCGCGCCCGGATGATCCGCGCGCGCATCACCGAAATCCGGCTCGAGGCCGGCGACGTGCTTCTGGTGCAGGGGCAGCGCGATGATATCCGCCAGCTTCGCGGCGGACGCGATGCGATCCTGATCGAATCGTCGAGGGAGGATCTGCCCAGCCTCGATCACGTCAAGCGCGCCAGCCTGATCTTTTTCGCGGCCGTGGTCGCGGCGGCGACCGGCGTCGTGCCGATCGTTGTCTCGGCGTTCGCCGGCGCCATCGCCATGGTCGCCACCGGCGTGCTCAACCTGCGCCAGGCGTTTCGCGCCATCGACCCGAAGATCGCCACCGCCATCGCCGCCGCGCTGGCGATGAGCATCGCGCTGCGCGAGACCGGCGGCGCCGCCTATCTGGCGCACGGCATGGTGTCGCTGTTCGCCGATCAGGGGACGATCGTGATCCTGTCCTTGCTGTTCCTGATCGCGGCGTTGATGACCAACGTCATTTCAAACAATGCCGTTGCCGTGCTGTTCACGCCGATTGCCGTCGACCTGGCGGGCGAGGTCGGCGCATCGCCGATGCAGTTCGCCATCGCCATGGTGTTCGCCGCGAACTGCTCGTTCGCCTCGCCGATGGGCTACCAGACCAACCTTCTGGTGATGGGGCCGGGGCACTACAAGTTCCAGGACTTCGTCCGCGCCGGGCTGCCGATGATCCTGATCGTCTGGGTCACCTTCACGCTGATGGCGAGGTTTCTCTGGGGGCTTTAGGCCGCGGCTTCAGGGCGCGTGGTGCCCGTGCCGTGCCGAATCCCGTTCGAAGCGCCAGACGTGGCGTGCCAGCATTACCGACAGATACAGTGCCCCGGCGCCGATGATGCTGTCCGCGCTCCAGATCACCAGCTCCGGCGTGCCCATGCGGAACAGCCCGACACCGGTCAGCGCCATAAACAGCCCGCCCAGGGTCGTGAACGCGAGGATGCCGACACAGACGGCACTGATCGCGGCTTCGGCCCAGTCGGCAAAGCCATCGCTGCCGTGCTGTGGGGGGCGATGATCGAGGTAGTGGGAGGAATCGTTGAGGTTTGTCGCCATGGCCGTACTCCTGACAGATTCCAAGGACGCGATGGAATGATCTAGGCCGCTTTCGGCGCGTCCGTCAGGGCGGGGATTGCATGTCAGGCATGCAAAAATATCGTTGATCGGCGCCCCCGGCGGCAGCCGTATAATGGCGTCGGCTGAACGAGCGATTTCATATCGAAGTAACGCCTTCGGCCCCGGATCCCCGTCATGACCTGCGTCATGCCCTTCCTGTCCGATGTCCCCGGTGCGCGGTTTCACGCACGACTTTCGAACATGCCCTTACATGACAGCCGGCCCTGCGGGGTCCGCATTCGGGTCCGCCGTCGGCGCATCGCCGTTCCGCGGACAATTCTGGAGCAATAGAATGGAAGCCTATTTTTCTGCCGTCGTCGCCTCTGCCGTCGTGGTTGCCGGTGTGACCTGCTTTCTGGGTGCGGTGCTGCTGATGCGCAACCCGCACAATCCGGCGTGGGTGATGAACGAAACCTTCGCCCAGGCGGCCAGCCTGCTGATGACCTTCGCCATCGCGTCGGCGATGGCGGTTGCCCTGAACGGCTATCTTGCGGCCGGCTTCAACGTCATCACCGCGTTTGCCGCGACCGGCGTGCTCGTTGCGCTGACCAGCATTGTGTTTTGCGCGCTGACCCATTTCCGTGAACGCCTGAAACGTGCCGATCAGGGCCGCTCGACGCTGGAACGTCTCGGCCACGATTACCCGCACACCGGCGCCAGCGCCGCCTGAGTTTATGGAGTCATGATCCCCTGCCGAAGAACCCGATGAGGTGCCGCAGCACTTCGTCGGGCGCTTCCTCGGCGAGATAATGTCCGCTGGCGACCGGGCCGCCCGAGACCTCGGCGTCGCAGTACTGCCGCCAGATCTCCAGCGGTTCGTACCACTGGCCGATCTTGCCCTTGGCGCCCCACAGCACCAGCATCGGGCAGCGGACCCTGTCGCCGGCTTCGCGGCTTTCGCGGTCGTCCCGCATGTCGACGGTGGCGGCGGCGCGGTAGTCCTCGCACATGCCGGTGATCATCGCCGGGTCGCGCACGCAGTCCAGGTAATCGGCCAGCGCGTCCGGGTGAAAGAAGCCGTCGTCCTTGGGCTCGCGCGACGTGTGGGCGCGGAACCAGATGTCGGGCGCGGCGTTGATGACGCTTTCCGGCAGCGGGTGGCGCTGCGCGAACCAGAACCAGTGGTAATAGCCCATGGCGAAGCGCATGTCGGTGCGCTCGAAATGCTCGATGGTCGGGATGATGTCGAGCACGGCCAGCTTTTCGACGCGCTCCGGGAAGTCGATGGCGAGACGGTGCGCGACCCGGGCGCCGCGGTCATGACTGGCGACCATAAACGTGTCATGGCCGAAATGCGTCATCACCTCGGCCATGTCGCGGGCCATTTCGGTCTTGGCATAGGCGGCATGATCGTCGCTGGGGGCGGGCTTCAGAGATTTGCCGTAGCCGCGCAGGTCGGGGCAGATCACGGTGAACGTTTCCGCAAGCTTCGGCGCCACCAGGTGCCACATGGCGTGGGTTTGCGGGTTGCCGTGCAGCAACAGAAGCGGCGGCCCGGACCCGGCATGCCGCAGCCGCACCGGGCCGTCGGTCACGTCGATCGTCTCAAGCGTGAAGTCGTCGAAGAAATTTGTCATGGACCGAGGGTAGGGCGTCCGGGCCGGGTCGGGCAATGGGGACGTGTGGGCGTTGTCAAAAAATCCCGCTTGATTAATTTCCGCGCGGCGCTACTTTCCCCGTGGGCCACGCCTCCCCAACGAGGCGCGACCTTTCTGAGAGGAAAGGAGAAAACATGAACACTCTTCAGAAGCCGGACGTGCGTCCGGCGAATCCCAATTTTTCATCCGGTCCCTGTTCCAAGCGCCCTGGCTGGTCGCCCGACGCGCTGGCGAACGCCTTTCTCGGCCGTTCGCACCGTCACGCCACCGGCAAGAAGCTGCTGGCCGAAGTCATCGAGCGCACCCGCTCGGTACTCGGCATTCCCGCCGACTATCGCATCGGCATCGTGCCGGGTTCCGACACCGGGGCCATCGAAATGGCACTGTGGTCGGTGCTGGGTCAGCGCGGCGTCGAAGTGCTGTCGTGGGAAAGCTTCGGCAAGCAGTGGGCCGTCGACATCACCAAGCACCTGAAGCTGGACGACGTCAAACTGTCGGACGCCGCTTACGGCGAGATTCCCGATCTGAGCCAGGTCGATTTCTCGCGCGATGTTGTGTTCACCTGGAACGGCACGACGGGCGGCGTCAAGGTGCCGAACGGTGAGTGGATTCCGGCGGACCGCGAGGGTTTGACCATCGTCGACGGCACGTCTGCCGTGTTCGCCATGGATATCCCCTGGGACAAGGTCGATATCTGCACCTGGTCGTGGCAGAAGGCGATGGGCGGCGAGGCCGCGCACGGTATGCTGGTCTTGAGCCCGCGCGCCGTCGCGCGCATCGAGAGCTACAACCCGCCGTGGCCGATGCCGAAGGTGTTCCGCCTCAAGAAGGGCGACAAGCTGAACGAGGACGTGTTCGTCGGCCTGACCATCAACACGCCGTCGATGCTGTGCGTCGAGGATGCGCTGGACGGCCTGAAATGGGCCGAAAGCATCGGCGGCCTCCCGGCGCTGCTGGGCAGGGTCGACGCCAGCTTCAAGGCTTTGAGCGCCTGGGTCGAGCAGGCCGACTGGATCGATTTCATCTGCAAGAACGCGGCCTCGCGCTCCGACACTTCGGTGGTGCTGGTCGTCACCGACCCGTGGTTCCAGGCGATGGACGAGGACGGGCAGCGCGACTTCATCAAGAAGATGACCAACCTTCTGGACAAGGAAGGCGTGGCCTTCGACGTCGGTTCGCACCGCGACGCGCCTCCGGGCCTTCGTATCTGGTGCGGCGCCACCGTCGAGGCGTCGGATATCGAAGCCCTCGGCCCGTGGCTCGACTGGGGTTTACATACCGTCAAATCCGAACTGCAGGGGGGCTGAGCCATGCCGAAGGTTCTGATTTCCGACAAGATGTCGCCGCTCGCCGCCGAGGTCTTCAAAAACCGCGGCGTCGAGGTCGATGTCATCACCGATCTGGACAAGGATCAGCTGGCCGAAAAGATCGGCGAGTATGACGGCATCGCCATCCGCTCGGCGACCAAGATCACGCCGAAGACGCTGGCCAATCCCGGCAATCTCAAGGTCATCGGCCGTGCCGGGATCGGTGTCGACAACGTCGACGTGAAGGCCGCCACCGGCGCCGGGATCGTCGTCATGAACACGCCGTTCGGTAACGCCATCACCACCGCCGAGCACGCCATTACCATGATGCTGTCGCTGGCCCGCCAGATTCCGGCGGCCAACGCGTCGACCCATGCCGGCAAGTGGGAGAAATCCCGCTTCATGGGCGTCGAGCTGATGGGCAAGACGCTCGGCATCATCGGCTGCGGCAACATCGGCGCCATCGTCGCCGACCGTGCCCAGGGGCTGAAGATGAAGGTCATCGCCTTCGATCCGTTCCTGTCCGAGGAGCGCGCCGAAAACCTCGGTGTGGAGAAGGTGGACCTGGCGGAGCTTCTGCCGCGTGCCGACTTCATCAGCCTGCACACGCCGCTGACCGACCAGACCCGCAACATCCTCGGCGCCGATGCGCTGAACAAGACCAAGGCCGGCGTGCGCATCGTCAACTGCGCGCGCGGCGGGCTGGTCGATGAAGTGGCGTTGAAGGCGGCGCTGGAAACCGGTCACGTCGCCGGTGCGGCGCTCGACGTGTTCGCCGAGGAACCGGCCAAGGACAATCCGCTGTTCGGCATGGAGCAGGTCGTCTGCACGCCGCATCTGGGGGCGTCGACATCGGAAGCGCAGGAAAAGGTCGCCGTGCAGGTCGCCGAACAGATGGCGGACTACCTTTTGAGCGGCGCCGTCACCAACGCGCTCAACATGGCCTCGGTGACCGCCGAGGAAGCGCCGAGGTTGAAACCCTACATGGTGCTGGCGGAACAGCTCGGCGGCTTCGCCGGGCAGGCGACGCAGAGCGCGATCAAGGGGATCGAGATCTGTTACGAAGGCGACGTGTCGACGCTCAACACCAAGCCGCTGACGGCGATCGTCCTCAAGGGGCTGCTCGGTCCGCTGCTGGAAGGCGTCAACATGGTCAACGCGCCGGTCATCGCCGAGGAACGCAACATCAAGATCCTCGAGGCGAAATCGGAAACGGCGGGCAACTACCACACCCTGATCACCGTCACCGTGACCACCGAAAACCAGAAGCGTTCGGTCAAGGGGACGCTGTTCAACAACGAACCGCGCCTGGTCGAGATCAAGGGCATACACATCGACGCCAGGCTCGGCGCCAACATGCTGTATCTCGCCAACCACGACAAACCGGGCCTGATCGGGGCGCTGGGCACGGTGCTCGGCGAAGCCGGCGTCAACATCGCGACCTTCAACCTGGGCCGCGCCAACGAAGGCGGTGATGCCATCGCGCTGATCGAAATCGACGGCCAGCCGCCGGCCGACGTCGTCGCCCGGGTACAGGGCCTGGAACACGTGGTGCACGCGATCCCGATGCGGTTCTAGGCTTCGTGCCCTAGAACCAAAACGGAGAGCCTTTTCCCGGTCAATGCGCTTTGCGCTGAGAACCGGGACCCATGGCGATAGCAAAGCTTTTTGGACCATGGGTCCCGGAACGGCCGACTGGCCGTCCGGGAAAATTTATCCCGCATGAATGTCCGCTTGTCGGAAATTCACGAATGGAATAGCGTTTTTTCCCTCAACGTCTAAACCGCCAAAAGCGGTCGCACATCCTTTGGGAGAAAACGCATGCGTGAATTTTACAAGGCAGGGGTCCTTGCTTCTGCGGTTATGTTTGCCGTGGCCGGATCGGCTTCCGCCGCCGATCTCAAGCTCGTTACCGGTCCGCAGGGCGGATCGTGGTATCCGCTCGGCGGTGCGCTCAAGAACCTGATCGAGAAACAGATCCCCGGTTCAAACGTCCAGGTCGGCCCCGGCGCCGGTATCGCCAACGTCAAGGCCATCGAAGCCGGCAAGGCCGACATCGGCTTCGCCAACTCGGTGTCGACGGTTGATGCCATCAACGGCAAGCCGCCGTTCGAAAAGAAGTATGCCAATGTCTGCAACGTCGCCACGCTCTACCCGCAGTACTTCCAGGTGGTGGCACTCGCCGGCAGCGGCATCAAGTCGCCCGCCGATCTCAAGGGCAAGGCACTGACCACCCAGAAAAAGGGCAACACCGGCGAGCAGATCACCGTGCACCTGCTGGAAGCCTACGGTCTTTCCTATAAAGACCTGCCGAAGGTCAACCAGGGTTCCTACACAGATTCCGTCAACCAGTTGAAGGACGGCAACGCCGAATGGTTCACGCTGGGCACGACCGCACCGGCAAGCGCCATCATGGACCTCGCGGCGTCGCGCGACGTCATGCTGGTGCCGATCCCGGACGACGGCCTCGCCAACATGCAGAAGATCAACCCCGGCTATAAGCGTATCGTGATCAAGGCCGGCACATATCCGAAGCAGACGGCTGACGTCGGCACGGTCGGTTACGCGACGCACGTCATCGCGCGTTGCGATCTCGACGCCAAGACGGTCGAAGGCGTGCTCAACGCCATGGCCGGCGGTATCGGCGACATGGCGGCGATCGCCAAGGCGATGGCCGGTGCCGATGCGAAGGCGATGGCGCTGGATATCGGCGTGCCGTTCCATGCCGGTGCCACGGCCTTCTACAAGTCGAAGGGCGCGCTCTAAGCTGAACGCTTTAACCTGAGTATCGTGTCCCCCGCGGCGTTTCGCCGGAATTGCCGCGGGGGTCCCTTCATGCGGTTGGAGAAGCCAAATGTTCAGCGGTAAGAATTGGGCCTGGTATGCCGTCACGGTGGTTGGCGCGTCCATGTCCCTCTATCATCTATATGTCGCGTTCTTCGGCTCGCCCGATGCGCAGCTTTTCCGCACCACGCACCTGGCCTTCGCGCTGGTGATGGCGTTCCTGATGTCGCCGTGCTTCCCGCGCAAGGACGGCACCCCCGGCTGGCCGGACCTGCTTTTGGTGGCGGCATCGCTGCTCGCCTGCGGATATCAGTTCTGGGCCAAGGACTACATCGACAACCGCATGATCTACGTCGACGATCTGGTCACCGGCGACTGGATCTTCGGTCTTTTGATGATCGCCGTCCTTTTGGAGGCGACCCGCCGCCTGATGGGCCTGGTGCTGCCGATCACGGCACTGGTTTTTGTCTCGTACGGGCTGCTCATACACGGCACCGATCTCGGCCCGATGCTCGAACAGTTGTTCCTGACCACGGACGGCATCCTCGGCATTCCGGTCAGCGTGTCCGCGACCTACGTTGTGTTGTTCATTCTTTTCGGCGCCTTCGTCGAGCGCACCGGTACCGGCAAGCTGTTCATGGATTTCGCGATGTCGCTGACCGGCCATACCGCCGGCGGCCCGGCTAAGGTGGCCTGCATCACCAGCGCCATGTTCGGCACCGTGTCCGGCAGTGCCGTCGCCAACGTCATGACCACCGGGACTTTCTCGATCCCGCTGATGAAGCGGATCGGATACCGGCCGGCGTTCGCCGGCGCGGTCGAGGCCGTCGCCTCCACCGGCGGACAGATCATGCCGCCGATCATGGGCGCGGCGGCTTTCGTCATGGCGGAATTCATGGGTATCGCCTATCTGGAGGTCGCCAAATTCGCCCTGATCCCCGCCGTGCTTTATTTCGGCGCGCTGTTCATGGCAGTGCATTTCGAGGCTAGGCGCGTCGGCATGGTCGGTCTGCCCAAGTCGGAATTGCCGTCGCTGAAGGAAACTTTGAAGAATCACGGGCATCTGTTCATTCCGCTGGTCGTCATCGTCGGCGTCCTGATCGCCGGGTTCAGCGCGCCGTTCGCCGCGCTCTGCGGTATTTTCTCCGTGTTCCCGACGATCATGCTCAGGAAATCCAGCCGCCAGCATCTGAATCCGCAGAACATGCTCGAAGCCCTCGTCGACGGGGCCAAGAACGCCGTCGGCGTGGCACTTGCGTGCGGCTGCGCCGGGATCGTCATCGGCGTCATCGCGCTGTCGGGTCTCGGCATCGAGTTCACCAGTTTCGTTCTCGACATTTCCCAGAACTCGCTGGTCATCGCACTGTTCCTGACGATGCTTGCCGGCATCATCCTCGGCATGGGGATGCCGACGACCCCGGCTTACATCATGCAGGTGGCGCTTTTGGTGCCGGCCGTCGTCAAACTTGGCGTCAGCATCGAGGCGGCGCACATGTTCGTGTTCTATTTCGCCATCCTGTCGGCGATCACGCCGCCGGTGGCACTGGCGGTGTATGCGGCGAACGGCATATCCGGGGCTGGTCTCTGGGAATCCGGGGTGGCTGCCGTGAAACTGGGCCTGACCGGCTACATCATTCCGTTCATGTTCGTGTTCGGCCCGTCGCTGCTGCTGATCGGTGCCTGGCAGACCATCGCGCTGACCACGGTATCGGCGATTGGCGGCGTGGTGCTGCTCGCCGCCGGGCTGCATGGCTATCTGATCGCGCACGCGCCGATGTGGCAGCGCGTCCTGATGGTGGCGTCGGCGATCTGCCTGATCAAGCCGGGGTTTTATACGGATGCGGCGGGGATCGCGCTGGCGCTGATCGTCATCATCGCGCAGAGCATCGAAAGAAAGCGTGCGCAAACGAACGCGTGACGCTTACGCCTCTGCTTCTGTTTCGCACATTACCGTCACCCTGAACTTGTTTCAGGGTCCATGGAGAAATGTCTCGATGGTGCCGGTGGTTGTGGATGCTGAAACAAGTTCAGCATGACGATGGGGGGAGGTTCAAGCCGCGTCGTCGGCCTTCGGCACGGCGGGGCGGTTCTCGCCGATCCTGGCGAGGTCATACGGCGTCGACTGATAGATCGAGTTGATCCAGTTGCCGAACAGGATATGCGCGTTCGAACGCCAGGTATTGACCGGCGTCTGCGTCGGATCGTCGTTCGGATAGTAGTTCCGGGGCACCTGGATCTCCGAACCCTTGGCGACGTCGCGGCTGTATTCGTCGCCCAGCGTCGTCGAGTCGTATTCCAGATGATTGAACATGTGCACATGGTTGAGCACCGGATCGTAGACCAGCGCCATGCCGGCGTCGGCGGACGCCGCCAGCACCTGAAGGTGCTTGAATTTGGTCAGGTCGTCGCGGTGATTTTCCGTGTGCCGGGACACCGGAATCGGAATCGCGTCGTTCAGCCCGCGCATCAGCGCAGAGGTCGGGTCGAGCACGCTGTGCCAGAACACGCCGAACGCCTTTTCCGGCAGCTGATACTTGGGAATGCCGTAGAAATGGAACAGCGCCGCCTGCGCGCCCCAGCACAGGTTGAAGCACCCGTGCACATTGTCGAGCGACCAGTCGAAGATATCGCACAGTTCGGGCCAGTAGCGGACCTCCTCGAACGGCAGCTTTTCGATCGGCGCACCGGTGACGATCAGGCCGTCGAACTTCTGATCGCGGACGTCGGCCCACGGATGATAGAAGTCCAGAAGATGTTGTTCCGGGGTGGTTTTCGGCTTGTGGCTGGTCAGGGACAGCAGGGTCACTTCGACCTGCAACGGCGTCGCGCCCAGTACCCGCGCCAACTGGGTTTCGGTTTTGATCTTTTCCGGCATCAGGTTGAGGATCGCGATTTTGAGCGGCCGGATATCCTGCCGGATCGCGTCCTCGTCCCGGATGATCGGGACGCCTTCGGTCTCGAGCACCTTTCGGGCCGGCAACTGGGACGGAATCTTAATCGGCATCGGTCGTGTTTCCTCAGCAGTCCTGGCCGCGTTCGCGGGCTCGTTCTTCGCAGACCCTCAGATAGCGACTGGCGTTGTCATGTGCAACCTTGCTGGTTTCCGCCTGCGCCGAGACGAGATCGTAGAGCCGGCGGATGAAGTCGTCGCTGCCGGGCGCCTGGCCGTTGGTGCCGCCGTCCGCAAACAGGTCGTCGACGTCGATGGAAAAGCCGTATTTCTCGGCGAACGCCTCGTATCTGGGCTTGCGGTCCTCGAGCAAAAGCGGAAACAGGCGCCGGGCGAAGTCGCGGCGGTCGACGCCCTTGCCGTCGTCGGGCTGGCCCGCCAGGTGCTTTTCGATGAACGAAGGATGATAGAACAGCGGCTTGGGGTCGCTTTCGGCGCGCTTTTTCAGGGTTTCCTCGCCGGCGGCATTGGCGCGGATATAGACGATCAGGGTGTTGTCGCGGAGCGCGGAAATCACCGGATCGTCGGGATCGCCGATATCGGCGATCTCGCACAGGCTGCCGGATGCATCGTTGATGAAATCCTTGCAGGAATAGATCTTCCAGGCCTTTTCCAGGAACCGCCCGACGTCGCGCATGGAGTTGATTTCGGCGTCGCGGTACTGCTGCTGGCGTTCCAGGAACGTCGCCTTGTCGAGACCGCCGGTTTCGGGATCGCCGAACATGCCCAGGTAGGTGGATACCGGGTCCAGGTTGTCGACCGAGATGTTGTGGTTGATGTAGATCGAGTCCGAGCGCAGCAGATCGGCGATGAACGGATCGGTGCGCATGATGCGGAACTTGATGTTGTCCAGGATATGCTCGGCCAGATAGGCGGTGCCGATCCGGTAATCCGCCGAATAGTGGAACCAGTTGGCGCTGCGCCGGAGCCCCGTCGACAGCGTCGTCTTGCCGACGCCGGACATGCCCAGCAGCGATACCGCGTGCGGCAGTTTACGGAATGCCTCGAAATCGGGCAGCGGCGCGGCCATGGCTCACCTTCAGCTTTTCAAATCCCCGGACAGAATGTCCATGTAAATGTATCCATCGTCAAACCTGCTTTCGGCAAGCCGGATTTCCAGCGGGATTAACAAAAATGTGTCTCGAAACAGCGGGCTGAGGTGCTAGAGTGTGGGTAACGAGCGTAAAACGCCCGATGATAGATACAAAGCCACTTCAAGGGAGAAGCCAATATGCAAAAATCACTGAATATCGATCCGGATAAGTGTACCGGGTGTTTGCAGTGCGAACTTGCGTGTTCGTACGACAACGAAAATGCGTTCAACCCGGCGAAATCGCGCATCAAGGTGTTTTCCTTCCATGAGAAGGGCCGCTTCGTGCCGTACACCTGTACGCAGTGTGACGAAGCGTGGTGCATGCACGCATGTCCGGTCGACGCCATTACGCTCGACAAGGCGACCGGCGCGAAGATCGTTTCCAATACCCTCTGTGTCGGCTGCAAGGTCTGCACGATTGCCTGCCCGTTCGGGACCGTGAATTACAATTCCGACACCGGCAAGGTCATCAAGTGCGATCTGTGTGAAGGCGAACCGGAATGCGCCAAGGCGTGTCCGACCGACGCCATCACCTACGTCGACGCGAACTGGACCGGGCTCGACAAGATGCGTGCCTGGGCCGAAAAAACCGACGCCGGTCAGGCGACGGCATAAAAAAGGGAGGAAACATCATGGCATGGGCAAAAAAACTCCTTCGCGTCAATTTGACCGCGGGGACGTGCAAGAGCGAACCGCTGAACATGGACTGGGCCGAGAAATACCTGGGCCAGCGCGGGCTGGCGACCAAGTACTTCGTTGAGGAGGTCGACCCGAAAGTCGATCCGCTCAGCCCCGACAACAAGCTGATCATGGCCACCGGGCCGCTGACCGGCACCTCGGCGTCGACCGCCGGTCGCTATTCGGTGATCACCAAGGGGGCGCTGACCGGCGCCATCGCATGCTCGAACTCGGGCGGCTTCTTCGGCAACGAAATGAAGAACGCCGGCTACGACATGATCATCTTCGAGGGCAAATCGAAGAACCCGGTGTATCTGTTCATCGACAATGACGATGCAAAACTGATCGACGCGTCCGACATGTGGGGCACCAGCGTCTGGGACACCGAGGATGCGATCAAGAACAAGCATCAGGATCCGCAGATCCGCGTCGCCTCGATCGGCGTTTCCGGTGAAAAGGGCGTCAAGTACGCCTGTGTCGTCAACGACTATCACCGCGCCGCCGGCCGTTCCGGCGTCGGCACCGTGATGGGATCGAAGAACCTCAAGGCCGTGGCCATTCGCGGTACCAAGGGTGTCGGCGTCAAGGATGCCAAGCGCTTCTTCGCGGCCGCCGCCGATGCCAAGAAGGTGCTGGCCGACAACGCCGTCACCGGGCAGGGCCTTCCGGCGTTCGGCACCCAGGTGCTGATGAACGTGATCAACGAAACCGGCGCGCTGCCGACCCGCAACCACCGCGATATCCAGTTCGAGGGCGCGCACGCGATCTCGGCGGAAGCGATGGCCGAACCGCGCGAGTCGGACGGCAAGCCGAACCTGGTGCGCAACGCCGCGTGCTTCGGCTGCACCATCGCCTGCGGACGTATTTCGACCGTCGACCGCACGCACTACACGGTCGCCGAGCGGCCGCAGTACCAGATCGCATCGGGCGGGCTTGAATACGAAGCCGCCTGGGCGCTGGGCGCGGCGACGGGTGTCGACGATCTCAATGCGCTGACGTTTGCCAACTTCATCTGCAACGAGCAAGGCTACGATCCGATTTCCTTCGGTGCCACGGTCGGTGCGGCGATGGAGATGTATGAAACCGGCGTCATCACCGACAAGGAAACCGGCGGTATCGAGCTCAAGTTCGGCAGTGCCAAGGCGCTGACCGATCTGGCCGAACTGACCGGCAAGGGCGAGGGCTTCGGTGCCGAAATCGGCCTGGGCTCGAAGCTGCTGTGCGAAAAGTACGGCCATCCGGAACTGTCGATGTCGGTCAAGGGCCAGGAATTCCCGGCCTACGACTCCCGCGGTATCCAGGGCATGGGGCTGACCTATGCGACGTCGAACCGGGGTGCCTGCCACCTGCGGTCCTACACCGTGGCGTCGGAAGTGCTCGGAATCCCTGAGAAAACCGATCCGCTGGTCGCCGAAGGCAAGGCCGGTCTGGTCAAGGCGTTCCAGGATGCCACCGCTGTCTTCGACAGCGCCGGTATCTGCGTGTTCACCTCGTTCGCCTGGTCGCTCGAGGACGTGGCGCCGCAGATCGACGCGGCGTGCGACGGCGAATGGTCGGTGGAAAAGCTCCTCGAAGTGGGCGAGCGTATCTGGAACCTGGAGCGGAACTTCAACAACGCCGCCGGGTTCACGGCTGCCGACGACAAGCTGCCCGAACGCCTGGTCAAGGACGCAGCGAAAACCGGTCCGGCCAAGGGACTCACCAACCAGCTCTCGAAGATGCTGCCGGAGTACTATCAACTCCGCGGGTGGACCCCGGAAGGCGTGCCGACCAACGAGACCCTGAGCCGTCTCGGACTTTGATGGTGACGGGGAGAGGCGCCGCCAGGCGGCCGCTTCTCCCCACCCGTCTCTCGGAGGATAGATTATGACCTACGTGATTATTGGCGCCGGCCCGGCCGGTGTCACCGCTGCCGATACCCTGCGCAAAACCGATCCCGACACCGACATCGTGATGATCGGCTCGGAACCGGAACCGCCCTATTCGCGGATGGCGATCCCCTACGTGCTGACTGGCCTGATCAAGGAGGAAGGCACGTATCTGCGCAAGGATGAGGGGCATTACGACATCAACGCGATCCAGTATCGCCAGGGCGTGGCGGCGTCCATCGATGCGGCGAAGAAGGTTGTGAAACTGGCCGACGGCAGCGAGCAGGCCTATTCCAAGCTGCTGATCGCCACCGGCGCCAGCCCGGTGAAGCCGCCGATCGAGGGGCTGGATCTGCCGGCCGTGCATCACTGCTGGACGCTGGAAGACTGCCGCAACATCATCAAGTACGCCGACAAGGGCGCTGACGTGGTGCTGATGGGCGCCGGCTTCATCGGCTGCATCATCATGGAGGCGCTGGCCGAGCGCGGCGTCAATCTGTCGGTCGTCGAAGCGCTGGACCGCATGGTGCCGCGCATGATGAACGAAGCGGCGGGCAACATGGTCAAGGCTTGGTGCGAGCACAAGGGCGTGCACGTGCATACCTCGACCAAGGTCACCAAGATCGAAAAGAACGCCGACAAGACCGACACCCTCAAGGTCGATCTCGACAACGGCAAGAGCATCCCGGCGCATCTGGTGGTGGTCGCCACCGGCGTCAAATCGAACATCGGCTTCGTCGAAGGCTCGGGGATGAAGACCGACCAGGGCATTCTGGTCGACGAATATATGCGCTCCAGCATTGACGACATCTATGCCGCCGGCGACTGCGCGCAGGGGCCGGATTTCTCGACCGGCGGCTGGGCGGTGCACGCGGTGCAGCCGACGGCCGTCGATCACGGCCGCATCGCGGCGCTGAACATGGCCGGGAAGGCGGCGCCCTTCAAGGGCAGCCTGAACATGAACGTGCTGGACACGGTCGGCCTGATTTCCGCCAGCTTCGGCAAGTGGGACGGGGTCAAGGGCGGCGACCACGCGGAAGCCGTCGATCCGGAGAATTTCCGCTACATGCGGCTGGAATTCGACGGCGACAAGATCGTCGGCGCGCTGTCGCTGGGCCGCACCGATCACATCGGCGTGCTGCGCGGGCTGATCCAGACGGAAGTGCCCCTCGGTGTGTGGAAAGACAAACTGATGGCCGATCCGCATCTGATCGCCGATGCCTATGTGGCGTGTTCGCATTAACGGGGGCCGTCACGGCGCATGAACATACGCATCAAGCTGTACGCTTCGCTTGCGGAGTATCTGCCGGCGGACGCCGTCAAGAATGAGGCGGATATCGAGGTCAAGGAAGGCACGACACCGACGCAGGTGATCATGCGCCTGGGCCTGCCGGAAAAGATGTGTCACATGGTGCTGATCAACGGTGTCTATATTTCGCCGGACGAACGCGCCGTGAAAGAACTGGAGGCGGGCGATCATCTCGCCATCTGGCCGCCGGTCGCCGGCGGCTGATGCAGGGTTGCCGGGCATGACGTCGGCGCCGGTCACGCTGGTCAAGAACATGGGGATTACCCATGCCGAATTCATCCGGCTGCTGCCGCGCGCGGTAAAAAGCCATCACTTCTGGGTTCACGACGCGCATGTTCGGGTCGAAGAGGGGCACGGCAAGCATATCGACATTGAACTCGGGCCGGAACAGATGCGCCAGATTGCCCTGATGCGAATTGCGACGACGGATGTGACGATAACGTTCAACGGCTATTCCGAAGCCGAACGGAACGAGTTCCTGGTGAATTTCGACCGCGCCTATCAGCGCGGCGGCGGGTAGCCCCGATCTGACGACGCAAACCGTTTCCCGGTCGTAGCGCAAGGCGCGAAGAACCGGGACCCATTCCAGACCACCAATACGTGACCGAGCCATGGGTCCCGGATCGGCCCTTTGGCCCGTCCGGGAGAGTATCCATGATTGCCGAGCGGTCTACTCCGCCGCGTCCGGTTTCCTGGCGCCGACAGCCTCGGCATAATCGTCCTTCATCCGTGCGATCCCCTGCCTGAGGAACGAGTCCCGCATGGCATGGCCGTTGCCCGGGTGGGCCGTCATCTCCGACGCCGGTGTCGGGCGGGTCACTTCCGGCCAGTGACCAGGCTGCGCCGTCGCGCCCTCGGCGGCGATGGGCAGCGGGTCGTCGTCCTCGATCGCCGGCGGCTGGACGATTTCCAGGGTATCCCAGGTGATTTCCAGCGGGATGTTGTTGGGATCGAAGAAATAGATCGACCACAGCGTGCCGTGATCGACGGCGCCAGTGACTTCGATGCCTGCTGCTTCCAGCTTGTCCTTGAAAGCGAACAACTCCTCGCGCGAGGCGACGGTAAACGACACGTGATCGAAGCCGAGCGGCTTCCCGGTCGGGCTGCCGTGGAATTTCGGCTCCATGATGCTGGCGCCCTGATACTCGAAGAACGCGACCTGGGCGCTGCCGCACTGGAAGAAATAATGCCGATAGCCGTCGTGGCCGATGCCGGCGTGCAGTTCCATGCCCAGCAGATCGCGGTAAAACCGCACCGTCCCCGTCATGTCGGGGGTGATGAACGCCAGGTGATTGATTCCGCTCAGTGCCATCGGCTGTCTCCTGTCCGTCTTCGGACGCAGGGGCAGTATAACGCCTGCGGCAGGGCGCCGAAAGACGCACGGCGTCCGGTTCAGGAGGCGTACGGGTTCTTGCCGGACCGGGTATGCAGGCGCAGCGGGATGCCATCCAGACCGAAGTCGTCGCGCAGCCCGTTGGCGAGATAACGCAGATAGCTCTCCGGCAGTTTCACTGCCGTTGATGAGAAAAGATAGAACGTCGGCGGACGTGATTTCGCCTGTGTGACGTAGCGGATCGTCAGGCGCTTGCCGTGCGAGCCCATCGGCGGCGGGTGCGCTTCCAGCATTCTGGAAAGCCAGCGGTTCAGTGCCCCGGTCGGCACCCGGGTGTTCCACAGTTCGAAGACTTCGAGCACCGTCGGCATCAGCTTGTCGACGCCACGTCCGGTCAGCGCCGACATGGTGACGACGCGCACGCCCCGGATCTGCTGCAGGGACGTCTGCAAACGGTCCTTGATCCGCGCCATGGTTGCCGTCTTGTCCTTGATGACGTCCCACTTGTTGACGGCGATGACCAGCGCGCGGCCTTCCTCGACGACCTTGCGGGCGATGGTCAGGTCCTGACGCTCCAGCGGCTGTTCGGCGTCGATCACCAGCACCACCACCTGCGCATACTGAATGGCGCGGAAGGTATCGTTGACGGCCAGGTATTCGAGCTTCTCGTCGACCCGTGCCTGCTTGCGCAGCCCGGCGGTGTCGACCAGACGGATGTCGCGCCCGTGCGAGGTCCAGGTGGAGGCGATGGCGTCGCGGGTGATCCCGGCTTCTGGGCCGGTCAGCATCCGTTCCTTGCCCAAAAGGCGGTTGACCAGCGTCGATTTACCGGCGTTGGGGCGTCCGACGATGGCCAGTTGCAGCGGCGCCGACAGCACCGCTTTGTCGTCCTCTTCCTCACCGCTGTCGGCGAGCGGCGCGCCGTCGGCCAGTCCATCGTCGGCATGGGCGGCGCGCTGGGCTTCGGCTTCGGCCTGTTCACGGAACGGCACCAGCGCGTCATACAGTTCGTCGATGCCGAGGCCATGCTCGGCGGACAGGGGAATCGGATCGCCCAGGCCCAAACTATAGGCTTCATACAGACCCGCTTCGGCCTGCTTGCCCTCGCATTTGTTGACGGCAAGGATCATCGGCGTGTTCTGGGTCCGCAGCCACTGCGCGAAGTGGCTGTCGGTCGGCGTCACCCCGGCGCGACCGTCGATCAGCATCAACGCCACATCGGCGCCGGCGACGGCCTGCTCGGTCTGCATGCGCATGCGGCTTTCGATGCTGTCGTCGGTCGCATCTTCCAGCCCGGCGGTGTCGATGATGCGGAAATGGAGATCGGAAATCGACGCCTCGCCCTCGCGCCGGTCGCGGGTCACCCCCGGCGTGTCATCGACGATGGCCAGCCGTTTGCCGACCAGCCGGTTGAACAGCGTCGATTTGCCGACGTTAGGCCGGCCAATGATGGCGAGGGTGAAGGTCATGGTTTAAGGGTCCGGCCGTGCGCCTGTGTCACCGATAGACAACGAGATCGGCGTCGTTGGCAAGAAAGATCACCGACCCGTTGGCGACGATCGGCGGAACGGCGACGCCGTCGGGCATTTCGACGATACCGAGCAGCCGCCCGTCATAGGGCGACACGGCGAGAGCTTCGCTGTTCGAACCGGCAACGATCAGGCGGTCGCTGGCGAGGATCGGTCCGCTCCAGATGATCGGGTCCTCGCGGCGCTGTTCATCCTCGAAGCGGGGCAGGCCGGTGACCCACAAAACCTTGCCGTCGTCACGCGAAAGGCAGATCAGTTCGTTGTCGTTGGTCAGGGTGAAGATGTAATCGCCGGCCACCCACGGGCTTTCCGTGCCGCCGATATCGCGGCCCCAGACCCGGCGGCCGGTCCTGAGATCAATCGCTGCCATGACGCCGGCGTGGCTGATGGTGATGACCCGGCCGCGGTCGATGACCGGTCGTCCGCGTATCTGCGCCAGCGACGCGACGGCATCGGTGCGGCGGATCGAAACCAGGTTGTCCTGCCACAGCACGCGGCCGCTATCGACCTTGAGTGCATACAGTTCGCCGGACGAATACGGCACGACGACGATACCGTTGTCGACGGCTGGGCTGGCGCCGCCCAGCAGCGATGCGGTTTCCTGGCTGCCTGCGTGGGTCCACAGCGTCTTGCCGTCACGGGCATCGAGCGCGATCAGATTGTTTTCGACGGTCACGACGAACACCCGTCCGCCGCGCACGGTCGGCGCAATGCGCATCGGGATGCCGATTTTTTCCTGCCAGACGACGTCGCCGGTCTTGGCGTCGACGGCGATCACCACACCGAAGCCGGTGGCGACGAAGACACGGCCGCGTTCATAGGCGATGCCGCCGCCGATATGGCCTTCGTCATCCTCGTCGGGTTCCAGGTCCGCGGTCCACAGCCGGTCGCCGTCATCGAGCTTGTAGGCGCTGAGCTGGGATTCCGTGTCGAGCGCGAATACCACGCCGTCGCCGACGATGGGGGTGGCGACGAAACGCAACTCGTCATCGGCGCCGGTGCCGATATCTCTGCTCCATGCCTCGCTCAGGTTGTCGCGGACTGTAATATGGTGCATTGCGTGGTTGGCGTAGCCACCGGCCATCGGCCAATCGGTATTCGGCGTGGGGGCGGGCAGCACAACATTGATTTCGCTGGGGGCGAAATCCGCGCGCAGGCTGCGTTCGTTGGCAAGCACGGCGATCCGCTCACCCGGCAGCGGCGGTTGTTTTTTGCCGAACGGATCCCAGTCCCTGAAGGTATCGCATCCGCTGAGCGACATCGCGGCAACCGTCAACGCGCAAAGAATGCTCGTACGTGCAAGGCCGCGAAGTTGTCGCATGGATAAAATCATTGGCCGATCGCTTGCAGCAGTTCCTGAGCCCTTGAGCGTACGCCGCCCGGTGCTTGCGGGTCCAGTGCGTTCGCCTGCAGCAGCTCGCGTGCCTTGTCCGTCTGGCCGAGGCCGAGTGCGGCGACGGCGGAAATTTCCCTGGCCGAATTGCGCCACGTACTGTTGTCGGCGGTCAGCGGCTGCAGCTTGTCGATGACGGCCTGGGCGTTGTCCTTGGAAAGGTCGAGCATCAGCGTGGCGCCGAGTATCGTCGCCAGATCGCGGAACGGCTGCGAAACGGACGTATCCGCGGCGATCGCGGCATACAGGTCGGCGGCGGCCTGGGCATCGCCGTTCTTGGCGATCAGCGCGGCGCGGCGAAGCTTGACGAGGATTTCGATGTTGCCGATACCGTCGGCTTCGAGCTTGGCCAGGCTTTCGATGGCGTTCTCGGTCTGGCCTTCCTGGGCCAAAGTCGCGGCGCCGATCAGACGGTCCGTGGATTCCAGCTTCACGCTGCGGTCATAGGCGCGCCAGCCCTGATAGCCGGCGACGACGACAACCACGGCCACGGCGACGCCGATCACATACTTGCCGTATGCCTGCCACAGCTTCTGCGCCTGTTCATGGCGCAATTCATCGTCGATTTCGCGTAATAGCGCGTCGTCTTCCGGCTCGGCCAAGGTCGTCTCCGTTGGTTCGGCCCAGATACGGGATCAGGGCCTGTTTTAAAAGCGCCCAAACATATCGGGGCGGCAGCGGAATGGCAAACGATTGCAGCCCTTTAAGGTCGTTATTCGCAGAAATCCGCGGGCTTGTTTATTAACGCCGAATTAACCATTTACGGACAACAATACCGGGTACGAACAGGAGCCCTTCAGCCATGAAAAAGACAGTCAGGCGGCTTTTTGCTGCTTTTATACTGTTGTCCAGCCTTTCCGTCGTGGCGTGCGACCCTGTCTCTTTCAGCACGGTCGAAGGCGTTTCGCTGATGGGATCCGACAAAACCCTCGTCGATCATATGGTTTCGATGGGGAGCGGCAAGAACTGTTCGACTGTGCGCAAGGAACTGGGGCTGACCTACTGCGAAGAGGATATGCCGCTGATCAAGCAGAACATTTACTGCTATCGCGATCTCGGCGGGGTAACGTGCTACGACCGTGCAAACCCGCACGGCCCGAACCAGAACCAGCAGCGGGTTGACCGGAACGACCACAACCTGCCGAAATAGCTTCTGCCCTGCCGATTAAGGGCGGGGATGCAGGCGAGTTGAGGGCGCATGACCTTCCGTTTCATATTCTGGACAGTCCTGGTCTGTCTGATCCTTTCCGGTGTGGCCGGCTGGATATTTCACGGCGAGCGCACGCCTGACCCCGAGGAACAGGCGCTTGAAGCCTATAAACTCACCCTGATCTCGGAAAAGGCCGCCGCCGAAAAGGGCGATGTCGAGGACTGGACGCGTTACGCCCGCAAGCTGGTCACCGCACCGGCACAATTCCGCGATCCCAAGGAAGCCATGACCTGGTACCGCAAGGCCGCCGACAAGGGCTATGCGCCGGCGCAGGTTGGTATCGGCGATCTGTATGCCAAGGGGGACGGGGTCCGCGAGGATCATTACCGGGCACAGGAATGGTACAGTCTGGCGACACGGCTGTCGCGCAACGCGGACGCCTATTTCAAGGTCGGCGAGGGATATTTCCGGGGTCTCGGCGCGCCGCAGGATTACGGCGCGGCGCTGCCGTACTACAGAACCGCTGCGACGCAGGGCCATCCGGTGGCGCAATACCTGATCGGGTCCATGTTCGAAGCCGGCTGGGGCGTCGAGCGCGATCCGATCGAAGCCTGGGTCTGGTACAAGCGCGCTCTGCCCAAGGCGGATCAGATTCTTCGCCACGAGGAAACCTACGACGTCCGCACCGCACTGGCCCGGGTCAGTAAATCCATGAACCAGAGCCAGCTTGACGAGGCCGCCAAGCGGCTAGCCGCGGGGATCAAATAACGCATAGCGCAACCACGGCAATCGTGGTTGACGCACGCGCCTGTCCCCGCCACCATCCGCCGCATGAGCATCAGCGCCGTTACCTTCGATCTGTGGGACACCGTCTTCGACGACGAATCGGATGAGCCGAAACGCGCCCGACAGGGGCTTGAAAGCAAACCTGAAACCCGTCACCGGCTGTTGCATGAAGCGTTGCAGGCGCATGGCGATTTTACCCGCGCCGATGTGAATATCGCTTATGCAACGGCGAATGCCGCGTTCTACAAGGTGTGGCAGGAAGCCAGCATCACCTGGACCAATCACGAACGGCTCGAGGTCGTGCTCAAGGGACTGGGGGCGTCGCTGCCCGACGCAGAACTGGATGCGCTGTCGGCGGCGATGGAACGGCTCGAGGTCGATATTCCCCCCGATATCCTGCCGGGCGTGAAGGAAGTGATCCAGACGCTCAGCACGCGCTACAAGCTTTGTGTCGTTTCCGACACCATCGTCACGCCCGGCAGCGGGCTCCGTGAAATCCTCGCCGGGCACGATCTGCTTCAGTATTTCAGCGGCTTCGCCTTTTCCGACGAGGTCGGACGCTCGAAGCCGCATGCCGCCATGTTCGAGGCCGCGAGGCGGCAGATGGACGTACCGTTCGAGGAAATGGTGCATATCGGCGATCGCGACAACAAGGACATCAAGGGCGCCCAGGCGCTCGGCATGAAGGCGATCCTTTATACCGCGAAGCGCGATGCCGACCGTTACACCACGTCGGCCGATGCCGTCTGCACGACCCACGACGATCTGGCCGGCATTATCGACACAATTGGCAACGACTGAACCACAAGGACCGAGCGTATGAAGCGCGCACCGAAAATTCTTCTCGCCGACGGCAACACCCGTGACCGCAACGACGCCATGCAGGCGGTCGGCGGCGAACTGGGTGCCGAGCGTTACGCCAATGAAATCCGCCGCATGTTCCCGGATGCGGAAATGACCACGATCTATCCCGCCGACGCCGACGATTACCTGCCGAAGGGCGTCGCACTCGGCGATTTCGACGGCATGGTGATGGGCGGCTCGGGGCTGCATGCCTTCGATCAGGTCCCGGAAGTCACCCGCCAGGTCGATCTGATGCGCAGCGCACTGGACCAGGGCCTGCCTGTGCTGGGCTCGTGCTGGGGCCTGCAGGTTGCCGCCGCGGCGACCGGCGGCACCGTCGCCAAAAGCCCGCGCGGGCGCGAGGTGGGGATCGCCCGCAAGGTGACGCTGACAGCGGCCGGGCGGGGGCATGCGCTGTATTGCGACAAGCCCGGCGTGTTCGATACCCCGTGCATCCATTATGACGAGGTCACGCACCTGCCGGCCGGGTCCGTGGTGCTGGCCGAAAACGCCCATTCCGCGGTGCAGGCGGCTGTCATCCGCAAGGGCGCCGGGGTGTTCTGGGGCGTGCAGTATCATCCGGAATTCGACGTGCCGCATCTTGCCAACCTGTACCGCCGCTATCGCGACGACATGTTGAGTCAGGGCTATTTCGTCGACGCGGACGACCTGGAGCGCTACTGCAACGAGTTGTCGGCGCTGCACCAGGACCCGAGCCGCCTTGATCTGCGCTGGCGGCTCGGTATCGATGACGACATCCTGGACGCGGATATCCGCTGCCGGGAAATCCGCAACTGGGTCGACAGCCTGATCTGATTTTTCGCGTCACGCCGGCGACGGCTGCGGCCAGTCGTGGGTCTCTGCCGTGGCATCCCGGCACCAGCGATAGAACGCATCGTACAGGCCCATGCCGGCCTCAAGCTGCTGCAGGTCGTCGCGGTACATGCGTGACAGGCCGAGCGACGCCGCCAGCAGTCCGGCTGCCTGCGGGGCCAGATCGTGGCGGTCGGTATCGGCACCGCGAACGATCAGCGCCAGACGCTGCAGCGCTTCGGTTTGCAGATGGAACTCCCCGATCATGGTGTCGAAGGTGCAGTCACTCCCGCGATGGCTCCAGAACACGCCGTCGATGTCGAACGGCGTGGCGCTGAATTTCTCGGCGACGTTCTCGACCTCCGACGGCGATACATAAAGAAACCGCGCCCCGGGATCGACAAAGCGGCGGATCAGTCAGGGGCAGGCGAGGCGGTCGATCTTGGGCCGGTGGCGCGTAACCCAGACGGTTTCGCCCTGGGCATTGGCCTTGGGGAGGGCAGCCGCCGGGATCAGCGGCTGTCCGGCATCGCGCCAGGCGACATTGCCGCCTTCCAGATATTCCGCGTGAATGCCGTATGTGCGCAGAATCGCCGCAGCGCCCTGGCTCAGCTTCAGGCCCTTCTGGCAGACGATGACGGCTTTCTTGCCGGCAAGGGCGGGGGCCAGCGCGACGATGTCGCCGTGCGGGTGGCGGAATGCGGTGGGGATCAGGCGCGGGTCTTCGTTGAAGTCGGGATCGATACAGATATCGACGACGACCGGTACGTCGGGTGTGCCGATAAGACGGGAAAGCTGGGTAACGGTGATGGACTCTGCTGACGCCATGGCGCGTCCTCCTTTGACAAGGGTTCAAGGACGCGAAACTTGGGCTGACGCCTCACGGGGCGTTCGCATGCCCCATGCACGATAGATGCAAACAAACCGCCGGGATTGTCAAGAACGCCGGGTTCAACTCAGCAGGTTTGAACCCCGGATGCCGTCGAAGATGAACTGTACGGCCAAGGCCGTCAGCAACACCCCGATCACCCGCGAAATCACGTTCAGCGCTGTCAGGCCGAGGAATTTCTGTATCTGCGTCGCCATCAACAGGAGTGTCAGGGACAACGCCAGATTCGCCATCAGCGCGCCGAGTACGGCCGCGGTTCTGAGCGCGTCCCCATGCGCATCGGCCATCAGCAGGACGACGGCGCCCATGGTCCCGGCGCCGGCGATCAGCGGTGTCGCCAGCGGAAACACGGAAATATCGGCGCGGCCGGCGGCTTCGGCGGCTTCGTCGTCGGTGGTCGAACTGATGCCGCTGGAATGCGCCAGCACCATGTTGATGCCGACCAGCAGCAAAAGGATACCGCCGGCGGTCTTCAACGACGCCAGCGTGATGCCGAGATATCCCAGCACCGATTTTCCGAAGAATGCGAAAGCCAGCAGGATCACGGCGGCGACCAGCACCCCCTTGATCGCGGTGCGCCGGCGATGTGCCGCCGGCATGCCGGCGGTCAGCCCGGCAAAGATCGCGGCGACGTCGATCGGTCCGATCACGGCGAAGAACGTGGTGAAGGCAACCAGCCCGGTTTCGATGACTTTCGGTGACAGTTCTATGGTTCCCCCCGGTATGCCGTCCAAGGAACACCGGATCGCCGTGGCGGTCAACATTGCATTGAGCGGGGCCGCGTGTTCCGGGTTTGCGAAGCGACGGGCAGTGGTTAGGGTGGCGCATGACAGACGCATCCCCCGGTTTCATCTTCCTGCATGGCTTTCTTGGGCGCGCGGAAACGCGGGTTCTCGGCTACACCTTTGAATACTTTCGCGGCCTCAACGCCGTCATCGCCGAGACCGGGATCGACGCCGTGGTGCCGCAGATGCAGGGCCGCGCCGGGATCGAGGCACGGGCGGCCCGCGCCGCTTCGGCGATGAAGCAGCTCCACTCGCCGTCGCTTGCCGTCGTCGGGGTCAGCATGGGCGGACTGGTGGCGCGCGCCCTGGCGGCGCATCACGATCCTGAAAAGCGCATCAAGACGGTGGTCACCATCGCCACGCCGCATCGCGGCTCGCCGCTGGCGGACCGCGCGCTTTCCTCCGAGACCCGGCTGCCGGGCTGGCTCGTCGATCAGTTCGCGCCGGCGTTTCACGATCTGACGGCGGCGGGGGCCAGGGCCTTCAACGCGCGCACCCCGGATCGCGCCGACGTGTGTTATCTGTCGTGGGGTTTTTCCAGGGATAACGCGGAAATGCCGATGCTGCTGAAGCCCCGCCAGCAGCGCATTGCCGAAATCGAAGGCGCCAACGACGGCATGGTGTCGCTGGCCTCCGCCAAGTGGGGCGAGAGCTTTACGACTGCGCGCGCCGATCATTTCGAGACCATCGGCTGGTCGCCCAAGCGTGCCGATTCCAAGACCGGGCGCCCGTTCGACCAGCAACAGTTATGGCGCGACGTGATCCGGGCGGCAGCCCGTTAAAGCGTGCCCGCCATCGCGGCGTCGTACATCTTGCGCATTTCAGCGGCACCGACGGGCACCGGGTTGCCGCCGGCGGTCGGGTCCTCGGCGGCCATTTTCGCAAGCTCGTCGAGCCTTGAGCCGTCGACCCCCAGTTCCGCCGCCGTATGCGGAATGTTGAATTCACGGCGCAGGTCTAGAACCCAGTTCTGCACATCGTCGAAGCTGTCGCCGATGCCGAGCCAGCGCGCGAGGCGGGCGAGCTTGTCGTCGATGGCAGGGCGGTTGAACGTCAGCACATAGGGCATGAACACGGCGTTGGTCAGACCGTGGTGGGTATCGAAGATCGACCCGACCGGGTGCGACAGCGAATGAATGGCGCCGAGACCCTTCTGGAAGGCGACCGCACCCATGGCGGCGGCGGACATCATGTGCGCACGCGCCGTCAGGTTGGCGCCGTCCTTGACGGCGGTGGGCAGCCATTCCTTGACGAGGCGCATGCCTTCGACGGCGATGCCTTCGGCCATCGGGTGATAGAACGGCGCGCAATAGGCCTCGAGACAGTGCGCCAGCGCGTCCATGCCGGTCCACGCCGTGATGTTGGCGGGCAGGCCCTGCACCAGTTCCGGATCGCAGATGACGACGGCGGGCATCAGTTTCGGGTGGAAGATGATTTTTTTGGTGTGAGTGCGCTCGTCGGTGATGACGCCGGCGCGGCCGACTTCGGAACCTGTCCCCGACGTCGTCGGCACGGCGACGATGCGCGCGATGCCGGTTTCGTCGGCGAGCTTCCAGTTGCTGCCGATGTCCTCGAAATCCCACATAGGCCGGGTCTGGCCGACCATCAGGGCGATGACCTTGGCGCAGTCCATGGCACTGCCGCCGCCCCAGGCGATGATGCCGTCATGGCCACCGCTGCGGAACACCTCGAGGCCTGCTTCGACGTTGGCGCTGACGGGGTTGCCGCGGACATCGGAAAACACCGCGCCCGGAATGCCGGCAGCCTCGAGCTCGGACAGTGCTGCCGGGATCATCGGCAGGCCGGCGAGGCCCGGATCGGTGACCAGAAGCGGGCGTTTCATGCCCTGTGCCTTGCAGACCTTGCCGATCTCGGAAATGCGTCCGGCGCCGAACTGGACGGCGGTCGGGTAGTTCCAGTTGGCGGAAAGAGGAATGGCGTCGTTACTCATGCACTTGTGCTCCTAGCGGCGAGAGGTCCAGGCCAGCGCCGCACCGGCACCGGCGAACAGGATCGCGAAGGTACGGTTGCGGATCATCGCCTGTCGTTTGGTTTTGATCAGTCGGCCCATACGGCCTGCGAGCAGTCCATACACGGCATAATTTATGAAGGAAAGGGTTACCGATGTGGCGCCGAGAAGAATCAACTGCATCAGCCCGAGGCCGGTGTCCGTGGCGGCGGTCATGAACGGCGAATAGACCAGCACATAGGTCAGCGCGGACTTGGGATTGGTGAGCGTGATCAGCGCGGCGCGGATGGCGATACCGCCGGCTTCGCGCTTGTCGAGCACCGGCGCCTGCACCGGATCGCTGGACGCATGCCAGGACTGCCAGGCGAGGAAAACCAGATAGGCGACGCCGATCCAGCGCAGGATCTCGAACAGTTCGGCCGACGCGGCGAGAAAGGCGATCAGGCCGAAACCGACGAGCGAGACATAGACCGCGACGCCGAAAGCGAACCCGCCAGCTGCCGCCAGCGCCGCCGCATCGCCCCGGCGCGCGCCGACGGCCATGGCATAGGCGGCGTTCGGTCCCGGAAAAGCGGCGAACCCGATCCACAGCGCGACGAACAGCGCCCATGTTTCAAGCGGCATCACTGCCCCGGAAAACAACGCGTCTAGCATTCGAGTGTTCCTGTTACTGGCTGAACGATGTGGTGGCGGCGGCCCGGCTCAGTTTCGATTTCCCCCAGGCAATCGGCGCCGTCGGTGCGGTGTTGAAATCGGGGATTTTGGTGCCGGTACCGACACGAGTCAGTTCCACCCGGCCGGCCTTGTTCTCGACATATACGCCCTTGCCGTCGAGCAGGGCGATTTCCATGTCGCCGTCAAGCTTTCCGCCCCAGAACCGGGTGCCTCGGATACCGATGGTGGCGGTTTCCGTTTCGACCACCATCGAGGCGCTGGCCAGTTTCATCATCGAGCCGCTGCTCATCTCGAACGCACCTTTCATCAGGCGCATCACGGCGTTGCCGCCGTTCTGCTCGACGACGAATTCGATGACCTTGAACTGGGTGCGTTCGCCCAGCTTGACCGAAGTGCCGTCGGAAAACGTCAGTTCCAGGCGCGCATCCTTGCCGGTCGAAATGATGTCGCCCAACTGCACCTCGCTACCGACCTCGAGCGAACGTGGAAAAGCGTCCTGCATGGCGACGGCGGCTTTTTCGATGCGGCTGACGGTGGCCACCACATCAGAATTCTGCTGCTGCGCGCTGAGCGGTACGGCAAGCACGAGCAGGAAAGTGAAAAGGACTGCGAAACGCATGACGTGTCCTCCGGATGTAATGGCTGCCACGGACCGGGGGTCCGTTCCGCCTATAGTCTTATATGATTTCGAAGTAACGTTCCATCTCCCAATCGGTGATGTGACGCCGGAATTCGCGCTCTTCCCATTCCCGTGTCGCCGCGTAATGGTCGACGAACACGTCGCCGAACATGTCACGCGCCACCTTGGAGGCCTTCAGCCGGCCCGCCGCCTCGAACAGCGTCGTCGGCAGGGCGAGCCGTTTCGGGAACTTCTGTTCGTAGGCATTGCCCTCGATTTTGGGTTCCGGCGTCAGCCCGGCTTCGATGCCGTGCAGGCCGGACGCGATGGCGGCAGCCAGCGCCAGATAGGGGTTACAATCCGCCGCCGCGACCCGGTATTCGACGCGCTGCGATTTTTCCGAGCCCTTGATGACGCGGAGCGCCGTGGTCCGGTTGTCGACACCCCAGGTGGCGTCGGTCGGCGCCCAGAATCCGGGTATCAACCGCGTATAGCTGTTCACCGTCGGCGAGATCATGGCCAGGAATTCCGGCATCAGTTTTTGCTGGCCGGCGACGAACTGGATCATGGTCTTGCTCATGCCGTCGGGGTTTTTGGCATCGTAGAACACCGGCTTGTCGGTGGCGCGGCCGGCGCCCTTTTTCGCCAGTGAAATGTGGATGTGGCCGGATTGACCTGGCCAGTCGGGTGACCACTTGGCCATGAATGTCGCCATCAGCCCGTGCTTTTGCGCCATGATCTTGGCGAAAGTCTTGAACAGCGTCGCCTTGTCGGCGGCGGCCATGGCCTCGTCGACGGTGATCGCCGCTTCAAGGACGCCGGGGCCGGTTTCCTCGTGCAGGCCTTCGAGCTGCATGTCCATCGCCAGGCAGCCGTCGAGCAACTCGCGATAGAGATCGCTTTCGACGGTATTGCGCAGCACCGAATAGCCGAAGTAGCCGGGCTGCAGGGGCTTCAGGTCGCGGTAGTTCTTTTCGCGGACGCTGTGCGGCGTTTCCTCGAACACGAAAAACTCGAACTCGAACCCGGCTTTGACCGAGTAGCCCATTTTCTCGGCGCGTTTCAGGACCCGGCGCAGCGTGCCGCGCGGGCAGACGTCCTCGTACTTGCCAGCGAATTCCCCCAGGAAAAACAGCATGCCGTCTTCCCAGGCGATGTCGCGGCACGAGTCCGGCAAAAGCCGTACCTCGGCATCGGGATAGCCCGTGTGCCAGCCGGTGACCGAGACGTTGTCGTAAAGCTGATCGTAGGAATCCCAGCCGACGACCACGTCGCAGAAGCCGAATCCCTTGTCGAGTGCGGACAGGAACTTGTCCTTGCTCATGTACTTGCCGCGCATGATGCCGTCGATGTCGAAGACACCGACCTTGACGTAATTCAATCCACGCTTGTCGATGATAGCCTTGGCATCGGCGATGGATTTCACTTTGCGCGCATTCATGACGGCCCCCCAAGATCGTAAATTGTGTACGTAAACTGCTGTCGAACCCTGATAACGAAGTTATTGTGATTTATGCTATTTTAGGGCTGTCACGGCCCTTGCGCCAAGGACAGCTTTGCCGCCCTGGCAAGAAAATACCGGTTGGACGAGGATTCCCGCCCGCTTATGAAAATCGATCTCAACGAAACGCTGAAAGCGGGCATCGCCCACCATCAGGCCGGAGATCTGGTGGCGGCGGCGGATGAATACCGGCGTATCCTCGATGCCGCCCCCGGCCATGCCGATGCGCTGCATCTGCTGGGGCTGATCGCGCATCAGCAGGGCGATCATGCGGGCGCCGTCCGGCTCGTTGCGCAGGCCATCGAGATGGATGCCAATGTGGCGCTGTATCACGCCAATCTGGGCCGCATCCTGAAGGCGATGGGCGAGAATGCCGCCGCCGTCGAGGCCTTCAAGAACGCCGTGCATCTGGAACCGGAAAACCCGGTGCTGCACGCCGATCTGTCCTCGGCGCTGCTGGGTGCGGGCGATGCCGACGCGGCCAGGGCGCGGGCCAATCTGGCGCTCGAACTCGATCCGGAACTGGGCGAGGCCCATGTCAACCTGGGCCTGGCATTGCAGGAGTTGTACGGGCCGGCACACAGCGATGCGGTCAACGCCTTCCGGCGCGCGATTGCGCTTGCACCCGGTCTGGCCGGGGCGCACTTGGGGCTTGGCGTGGCCCTGCATGAAGCCGGCGACACAGAGGGCGCGGTGCAGGCCTACCAGGCCGCCATCGCGCTCAACCCCGGCTTTGTCGAGGCGCACTGCAATCTCGGCAATCTGGCGCGGGACGGCATGGATTTCGCCGCCGCCGTCGCGCATTACCGCCGCGCGCTTGAGATCGACCCCGGTATAGCGGTGGTGTGGGGGAACCTGGCCGTGGCGCTGCAGGAATCCGGCGATCTGGACGGCGCGCTCCGGGCCTATGACCGTGCCGTGGCGATGACCCCCGAAGATCCGGACATCCGCCGCAACCGGGGCATGGCGCTGCTGGCCCGGGGGCATTACGTCGAAGGCTGGCGCGATTATGAATACCGCTGGCAGACGGCGCGCTTCCGCCCGCTGCTGCGCGACTGGCCGGTGCCGAAGTGGGACGGCGGCGACCCCAGAGGCAAACGGCTTCTGGTACATGCCGAACAGGGGTTGGGCGATACCCTGCAGTTCTCCCGGTATCTTAAGTTGCTGTCGTCACTGGGCGCGGAAGTGATCGTCGAATGCGCCGACAGCCTGCGGCCGCTCATTGAGGCCATGACCGGCGTCGGCAGGGTGATCGCACCGGGAAGCGCGCTGCCGGCGCTGGATTTTCACGTGCCGTTGCTCAGCCTTGCAGGCCTGTTCGCGACCACGACCGAAAGCATCCCGGCGGATATCCCGTATCTTGCAGCGCCGCGTGGGTATCTGGACAAGTGGCGCCGTATTGCAGCGGACTGGCCGCAAGGGAGAAAGATCGGCATCGCCTGGCGCGGCAGCCCGGAACATGTCCGCGACGCCATCCGCTCGCCGGGGCTGGCGCCGTTCATGGCGCTGCAGGCACCGGGGGTGACGCTGGTGTCGTTGCAGAAGGAACATAGCGCCGATGAACTTGCCGGCGTCGCCGGTGCGGCAACGATCCTCGACCCGACCGACGACATTGCCGATTTCGCCGATACGGCGGCGTTGATGGGGATGCTGGATGCGGTCGTCTCGTGCGACAGTGCGCCGTTGCACCTGGCCGGTGCATTGGGCGTTCCCGCGTTCGCGGTTTTGCCGCACGTTGCGGAATGGCGCTGGGGGCAGGGGGACACAACCCCCTGGTATCCCGGCATGACGCTGGTCCGCCAGCCATCCCCCGGCGACTGGGGCGGTGTGTTTGCGAAAGTGAAAGAACGGCTCTGATTTTCCCGGCCTTCGCCGGAGTGACGGAATGGGGCCTAAACGGCTTCCCTGCTGATCCTGTCCCACTCGGCGCGCATCCAAGCGGCGCAGGCGACGCCCTGTTCGAACAGGGAATATTTGCAGCCTTCGCCGTAATCGGTGCCGGGAATGAACTCCGTGGAAATCTGTCCGAGTTTTCCTTTTGGGTCGCGCGCGTGATAACGCATCAGGATGCGGATGCCTTCCTTCCACGGTTCCAGCAGCGTTTCGTCCCAGTCGGCGTGATATGTGCCGGGGGCCGGTTTGACGAAAGGATACTGGATGCCGCGCCCGACCTTGCCGTCCGGGTGCCGTCCGGTGATGTTCCTGGGGTTGTTGGGGATGGCGGCGCGGGCGTGGCAGTGCCGTACCCAACCCGCGTTCACCCATTCCTCGATGACGTTGCCGGGGGCGAACGGATCAAGGATCAGCTCGCCGTCGGCGATTTTCCGGTTGGTGTCGAAAATGACCTGTTCGTCGGGGTTGTCCATCTTGAAGATGACGTGGCTGTGGTCGAGGGTGATGTTGAATTCCACGCCCTCGGCTTCGAGCCTGCGTCCGACCCGCGATACCCGGACGAAGTCTTCCAACCACATGTTGACGTGCACCTCGAAGCACGGTGTGCAGCCGTATTTCTCGCCAAGCGCGGCGGCCCGCAGGTAAGCCGCCACGACCTCGTCGTCGGTGACCACGTGTCCGTCGGCGTGGTGGATCTTGATCTGCGTGTTGTGGACGATGGAGCCAAGGTCGCGCCCGGTCTGCAGGTTCTTTTCCAGCAGCGCTTCGTCCTCGCCGAGGGCATAGAACCAGCCGCCTGCGCGCACCGGCAAGCCGTACTTGTCGCGGGCAGCGCGGAATTCGTCGATCTGATCGGGGTCCGGTGTCTTGTCGACGTAATCGAAGACGCCGGCGTCGCGGACCATGGCAAAGCGGGTGTCGATGTCCGGCATCGGGTCGTCGTGAGTGTGCTTGATGCCGTTGGTCTGTATGCCGAACAGAAGTTCGTTGGCCATGTTTCTTCCCCTTTATGCTTTTCGTCAGCTTAGGGGGTGCCCGAAATCATGGCCAGTGCATTTGCCGGTGCCAAAAGAAAAGGCCCGGGGGTTTCCCGGGCCTTTGAAACGAAACCGGTGTCGCGGCTTATTGCCACGGCATCGAGAAGGTTTTGACGTTGGTGAAGCTCTTCATGGCTTCAATGACACCTTCCTTGTAGCCGAGGCCGGAGTCCTTGATGCCGCCGAACGGGGACATCTCGATCCGGTAGCCCGGCACTTCCCAGATATTCACGGTGCCGTGCTGCAGTTCGTTGATGAAACGCGTCATGTAATCGAGCCGGTTGGTGGCAACACCCGACGACAGACCAAAGTTGGTGCCGTTGGCGACACGGATGGCATCGTCGATGTCCTTGATGCGGATGATCGGGATCGCCGGACCGAAGGTTTCCTCGGTCACCAGTTCCATTTCCGGTTTGACGTGGTCGACGACGGTCGGCGGGAAGATCGCGCCCTGGCGGTCGTTGCCGTAAAGCAGCGTGGCGCCGGCCTTGACCGCGTCGTCGACGCGGCGCTGGAAGGTCATGGCGGCCTTTTCGGTGATGACGCAGCCGACATCGGTTTCCGGATCGGTCGGGTTGCCGGCCTTGAGCTTCTTGGCCTTTTCGACGCAGGCGGCGGCGAAGGCATCGGCGATGCTTTCGTGGGCCAGGATACGCTTCACCGCGGTGCAGCGCTGGCCAGAGTTCTTGGTCGCCCCGGCGACGGCCATGGTGGCGGCGCGGTCGATGTCGGCGTCTTCCATGATGATGAACGGTGCGTTGCCGCCCAGTTCCAGCACGGTGCGGCGGTAGCCGGCTTTCTCGGCAATCATCTTGCCGACCGGCACGCCGCCGGTGAACGTGATCAGGTCGATGTGCGGATCAGTGATCATCGCGTCGCCGATCTTCGCCGGCATGCCGGTGACGATGTTGAACATTTCCGGCGGCAGACCGGCTTCATACAGCACGTCGGCGAGCAGGATCGCGGTCAGCGGCGTCAGTTCGGTCGGCTTGCAAACCATGCGGTTGTTGGTGGCGATGGACGGCGCGATCTTGTGTGCGACCATGTTCAGCGGGTGGTTGAACGGCGTGATGGCGGAGATCACGCCCAGCAGCGGCTCGCGCTGGGTGAAGATCTTGCGGCGCTGGCCGTGCGGCGTCAGGTCGCAGGAGAAAATCTCGCCGTCGTCCTTGATGACCATCTGGCCGGTCAGGGTGAAGACGTCGAAGGCGCGGCCGACTTCGTAGAGGCTGTCCTTTTTCGACAGGCCGCATTCCGCGGTGATGAGGTCGGAAATCTCGTCACGGCGGGCGACCAGAAGTTCCGCCGTCTTCTGCAGGATCTGCTGGCGCTCGTAACGGGTCAGGTTCGGCTTGAAGGCGTTGGCCTTCTTGAAGGCGTCGGCGATCTGCGACGGATCGGCATTCGGCACGGTGCCGACGAGCGAGCCGTCATACGGGTTGAAGACCTCGATCCGCTCGTCGCAATCGACTTTCTCGCCGGCGATCCGCATGGTTTCGTGGCGAGGGGCGGTGGTCTGCTCTGAATGCGCGTCCATGTTGAGATACTCCGAAAATCAGGAAACGTGATTGAGGGCGACATCGAAGATGTCGAAGTTGCGAAGCTGGCGTCCGCCCGGCAGGTCCTGCAGCGGTTTGGTGACGATCAGCGGTACGGTCTGTTCCGAGACGCCGCCGTGCGAGCGCAGCGGTTCCTTCAGTTGCGAAAGGTCGTGGCGGTCGGCGCTGGTGCCCAGCACCTTGGATTTTTCGGAAACCACGATCAGATCGCCAAGACGGTCTTCGGGCAGGCCGAAGATGCGGCAGCCTTCGGTGCGCGGATACACCCGCTCGATCCCGTTGATATTGCGCAGCGCATCGGCGACCGCATCCGGGTCCAGCTCGTCATTGAGATAGACCGTGGCGAACGAGCCCAGCGCGCCGTGGTGAACGACGTACGGATCGGTGATCGGCAGGATGACGCGGGCGTCGCCTGCGTCGAGCATGCCGTCTAGGACTTCCTGCAGGTAGATCACGTCGGGTTCGCCGTCAGCATTGAATTTCGCATTCATGCCGTGATCGGCGGTCAGGGCCAGCGTCGCGCCCATGGCGTCGAGCTTGGCGAAATAGCCGTCCATCATCGCATAGAACTGGTTGGCGACCGGGGTGCCGGGTGCGTGCTTGTGCTGAATGTAGTCGGTGGTCGACAGGTACATCAGGTCCGGGCGCATGCTTTCCATAAGCTTGACGCCGGCATCGAAGATGAACTCGCTCAACTCGGCGGAATAGACGGACGGAATTTCGCGCCCGACCATGGCCTGGGCATTGTCGATCCCGTTTTCCGCCATCGTCGTTTCGTCGGCTTTTTCGGACGAGAAGCTGACGGCGCGGCCGGAAGAGAAATCGAGGCCGTGGCCGAGCAGGCCGCGCAGCTTGTCCTTGGCGGTGATCACGCAGACCTTGGCGCCGGCGTCGTGAAACGCCTTGAAGATGGTGTCGACGCGCAGGAACTTCGGATCGTTCATCATCACTTCCTCGCCGGAGTCGGGATCGAGGAAGAAGTTGCCGGAGATGCCGTGCACGGCGGGTGGCTGCCCGGTGACGATCGACAGGTTGTTGGGGTTGGTGAAGCTCGGCACGACGCAGTGCGCGCGCAGATCGGCGCCCTTTTCGAGGGCCTTTTGAAGGAACGGCATGTGACCGCCGGCAATCGCCTGTTCGATGTAGTCCGGCTCCGACCCGTCAATGCAGACGACGACGAGAGGCGTCTTCGGCCAGTTGTAGGTCCGGCCATTGATGGTGACGGTCTTGTTGATGCTGTTCATGATATCAAACTTTCTTTATCAGGCGGCTGCCGGGCGTCCGTTCTTCACACCCATGTCGTTGAGGACTTTTTCGATGACCGCCAGCGCACCCTGCATGTCGCCGGCGTCCAGCGCGCCGATGCAGCCGATACGGAACGACGGGGCGACGGTCAGCTTGCCCGGATAGATGATGTATCCCTGGTCCTTAAGGCGGTCGTAGAACACCTCGAAATCGAAGTTCGGGTCTTCCGGCATCTTGAATGTGACGATGATCGGTGCCTGCAGGTTGTCGGGCAGCAGGGTTTCGAAACCGAGACGGCGCATGCCGGCAATCAGGATGTCGCGGTTGTTGGTGTAGCGGGCGAAGCGGCCGGCGACACCGCCGGCGGCGAAAAACTGGCTGATTGCGGAATCGAAGGCGACGATCACGTGCGTCGGCGGCGTGAAGCGCCACTGTGCATTCTTTTCCATGGCCACCCACTGGTCGTACAGATCGAGGCTGAGCGCATGCGCGTTGCCCTTGCAGCCTTCCAGCACCGACTTGCGGATCAGCGCGAAGCCCATGCCCGGCACGCCTTCGAGGCACTTGTTGGACGACGCCATGACGGCATCGAA
>JAYNVG010000032.1:0-34423 GCA_038100295.1 Thalassospiraceae bacterium
AGCCGCCGCCCACGTATCTCTTCCGTATTCACAATTTTTATCAGCGTGCGCCCGAAGCGCCCACGAGCCTTGCCAAGTGCGGCACTCTCGCGTCTCGCGGGACGTCGGAAGAAGTTCCAACGCCCCGCGAGAGACGGGGTTATAGGCCCTGAGCGGCGATACTGTCAAATCTTTTTCATACGCCGTAGATTGGAACGCAACATATTGATTATAAAATATAAATGCGCCCTTCCGGTGCACAGCCCGAAGATTTTTCTTCGCATCGCGGCAAAAAAAATCGACTTGCCATCGCGATACGCTGCGATCACCTCGGCATGGCTGCAAGATTTTGTTAATTACCCCCCGATATGCTTGATTCCATTGATAGATTCGCCCCGAAACCCCTTGACAGCCGGCACCTGGGCGGGTCAATTTGATGGTAACAAACATAGGCGGATACTGGGCAATCATTCGCATAGACAAGGCACGCCATGCAAATTGGCATCAAAACCGCCTCGGTGGGGCGGCCATTAGGATTCTTGAGGGTTAGACGCAAACCATGACGAATAAAGGCATTTTTGTCCTCGCCGCCGCATCCAGCGTCGCACTGCTGTTCGCGCTGAACATGCTGCAGGTCGACCTCGGCAAGGATCTGCCTGACACCGAAACAATGGCGATGGCGCCGATTTCACTGGGCAATCCGGCCGCCGCCGCGATACTGCAGACCCGCCGCCCGCAACCGCCAAAATCCGCCATACCGGTCGCCCCGCAGCCGGCGATCTACAACCAGCGCATCGAAGTCGGCAACGGCGACACCCTTGCGGAACTGCTGGTCGGCGCCGGCGTCGATCGCACCGATGCCCATTATGCAATCAAGGCGCTGTCCGAATACTACAATCCGCGCCGTATCCGCCGTGGCCAGGACGTGACGCTGACATTCGAAAGTGCGCCGCTGTCCGTCGATGCCCGCACCCAGATCAAGAACGACACCTTCATCGGCATGGCCATCGAGCCCGATTACAAGACGCAAGTCCGCGTCGCCCGTACCGCCGACGGCGATTTCCGCGCCGAACAGCATGCCAAGAAACTCGAGCACGTCCCGACCCGCGCCGAAGGCGTGATCGAGAACAGTCTGTACGTCGCCGGCCGCGATGCCGGCGTGCCGGCCGTGGTCATTGCCCGCATGATCCGGCTCCTGTCGTGGGACGTCGACTTCCAGCGCGACATCCGCAGCGGCGACAGTTTTGAAGTGATGTACGAGCGTGTGATCGACAAGTCCGGCAAGCCTGTCTATGACGGCGCCGTCACCTATGCCGCCCTGACGCTGAGCGGCAAGCGGATCAACATCTACCGTCACGAGCTTGAAGACGGCACCGTCGATTACTTCGACGAAACCGGCAAGGCGTCGCGCAAGGCACTGATGCGCACCCCGATCGACGGCGCCCGCCTGTCATCGACCTTCGGCAAGCGCAAGCACCCGATTCTCGGCTTCACCCGTATGCACAAGGGCGTCGACTTCGCCGCCCCTTCCGGTACGCCGATCTATGCGGCCGGTAACGGCACCGTGGTCTATGCCGGGCGCAAGGGCGGGTACGGGAATTACCTGCGGGTGCGCCACAACGGCACGTTCGAGACGGCGTATGCACACCTGAAAGGGTTCGCGCGCGGCGTCCGCACCGGCAAGCGCGTCGAACAGGGTCAGATCATCGGCTATGTCGGCACCACCGGCAATTCGACCGGTCCGCACCTGCATTATGAAGTCATGACCGGCGGCAAGCAGGTCAACCCGCTGCGCGTCAAGATGCCTTCCGGGCGCACCCTCGACGGCAAGGAACTGGCACGCTTCCTCGAACACCGCGAGGAGCAGGACCGGCTGCTGGCATCGCTCAAGGGTACAGAAGTCGCCGCCAGCGGCAGCAACTGAGCCGATCTCTTCCATGAACGCCCTCCCCCTCACGGTCAGCGACCTTGGTGTGGGTGTGCCCATTGTTATCCTGCACGGCCTGTTCGGCCGCCGCCGCAACTGGCAGGCGATCCAGAAGCGTCTCGCCGCCGATGCCAGGATCGTCGCCGCCGACATGCGCAATCACGGCGACAGCCCGTGGGACGACGAGATGACATACACCGCCATGGCCGGCGATCTGGCGCGTCTGATCGGCGATCTGGATTGCGGCCCGGCGTTCGTCGTCGGTCATTCCATGGGCGGCAAGGCGGCGATGACGCTGGCACTCACCGCACCGGACCTGGTCCGGGGATTGATGGTCATCGATATCGCGCCGGTAACTTACGATCATTCCTATCAGCCATACATCGATGCCATGCGCAGCGTCCCGCTCGGCGAACTGGCGCGGCGCTCGGAAGCTGAACAATACTTGCAGGATGCGATTCCCGACGCCGGGGTCCGGGCTTTCCTATTGCAAAACCTCGGACAGGACGAAACCGGGCTCAAATGGCAGGTCAACCTTGACGCCATTGAAAGAGATCTTCCCGATATCCTGGATTTCCCGCAGGGGATCGGCGATCCCTATGAAGGGCCGACGCTGTTCCTGCGGGGCGGTACGTCCGACTTCGTCGCCGATGCCCACATCCCGCTGATCGAAAGCCTGTTTCCCATGGCCACGCACGAAACCTTTGCCGGCGCAGGTCACTGGGTGCATGCGGAAAAGCCCGAAGAGGTTATCCGCCAGATCGGCGAATTTACCAAGCGCGCCGTCTAGCCGTCATTCATGACCGTGGTATCGCAGAACTGCCGGCGCTTTTTCAATTCCTGGCAGAGCGACTTGGCATCTGACACCGACGGCAGCGGCCCGGCTTTCAGACGGAAATAGGTCCCCTTGCTGCCGAGCGTGACGCGGCTGACTTCGTGATCGAGGTTGCCGAGCACATTGCCGTGCGCACGCTTGATCTGCAGCCAGCCGCTTTCCGCCTGCTTGGCCGAACGGTAGGACGCCAGGTGCACTGCCGGCTGCGGCCCCGCGGGTTTGGCTGGCTCCTTGGCCGCCATCTGCTGCGGCTGGGGCTGGGGCGCCTCAGCGGCAGGCTTGGCCGCCGCACTCGCAGGTTGCCCCGGACCGGCAGCAGACTGAACGGAGAGTTCGATCGCCTGGCGCTCACGGGTGTATTCGTCGGCCGTGATGTAACCGGCATCGCGCAGCTTCTCCAGACGGCGGATCGCATCCGCCCCCTCCATCAGGCCGCGCGGCGGTGCCGTCGGCTCCGCCACCATGACCGGCGCGGAGGGCATCATCGCATCGAGGATCATGTTGCGCTCGGCGGCATGCTGCGAAACCGAGATCGCGCGCATTTCCAGCGCCCGACCGATGGCATGCAACCGGGCGGAAATCTGTTCGGTGGTCGGCACGGGCCGATCCAGACCTGCCGCCGGCGGCGGTGAGGTCAAGGGCAGCAGCGCGCCGATGCTCGACTGGCGGCGCTGCACGTATTCATCCTGCGTGATAAGGCCCTGATCGCGGAGCGCCTTGAGGGTCGCGAACCTCGACATCACGTTGGCATCGCCGCCATGGAAACCGCCAATGGTGCTCGGCGATTCCATGGTCGAGGCGGAAGCGCTGGCGGGGGTGTTCATGGCCATCGGCGTCGACGCCACCTCGGTGCTGGCACGTCCGAGCATAACGTCACCCTGCGGCGCCGCCCCCACCGGGATGCCGCTCATCGCCGACGGCATCGATGCCTGTGCCGTCCCGCCGGTTTCAAGCAAAGACAGATTGACGCTGGCAACCTGCGACGCCGGACGCGTCGTCAGTTGGTTCCAGACCACGAATTGCTCGCTGTCATCAGGGCGGATGGCCAGCACGGCCTCGTACATTTCACGCGCCTTCACGAGTTGACCGGTGTTCTGATACAGAATCCCGGATCCGAGCAAAGCATGAATGTCGCGTGGATTGGCCTTGAGCGCGCGCTGGAAAAATCCCTCGGCGGTAACGTAATTGCCCTTCGCCAATTCAGCGAGGCCCAGTTCCGCCTGGTCGTTTTTCTTGAACGGGCTGGACGCCCAGAAGGATTCCTCGAACATGCCGCCGTCGAAGAATGCACATCCGCTCAACAGCATGGCAGAGACGCACAGCGGCACGGCCTTCCTGAAAAAGCGTCCTGTTCCCTTGGTCATGCCGCCCCCTTTAGCATTACGTGGCCGACGCACGATATGTTCACTGCCCGCCTTAGCCACAATACCTAGATGCTCCCACCAGATGTTGGTGTGGAGACACTTCGAAAATACTAATCTTTGGTTAAAAAATCACAAGAAAAATGTCTGAAGCGGCATATTTCTGGGATTTTCAATCAGTGCGCCTTCTTCGGCTCTTCGGCCGGGGCACTGTTTTCCAGCTCGGCGCAGCCCAGCACGCTGGCGAACGGCAGTTTCGAGATCGCGCCGCCGCCCATCTGGCGGGTGCCTTTGATCACCAGAATGTCGGTGATCAGATCATCGCCAAGCGATTGGTTAATTGCCGCTATGAGGCGCGCATCCTCGGCTTTTTGATCGTTTGTTTTTAAAATCCGATAGACCTTTTCCTTGGTCTTGTCGGGATCGAAGATGTAGCCCAGCGTCATCGGCTGTGCGTACCATGCCCGCAGCAGGGCATCGCTGATGCGCGGACCCAGCGTGCAGACGTACCCCACCTTGTCCTTGGAGACCACCGTCAGCACCGGGGTAACCGGAATACTGACGGTTGAGCGGCTTTTCGCATTTCGCGCCACCGGTGCCAGCATGGACCGCATCTGGACATGCGATTCGCCGTCACCACGAAGCCCGAACGTGCGCTTGAGCTTCAGTTGCTCGCTGGCAACGGTCTCCGGAACGCCCATAATAAGCGCCACGGCCAGAGCGGCCGCGAAGCAGACAAATCGTGTGGGTCGGCAAATATTCATAAACATATCCTCAGGGCACATTACGGCAATTTGATGATGCCGCTTAGTGGTATTTGTACTGAGCCTAGAGGAGTTTTTCCATGTATACCACGCCCGGCAGTGGATTTTCATAATACGGGGCCATTTCCTTAAACCCCATGCGGGCATACATCCTTTTCGCGGTTTCAAGGCTGGGCAAGGTGTCCAGCACCATGCGCCGGTAGCCGGCCCTAGCCGCAAAATCGATTGCCATTTCGGCAAGGGTGCGCCCGAGCCCATGACCGCGCCAATATTCGCGGACATAGAGCCGTTTCATTTCCGAGATTTTTTCTTCCGGATCACCGACCGGACGAACCGCGATAATGCCGGCGACGGCATCGCCATCACGGGCGATATAAATCTCCCCGCCCGGCGGCGCATACTTGCCGGGTAGCCCGGCGAGTTCGTTCTCGAAATCCTGAAAACACAGATCGACGCCGAGCCACTGCTGATATTCCATGAACATCTCGCGGGTCGTCTGCATGTCCGCATCAGAGCGCGCCGGTCCGATATCGAAATCATCCTTCGTCACAGTTGGAACGTCCCCTCGATCACAAGGCGTGCCTTGCCGCCCATCACGACCCGGTCGCCGTCGAGGCAGCAATACAGATCACCACCCCGCGCAGACACCTGGCGCGCGTGGATTTCGTTCTTGCCGAGCGCGTCGGCCCAGTACGGAATGATCGTGCAGTGCGCCGACCCGGTTACCGGATCCTCGTCGATGCCGACGTGCGGCGCGAAATAGCGTGACGCGCAATCGCAGCCTTCGCCGGGCGCGGTCACGATCAGACCACTGCCGTCCATGTTCTTGATATAGGCGAGATCCGGACCGATGGCGCGGACATCGGCCTCGCTTTCATAAACGGCCATGTTCTTGACGGCGCGAAGGAAGCGCACCGGGGATTTGCCGAGTGCCTCCGCCAGCCCCGCCGGCATCGGTACGTCTTTCGCCGGCAGAGCCGGGAAATCCATCGAGAGCAGGTCGCCGTCCCGACTGACGCCGAGTGTGCCGCTCAGGGTTTCGAACGACACACTGTCCCGACCGGGCTGAAGCTTGTCGAGGATCAGCGATGCCGTTGCCAGCGTCGCGTGACCGCACAGCGGCACCTCGGCCTTCGGCGTGAACCAGCGCAGCCGGTAACCGTCCCCTTCCGGCACGTAGAACGCGGTTTCAGACAGGTTGTTCTCGAACGCGATCGACTGCATGACGTCATCGGGCAGCCATTCGTCGAGCGGGCATACCGCTGCAGGATTACCGCCGAACGGCCGGTCGGTGAAAGCGTCCAGTTGGTAGAGAGGAATCGTTGTCGTTGTCATCATCTTCCTCCTCCATCCTTCGAGACGCGCGCTGCGCACGCTCCTCAGGATGAGGTAAATGGCCAAGCCTCATGCTGAGGAGCCGCCTGTAGCGGCGTCTCGAAGCACGAGGCGCTCAATTAGTTCCCAAGTTCTTCCTCGAGCGCGCGGCACATGTCCTCGGTCGTCGCGTTGCCGCCCATGTCCGGCGTCTTCGGACCGTCACCCTTGAGCAGGTTCTCGATGGCACGGATCATGTCGGCGGCGGCCTCCGGATGTCCCAGGTGGTCGAGCATCATCGATGCACACCAGACCGTGCCGATGGGGTTGGCGATCCCCTTACCGGCAATGTCCGGTGCCGAGCCGTGCACCGGTTCGAACATCGACGGATGCTCACGCTCGGGATTGATGTTGCCGCTGGGTGCGATGGCGATGGTCCCGGTAATGCCGGGGCCGAGGTCGGACAGGATATCGCCGAACAGGTTCGAGCCGACCACCACGTCGAACCAGTCCGGGTTGGTGACGAACCGCGCCACCAGAATGTCGATGTGGAACTTGGCCGTCTCGATATCCGGGTATTCCGCCGAGATCGCAGCAAAGCGTTCGTCCCAATACGGCATGGAATGGATGATTCCGTTCGACTTGGTCGCCGACGTGACGTGCTTGCGTGCGCGCGTTTTCGCGAGCTCGAATGCATAGCGCATGATCCGGTCGGTCCCCTTGCGGGTAAAGATCGACTGCTGCGAGACAAACTCGTCCTCGGTGCCGCCATACATACGCCCGCCAATTTCGGAATATTCGCCTTCGTTGTTTTCACGCACGATGACCATGTCGATATCGCCCGGCTTGCGCCCGGCCAGCGGACAAGACACGCCTTCAAACAGACGCACGGGGCGCAACGAAACATACTGCTTGTATTGACGCCGGATCGGGATCAACAACCCCCACAGCGAGACATGGTCCGGCACGCCGGGATAGCCGACGGCGCCCAGCAGGATACTGTCATGGCCGCCGATATCGGCAAGGCCGTCTTCCGGCATCATGGCGCCGGCCTTGTGGTAGCGTTCGCAACTCCAGTCTTTTTCGTCGAAGCTGAATGCAAGGTCGTACTTGCGCGCGACGGCTTCGAGGATCCGGCAAGTCGGCGGCACGACCTCGTTGCCGATACCATCGCCCGGAATGACCGCGATCTTGAATGCGTTTGTGCTCAAAGTTCTCTCCCCATACTTCGCTGTAATCTATTTGTGTCTCAATCTTTAGGCGGGTGCGTCTCGAAGGACCGGTTACGGATTGACCAGGTGGACGTTGACCCGCCTGTTATGCTTGCCCTTGTTCTCGATCTTGCCGACACGCAGCGGGCCGATCTCCGACGTGTTGGCGACATGCGTGCCGCCGCACGGCTGCAAGTCGACCCCACCGGCGATTTCCATCAGGCGCACCCGCCCGGCCCCCATCGGTGGCTTCACCGACATGGTACGGACAAGGTCTTCGTTGGCCGCCATCTCCGCGTCGGAAATCCAGCGGTGGCTCATCGGATGCGATTCCGCGACAAGTGCGTTCAACCGTGCCTCGACCGCTTCCTTGTCGATGTTGGTGTCGGCCAGATCGAAGTCTAGACGGCTTTTTTCCTCGCCGATCTGCCCCCCCGTGACACCGCCTTCGATCGTCGCGCACAGCAGGTGCAGCGCCGAATGCATGCGCATCAGGCGGTAGCGGCGTTCCCAGTCGATTTGACAGCTGACCTCATCGCCGGCATTCAGCGGCGGCGAACCTTCGGCGGGGACATGCAGATGCTTGCCGCTCTCGCGGTCCTTGACGGTATCGGTGATGGTGACACTACGGCCGTCTGCGGTCTTCAGCGTGCCGGTATCGCCCGGCTGCCCGCCGCCCATGGCATAGAAAACCGTGCGGTCGAGCTCGATACCGTTTTCATCGACGGAGACGACCACCGCCTCGCACGATTTAAGATACGAATCCTCGCGGAACAATTCTTCGGTCATCGGTTTTGCTTTCTGTTATTTGCAGCGATGGGAATTTAACGGCTATTCCATTCACTCGCCAACCATCGCGTCCATGAATTGCGCCTTGTCGGCATTGCCCCCGCTGAGGATAACGCCGACCTTCTTGCCAGCCATCCTGTCCTTTTCCTGCAATAGCCCGGCCAGCGGCCCCGCCCCCGCGCCTTCGGCGATGTTGTGCGTATCGAAGAAATAGGCCCGCATGGCGGCACGGAATTCCTCCTCGGCCAGGCGCACGATCCGCTCCGCGCCGGCGTTGATGATCTCCACGGCCCGGCTGTCCGGTGCGCGGCAGGCGACGCCGTCGGCGAAGGTATTCGCGTCGTTGGTTTCGACCGGTTTACCGGCCTCGAACGACAGCGCATAAGCCGGCGCCCTGTCGGCGACGATGCCGACGATTTTCGTCTTCAGGCCAAGTCCGTCGCGGGCCGAGATCAGACCGCAGATTCCCGAACCCATGCCGATCGGCACATAAACCGTATTCAGATCGGGATGCGCACGGAGAAGTTCCAGCCCGTAAGTACCGACCCCCGCGACCAGGTGCGGGTGGAACGGCGGGATCATGTGCAGCCCCTGGGCTTCGCCGACCCGCCCTGCTTCCTCGCGGCTTTCCTGGAAGTCCGCGCCATGCTCCACCAGTTCCGCGCCATAGGCCCGCATTGCCTGGTTCTTTTCCGGGTTGTTGCCGTGCGGCACGTAGATGACAGAACGCAGCCCCGCCTGCGTCGCCGCACGGGCCACCGATTGCCCGTGGTTGCCCCGGGTCGCGGTGATCACGCCCGGACAATCCGGCTCGGCTTGCTTGAGACGTGTCAGGTAATTCAGCCCGCCCCTGATCTTGAAGGCACCGATCGGGGTATGGTTCTCGTGCTTGACGATGACCTCGCAACCGGTCCGTGCGTTCAGCAAGGGCCAGCTTATCTCCGGCGTCGGCCGCATGTGCCGATAGACGATTTCAGCAGCGTCTTCGAGGTCCTTTAGCGGGAATCCGGCCATTTCACTTCACTCCCTGTATCGCGGCGGGTGCGCGCTGTGCGCGACTTGCCAGCACGATGCCGCCGATGATCAACGCGGTCGAGATGACGATCGGCAGCGTGATCGTCTCGCTCAGCAGCACCACGGCAAAGACCAGACTGACCACGGGCTGCGCGAACTGTACCGGCGCAATACGGACAACTGAACCGTGATTCAGCGCCCAGTACCAGGCCGCATAGGCGAGCACTGTCGCGAACATCACCAGATACAGCGTCGATCCCCAGCCGACATAGGTTACCGCCGACCATGCAATGTCGGAAGACAACCAGATCAGCAGCGGGATCTGCGCGGTGCCGGCAATCGCCACGCCCCAGAACGTCGTCGACCAGGTGCCGATTTTCGCCGTCGCGCGGCTGCCGGCGACATAGCCGGTGCCGGAAATGACGGCCGCCACGATGCACAGAAGATCCCCGCCTAAAGTCGCGACACCGGTGCTGTCACGCGACGTGATCAGCACCGTCTCGCCGATCATCGCCACCGTGGCGCCGGCAAACCAGCCCGGCCGGGGCATGCGCCGGTCCAGCAGGGCTGCCATGGCGCCTGAAACGACCGGCATGCAGGCAAGGATCAGCGCCGCGTGCGACGTCGCCGTCCGCGACACTCCCAGCGTGAACAGGATCGGAAAGCCGCAGAACGCACCGAAACCGGCCAGAAGCAGCCAACCCCACGTTGCCTTGTCGGCGGGGGTCTTGAGGCGCAGGTAAAGAATGAATGCGACGGCCAGCGGCACCGCGAACACGGAACGCATCAGTCCTGCCTGTAACGGCGGAATCTCAGACACCTGGAACGCCGTCAACGCCGGCGTGATGCCCCACGAAAAAACGGCGAAGGCGGCAAGCCCGAAGGCTGCCGCCGGCACCTGACCTGGTTGCGTCGACATCGTCATGGTTGGATGAGACGCCATCAGGCCACCGTATTCAATCCCGTTTGCATCACTGGGCCGGCAATTCAGTCTTTCCAGAACGGCTTCTTGGCTTCGCTTTCGACCTGTTCGCGGCTGAGACCGACATCGTCCAGCATCCTGTCGTCGAGGCGCGTCATACGTGCGCGCATCTCGGCACGGCGCTGCCATTCGCACATCAGCTGGAAATGCGCGATGGCGGCTTCGGCCATGGCCGGAGCGATGCGCCGCAGCGCCCGCCAGCCGTTGTTTTCCAGCGACCATCTGTCTGACTGACCGGGAGACGAGATTGTACCATCACAATTTATGTTCTTCATGGCTTTGTTTCCTTATTCAACCAACATTGTATCTATTATGTTGACTTAATTATGGATACAATAATAACATTGTGCCCATGACAAATTGGCTGCCCGACATATCCACCCGCAAGGGTGCCAAGTACCTGCGTATCGCCGACGCCATCGACGATGCGATCCAGCAGGGCGAGCTTGAACCGGACACCAAGCTGCCGGCGATGCGGAACCTTGCCTACGATCTCGGTGTTACCCTTGGCACCGTGTCCCGTGCCTATCAGGAAGCCGAGCGTCGAGGCCTTGTCGGCGGCGAGGTCGGACGCGGCACCTACATCAAGGGCGACGGCCGCTATCCGCAACCGCAGACACCCCGCGCCTTCGCCTATGGCGGCTCGCGTCAGAACGGCATCAATCTCAGCATGGCCGTCCCGCCGCTCGGCGACGGCGGCACCTACCTAGCAAAAACCATCCGCGAAATTTCCGAAGATCCGTCAATGTGCGGCGAGCTGATGGATTATCAGGCGCACTCCGGCCTCGAACGGCACCGCCAGGCAGGCGTCAACTGGGTCGCCCGCATGGGGGTCGAAACCAATGTCGACTGCCTGACACTGACCACCGGCACCCAGCACGCCTTGCTGGTTTCCCTGATGGCCCTGACGCGGCCCGGCGATACCGTGCTGGTCGAGGAAATCACTTATCCCGGCGCGATACACATTGCCGCGCAGCTTGGCCTGAAGCTGGCCCCCGTCGCCATGGACGACGAAGGCGTCATACCCGAAGCATTCGAAGAGGCCATTACCGAACACCGGCCGCGTGCCGCCTATCTGGTGCCGACGGTGCAGAACCCGACGACCGCCGTGATGTCGCTGGCGCGGCGCCAGCAAATCGCCGAGGTGATCACGAAGCACAATTTGCTGGTGATCGAGGACGATATCTGGGGCTTTCTGCCGACGGAACGGGCGCCGGCACTAGCCGCCTTCGCACCGGACCACGTGATCTACGCGACCGGCCTTTCAAAGGCCATGTCACCGGGGCTACGGGTCGGCTATATCGCCAGCCCGCCAGGCGCCACCGATGCCGTACGCTCGGTCGCGCGCATGTCGAACTGGATGACCCCGCCGCTGATGGCCGAAGTCGCCACACGCTGGCTCAGCGACGGTTCCGGCGACGAGATGATCAAATGGCAGCGCAAGGAAGCCAAGGCGCGCATGCAGATCGCCGCCGAAGCACTGGACAGCTTCAAAATCCGCGGCCACGAGCACAGCTATCAGATCTGGCTGGAACTACCGGAACCGTGGCGCTCGGACGTGGTCCGCGATCAGGCGGCGCGCAAGGGGATATACTTCCTGACCGGGGATTCCTTCGTCGTCGGCCGCCGGCCAGCTCCGCATGCGATCCGTGTTTGCGTCGGCAGTTGCCGTACCCGGGACGAAGTCCGCCAGGGCGTGGAAACCATCCGCGACATACTTAACGGGCCTGTCGCCGTCACCCCTGTGATTGCCTGATTTTTCAGGCGGTAAAATCTGCCACCGTATGTGCGTGATTGAGCGGCCCATGCCCGGTGCCGAAACCGGGGTTTGTGCGGATCGCTTCCAGCAAATAGGCCTGGGCGCGGGCCACGGCATCGGCCAATGGCATTTGCTGGGCGATCCCGCAGGCGATGGCGGAGGCCAGCGTGCAGCCCGTTCCATGGGTGTTCGGGGTATCGATCCGCGCCGCCTCGAAGGCCCAGGAACTGTCCGCTGTCACCAGCATGTCGCACAGGGTTTCCGTATCCTGCAGATGCCCGCCCTTGAGCAGTACCGCTTTCGGCCCCATCTCGAGAAGTGCTTCGGCGACGTGCGTCATGTCGTCGACCGTCGCAATACGCTTGCCGCTGAGGACTTCGGCTTCCGGGATATTCGGGGTGATCAGGTTCGCTGCCGGTAACAGAAGCGATCTAAGCGCCGCCTCGGCCTTATTTGCCAGCAGTGACGCACCACCTTTGGCGATCATCACCGGATCGGCGACGACCGGCACGCCTGGCGCCGCCTCGGCCAGGACGGTGACCACGGTTTCGATGATGTCCGCACGATGCAGCATGCCGATCTTGATGCAGTCGGCGCCGATATCGTCGAGCACGAGGCGCATTTGGTCGGCAACAAAGCCGGCAGGCACGTCATGGATACCGTGAACACCCCGGGTATTCTGCGCCGTCAGCGCGGTGATCGCGGTCATCGCGAAACCGCCGAGCGCGGTCACGGTCTTGATATCTGCCTGGATCCCGGCACCGCCGCCGCTGTCGGATCCGGCGATGATCAGCACGCGGCCCTTCATCTCGGCCATGTTATGTTCCTAGACCTGTTCGGCGATGGCCGCGCAGATGCCATCGACGACCGCTTCGACGAGCACCGGGTCCTCGCCTTCGGCCATGACACGGATCAGCGGTTCGGTGCCGGACTTGCGGATCAGCAGCCGCCCGTTGCCGCTCAGTTTCTGCTCGCCGTCGCTGATGGCGAATTTGACGCTATCGCTTTCCAGCGGCGCACCACCGTTATAGCGGACGTTCTTCAATAGCTGCGGCAACGGCTGGAACATGTCGCAGATCTCGCTTGCCGGTTTGCCGGACGCGACCAGCACCGCCAGCACCTGCAGGGCCGCGATCAGTCCGTCGCCTGTGGTCGCGTAATCGTCGAAGATCAGATGCCCGGACTGTTCACCGCCCAGGTTGTAGGCTTCGGCACGCATGGTTTCGGCAACATAGCGGTCGCCGACCGGGGTGCGTTTCAGATCAAGTCCCAGATCGTTGAGAAAATTCTCCAGTCCAAGGTTCGACATCACCGTCGCCACCACACCGCCACCCTTGAGACGGCCTGTCAGGTGCCAGTCCTGCGCGATCAGCGCCATGATCTGATCGCCGTCGATGATGCGGCCGTTCTCGTCGCAGACGATCAGGCGGTCGGCGTCGCCGTCCAGCGCCAGACCGATATCCGCACCCGCGGCGACCGTCTGCGACTGCAGCGCGTCCAGATGCGTCGAGCCGCAATTTTTGTTGATATTGGTGCCGTCCGGCGTCACGCCGACGGTGCTGATTTCTGCTCCCAGTTCCCACAGCACTTCGGGCGCGACCTTGTAGGCGGCGCCGTTGGCGCAATCGAGGGCGACCTTGAGGCCGTCGAGCCGAAGTCCGCGCGGGAAGGTCTGCTTCACGTATTCCGTATAGCGCCCGCGTGCATCGTCCAAGCGGCGGGCACGGCCCAGCATGTCCGCAGGCTCGAGTTCCAAGGCGAGGTTGCCGTCCATCTTGGCTTCGATTTCCAGTTCAACGGCGTCGGAAAGCTTGTAGCCGTCGGGCCCGAACAGCTTGATGCCGTTGTCCTCGAACGGATTGTGCGAGGCCGAGATCATGACCCCGAGATCGGCACGCAGCGAACGTGTCAGCATGGCCACCGCCGGTGTCGGCATCGGCCCGACCAGCACAACATCCATGCCCATGGCGACGAAGCCAGACGTCAGCGCCGGCTCGATCATATAGCCCGACAGGCGGGTATCCTTGCCGATAACGACACGGTGGCGGTGATTGCCGCGGCGGAACTGCAGCGCTGCCGCCATGCCCAGTTTGAGCGCGACCTCGGCGGTCATCGGGTGCGTATTGGCCCGACCGCGAATACCGTCGGTCCCGAAGTACTTCCGCGTCATTAAACCGTCCATGTGTTTCTCAGGCTCCGAATACCCACTGTCATAATCGATAATTATGCAAAGAAAAGGGTTTCCGAAGGGTTTATGCCGACACAATCCGCATTATCGCATCTTTGAGGGTGCTCGTCCGCCCATGAAAGCTACAGTTCCTCGGCGTCCTCGATGGCTTGCCAGACGGCCAGCGCCTGACGGGTCTCGGCGACATCGTGCACGCGGAAAATCTGCACGCCCCGGTCCCATCCGGCAATCGCCGCGGCGACGGACCCGGCGACCCGGTCCTTTGGCGGCACCTCGCGGTCGATCTTCGAGATGAACCTTTTCCGTGACACCCCCAACAGCAACGGCAAGCCCAGCACATGGAAGGCATCGATACCGGACAGAATGCGCAAATTGTGATCCAGGGTCTTGCCGAAGCCGATGCCGGGATCGACGCAGATCTTATCCATCCCGAGGCCCAGCGACTGCAGTTCTTCCAGCCGACCGCGCATGTAATCCAGAATATCCAGCAATGCATCGTCATAGCTGGGATCGTCCTGCATGGTCTCCGGCGTGCCCTGCATGTGCATCAGGATTAAATCCACGCCTGCCTCAATACAGACGCTGGCACTCTCGGGATCGCCGCTCAGTGCCGTGATGTCATTGACAATTCCGGCGCCGGCATCGATAGCCCGGCGCATCACGTCGGCACGGCGGGTATCGACGGAAATCAGCGCCCCGGCACCGGCCAGCCCCTTGATGACGGGAATGATGCGGTCGCATTCCTCGTCGGCGGATATCGGCTTCGATCCCGGACGGGTCGACTCGCCGCCGATATCGAGAATGTCCGCACCTTCGTCGATCAGCCTCTTGCCGTGATCGATCGCCACCGAGGCGTCGAGGAAATCGCCGCCATCGGAAAAGCTGTCCGGCGTGACGTTGACCACGCCCATCAGGCGCGGACGGTCGAGAGCAAGCCCGGCAAAGCTTAAAGGTTCAGGCATTGTAGATTCCCCTCACCCGGCGCTACGCGCCACCCTCTCCCCGGGGAGAGGGCTTGGTAAATCACTGACCGGGTTGCGGTTCGGGATCGATGCCGCCGGCGTTGCCGGGGCCTTTTTTCGGGCGCGTCTTGCCACCGGCCGGGATCGATGTACGGCGCGGTGCATCGGCGCCGGCATCGTCGTCATGATCGCGGTGTATGTCCTCACCCTTCAGCAATGCCGTGACCTCGGCCCCGCTCAGGGTTTCATATTCCAGCAACCCCTTGGCGATGATTTCCAACTCGTCGCGTTTTTCCGTGATGATCTTTCGCGCGTTTTCCTCCGCCTCCTCGATCAGGCGGCGGACTTCCTCGTCGATCATCGTCGCCGTGGCGTCCGAGACGTTCTTGTGGCGCGCCACCGAATGGCCGAGGAAAACCTCTTCCTCGTTATCGGCGTAGCGCAGTCGTCCCAGCTTGTCGGAAAAACCGAACTCCGTGACCATGCGGCGCGCGATCGAGGTCGCCTGCTGAATATCGTTACCAGCGCCAGTGGTGATGTTTTCCTTGCCGAAGACCAGTTCCTCGGCGATACGCCCGCCGTACATGACGGCCAGCCGCGACAGCAACTGACGCTCCGACTGGCTGAGCTGGTCGCGTTCCGGCAGGCTCATGGTGACACCCAGTGCGCGGCCGCGCGGAATGATCGTCACCTTGTGCAGCGGATCGGTCTTCGGCATGAAAATGCCGACCAGCGCATGCCCGGCTTCGTGATAGGCAGTGAGTTTCTTCTCTTCCTCGGTCATGACCATGGAGCGGCGCTCGGCGCCCATCATGACCTTGTCCTTGGCTTCCTCGAAATCCTCCATGGTGACGACGCGCTTGGACTTGCGGGCCGCCAGCAGGGCCGCTTCGTTCACCAGGTTGGCGAGATCGGCGCCGGAGAACCCCGGCGTGCCGCGCGCGATCACGTGCGGGTCGACATCGGGCGCCAGCGGCACCTTGCGCATGTGGACCTTGAGAATTTTTTCACGACCGAGAATATCCGGGTTCGGCACCACGATCTGGCGGTCGAAACGGCCCGGACGCAGCAGCGCCGGGTCGAGCACGTCCGGGCGGTTGGTGGCGGCGATCAGGATCACACCCTCGTTCGCCTCGAAGCCGTCCATTTCGACAAGCAACTGGTTGAGGGTCTGTTCGCGTTCGTCGTTACCGCCGCCGAGACCGGCACCGCGATGGCGACCGACGGCGTCGATTTCGTCGATGAAGATGATGCACGGCGCGTTCTTCTTGCCCTGTTCGAACATGTCGCGGACGCGCGAGGCGCCGACACCGACGAACATTTCAACGAAGTCGGAACCGGAAATGGTGAAGAACGGTACGTTGGCTTCGCCGGCCACGGCACGAGCCGTCAGCGTCTTGCCGGTACCCGGCGGCCCGACGAGCAGGCAGCCCTTGGGAATACGTCCGCCGAGGCGTTGGAATTTCTGCGGGTCTTTCAGGAACTCGACGATTTCCTCAAGCTCCTGCTTGGCTTCGTCGATCCCGGCAACGTCCTCGAACGTCACGCGGCCCTGCTTTTCGGTCAGCAGCTTGGCCTTCGATTTGCCGAAGCCCATCGCCTTGCCGCCGCCGGACTGCATCTGGCGCATGAAGAAGATCCACACCCCGATCAGCAACAGCATCGGGAACCAGGATATCAGCACACCCCACAGCGTCGGCGAGCCGTCATCGGCGGGTTCGGCGCGGATCGTCACGCCCTTGTCCTTGAGGCGCTGCACAAGCTGCGGATCGTCCGGCGCATAAGTCTGGAAGGCGCCGCCGCTCTGATACTGGCCGTAAATCTGGTTGCCCTTGATGGTGACGCCCTTGACGTCGCCGCTTTCGACACGGGTCAGGAAGTCCGAAAACGCCATTTCGTTGATACCGGGCCGCTGCGCCGTTCCCTGAAACAGGTTAAACAGCGCCAGCACCAGCAAGCCGATAATGATCCAAAGGGCGATATTCTTAGAGAAATTCACAGGGTTTCTTCCTTTTCGGCGCCGCCGTATCAGGGCTTGTCATGTCCGGTCCATTGCTTTGATGCCAACCGCACCTGCGGGCGCCCAAAGTCCTGACCCTAGAAATAGTACTTTTCAGCGCTTACGCAACGGTAAATCCACCGCTGGACAAGGGCATTGTTGGCGCAAAACGGACGGAAATGCCAATATTTTCAATGCAGCCCGGCTCAGGCGCATGATGATACCCGCCGGCGCATTCAAGCACCGGCAGCCCCCGGCGGACCCTTGCCGGCAGTGCACTGTACCATGCCGGACGCGCGGATTTCGGCCAGTTCCGACCGAGATTTTCGGACCACGAAAGCACCTGAACGCCCGCAGCTTGATCCGTTGCGGAGATAACGAAGCGGCCGTCCCAGTGGCTTAACCCACACGGCAGTTCCTGCTTCTCGGGCAGGTTCCGTGCTTCGCGGCAAACCAGCAACTGGCGCGCGCCGGGATCGAAGCGCGCACCGCCCAGCGTCGCCCCCTGCCCGCGCATCAGTCTTGCCGCCAGCCGTTCCACGGCAGCGATATCGGGTGCATAGGCATTGCCGCCGATGGTCCGGGCCATGCGCGACAGCACCCTGAGGCGGATTTCCGCATCCGCGCTCTGCAATGCCTCGACAGGAAGTTCCATGTATCCGGTGGCAAAAACCGCCGCATGGCGAGACAGCCAACGAGCGGTTTCGGTTTCCAGCGCCTGACGGGCACGGGCGAAACGCTGCGTGGCAATGACGATGCCATCGATATCGTTGCCGTTTTCCGTCAGTTCACGGCGCACCGATGTGCGGGCGTATTTGGGATTGGCATTCGACGGATCCTCGACCCATTCGATGCCGCGCGCTTCCAGCGTTGCCCTCAAACGCGCCTTCGGGAAATCGAGCAGCGGACGCAGCACGCGGCATGCGGATAACATCCGCACCGGCGTCATGGCGGCAAGACCGTCCGGCCCGCTACCCCGTCGGAGACGCATCATGAAGGTTTCCGCCTGATCGCCGGCGTGATGCGCGACCAGCAGGTGCAGCACACCGTGGCGTCGGCACCAGTCGTCCAGAAGCGCATAACGTGCGCGGCGTGCCGCTGCCTGGATGCCGTTCGCCGGTTTCGTTCCCTGCCAGTGCAGCAGATGTGTCTGGATGCCGAGGGCCTGCAGACGCGCCGACGTGATCGCAGCCTCGTCAGCGGATTCCGTCCGCAGCCCGTGATCGACGATGAGCGCGCTGATCCGGGCCCCCCGCTGTACAGCCCAGCGATGCGCCAGCACCGCGAGCGCCATGCTGTCGGCGCCGCCGGAAACGGCGACGGCCAGATGCGGTGTCCGCTCGAAAGGTGCAAAAGCCTGCATCGCCTGGGCGAATGCGTCCTCGGGGATCGGGGATGTCCGCTCAGGTGCGGTCATGTGGCGCGGTCATGTCATGAAACGGCTGCTCAGACGCAGCCGTTCTTTTGCCATTCGCGTTGCAGGGTGTTCTTCAGACCGGCAGGCGCATCCGGGTAATCGCTGCGCAGTTTCTGAAAGGCCGCGCAGGCCTCGCTTTTCTTGTCCAGGCTGGACAGCGACATGCCGAGCTTGAGCAGCGCATCGGGGGCCTTCGGCCCCTGCGGGTCGGTCTGATAGCCCTCAAGGAAGGTTTCCGCCGCCTCGACGAACGCACCGCGCACATAATACGTCTCACCCAGCCAGTAACGCGCGTTGCTGGCCAGCTTGTCGTCACCGTGTTCATCGATGAACTGCCGCAGCGCCGATGCCGCAACATCGTACTTGCCCTGTCGTAGCAGACTGAAGGCATGCATGTATTTATCGCGCGGCGAACCGGTCGGCAGAGCCGCGGTTTCGCTCGTTGGGACCGCCGAAGGCTGGGTGGCGGCGGTGCTGACACCAGCCGGCGCGGGCGCCGCCTGTGGCGCGGGGGCCGGGGCCGGTGTTGCGGGCGCATCGCCGGTCAACTGGGCCAGCAGGGCATCCGCCTCGCTTTGCGGTGCTGCCGCGGGCGCAGGCGTTGCTGCACCGGGTTGCGGATTGGAAAGATCGGATTGGCTCAAAGTGCCCAGAACCTGGCTGCCGTCCGGCATATTTGCGTTGGCACCGGCGGCGGTTTGGGCCGGCATTGCACCCGGTGGCACCGGGTTTGCGGCCATCCCGGACGGTGCCGTCTGCATCGGCTGGCTCATGGCGGTGCTGTTCGTGCCCATCGGCTGGTTCATCGCCGATCCGGTGCCGCCGTGTTCGAGCTGCTTGAGGCGGAAATCGACATCGGTGAGCAGTTTTTCGAGCTGCTGCGAGACCTGATTGACCTTGAACGAGAGTTCCTCGATCCGGCCGGTGACGCCGCGCAGGTCGTTTTCGATTTGCGAAATACGGAAACTGAGACGTGCGACCGCCGGGTCGCCGCTGCTGGCCGCCGACACGGCAGCTCCCGGCGCGGCCGGTGCGCTGCCGCCGCGAGCGATCTGCACGTTCAAGGTTCGGATATCGCGCTCGAGCCGTTCGATACGGTCCATCAGCGCCCGGGCATTCGTGTCCTGCGCTAGTGCCGGCACCGCCGTCATCGCAACCGCGGCGCACAGTACAGCGCCGGTCCATGCCCGTCTGAACGTCATCTTTCTCTCCGGTCTTTCCTTCATTACACAACGAACGGCGCAAAAGGCGCACCGTCCGCCTCGGCTAATCTTTCGAACATATTAGGCAAAATTAAGGCGCTTGCCCATCCGGCGTAAACCGGCGAGCAAGCGCCCCAACTAACTCTTCCTGGCGAAAGGATCAGCTGCCGGTATTGTCGACAACCGACACCGCGCGGCGGTTCTGCGCCCAGGCGGTTTCGTTGTGACCCAGCGCAGCCGGGCGTTCCTTGCCGAAGGAAATGGTTTTGACACGGGCCGGGTTGATGCCCAGTGCGACGAGGTAATCCTTCGCCGCATTGGCGCGGCGCTCACCCAGCGCGAGGTTGTATTCGCGGGTACCGCGTTCATCGCAGTGACCTTCAAGCACGATCCGTACACCGCCGAACTTCTTCATCCACGCAGCCTGCTTTTCAAGCGAGGCGCGGGCTTCGGCGCTCAGGTCCGAGCTGTCGAAAGCGAAAAACACACGGTCGCCGACATTGACGACCAGATCTTCCTGGCTGCCACCGGCGATCTGGATGGCGGCGGCAGGCGCGCTGCTGGCACTCGACGTCGTCGACGAAGCGCCGGACGACTGGGCGTTACCACTCGATTCCGGCGCTGTTTCGCACGCTGCGAGCAATGCAACCGCGGCCAGCACACTTAAAAATTTGAAACGCATAGGAAATACTCCTCAACGGGTGATATCTCATTAACCCAATCGCCGAATAACGGCACAAATCCTTACTGGCGTCTGAGAAAACGCCGGTTCGGGGTATGTTTAAAGACAGATGGGCTTGATTCCAAGTCCTTTTTTGGAAATTACGGACAACCACAATGGTTTTACCGCATGGCGAATTCGCGCTGCGGGATGACCGTTAAGGGATCAGGGGCGACCATGCCGGGTCTGAAGCACCCACCGGCGTGATGATCTCACGCTCGTTATACCCTGTCAGATCAATGGAATAGAGCCTTGGCTCGGTTACGTTTTCGCCGTTTTTCGACTGCCGGAAGTACATCAGCACCCGGCCGTTCGGCGACCAGGTCGGCGCCTCGACAAGGTAATCCTGCGCCAGAAGACGCTCACCAGAACCGTCCGGTCGCATGACGCCGATATAGAACGTGCCCCGTGAAATCTTCGTGAAAGCGATCAGATCGCCGCGCGGCGACCACACCGGCGTTGCATACTTGCCCTTGCCGAAGCTGATTCGGTGCACATCGCGGCCGTCCTTGTCCATGACATAAAGCTGCTGCGAACCACCCCGATCCGAGTTGAAGACGACCTGACTGCCGTCGGGTGCGAAACTCGGCGACGTGTCGATGGCGCCGGATCGGGTCAATTGCCGGGACTGACGCGTGCGCAGGTCCATTACATAGATATTGGTGTTGCCGTTCTGCGACATGCTCATGATGATGCTCTGCCCGTCCGGCGAGAACCTGGGCGCGAACGTCATGCCCGGAAAATCTCCGAGCAGTTCCTGGCGCCCGGTATCGATATTGAAGATATACACGCGCGGCGTATTGCCACGATAGCTGAGATAGGTGATTTCCTGCAGCGTCGGCGAAAAGCGCGGCGTCAGCACCAGTTCCGAACCGTCGGTCAGGAAGCGGTGGTTGGCGCCGTCCTGATCCATGATCGCAAGCCGCTTTATGCGGCGGCGCTCCGGGCCGCTTTCGGCGATATAGACGATGCGGGTATCGAAATAGCCGTCCTCGCCGGTGATCCGTTTGTAAATCGCATCGGCGATAATGTGCGCAACACGGCGCCAGTTGTCCGGCACCGTGAAATAGGCGAGCCCGACCATTTGCTGTTCGGCGAACACGTCCCACAAGCGGAACTCGACACGGAGCCTGCCGTCCGGCACCAGTTCGGTGCGTCCCTGCACCAGTGCCTGAGCGTTGATGATGCGCCAGTCACCGAACCTCGGCAGCGTATTCAGGGCGCCGTCGGTCTGGATGAAGGCACGGCGGTCGATCGGCTTGAACAGGCCGGAGCGTTGCAGATCGGCGGAAATCACCCCCGCCATGTCGCGGCCGATGCGTCCCTCCTCGGTACCGGCACCGAAGAAATCGGTGACCGCGATCGGCAACGGCTCGGCCTTGCCCTGGGTGATATCGACCCGCAGTTCGGCACGCACCGTGCCGGCGGCCGTGATCACCGCAAGGACAGCACAAAACAGAACCGGCACGGCTTTTCGCATCAACGAAGGGACAAACATGTAAGCTCCTTACAGTAGCTCTTTCGGATCGAAGTTTATAACGATCTCGCGCCATACCTGATACTGGTCAGGCGGCAGTGTGATGGGATTGCAGCGCGGATTCAATACGGCACGTTTCGCCGCGTCGGCTGCTGACTGGAAAAACGGATCGGAGAAATAGCGCGCCTGATCCTCGATCCTGGCCGACTGGACACTGCCGTCCGGGTTCATGTTCAGACGCACCAGCACCGCCAAGTTCTCGGCGTTCTTGGCACCCGACGGCACGTTCCAGCATTTCGACACCCGGTCGATGACCTTGCGGCGCATGGCATCCAGCTCGGTCATCGTGACCTTCCGGGTCGGATCGGAGTTCTGATCGGGCGCGCTGGTTTTAAGCGCGGCCCGCATCTGTGCCGCGAAGTCGACCTTCGGCTCTTCCTTTTTCTTCTCTTCCGGTGCCGGCTGGGTCTTCTTGATCTCTTCCAGCGTTTTCAACAGCGATGCGACCTCGAACTTCTCCGGCGGTTTCGGTTTCTTCACCACCTTGGCCTTGGCCGCCAGCGGTTTCGGCGGCTCGGGCTTGGGTTCCGGTTTCGGCTCTGGCTTGGGTTCGGGTTTCGCCTCCGGCTCCGGCACGGGTTCCGGCTCGGGTTCCGGCTCCTTCTTGGGCTCGGGTTCCGGTTCCGGTTCGGGTTTCGGTTCGGGCGGCAGCGCCGCAATCTCGGGCTCCGGCGCGGGCGGTGGCGGCGGCGGTGGCGTCGGCTCGGGTTCGGGCTTCGCTTCCTCGACCGGCTTCGGCGGCTCGGGTTCTTTCTTTTCCGGCTCCACTTCCGGTTCAGGCGCCGGGGCCGGGGCGTTGCGGATCTCGTCGATCTCCACCAGTTCCACGAACACAGGCGTTTCCTCGAACTCCTGCGGCGGGTTGATGAACGGCAGCCCAAGATAGCTCATCGCGGCGATCGCCGCGTGAAACGCTATCGAAAAGGTAAAGCCGGTCCGCATGGTTTTTAACTACCTGAGCCTTGAGCTTCGGGTTACGGGGTTTTCTTGGACTTCTTGTCTTTGTCCTTGTCGGCCTTGTAGCCACTGCGTGTGATCAGGGCAACCTTCCGGTAGCCTGCACGGTTGATGGTGCCCATCACCTCCATGACGCGGCCGTAATTGATCCCGGCGTCACCGCGCACGAAAATCCTGAGATCGCGGTTCGCGCCGGTAATCGCCGCCAGCCGCGGCACCAGGGTGTCCAGCGGTACGGCGGTATCCTGCAGGAAAATCTCGCCGCTTTCGGTGATCGAAATCGCCAGCGGTTCGTCTTCGCCGGCAATCGCCCCGGCCCTGGTTTCCGGCAGGTTGACTTCGACGCCAACGGTCAGCAGCGGCGCCGTCACCATGAAGATGATCAGCAAGACCAGCATCACGTCGACGAATGGCGTTACGTTGATATCGCTCATCGGACGGCGGCGCTGTCGGCCGAACCGGCCGCCGCCGCTCAGGCGTTGGGTGATGATCGCCATGAACTGCTCCTAGGAATCCATCTCGCGCGACAGGATCGCCGAGAACTCGCCGGCAAAACTTTCCAGCCGCCCGGCATAGCGGTCGAGATCGCGGCTCAGCTTGTTGTAGGCGACAACCGCCGGGATCGCCGCCAGCAGTCCCAGCGCAGTCGCGAACAGGGCTTCCGCAATACCGGGGGCGACGACCGCCAGCGAGGTGTTGGCCGAAATCGCGATCGACTGGAAGCTGTGCATGATGCCCCACACCGTGCCGAACAGGCCGATGAACGGCGCCGTCGCCCCGGTCGTCGCCAGGAACGTCATGTATTTCTCGGCGCGGTCCATTTCCCGGTGCACGGTGATCTGCATGACGCGGTCGATACGCTCGCCCAGGCCGACCTTGAAGTTTGCCGAACCGCTGCCCGAAACCCGCCGCCATTCACGCATCGCCGCCGAGAACACGGCCGCCATCGGATCGCGCGGATTGGCGGCAACGCGGTCGAAAAGATCGTCCAGCGACTTGCCCGACCAGAAGGCCTGCTCGAATTCGCTCGAGCGCTTGTTGAGACGGCGCACCGTCAGAAGCTTTTCGAAAATGATCGCCCAGCACCAGATCGATGCCAGCACCAGCATCACCATCACCGTCTTGACGACGATGTCGGCGCGCAGGAACATCGACATGACCGCAAACTGGTCGGCCCCGACCGAGCCGGCCATCATGGCGGCATCTACTGCTTGATTTTCCATACCTTAACTCCGCTCGTCTTTCATTCTCATGTGATTGCCTGCGTTTTCGCCAAGGCATCCCTGACCACCGCCGGCAGCCGTTTCGGCGCACCGCTGGTGATATCCATACACGCCAGCCGCACCTGCACGGCGACAAGAACATCGCCGTCGCGGCAGATATCCTGATGCATGCGCAGGCTGGCGCCGCCGACCTCGATGACCCGGGTCCGGACCTCCAGCGCATCGTCGAGACGCGCCGGCTTGATGTAATCGGCATGACACTCGCGGACAGCGAAGGCGATCCTGTCGGTTTCCATCAGCGCGCCGTTTTCGATGCCGTTCGCGCGCAGCAACTCGGTGCGCGCTCGTTCGGCGTATTTCAGATAATTGGCGTAATAGACGATACCGCCCGCGTCCGTGTCTTCGTAGTAGACGCGGACGGCAAGCGTGTGCAAGTAGGCATTTCCGGCGTCAGGCATCGTCGTCCCCGGCGGTGTCTTCGATCAGTTCGAGCTGGCTCAGGTTGGCCGGCGGCTTCAGACCCAGGTGCTTGAAACCGTCCCCCGTCAGGGCGCGACCACGCGGTGTGCGCATCAGCAGCCCCTGCTGGATCAGGTACGGCTCGATCACTTCCTCGATGGTGTCACGCTGTTCAGAAAGGGCAGCCGCCAGCGTTTCGACGCCGACCGGCCCACCGCCGTAATTGTCGGCGATGCAGCTCAGATAGCGGCGGTCCATTGCATCCAGTCCGCGCTTGTCGACATCGAGCCTGTTCAGCGCCGCGTCGGCGGCCTCGGCATCGACCGGCGAATGACCGGCGACGGCGGCGAAGTCACGGACCCGGCGCAGCAGCCGCCCGGCAACGCGCGGCGTGCCTCGGGCACGCTTGGCGATTTCGCGGGCACCGTCGTCGGTCAGGTCCATGCCGAGCAGGCCGGCACCCCGCGAGATGATGTGGCGGAGATCGTCCTCGCCATAGAATTCGAGACGCATCGGAATCCCGAAGCGTTCGCGGAGCGGCGTCGTGATCAAGCCCGAGCGTGTCGTCGCGCCGACCAGCGTGAAACGCGGCAGGTCGATCCGCACCGAACGCGCCGCCGGGCCTTCGCCGATGATCAGGTCGAGCTGAAAATCCTCCATCGCCGGATAAAGGATTTCCTCGACCGCCGGATTGAGACGGTGGATTTCGTCGATGAACAGCACGTCGCCCGCTTCGAGGTTGGTCAGGATCGCCGCCAGATCACCGGCCTTGGCGATCACCGGACCGGACGTGGCGCGGAACCCGACGCCCATTTCCTTGGCGACAATGGATGCCAGGGTCGTCTTGCCGAGACCCGGCGGGCCATAGAACAGCACATGATCGAGCGGCTCGGAACGGCTGATCGACGCCTCGACGAACACCTTGAGGTTGGAACGGACTTGTGGCTGGCCGACGAAATCGTCGAGCCGTTGCGGACGCAGCGCCGCATCCGGCGCGTCGCCGGGCAAGCTTTCCGTTTCCAGAATGCGCTCACCCTCGGCCATCTAGCGGCCCCCCGTCCGTGAACCGGCCCGCGTGTCGGCGGGCGCCAGCTTGGAAAGTCCGGCCTTGATCAACTGGCCGACACCGGCAGATTCGCCGATCTCGCCGGCGGCTTCGGCAACCACGCCCAGCGCCTGCGACGGGCTGTAACCCAGATTGACCAGCGCCGACACCGCGTCGGAGATCGCCCCCTGCGCCGTGTCTGCCGGAGCACCTGCCCGGGCGCCGACTTCGGTCTTCAGCGACTGGCCGAGCGTGATCGAGCCGACCTTGTCCTTCAGTTCGGAAATGATCCGTGCCGCCAGCTTCGGGCCGACACCGGGGGCACGGGTGATCGCCGCCTTGTCACCCGACAGGATGGCGCGGCTGACCTCGTCGGCGCTGAGCACGCTCTGGATCGCCAAGCCGACCTTGGCGCCGACGCCCTGCACCGTGGTCAGCAGCTTGAACCAGTCCCGCTCAAGGGTTTCGGAAAAACCGTACAGGTGGATGTGATCCTCGCGGACATGGGTTTCGATGAAGAACACGGCAGCCTCGCCCACGGCGAGCCGGCCCAGCGTGCGGCCCGACGCGAAGACCAGATAGCCGACGCCGTTGACGTCGATGACGGCCCAGTCGTCACCGATGTCCTCGATGATGCCCTTGAGGCGCGCGATCATTGTGCGGCTCTCGCCAGCTTGCGGACCCTGTCCGCGGTCCCGCGATGATGTGCGTGGCAGATGGCGACGGCCAGCGCATCGGCGGCATCGGCGCCGGCGATCTTTGCTCCGGGCAGCAGGGTCTTCACCATCATCTGCACCTGTTCCTTCTGCGCATGGCCGGAGCCGACGACGGTTTTCTTGACCAGGTTGGGCAGGTACTCGGCGACATACAGACCCGCAAGTGCCGGCACCAGAAGCACGATACCGCGCGCCTGCCCGAGCTTCAGAGTGGAGACCGCGTTCTTGTTGACGAAGGTTTCCTCGACGGCGGCTTCTTCGGGCGCGTATTCGGCGATCACGTCCTTGAGGCCGGCGTGCAATTCAACCAGACGCTCCGACAGCGACGCCTTCGCGGACGTGCTGACCAGCCCGTCCGCGACATAGCTCAAGCGGTTGCCGACGGCTTCGATAACGCCCCACCCTGTCGTCTGTAGCCCCGGATCGAAACCGATCAACCGCACGTAATACTCCCGATCAGGCGCTGAGCGCCGCCATGATTTCGTCGGAGACGTCGAAGTTCGACGACACCGTCTGCACATCGTCGTTGTCTTCGAGCACCTCGATCAGCTTGAACAGCGTCCCGGCGGTGTCGGCATCGACCTCGATGGTGTTCTGCGGCTTCCATTCGAGGCCGCCACTTTCCGGATCGCCGAATTTTTCCGCCAGCGCCTCGCGCACGTCCGCGAAGTCGTCGGGATCGCAGGAAATGGCGTGGCCGTCCTCGTCACTGGCGACATCCGTCGCGCCGGCCTCGAGGGCGGCTTCGAACATGTCCTCGGCACTCGCGACATCGGCCGGATAGACGATGCTGCCGATGCGGTCGAACATGAAGTTGACGCTGCCGGTTTCGCCGAGATTGCCGCCGTGCTTGGAAAATGCCGAGCGAACTTCCGACGCGGTGCGGTTGCGGTTGTCGCTCAGCGCTTCAACGATCATCGCGACGCCGCCGGGGCCGTAACCTTCGTAGCGGATTTCCTCGTAGTTCTCGCCGTCGCCGCCGACACCGCGCGCAATCGCGCGCTTGATGTTGTCGTTCGGCATGTTCTGTGATTTCGCATTGGCGATCGCCAGACGGAGCCTCGGGTTGAAACCCGGGTCGTCACCGGCACGTGCGGCAATGGAAAGTTCCTTGCCGAGCTTGGCGAAGACCTTCGCGCGCTTGGCGTCCTGCGCACCCTTGCGGTGCATGATGTTCTTGAATTTTGAATGGCCGGCCATGGTTGGTTCGTTCCGTCTCTTTTTCCATCTGCAAACGCGGCGACGCCAATGCGTGCCGCGAATCGCTCCATATTACAATTGAGGCGGGCAAATGAATACCGCGCCGAGCCTTCTGGAACATCATTCAGGGGCAATATGTCAAGAATTGGGCATGCAATTCATTTTTTGCCGCCGGAATGGCGTTCATGGTTTCGGGATTGTCTCCGAAAGCCGGGCGCCGACACGGACCGGCTCTATCCGCCTGGCCATCCCGGACTTGTCGTCCAGCACCACGAAACAACCGCACAGAGTGCCGTCGTCTCCCGCCGGTTCCAGGCGGATTCTTTCTCCCTTGGAGAGAAACCGCTGCACCGACAATTCCTTCTTCATGCCGATGACCGAATCGTAATCGCCGGTCATGCCGAGATCCGTCTGGTACGCCGTGCCGCCAGGCAGCACCCAGGTGTCGGCGGTCGGCACGTGCGTATGCGTGCCCACCACGACGCTGGCCCTGCCATCGACGAAATGCGCGATGGCCTGTTTCTCGCTGGTCGCTTCGCCATGCACATCGAAAATGATGGCATCGACGTCGCGGCCGATTTTGTAGCGCTTCAACAGATCGTCGAGGGCGCGGAACGGATCGTCCAGCAGTTCCATGAACAGCCGGCACATCACGTTGGCGACCAGGATGCGCTTGCCGGCTTCGGTCTTGAAGATGCCGAAGCCCTTGCCCGGCGTGTCGGGGGGATAATTGATCGGGCGCAGGATCTTGTCGTCGCGTTCCATCTGCGAAAGCACGTCGCGCTGGTCGAATACGTGGTTGCCCGTGGTGATGCAGTCGGCGCCGGCCTGATAGAAACTGTCGCAGATCGAGCCGGTGATGCCGAAGCCGTGCGCAGCGTTCTCGCCGTTGACGATCACGAAATCGGTCTTCAGCCGTTCGCGGAGCGACGGCAGGTTGCCGTTGAGTACCGCGCGGCCGGCACTGCCGACGACATCGCCGATGATCAGAATTCTCATGTCGTTTCCTTGCCGCCGTACATCGTCAAACCCGCCTCCGTCACCATCCCGTCGAGAGGCTGGTCGTATGGCTCCCGGGGCACGGTGTCTACCCGTTGCCCGGAAAAAGCAACACCTATGGCTCTGACGGCCGGGTCGAGAGCACGCAGTTTTTCAAGCGTCCGGTCGTAAAATCCGCCGCCGTAACCGAGCCGCAATCCGCTATCGTCGAATGCCAGCAACGGCACGAACAGGATCTGCGGCTGAACGGTTTCGGCGTCGGGCGACGGGATCGAGGTGCCGAAACCGCCGTCGACGAGCGCATCGCCCGGCGCCCAGCGGCGGAACACCAGCGGCGACGCCTTGGCCGCCACCACCGGCAGCGCCGTGATGTGTTTTGCGGCGTGCAGCAAGGAGAGTAACGGGCGGGTATCGATTTCCGACCCCATCGACCAGAAAACAGACACCACCTTCGGCGCGGCGTCGAGGTCAAGCGCGGCGGCTTGGGAAATCACATGCGATGCCAGACGCTCCCCGGCATCGGGAACGGCGCCGAAAAGCGCCTTGCGGCGCGTTGCCGCAGCCCGTCGCTGCTGGTCTTTCTGGATAGCCGTATCAGACATGTGTTCAGCACTAACAGGCTGATGTAGAGAAAACAAATGACGGGCCGCATGAGCCGTTGGCCGTGAGATCCTCCGTGGCCTGCTTCAGCAGGTGGGCGCCGTGAATACCAATCCCAGAGGACTGACAGGGACAGCTCCCGTACGGTGGATTTAGGCCCCAGGGATAACGTAGGCCTGACGCACTCCGCAGCCCGCCAAGACCCAAGTTAGGTCTGTTCCAGGCTCTCGGCAATGCTTTCGATGCGCGCAGACAATTTTTCCAGGCTTTCACCCAGCCGGCCCTCGGCCTCGGCGGCGGCTGCAGCGCCCTTGCCGCCGGATTTCAGCGTATCCATTTCGGCGTACGCATCCGACAGTTCGTCGGCGATCAGCAAGGACACCATGACCAAAAGCTTGGCATCGCCGATCTGGCCGACGGCTGCGACCAGTTCGCTGACACGGCGGTCGATGTAGGCGCCGAGGCGGGCCAGATGCGCTTCCTGACCGTCGTCGCAGGCGACGTTGTAACGCCGGTCGTTGATGGTGACGGTGACCTGCGCCATGTCAGGACGCCGGCTTGTCTTTGAGGAGGGAATCGAGACGCTGGATCGTGCCGGCCAGACGGTCGGCGGCGGCCCGGTTGAGGTCCTTCAGTTCGGCGTTTTCTCGGCGTAGTCTGTCGAGAACATCGCTGTCGGCACCGCCGCCCGTAGCTTCACCGCGCGACGACAGCGCAACATCCAGCCGGTCAACCGCGGCTTCCAGTCTCTCGAAAGCGCGCTCGACACGTGACGCCTTGGCGATGGTCGATGTCGACAACGAATAGTCCCCCGGGTATGCCTCAGAATCGAGCCTTTCGGCTTAAACTGACGAGACCCTAATCCCGTTCGGTGATTAAGGTCAATTATTACCTGAGAAATTGCGGCTAGAATAATGAGAACACGTAAGTTTTTCCAATCAACGTCATTTCTATAACGGCTGCGTACATAAACAGTCGTTGACGTTTCCCGGGAAACCCGTTTTTTTGCCCGCGAAATATCATCTTTAACCACATATGCCGCGCCTCAAGGCTGCGGCCAGCTCAGGAGGAAACAATGGCCGTACGTGTTGCCATTAACGGATTTGGTCGGATCGGTCGTCTCGTATTGCGCGGCATCATGGAAAGCAAGCGCACCGATATCGAGGTCGTGGCGATCAACGATCTCGGCTCGGTGGACATGAATGCTCACCTGTTCCGTTACGACTCCACGCACGGCCCGTTCCCGGGTACCGTCACCGTCGACGGCGACAGCATCGACGTCGGCACCGGCCCGATGAAGGTCACCGCCGAACGCGATCCGGCGAACCTGCCGTGGGGTGAGCTTGGCGTCGACATCGCCTTCGAGTGCACCGGTTTCTTCACCGACATCGCGACCGCCGGCAAGCACATCGAAGCGGGCGCCAAGAAGGTTCTGATCTCGGCCCCCGGCAAGGACGTGCACAAGACCATCGTCTATGGCGTCAACCACCAGTCCCTGACCGCCGACGACACCATCGTCTCGAACGCATCGTGCACCACCAACTGCCTGGCCCCGGTCGCACACGTGCTGGACAACCTGGTCGGTCTGGAAAAAGGCTTCATGACGACGATCCATGCCTTCACCGGCGACCAGCGCACGCTGGACACCCTGCACTCCGACCCGCGCCGCGCACGCACCGCGTCGGCATCGCTGATCCCGACTTCGACGGGTGCGGCCAAGGCCGTCGGCCTGGTGCTGCCGGAACTGAAGGGCAAGCTGGACGGCACCTCGGTCCGCGTGCCGACGCAGAACGTCTCGCTGATCGACCTCAAGATCGTCGCCGGACGCAACACCACGGCCGAAGAAATCAACGAAGCCATGAAGGCCGCCGCCGAAGGCCCGCTCAAGGGCGTGCTCGGCTACAATACCGAGCCGCTGGTTTCCATCGACTTCAACCACAATCCGAACAGCTCGACGTTCGACGCCACGCAGACGCAGGTGATCGAGGGCAACCTTGTCCGCGTGCTGAGCTGGTACGACAACGAATGGGGCTTCTCGAACCGGATGCCGGACACGGCAATGGTGATGGCCGGACTTTAATGACCGGGCTCTCGGGGCCTTTCGTTATCGTTCACACCATCGGTCATGTGCGGGATGCCGTGGCCGCCTCGCTAAAACTCGGACGCCCGGTGACGCTGATAAGCGCGCCGGGCGCCGCTGCTTATATGGGGCCGGAAGTCTTTCTGCGGATGACCGAAGGCGATCCGGGCACCCCGCCGCCCAAGGGGATCAGCGTCGTCATCGACTGCGCCGCCGATCCCGGCCAGGCGCTGGAGGCGTTGCGGGTGGGGCTGAGGCATATCCGCCTCGACGCCGCCGACGAGGTGCTGGCGAAATTCCGCGACATGACCGACGGCACGGTGCTGGACGGCGCCCCGATCAACGCTTATGACATGGCCGCGCATGACGACCATAACGGCGCCGAGCGCTTAACCGACTGGCTGCAAGCGGAATCCCTGCAATGAGCGATCCATCGACGAACGACCCCTGCAAGCTGTACCTGCTGACGCCGCCGCAGATCGATCCGGCACCGTTCGCGGCCCTGCTGGAGCGTACCATCGCCGCGAAGCCGGAACTGGTCGGTGCCGTGCAACTGCGCCTCAAGGATGTCGGCGACGACGATTTCCGGCGCGCCGCGGACATCCTGCGCCCGGTGTGTCACGGCTTCGATCTGCCGCTGATCATCAACGACCGCCCCGACATCGCCGCCGAGACCGGCTGCGACGGTGTGCATATCGGCCAGGAGGACGCGGACTACGACGAGGCCCGCAAGCTTCTGGGGCCGGACGGCATCATCGGCGTCACCTGCCACGCCAGCCGCGATCTCGCCATCGAAGCCGGCGAACGCGGCGCCGATTACGTCGCCTTCGGCGCGTTCTTTCCGTCCGCCAGCAAGGAAACAAAGCACCACGCCGATCCGGAAATCCTCGAGATCTGGTCGCAGATGACGACCCTGCCCTGCGTCGCCATCGGTGGCATCACAGCCGAAAACTGCGCCCCCCTGGTTCAGGCCGGCGCCGATTATCTCGCCGTCATCGGCTGCATCTGGAACCACCCGGACGGCCCCGAAGCGGGGGTTCTGGCCTTCGACAACAAATTGCAGCGCGGCTGAAACGCCCGGCTTGCATAAGTTTTCGGTGACACGCCCCCATACGACCTGATAGAACCCGCGCCGGGCGTGACCCACTCGACATACTTTCAGGACTTGATCGACATGAAGATTGACGGCAACGCCATCCGTCCGGGGATGGTCATCGAACATCAGGGCCGCCTCTGGCGCGCCGTGAAAATCGCACACACGCAGCCGGGCAAGGGCGGCGCGTACCTCCAGGTTGAACTGAAGGACATCCGCGACGGCACCAAGCTCAATGAACGCTTCCGCTCATCCGAAAAGGTCGAGCGCGTGCGCCTCGAGCAGATCGAATATCAATATCTGTTCTCCGACAGCGACATGCACACCTTCATGGACGGCGAAAGCTTCGAGCAGATCGCGCTGTCGACGGAAGCCGTCGGCGAGAGCGCGGTGCCGTTTCTGCAGGACGGCATGAACGTCATGATCGAAACCTTCGAAGGCGAGCCGCTCGGCGTCGAACTGCCGCAGCACGTAACCCTCGAGGTCGTCGAGGCCGACGCCGTGGTCAAGGGCCAGACGGCTTCGTCATCCTACAAGCCGGCGGTTCTTGAAAACGGCGTGAAGGTGCTCGTTCCGCCGCACATCGAAGCCGGCACGCGGATCGTCGTCGACACCCGCGACGTCAGCTACGTCGAACGCGCCAAAGACTGACGGTAACCACACTTTATGTCCAATCGCCTGACCCCGCTCCTGACCATCATGGTGAATGCCGCGCAAAAAGCGGGGCGCGCGCTGACGCGCGATTTCGGTGAAATCGAAAATCTGCAGGTCCTCAAGAAAGGTCCCGCCGATTTCGTCACCAAGGCCGACACCAAGGCCGAGAAGATCCTTGTCGAGGAGTTGCAGAAATCGCGCCCGGCCTACGGCTTCGTGCTCGAGGAAGGCGGCGTTCTCGAAGGTTCGGACATATCGAACAAATGGATCATCGATCCGCTGGACGGCACCACGAACTTCCTGCACGGCATCGCCCACTTCGCGGTGTCCGTGGCACTTGAACGCGACAAGCGGATCGAAGCCGGCGTCATCTACAACCCGATCACAGACGACCTCTATTATGCCGAACGGGGCAAGGGCGCGTTCCTGCGCGATTCCCGTTTGCGTGTATCCGGCCGTTCACAGATCCAGGAATCCCTGTTCGCCACCGGCATTCCGTTTCTCGGACGTGATGGTCACGAAACCTTCATATCCGAACTTCAGGCCGTGATGGGCGCTTCAGCGGGCGTCCGGCGCTTCGGCGCGGCCTCGCTCGATCTCGCCTTTGTCGCCGCCGGACGCTACGACGGCTTCTGGGAGCGTGGCCTTTCCAGTTGGGATATGGCGGCCGGCGTTTTGCTGGTCCGCGAGGCCGGCGGCATCGTCAGCGATTTCGCAGGCCGCGACCGTATGCTGGAAAGCGGTGAAATCGTTGCGACGAACGCTTCCCTTGACCGCGATTTCCGGCAATTATTGAAGAACGCCGCTAAAAACACGTAAAGCGGTTGAGGCCGGGCCTTCTGTTCGGTATTTTCTTTTGCGATAATTCAGCGTGCAAAAGTGCGCGGCTCTTTCAGGGCAGTGGAGGCATTATGGACCGCCAACAGGAAAATCAGAGATCCCGCCAATACGGTATCGGATTACTCGGCTGCACCGCGCTTGCGGTTTTGGTTCTGTCCTCCGCCACCGCGACGGCACAGACGTCCTCGTATCAGTCGGCGACCGACAACGTGCAGATCAACTGGGGGGCGCTGAATGGCGGCGCGGCCCCAGCACCGGTCCAGCCGTCGTATGGCTACATGCCGGCGCCGGTCGCAACCGGCGGTCTGCTGATGCCGGGACCGAACATGCCGCATTCGACCCTGCATGTCCCGGCCCCGGGCGCGAACGCCGGCGTCACCCTGCGTCAGCCCGCAAGCGCGCCGAAGATGGCGTCGAAGCCGGCAGCACCGAAAACCACGGCCCCGGCCCCGAAGATCGCCGCCGCACCGAAAGCACCTGCACCGGCCCAGGCCGCGCCCAAGCAGTTGACCGAAGCAAAAGCACCGCCTCCGCCGGCTCCTGCGCCTGCTGCGCCGCCGGCACGCCCGGGTGGTACTGACCCCAAGCACGAGCAT
>JAYNVG010000033.1:0-34191 GCA_038100295.1 Thalassospiraceae bacterium
TTCTGCTAACCATCTGACACTCATAAAGAAAATTCCTTATCTATGTCAGCCCCTAAATATGTCTTGAGCATTATACCTTCCTGGCCAGCGTCAGGCCGTCGCCGATCGGCACCAGCGAGATATCGACGCGGGCATCGCCCTTCAGCGCCGCATTGAACTTCCGCATCGCCCGGGCGTTGTCCGACCCGGTTTCGGGATCGGCGACGCCGCCGCCCATGAAGATGTTGTCGACGGCGATCACGCCGCCATGGCGGATCAGCGACAGGCAGCGTTCGAAATAATCCGGGTATCCCGATTTGTCGGCGTCGATGAAGGCGAAGTCGTAGCGCCCGGCCTCACCGGCCGCGATCATCGCATCGAGCGTTTCCGACGCCGGCGCGAGCCTAAGGTCGATCTTGCCGGCGACCCCGGCCTTTTCCCAGAACGGCTTGCCGACGTCGGTAAACTCCTTCGAGATGTCGCAGGCGACGAGCCTGCCGTCGTCGGGCAGCGCCAGCGCCACCGCCAGCGCCGAATAGCCGGTGAAGGTGCCGACCTCGATACAGTTTTTCGCGCCCAGCATCCTGACCAGCATCTGCATCAACTGGCCCTGTTCCGGCGAGATCTGCATGCGCGCCCATTCGTGATCGGCGGTGGCTTCGCGCAGTTCGGCAAGGATCGCCTGCTCGCGCACCCCGACATCGAGCATGTATTCGTACAGACGGTCGTCAACGTCGATGGTGCGTGCGCTCATGTCGCTCTCCCGGGTGGCCGATCCGCATTTTACTGGACGCGGATGATGGGCTACTTTGCCCGCCATGAGCGACGATGTCATCTACCACATGTGCCGCGCCGACGAGTGGGTCATGGCGCTGGAGAGCGGCCGCTACAACGGCTCCAGCCAGGACCGCGCCGACGGCTTCATTCATTTTTCGACCAGGGACCAGGTCTGGACCTCGGCGGCCAGGCACCGCCGCGGCCAGGACGGCATTCTTTTGCTGGCCGTCGACGCCAAGGCGCTCGGCGATGCGCTGAAGTGGGAACCGTCCCGGGGCGGCCAGTTGTTCCCGCATCTGTACGGCCCGCTCGACATCGGCGCGGTGATCGAGACCACGCCGCTGCCGCTCGACGACGAGGGCATCCACGTGTTCCCGGACGGCTTCCCGCCACCAGATGAGGAGGACGCCTGAGGGTGGACGCCTACAGTCTGACGTGGCCGCTGGTGCGGATGCTGAGCCCGGAGACGGCGCATAACCTGGCGCTGTGGGCGCTCGCCAACCGGCTGGTGTCAGGCGCGCCCTATGCCGACCCGGTGCTGGAAACCGAGCTTTGGGGAAGGCGCTTCAAGAACCCGGTCGGCCTTGCCGCCGGTTTCGACAAGGACGCCGGTGTGCCGATGCAGGCACTGGCCTTGGGCTTCGGTTTCGTCGAGATCGGCTCGGTCACACCGCGCCCGCAGCCCGGCAATCCGAAGCCTAGGCTGTTCCGCCTCGACGAGGACGCCGCCGTCATCAACCGCATGGGTTTCAATTCCAAGGGCGCAAACCACGCCGCCGAGATGCTTTCCAGGCTGCCGCCCTCGCGCACGCTCGGCGTGATCGGCGTCAATCTGGGCAAGAACAAGGAAACCGGGGACGCGGCGGCGGATTACGTGATCGGCATCGAAAAGCTGGCCGGTTTCGCGGACTACATCGTCGTCAACGTCTCCAGCCCCAACACGCCGGGGCTGCGCGCGCTGCAGGACCGGGCCGAGTTGGAAGCACTGATCGCGCGGGTCCGCACGGCACTCGACAGCACCGTTCCCGACAACCGCCCGCCGCTGCTGGTCAAGGTCGCGCCCGACCTGACCGACGCCGACATCGCCGACATCGCCGCCGTCGCCATGACCGATGCGGTCGACGGGCTGATCGCCACCAACACCACCATCACCCGGCCGCCGCACCTGAAAAGCGCCGACAAGGCCGAGACCGGCGGCCTCAGCGGCAAGCCGCTGACCAACCTGTCGACGAAGGTGATCGCCGATTTCTACAAGGCCACCGGCGGCACCGTCCCGCTGATCGGCGTCGGCGGCATCGCGTCGGGCGCCGATGCGTATGCGAAAATCCGCGCCGGCGCCTCGCTGGTGCAGCTCTATTCCGGGATGGTGTTCGAAGGCCCGTCGCTGCCGGGCCGCGTCTGCCGCGCGCTGGCGGGACTGTTGAAACGTGACGGCTTCGAGCATGTCGCCGACGCCGTCGGCGCCGATCACCGCTGAGCTCCCCTCTCCTTGGGGAGAGGGTGGCGAGCTTTGCTCGCCGGGAGAGGGGCTTCAGTTGCTATCGTGCTTGGGCTTGCCGAACAGCACCCGCGTCACCACCGAGATCGACATGACGATGAACAGGATGCGGACGATGTGGTGCGTGGACACGAACGCCGTGTCGATGTGCATGGCGAGGCTGATCAGCGTCATCTCGGCCAGACCGCCCGGCGCGAAGGAAATCCACAGCGCGTGATAATCGAGCTGCGTGAACTGGTGCAGCAGCGATGCCGCGACCATCGCCAGGCCCAGTGTCACCGAGGCACCGATGATGCCGACCCCGACCGGGTTGATGAGCTGGCGCCGCTCGACGCCGACGAAACGGCAGCCGACATTGGTGCCGATGACGATCTGCGCGAGGTTCACCAGTTCGCCCGGCGGCTTGGCCGTGGTCAGGCCGGTGAAATGCACCACGGCGCTGATGAACATCGGCCCCAGCAGCGCCGCCGCCGGAATCCCCAGCCGCTTCGCCCCCAGATAGCCGACAATCGCGCACGCCGCGAGGATCGCACCGTCGGCCAGTCCGAGGTCGTTGATCGACCCCATCGGCGACACCGTGGGCGGGGTGTATCCCTCGAAGATGCGGAAATAGAACGGGATCAGCATCACCGTGAACATGACCCGCGTGGCGTGGATCAGCGAGATCGAACGGACGTCGATACCGTAGCTTTCGGCGATCAGGATCATCTCGCCGAAGCCGCCCGGCGTCGCCGCCAGCAGCGCCTCGGGCTTGTCCATGCCGGCGAAGCGCTGAAATCCCCACGTCAGGACCACCGTGATCACGACGACGAAGATCAGCAGCACGATGATGGAAACGATCCAGCTCGCCGCGTGTTCGAGGATGGCCGGCGTGAAGGCGCTGCCGAGCATCACCCCCAGCACGGTGATCATGATGGAGCGGCTCTTGCCCGGCCCCTTCAGGCGCACCCCGAAGATGGCGAGGCCGGCGGTGAACATCATGGCGCCGATCATCCACGCCAGCGGTATCCCGGCGAGCGAGAACAGCCAGCCGCCGAACGACCCCCAAAGCAGGGTCCCGACGATGATCGGCACCTGCTGTTTCCAGCCGCGCCTGTCGGGTTTGTCGGGACGGTCTTCGGCTTCCTCGTAGGCACTCACGCGCTGAACTGCTCCCGGAGTACCCGTTCCTCGAGGTTGTGTTCCGGATCGAACAGCAGTTGCGGCGCATGCTTGTCGGTCTGCGAAATGTGCACGGCGGCGACACCCCGGACTTCGTGGAAGTCGGCGGTGGCGCTGACCCTGCGGTCCGCGGGATCGAGCACCACGAAGGTGATCTTCGCCTTCGCCGGCAGCAATGCGCCGCGCCAGCGCCGGGGCCGGAACGCACTGATCGGCGTCAGCGCCAGAAGTTCGTTGCCGAGCGGAATGATCGGCCCGCTTGCGGACAGGTTGTAGGCCGTGGAGCCCGCAGGCGTGGAGACCAGCACGCCGTCGCACATCATTTCGTCGAGCCGGGCGACGCCGTCGACGATGATGCGGATTTTCGCCGCCTGGCGGGTTTCACGGATCAGCGACACCTCGTTGATGGCCAGCGAGGTATGTAGTCTGCCGTCGATGTCCGTGGCTTCCATCTGCAGCGGGTGCAGTTCGATCAGTTCCGCCCTGTCGAGCCTGGCCTCGAGATCGTCCTCGGCGTATTCGTTCATCAGGAACCCGACCGAGCCACGGTTCATGCCGTAGATGGGAATCCTGCGTTCCATCAGGTCGTGGATGGTGTGCAGCATCATGCCGTCGCCGCCGAGCGCGACGATGACGTCGGCCTCCTCGACCGAGACGTTGCCGTACTTCCGGGCCAGCCGGACCCTGGCTTCGGCGGCTTCCGCGGTCGGCGCCGCGACGATGGCGATGCTTTTGTACTTCATGATGGCAAGTTAGCCGCTGTTTGGGGCACAGGAAAGTCCCGTCGCGCCGAGTTCCTCGGGATAAGAATAACGAAACCTCATCCTGAGGAGGCCTGAAAGGCCGTCTCGAAGGATGTGGCGGTATGCATGCTTCGAGACGCTTCGCTCCTCAGCATGAGGATGGCTCACTGCGTCTTCTCGACCTCCGGGATCAGCGCGCGGCGCTCGACGAAGCGGAACACCGTGGTGTCGGTACCCTGCAGGATCACCAGTTCGATGGTCGCGACCACTGTTTCCGGCAGCGCCGTGTCGATATCGATCAGCGCGTAGCCGTCGATGATGGCGCGCATCGGCGGCGCCATCTCGGCGCGGTCCAGCTTGAGGGTCAGGAAGCGCCGGTTGTCGATCTCGGACAGGCCGACGACCTTGCCCTCGACGCGGAGCGGGATCGGCCCGGCATCGCGGAACAGATCGCCGAGATCGCGTCTCAGCACGGTCATCCTGGAGCCGGTATGCACCCCCGTCGCCCCGGTTTCCAGAACCAGGCCGAGCATCGGCTGCATCGCTTCCAGCAAATCGATGCGGGCATCCTTTTCGCGCTTGAGCTGGGTTCCGCCGTCACTGTCGTCCGGGCCGGCGCGGTTCTGCAGGCGCCGGAACGGCGGCACCCGGCCGCTGTCAACCAGACCGCTGCCGAGCAGCGCGAACTGCTGGCGGTGTGCCTTGGTGTCCAGTCCCGGCAGATGTAGGGCGATCTGGCGGAAACCACCCTCGGGCGTGATGTCGGCGACGATCTTGCCCGCATCAGCGCGCGCCACGGTCTTTGGGCCGAAGGTGAAACTGGTGGCGCCGCGCGTCATCGTCATCACCGGGCCGTCCTTGCCGACCGTCACCTCGACACTGCCCTGGGCGTTGAGGCGATAGAGGCCGGGCGCCTTTTCAGGCCCCCAGACGATGTCGGTGACGAACTTGCGGGGCGGCGACGTCTTGTAGCGGAGCGCAACGTTGACCGGCGCCCTCAAGGCCTCGATCCGGTCGGGATAGGGAAGCAGGATGATCTCGTCGGGATCGGCCGGGCTCGCGGACTGCGCCATGGCTTGTAACGGCAATATCAGGCCGCAGACCAAAAGCAATGTACCAGGGAGCCGCAGCGTCATGGCCGCTCGGCGGGCGGACGGGCGGATGGACCGGCACTGTCCGGCGGTCCCTTGAAGGTCGCGGCGAGGCCCCGGCCCGGTTCGGCATTCGCGCCGCGCAGCCCCTGCAGCCGTTGCCAGATCGCGCGCAGACCACGCAGCAGTTTCGGCAGCAGCCAGATCAGCAACAGCGCGAACAGCGCCATCCAGATCAGGAACACCGCCGGCTTGAACAGCGCCAGCAGCAGGCCGACGATGACGATGACGTCCTCGAAGATGGACGCGAACCAGTTCGAGAACGGCTCCGGCGAGGTGTTGATGAGCGCCCGCCCGCCGGTCTTGGCGGCGTGCGATCCGGCGCTGACGACACCGCCCAGCACCAACGCCGCGGCGGCCTGCCACGGCTCGGCGACACCGGATACGCTGCCCATCGCCAAAAGCGCGCCGGCGGGAATGCGGATGAAGGTGTGCAGCGCGTCGTTGAGGCTGTCGACGCCGGGGATCTTGTCGGCGAAGAACTCCAGTGCATACAGCACCGCCGCGACGGCCAGCACCGTCGGGCTGGCCAGCACCTGAAGATCGGGCGGCAGGTCGACGGCGCCGGTCATGCCGAGACCGCCGATCATCAGCGCCGCCAGATACAGATTGATGCCGCTGGCCCACGCCGCGCCCAGCGCCAGCGCCATCGCGCCGAGAACGTCGCCCCCCGCCGTTTCCATCTCAGGCGGCTCCGCCCGAAGTCGCCATCAGCGCGCTGGCGGCGATGTAGAAACCGAGCACCAGCAGCGCGAAGAAGAACACGCGGCGGAACATCGTTTCCGACAGGTGGTGGCGGATCTTCTGGCCGATGACCATGCCGATGACGGCGGGCAGCACGCCAGACGCCGACATCAGGCCGTGATCCGTCGTCAAAAGGTCGTTGGCTTCGAGCGACACGCCGAGCGCCAGCGTCGACAGCGCGAACAGAATGCCCATCGCCTGCACCAGCATGTCGCGGCCAAGGCCGATCGATTGCAGGAACATCACGCCGGGCACAACGAACGAGCCGGTCAGCCCGGTCAGCACGCCGTTGACGGCGCCGAACACCGGTGCCGCCCAGGCCTCGCTGGCACGCGGCAGGGTGAACGTCATGCCGCCGACGCCGAGGCTGGCATACAACACCAGAAGCAATCCCAGCAGCGCGGCGAGCAGGTCCGGATCGACCTGCGTCAGCATGACCCCGCCGAGCCAGACGCAGACCGTGGCCAGCAGGAAGAACGGCCACAGCCGGCGCAGGATTGCCGTGGCGTTACCGCCGACGGCGGCCTGCCACAGATTGGTGACGAACGACGGCACCAAAAGCAGCGCCATCGCCGTGGTCAGATCGAAGGCGACGGTCAGCAGCGCCAGCGAGATGGTCGGCAGGCCAAGACCGATGATCCCCTTGACCGTGCCGGCCAGCAGGAAGGTCCCGAAAATGACGGCGAGTGTGATCGGATCGAGCATGCGTCGATGCTAAAACACTTAAGCGGACGAGGAAACATATCAAAGTCCGCCTCCCAGTCCCCCACCCAGTCCCCATCCTTCGAGACGCGCTGCGCGCTCCTCAGGGTGAGGCGACTGTGAAAACCTCATGCTGAGGAGCGAAGCGTCTCGAAGCATGAAGGGCCGCCATTCAGGGACGGCTATTCACGGCCCAGGGAGCGGGGTTTGCGGGCTTCAGTGGATGAGCTGTTCGAGCAGCGGGCGCCAGTGTTCGAGCGGGCGGGTTTCAAGACCGGCCACCTTGGCCTTGTCGTCCCAGCGGCGGATCTGCACCGCGTCCTCGCTGTAGGGAATGGCGCGGAACGCGGCCACTTCTTCGTCGCTCATCATGCCGCCCTGCATTTTCATGGTCGTGATCGAGCCTTCCGACAGCGTGCCGTAATAGTCGGGATCGACCGTGCACAGGTAGCGCTTGGCATCGACGTGCAGCCGGATGCCGGCCAGCACCCGTTCGGAAAAATGCCCCTTGAGCAATTCTGCCCCGGCGTCGTGATGACCCGGACCTTCGGCGGTCTTGCCCATATCCTCGGGCACCAGGGTGTCGAAGATTTCGTCCTGGCGCACGGCGACGCGGCCGATATCGTGCAACAGCGCGGCGCAGACCAGTTCCGGATCGCCGCTCATTTTGTCGGCCAGCTCGGCGATCTGCAGGGCGTGTTCCAGCTCGGTGACCGGTTCCGCGCCGTACTGCACGGTGCCGGCACCCTGAAGCGCCTCGAACAGGCTGTCGACGGTGATGTCGCTCATGATTTCAGTCCTCCAGTTTCAGCGGCACGCGCAGATAGGCGCCGAACTCGCCCGGGAAATCGACGCTGACGCGGGCGTGCACCTTGCCCTGGCGGTCGAAGAACGTCGCCCTGGGCAGGGACGGCAGCATGGTTTCGTGCCAGACGTCGGGATGGATGTAGAGACCCTGCGTGCCGTCGAACCAGTAAGCGGTGAAACTTTCCGGGCGGATGTCGTCGCCGGGCGGCGCCAGCGGCACGACGAACGGCGCCGTCTGCTGGGGAAAGAACAACTGCGCCCCGTCGGGGTGATAGTTGGCGTGATACAGCAGTGCCGCTTCGCGCCTGTCGTTGTCCTCGGCAATGCCCGCGGCGATGGCGAGATCGAAGGCTTCCGGATAGCGCGCATCTGCGGCGAGAATGTACTGGTCGTTGACGGCGTTGTTGCGGCCCTGCAGGACGTTGTTTTCCCACCAGAACTCGAAAATACCCTCGGTCGTGCCGCCTTCGTCGCCGGTGTCGGAATCCACCGGGCGCCAGCCCTGCGCCGGCCAGCGCACGATCTCGATCGGGATTTCATCGGGATGCGAGATCAGAAGTCCCAGCCCGTCGAGGCTTTCCGCGGTCGCCCGCACCAGCGGAATTTCGATCTGGCCGATGTCTCCGGCCGGCTTGTTGAAGACGACGCTGTCCATGCCCGTGTCCTTTATTTGTCATCAATGACGCGGCGGCATTGTCGGGGCGTTTGGCTTTCCAATCAAATTAATATAATTAGTCAAATATTGTAGTAAAACTTATATTAGGCTAAATTTCCGCATGCGCCACATCCAGCTCCGCGCCTTTCATACCGTCGCCCGCGAAGGCAGCTTCAGCCGCGCCGCCGAGGCGCTGCACGTGACCCAGCCCGCCGTGACCCTGCATGTGCAGGCGCTCGAGGAGACCTACGGGCTGAGCCTGTTCAACCGCGCGCGCGGCGGTGCCACGCTGAGCGGCGACGGCGCGGCGCTGTACGAGATGACGTCGAGGATGTTCGCCGAGGAAGCGGAAATCGCCGAGTTCCTTGGCGGTGTGTCAGCGCTGAGGCAGGGTCATCTGGACATCGCCGCCGACGGCCCGCACGTGGCGCTCGATCTGGTCGCCGAATACCGCGCCCGCCATCCCGGAATCGATGTCCGCATGATGCTCGGCAACGCCCACGAAACCCTGGACGCGGTGATGAACCAGCGCGTCGACGCCGGGGTGCTGGCCAACCCGCCCAACGACAACCGCCTGCACGTGGTCAAGGTGTTGCGACAGAACATGGTCTGCGTCTTCGAAGCCGGCCATCCGTGGGCGACGCGCACCGACATCGCGCTCGCCGATCTGGCGGGCCAGCCGGTGATCCTTCGCGAGCAGGGCTCGAACACGCGCAGCATTCTCGAAGCGGCGCTGAAAAAGCAGAAGATCGAGATCGAACCGGTGATGGAACTGGGCAGCCGCGAAGCGGTGCGCGAAGCCTGCGCGCACGGACTCGGTTTCGGCTTCATGCAGGAACGCGAAGCCGCCGGCGACAGCCGCGTCACCGCGTTGCCGATCCGCGATCTGCAGGGCACCAACCTGGTGACGCTGGTGTGCCTGAAACGTCACGCCAAAAGGCGCACCATCGCCGCCATGTTCGATGTCGCCACCGACATCGCCGCCGAAATCGCTCAAGTCCCTGACCACGGAATTTCCACAACGTCCTGATTTTCGTCACGCAATCGTCATCATTGCTGAAACGAACCGCAAAAAGACCGTCACAAACGGCGGGTAGGTTCACCGGTGGCCGTCCCGGTCTTTACTTCAGGGCCATCCCGGCCTGCTGACGCGTAAGGAGATAATTATGTTCAGACGATTCATGCTTGCAGGCGCCATGCTGGTGATGGTGTCGGGTCTTGGCGCCTGTACGTCCGTGGAAACGGAAGAGCGCTTGTCGCTGCTCGAAGAGAAGGTCAATCGCGCCCTTCAGGCATCCGCCGCCGCCAAAGTCGATGCCGCCACTGCGATGATGATCGCCGAAGAAAAGTAATTCTGCCGGAGCACTTCCTGCCGCAACCCTGGCAGTATTGGCGGTCGTGTCGGCCTGAATCCGCTTTCCCTCTTGCTCAAATGGCGGACAGGTCGACACGCCGTCCTTCTTCGGTCGAGGTATACACTGCCTCGACGATCCTGAGATTCGCCAGATAATCCCCGGCCGTGTTGACCGGCGTCCGTTCCGACGCCAGGCAGTCCAGCACGTGCGCGTTGAGCCGGTACACGCAATCGCCGCCGTAACCGTTGTCGGTCCAGTCATAGGGCACCGGCGTCTCGTCGTTGTCGCCGAAGCGGCGGCGGCGCAGGTCACCGTCGCCGTCGAGCCGCAGCACGCCCCCGGATCCCTCGATCAGCATCTCGCCCATCACCAGGCGGCGGTTCTTCGCCGCGTGATCGACCAGCCGGTTGCCGTCGATCACGGCGCGGCGGCCATCGGCAAACGCGAGCAGGATGATTCCCGCGTCCTCGCCGGCGATGACCGGATTGAGCTTCCTGAGATCGGCGCTGACCGAGACGACCTCGCCGAACAGGTAGCGGAACACGTCGATCAGGTGGACCAGGGTTTCATGAACCAGAAGCCGCGGCATGGTCTGGAAATACGGCTGGCGCGCGAGGTACGCGTCCGCCCCCTGCCCGTCGCCGGGGCGCAGCCGAAACGTGCCCTGATAGACCTCGCCGAGGCTGCCTTCGCCGAGCAGCCGCGCCGTTTCCGTGAACCACGGTTGAAAGCGGAAATTCTCGTGCACGGTCACCGTAACGCCGCTGTCGGCGGCCAGCCCGGCCGCCTTTTCCGCGTCCGCCAGCCCGCCGCAGAACGGCTTCTGGCAGATCGCCGGAATGCCGCGTTCGACGCACGCGGCAACAAACGCCAGATGCGTCGGCGGCGGCGTGACGATGTCCACCAGGTCGGGGCGCACGTCATCCAGCATCCGCGCAAAATCGCCGTATACCCGGCAGCCCGGAAACCGTTTGGCGATTTCCGCCGCTGCGTCGGCATCGAGCGAACAGATCCCCGCCAGCTCGACATCGAGCCTGGACCAGGCCTCGTAATGGAACTGGCTGAAGAAACCGGTACCGGCGACACACAGACGCACGGTCATGGCGTGCCGCCGATGCGGTCGAGCTGACGGTCCTGTACGCGGGCCAGCAAAACCTGCGCCGCCGCCGCGCCGACCAGCGCCATGAACATGTCCCACTGCGTATCCCAGACATCGCCCTGGGTGCCGAGAAACGCCTCGGCGTCCTGATCCATGATCGCCGCCGCCCACCATTCGATCATCTCGTAGAAGGCGCTGAAGGCGAGCGGCACCGAACACGCCAGCACGAACAGCATCTTGCCGGGCAAGAGCGCCGTCTTGCGCAGCAGGATCTCGCGGGTCAGCAGCGCCGGGACGAACCCCTGCGCCAGATGGCCGATGCGGTCATAGGGATTGCGCGCGAACCCGAACACGTCCTGCAGCCAGAAGCCGAGCGGCACATGCGCATAGGTATAGTGTCCACCCATGATCAGGATCAGTCCATGCCCGCAGGCGCACCACAGCAGGATACGGCTGAGCGGAAAGCGTCGGCGCGTGGCCCAGATCAGCGGCGCCGCGATCAGCACCGGGGCCACTTCGAGAAACCACGTCGCCAGGTCGCGGGGCGCCACCGCCGACAATGCCAGCGCCGCCGCCCACAGCACCATGACCACGGTTTCATCGTGTCTTGTCTGCATCTGGCTTCTACCTGATTCCCTGTCCCGGGTCTGAAACCTGCCCCCCGACACTATCCCAGAAGCGCCCTGCACGTGGAAACTACGTATTCACAAAATTGCAATTTTTATTGACGCTTAGAGGTGAATTCCCCTAAGTGACGCGTCGCCGGGAGGCTGCCTGCGGGCAGTTTCCCGGCAATGTCATGAGGAATGGCCGTGAACGACATGTCCAGTGAAGCGAAAACCAACTCGATCGTCAGCACGCTGCGCGGCCGTTTCGTCGCGACCGCGCTCGACAAGATCAACGAGATCGACGGCTTCATCCACGGCCTCGACGCCGACAGCCACCTGGACCACATCAAGGAAATCAAAACCAACGCCCATTCGCTGAAGGGCATGGCCGGCAGCTTCGGCTTCATGTCGGTGACACGCATCGCCGAGGCGTTCGAGGATTACCTGCAGGCCACGGAACCGAACTGCGTCGCCGTGCAAATCGACCTGCAGCATTACAACGACGCCATGCGCACCATCATCGAAAGCGGCGACGAGCCGGACGACGATGAACTGGACGCGATCATCGGCACCCTGCCGGCGCCGTCCTGTCCCGACTGACGGTTTTACCGCCCCTCTTTATTGTATTTTGACTTATCCTCGCCGCGCGCGTTCAGGCGCGCGTTCAGGCATCGGCTTGGGCAAAGGTCGCGGCTTCGATCCTGTTGCCGTCGGGGTCGCGGATGAACGCCGCGAAATAGGGCCGTGTCGACGCCGGACGCATGCCGGGGGCGCCGTCATCGCGCCCGCCTGCCGCCAGCGCGGCTGCGTGAAAGGCGCTCACCGCGGCTTCCGAGCGGGCGCGTAGGCAGATGTGCACGCCGGACTCCTGGGCGGGCGTCATGCCGGGGCGCAGATTGATCCAGAATTCCGGGTATTTCTTGCCGAAGCCGACGGTATGCGCACGTTCCACCAGCCGCGCATAGCCGAGCGGCGCCAGCAGTTTCTCATAGAACGCGGCGCTTTTCGCAAGGTCGCTGACGCCAACCGAAACGTGATCGATCATGTGTTGCCTCCGCCGGGGCGATGAATTACAGCACGTTCACGCTATCACACATCGCGCCCGGAAGAAGCCCTGCTGGACGCCCGGACTGACAAGCGGCCAGTATCCTTCGAGACGCGGCTTCGCCGCTCCTCAGGATGAGGCCGCCTGTTCCCCTCATCCTGAGGAGGCCCCCATGATCGTTATGGGGGCCGTCTCGAAGGATGGCTATAACCTCACAGATACAGCGATCCCTTGCGTGCCGGCGGGATGTCGAGGAAACCGCGCCCGGCTTCCCGTTCCGCGTCGGCCCGGCTCAGCCCCATATCGGCTAGCCTTGCGTCGTCGAGCGCCGCCAGTTGCCGGCGTTCGCGGCGCACCCTGAGCGCCAGAAGGATCAGCCTTGCCCATCCGGACAGGCTGGCCGGACGGATTGCCGAAAAGTGCTCGGATGCGTTCAGGGTGTGTATGTACTGTGTCATTGTCCTATCTCCATTTGCGGTGCCTGGGCTGCAGCCGGGGGTGAATGCGTCATCCTTGAACCACGATGTGCCGTCGCCGGCCCACCCGATTTCAGGGAATTTCGCCCTAACCCCCGATCACGTTTCCATGCCCTGCATGGGCGGCATCAGGCTGTTGCGGCGGACAATGACAAAACCTGTTGCATTAGGAAATGAAATTTGTTTTATGTATATCATTATGAAACCTAATAGTATGCCTGCCCCGCTCCGCAACATCGACGTCGCCCTGGCGCGCGCCTTCGTGGCGACCGCCGAAACCGGCGGCATGACCGCCGCCGGCAGGCTTTTGAACCTGACCCAGGGCGCGGTCAGCCAGCAGATCAAGCGGCTAGAAGACCTTTTACAAAAGGAACTTTTCGACCGCGATCACCGGCAGTTGTCGCTGACCGCCGAAGGCGAGCGGCTTTTACTGCACGCACGCCGCCTGATCGCACTGAACGACGAAATCTGGGGCCTGATGAGTGCCCCCGGCTTCGAGGGCACGGTCCGGCTCGGTGTGCCGGGCGACATCATCCGCCCGTTCCTGCCGCCGATCCTGAAAAGCTTCAAGAACGCGTGGCCCAAGGTGCAGCTGGAACTGCGCTGCGATTCCTCGGGCAAACTGCGCGATGCCCTCGCCGCCGGCGAACTCGACGTCACACTGACCACGGAAGCCGATACCCCCGGCAGTGCCGAGCGGCTGTTGACGGAAAACCTGGTCTGGATCGGCTGCCCCGGCGGCATGGTCTGGCACGAGAACCCGCTGCCCGTCGGCAACGCCAACCCGACCTGCACGTTCCGCGCCGCGATGCTGCGCGGGCTCGAGCAGATGGGCCGGGACTGGCGCATCGTCGGCCCGTTCGGCCATGACGTCATGCTGGCGAAGATCGAGGCCGATCTCGCGGTCACCGCGCTGCTCAGGAGCACGGTGCCGATGCAACTGGAAATCCTCGGCCCGGATTCCGGGCTGCCGGAACTGCCGGCGTTCCACCTCAACATGTACCTGCCGACCAGCCGCACCAACGAAATCGCCCACGAGCTTGCCAATCACATCCGCAGCCAGATCAACCGGCGATTCGTCAAGCCGGAACGTCTCGCGGGCTAAGCGGTGGCGCTCAATGTCCGCGTCCTGACGCCGCAAACCGGTCTCGGCGATTATGTCGAGGGGATTGCACAACTGCGCATCCGCGTGTTCCGCGACTGGCCGTACCTGTATGACGGCGACATCGACTACGAACGCCGCTATCTGGCCGAGTTCGCCGCCGCGCCGGGCGCGGTGTGCGTCGCCGCCTTCGACGGCGCGGACATGATCGGCGCCTCGACCGGCATGCCGATGGCCGGCGAGCACGAGCCGATCAAGGCGCCGTTCCTGGAGGCATCGATTCCCGTCGACACCATTTTCTACTGCGCCGAGTCCGTGTTGCTGCCCGAATACCGGGGCCGGGGCCTGTACCGGCAGTTCTTCGATGGCCGCGAGGCGCATGCCCGCGCCCTCGGCGGTTTCGACACCTTGGCCTTCTGCGGCGTTGTTCGCCCCGACGATCATCCGCTGAAACCCGCCGATGCGCAGCCGCTCGACGCCGTGTGGCGGCATTTCGGCTACGAGGCCGACGAAAATCTGATCTGCCATTTTTCCTGGAAGGATGTCGACCGGGACGAAATGACGGAAAAACCGCTGAAATTCTGGCTGAAGTCGCTGTAGCTCCCCTCTCCCGGCGCTTCGCGCCCCCCTCTCCCCAGTGAGAGGGGGGGGACCCGCATGCGCCAGCATGTGGGAGGGAGAGGGGTAATCAGCCGGAGTGACGGCAACGCTTTAAATAGCAAGACGCCGTTGTATTGCACCTGCGAAGGGGCTATGAAACCGGCTCCAATCGGCACCACCGAGGCGTATTCCATGAGCGAGATTCAGAACCCGTCCCTGTCCAAGGACAAGATCAAGGTATTGTTGCTGGAAGGCATCAGCGACAGCGCGGTGCAGGTCCTGAAGGACGCCGGTTATGACAATGTCGAACGGCTGACCACGGCGCTCGACGGCGATGCCCTCCTCGAAGCGCTGCAGGAAACCCGCATCCTCGGCATCCGGTCGCGCACCCAGATCACCCGGGACGTGCTGGAGCAGACCAATCGCCTGGTCGCGGTCGGCTGCTTTTCGGTCGGCACCAATCAGATCGATCTGCATGCCGCGCAGCGCCGCGGCGTGCCGGTGTTCAACGCGCCGTTCTCCAACACCCGCTCCGTCGCCGAGCTGACCATCGCCGAGATCGTCATGCTGTTCCGCCGCACCTTCCCGCGCTCGGTCGCGGCGCACGCCGGCGGCTGGCAGAAATCGGCCGTCGGTTCGCGCGAAGTGCGCGGCAAGACGCTCGGCATCGTCGGCTACGGCAACATCGGCACGCAGCTTTCCATGCTCGCCGAAGCCATGGGCATGCGGGTCGTCTATTACGATCACACCGACAAGCTGCGCCACGGCAACGTCGAGCCGACGGCAAGCCTCGGCGATCTTCTGAAGACCGCCGACGTGGTGTCGCTGCACGTGCCCGACACCGCCGAGACGCGCGGCATGATCGGCGCCGCCGAAATCGCCGCCATGAAAAAGGGCGCGTACCTGATCAACAACGCGCGCGGCAAGGTGGTCGACATCGACGCCCTGGCGGCGGCGCTGAAATCCGAACACCTGGCCGGTGCCGCCATCGACGTGTTCCCGGCCGAGCCGGGATCGAACAAGGAAATGTTCTCCTCGCCGCTGCAGGGCATCGACAACGTCATCCTGACGCCGCACGTCGGCGGCTCGACCGAGGAAGCGCAGGAGCGCATCGGCGAGGAAGTGGCGCGCAAGCTGGCCGACTATTCCGACATCGGCACCACCATCGGCGCGGTGAATTTCCCGCAGGTGCTTTTACCGCCGCGCCCGGCCGGGACGCGCTTCCTGCAGGTGCAGAAGAACCTGCCCGGCGAGCTTGGGCGCCTCAACGAGGTGTTCGCGAAGCACGGCACCAACATCGCCGGCCAGTACTATCAGACCGAAGGCGACATCGGTTACGTGGTGCTGGATGCCGACGGCGCGGTCGACGAAGCCGAAGAGATCCTTTCCGACATCCGCGCGCTCGACGGCACCATCCGCGCGCGGCTCGTGCACCGGATCGAGTAGTCCCCTCCCGGCGCGCCACCCTCTCACCAAGGAGAGGGGATCATCGGCCATTTCAATAATTTCGTCATTCCGGCGCAGGCCGGAAACCAGTCCACGGTCAAAACTGGCCCCAGACCTTCGCCGGGGTGACACGGCGCGGACGACGATCTACCCTCTTGTTCTGACTTGGGGGGCACATGAACGACAGCGCAGAAAAAGCCGTCGAAAGAGCACCAAACGCTTCGCTTTGTCGTGCGCCTTTGGCAGTTATCTTCGCACTAGCTCTCGCTTTCTTTGCGCTCTGGATCTATTCCCCCTTTCCGTTTTTGCTCGGTCTCCCCGTGCTTACGAAGGACCAGATTACCGTCGTTATAATCGACCTTTCGCTGCTGCTCTTCGCGACGAGACGATTTTCAGGGCTGAAAACGATCATTTTGATCGCACCGCTGGTTTCTATTTCGATGCTTCCGCTGGACACGACAACGGGAATACCGGGCGTTGCCTTCCAACTATGGGCGAGCATCGGTATTTCCACCTTGATCCTTGGCTTCCTATTGGACAGCAGCGGTGTCACTGTTCCGCTGCAACGGAAGATAATGTCTCCGGTTCAATCCGAAGCGGAAGACGGTGAAGACGATTCGACCCTGAACTGGTTTTACGGTCATTTCTTTGCGTGGTGTCTCGGCGGCTCGGTTCTGTATCAAGTGCTCTTTGTTGGCGCCATTGCCGATCTTCAACATTGGGCGATGCTTATGATGCTTATCTTTGCGCCAACGCTCCTCGTCGAGGTTGTCGTATTCTTCGCCTATCGAAAGATCGTTTCCGTCCAGTATCCGACTGGTAGCAGCACAGCACGGACGGCGGGGCGCATCTTGAGGAGGATATACGCGACCAGCCTTGTTGTTGGCTGGTCGTTCTGTGCGGCTTGACGAATTAGGACATTTGTCCTAATCATGCACGATGAGCGACAAATCCACCCGCGCGCAGATCGTCGATGCCGCCGACCGGCTGTTTTACCGGCACGGCTTCAATCACACCTCGTTCGCCGATATCGCCGGCGCGGTGAAGATTTCGCGCGGCAACTTCTATCACCACTTCAAGGCCAAGAACGACATTCTGGACAGGGTCATCGAAACCCGGCTGGCCAATACCCGGGCCATGCTCGACGGCTGGGAAAACGCCAGCGACGACCCCGCCGAACGCATCCGCAGCTTCATCAACATCCTGATCATGAACGAAGACAAGATCAGCAGGTACGGCTGCCCGGTCGGCACGCTGAGCAGCGAACTGGCGAAGCTGAACCACGCCGCGCGAACCGACGCCAACGGCCTGTTCACCCTGTTCCGCACCTGGCTTGCCCGGCAGTTCGGGCTGCTCGGCCTGAAGGACGACGCCGACCGGCTGGCGATGCACCTTCTGGCGCGTTCGCAAGGGGTGGCGACGCTGACCAACGCGTTTCCGGACCCGGCGTTCGTGCGCTATGAAGTCGAACAGATGTGCGACTGGCTGGATCGCTGCATTGCCGGGGCCAAACACACAGGAGGCAGGTAGGATGTTTGTGGTGTTACTCAAATTCTCGGAAAACAAAGGCCGCGCCGGTGAATTCATGGACGGGCACAAGGACTGGCTGCAGCGCGGCTTCGACGAGGGTGTTTTCCTGCTCTCCGGCAGTCTGCTGCCCGGTCTTGGCGGCGCTATCCTCGCCGACGGCATTGCACCCGGCGCGCTGCGGGCGCGGGTCGATGCCGACCCGTTCGTCGCCGAAAACGTGGTAAGCGCGGAAATCATTGAAATCGAGCCGTCGCGTGCCGACGACCGGCTGGCCTTTCTGCTCGGCTGAACCCCAATATTTCGAACACAAGGACAACGAACATGAGCACGACCTTCATCGCCCCCGACGGCAAGCCCCGTTGCAACTGGGCCGGCGCGGCACCGGAGTTTCTGCATTACCATGATACCGAATGGGGCTTTCCGGTCGCGGACGATAAGCGCCTGTTCGAGAAAATCTGCCTTGAGGGTTTCCAGTCGGGCCTGAGCTGGCGCACCATCCTTGCCAAGCGCGAGAACTTCCGTGCCGCCTTTCACGATTTCGATTACGAACGCGTGGCGCGGTTCACGGCACGCGACGTCGAACGGCTGTTGAAGGACGCCGGCATCATCCGCCACCGCGGCAAGATCGAAGCCACCATCAACAATGCCAAGCGGGCCTGTGAAATGGTCAAGGCCGAAGGATCGATTGCCGCCTTCGTGTGGCGGTATGAGCCTTCGCCCGAGGAACGGGACGCGGCGCAGACGGTCTCGATCTCGGCGGCGTCGACCCGGATGTCGAAGGATCTGAAGAAACTGGGCTGGAAATTCGTCGGCCCGACGACGGTGTTCGCGTTCATGCAGGCGATGGGGCTGATCAACGACCACGTTGCCGACTGCGCGATCTGCGCCAAGGCGGAAAAAGCCCGCAAAGGCTTCAAGCGTCCCGTGGGGCGCCCTGGTTGAGTCCCAGTTCCTTCTGCAGCTTCCTGGTCAGGCCGAGCGAGACGAGGCGGTAGGATTCTGCGAGGAATTCCTTGAGCTGTTTATCGCCCAGTCCCGGTTCGTCATAGTCCTGTATCCACTTCATGCCGCGTGACGCCAGATAGGGTGCGGGCTGCAACCCCGGCGCATCGCGCAGCATTTCGTAGCCGATATCGGAGACCTTGAAGGTGATCGCCGGATGTTCACCCTCTGCGAACCAGCCGATGGCGAACACCTTGCCGCCGATCTTCCACACGTCCGCCCCGCCCCACTGGTTGACGTGCGTGGTGTGCGGCAGGGATTTGCAAAAGGCGTTGTACTGTTTGGCGTTCATATGAAATGTCCCGTTACGGCATGATTGCGGCGCGGATCACGAACGCCAGAAGACCCAGCACCGGGCCGGTCTTGTCCGAAAAGACGCTCCAGTTCGTTCCGAACTGGTAGCTCATGACGATCCCCGACACCACGCCCATGCCGAAGGCGACGGCGAAGATCACCTTCCAGTAATCGAAGACCTTGATATAGGCATCGTCCTTGGTCAGCAGCCACAACCCTTCGAGAACCGCAAGGTAGCTGGCGAGACCGATGGAAAATGCGGGAAAGACGATATGCGCGAACACCGTGAAAGCGAATTGCAGCCGCGCGAGCAGCAGGGGGGTCGGTAAAGTCCATTATATCCGGACCTGTTGTATGCCCGTACAGGCTAGCATTTTAATAAGACAGGTTAAAGATGACGCCAAACTGGGCCTGTTTCCATCCGCACATCGTAAATACCTCATCCGGCTGGTACGCGCATGCCACACTTTCCGCATGGCGAGGGCTGGAAATCTTAACTTCAATGCTTCGGATTTCCACAATAGGAGGTGGGAAAACCGTTTGATAAGAAACCTGTAAGATTGCGGGATCGCAGGATTCAAGCATCCGCATCTGAGGAAACCGACAAGAATACGGAAGAAACCGATGGGCCAAAAAGATAAAATCACACTCGACGACCAGCTCTGCTTTGCCCTCTTCACAGCAACAAATGCGATCGCCCAGTCATATAAACCCCAGCTGGAAGAAATCGGCCTGACCTATCCCGAGTATCTGGTGATGCTGGTCATCTGGCAGGAAGACGAAACCTCCGTATCCCGCATCGCATCACGCCTGTCGTTGTCGGAGAGCACCGTTGCCAAGCTGACGAGGAAACTGGCGGCATCGGATTATCTGGCACTAAGCCAGGATTCATCAACCGACGGGGCTAACGACCGGGTGAGCCTGACCGATGATGGCCGCGCTCTTGAAATCGGTGCCGCACGCGTATGGAACAACATCGTCTGTCAGACACAGATAGGGTTCGAGGACCTGTCCCGTTTGCGGATGGAATTGATGTCCCTGACGCAACGGATGAAGCGCGATCTGGAAGACATGGGTGGCAACAAAATCGACAATCTTCTGGATCTTGCCGGCTAAACGCGCACGTCTTCTCACCGCTCGACGATCACCAGCCCCTTGTCCGGATAGACCTTCACGAACTCGCCGCTTTTGATCAGCGTCGTCACGTCGCCCGCTTCGAAGCGGTCGCACATGGTCAAGTCGGCCAGCGCGGCCCCCTGCGCCAGAATGGTGTTGGCGGCATTGAACAGGATCGCCTTTGGGGCGATGCCGCGCGATTTCATCTCGTGCAGCATCCACGCGGACGCAACGCCGCCCTTGGCCGTGTTCAGGACCAGGATCTTGCCGTCATAGGATTCCCCGAACAGCGCGTGCTGCGGGCGGGAAAACACGCCCTTGATCCGGTCCAGATCGTAACGCGCCGAGAAATTGTCGCTGGCCACCAGCGCCTCGCCTTCGACGTCGGGGCCGATGCCGACATGGCATTTCAGTTCGATGCTCATACGATTTCTCCCGCCACGGCGGAGGCGATGCACACCTCCATGTCGGCCAGCGCCGGCTCGTAGCCGTAGCCGCCCAGAATGTTGACGATCTTGGTCGAGTTCGACAGCAGCCGTTTCCAGCCGTTGGCCTCGCCGATTTCCCGCGCATACTGCTGATAGAAGCAGGTCCCTTCGAGGACCTTGGCGCCAGACGCCTCGATCCGCCCGACCAGACCCATGCGCGTCGCATCGGCGTAGACCGTCGGCGAAGTGCAGACGATCATCGCCGTATCCTTATGCAGCTTTTGGCCGTCGACCAGGTCGGCGACCTGCTGCATTTCGACGATGGAAAGCTGCGGCGCGGCGAATACCACCACGTCGACCTTGTCGCCACGGCCGCCGAAGCTGGAACGAAGCGCGTCGAGATCGGCCTTGGTGATTTCTTCCGCCGTCAGGGTGTCGGCGCCGATGGTCTTTGCGTCCGGCGCTTCCGGCGTGATGCCGACCAGATGGAACAGCGGCGTCGAGCCGTAGCTGGCCATGGCCGCGCCCATGTGCTTCATCTGATCCGATGTCGGCACGACCTCCAGGCCCTCGATCGCCGGCACTTCCCAGTACGACCCGGCCTTGCGGCCGACGACGGCGCCGAGCACGCCCCAGTCGGTCAGGCCCTTCGGCTGATCGCGGACTACGTAGCGTTTCGTCGCCCGGCGGTGTTCATCGAGATGCAGACCGTAGCGGGGCGTACGTCCGGTCAGACCCGCCGCCAGTGCCGACGGCCCGCCTTCGAAGTTGGAGCGCGCACCGCAGGCACTGTTGCAGTAGATCACCACGCCGGTATCGCCAAACGCCACGTGATCGCCCAGCACCGGCGCCATCACGGTTTGATAATTGACGCAGGTGTTGGTCATCAGGATGCCGAGCTTCTCGCTGGCGGCGACGAAACGGCGTTCGATGTCGGCCATTTCCTCGGTCTGGCCGAGCGGACGGTAGTAATTCAGATCGACGCCGCGCGGATCGGTGATCATCGGCACCCGGACGCGGCGTTCCTTTTCGCCATGCGCCGCCATCTGCTCCATGAAAACGGTTCCCGCTTCGCCGATGGATTCCGCATCGGCCATCATGTGTACCTGGCTGACCGGGACCAGGTCGGCGGCATCGAACATGCGCCCGACCTTCATCATGTGATCGATGGCCCAGCGACGTGGCTCGCCCATCTCGCCGGCCAGCATGGCCTTTTCCTCGTCGTTCAGTTTCATCTTTCCTCCAGCGGAATTTCGATCCGGATGGGCCGGGATGTCTCAGCCCTTGGATCGCAATGCATCGACAACCGTGCCCAGTGCGACACCGCCGACGATCAGGACAGCGGCAATCATTAATGGCAGTCCGATATTTTCACCCAACAGCAGCGCGGCGCAAGCCATCCCTGCAATCGGCGTCGATAAAACGCCGAGCGAGGTGGTGATCGCGGGCAGGCTGCGGTTGACGACGGACATCGCCCAATAGGCCAGCACGGTGCCGACCAGCCCGCCATAGGCAAACAGCAGGCAAAGCTTCGCCGTCACTGCGACCTTGGGCACGCCCTCGGTGATCAGCGCCAGCACCGTCAGCACCAGCGCCGCCGTCAGCACCTGCCACAGCAACAACTGGAACGGCGACGCGGTCCACCTGTGGCCGCGGATGATGATGATGTTCGCCGCCCACGAGACCGCGGCGAGCAGGACCAGGCCGCAGCCCAGCAGGGTTTCGCTGTCGTCCCAGTCGAAGGCTGCCGGATTGAAGATCACCGCCAGCCCGCACAGGCTGAGCGCGATCCCGGCGGCGCGCCAGCCGGTGAGTTTCTCACCCAGCACGAACGGTGCCGCGATGGCCACCCACAAAGGCGTCGTATAGCCCAGCACGATGGCCTTGCTGGCCGGCAGGAACTGCTGCCCCGCCGCCGCCAGGGTCGAAAACAGGGTCATGTGCAGCAGGGCGACGCTGAAAACGACCTTGAGATCGCCTTTCGGCGGCAGCACCAGCCGCCTTTTGAAGGCCAAAACCGGCAGGATCGCCGAGAACGCAATCCAGCAGCGGATCGCCGTCGTCCACATCGGCGGCACCTGCTGCACAATGACCTGCGTCACCGACCAGTTGATGCCCCATGCGAAGATCGTCACACAAAACAGCAGCGCGGCAAGGCGGGGTGAAATAACGGCGGACAAAGGAGAACTCCGGCAGACCAAGGGCAGCGACACCCTACGCCGTCAGCGGGTTTGCACCAGAGCCATTGTCCGAAATCACGGCAAGGCCATTCGGCAACGATGCCGCGTTCAGTCCTCGCCAATGACGATGTCGACGACCAGCGCGTTGGCGCTGTCTTCCAGCGCGTCGCGGAAATCCTCCTCCGACAGCCCGGCCGGCAGGCGGACCCGGGTGTCGGCGTGGAACAGCATGCCGCCGCCGTGCGGCGCGCCTTCGATCCGGGTTTCCATTTCCTCGACGCTGGCGCCCAGTCCGGCGATGGTCCGCGTCAGTTCATGGACGATGCCGGGATGATCGGGGCCGACGATTTCGAAGCCGATCAGCGGCCCGGAAGCCGCCGCGCCGTCGCTGGCGGCCCGCACCAGGACCTGAAAGCCGTCCTGCCCAAGCGCCGTCAGCGCCGCGCTCAGCGCCGCCGACCTGTCCGCCGGCACCTACACCCGGGCGACCCCGGCGAAGGTTTCAGCCAGATGCGCCATGCGGCTTTCCAGCCAGTTGCCGCCATTGGCCTCGACGACCTCGGACAGTTGCTCGACCACGCCCGGGCGGTCCTCGGCGATGAAGGTGATGATCAGTGTGTCGGCCATGCCGTTTCTCCCCAGACGATGGACCTTATGCGGGTCTGCTCAGGACAGGTCCGCGAGCAGTCTTTCGGCGCTGGTTTCGCCGAAGCCGCCATCCTCGAAATGCAGTGTCTTGACGACACCGTCGACGACCAGTGCCGAGAACCGCTTGCAGCGCGGGCCATAGCACTTGTCGGACAGATCGACCTCGAGCCCGGCGGCGCGGGTGAAGTTCAGCGCCCCGTCGCCGATCATGGTGACGCGCCCGGCGGCGTTCTGGCTTTTGCCCCAGGCGTCCATGACCCACGGATCGTTGACGGAGATGCAGACGATCTCGTCGACACCTTTCGCCTTCAGTGCGTCGGCATTGTTGACGAAACCCGGCAGGTGCTGCGCCGAGCAGGTCTTGGTGAAGGCGCCGGGCAGGCCGAACAGGGCCACCGTCTTGCCGGCAAAGAGGGCGCCGGTGGCGGTAACGCCCGGCCCGTCATCGGTCATGATGCCGACGTTCACATCGGGCACGCGCCCGCCCACCTGGATGGTCATCGGTTTTCCTCCGCGGGTGTTTCTTGTCGTTGCCTTCAACGATGGGCGAAACCCGGAAGGAAATCAATGGGGGTGTCCGTGCCCGGGACACCCTTGATGTGCAGCTCAGGCTTCCGGCGTCACCTTGGCCTGCTGTTCGCGCCAGACGCTGCAGGCGTTCCAGAACGAAAGCACCAGCATTGCCACGGCACCGGCGGCACCGGCGCTCCAGGCGACATCCGGGCTGGCGCCGACGGCGCGCGCGCCGATCACGATGAAAAGGTCGGCGACGATGCCGAACGAGCTGAAGATCAGCATCGTCATGGCAAGAATGGCAACGACTGCGCCGAAACCGATTTTCGGACGCGCGGACAGCCGCGGCGGTTGCGGCGCGGCAAGGCTGATATCAGCGGCCATGATATTTTTCTCGAACAGAGGTTAAGGGCGCACGCCGTTTCGCGGGCCGTGCCGCCCTGTCACGCATATCATTACGCCCGGCCCGGCCCCGGCGCCAGAAGAATGATGATAGTGGTCATGCAAAATTCGCGTGCGGCACCGTTGTATGCCGTTCGCGGCGGGTGTTAGGCTCGTCGGACCCACAAACCCGCTGGCAGCACTGGACCCGACCATGACCGACACCGATGACCTGTGGCGCCGGCCCGCCCACGAAATCGCCGACGCCGTGCGCACCGGGCGCCTCAGCGCCGTCCGCGTCGCGGAAAGCGCGCTGGCACGGCTGGACGCCGTCAACCCGGTGCTGAACGCGGTCGTCGACGTCGACGCAACGGAAACCCTGTCCGCCGCCGCCGCCGTCGACAGCATCGTTGCCGACGGCAAGGACCCGGGGCTGCTGGCCGGTGTGCCGGTGACCATCAAGACCAACGTCGATCAGGCCGGGCACGCGACCTCGAACGGGCTGCGCCTGCAAAAAGACTTGATCGCCGAGGTCGACAGCCCGGTCGTCGCCAACATGCGCGCAGCCGGGGCGGTGATCGTCGGGCGCACCAACACGCCGGCGTTCTCGCTGCGCTGGTTCACCCGCAACAGTCTTTTCGGAACGACCCGGAACCCCCGCGATTTCACCCTGACGCCGGGCGGCTCGTCGGGCGGTGCCGGGTCCGCCGTGGCGTCGGGCATCTGCGCCGTCGCGCACGGCACCGATATAGCCGGCTCGATCCGCTATCCGGCCTATGCCTGCGGGCTGCACGGGCTGCGGCCGACGTTCGGGCGCATCCCGGCGGTCAACTTCTCGGCCCCCGACCGCAACATCGGCGCGCAGCTGATGGCCGTATCCGGCCCCATCGCGCGCAGCATCGAAGACCTGCGCCTCGGCTTCGCGGCCATGAGCGCGCCCGATATCCGCGACAGCTGGTACGTGCCGGCCCCGGCATCGGCGCCGGAACTGGCGAAGCGCGCCGCACTGTGCGTGGCGCCCGACGGCCTGAAGGTCGATCCCGCCGTTGCCGATGCCCTCAACGCCGCCGCCGAAACGCTCCGCGCCGACGGCTGGACGGTCGACGACGTCCCCTGCCCGCCGCTGCGCCCCGCCGTCGCCGTGCAGCTGGCGCTGTGGGTGGCGGATTTCAAATGCGGCGGCATGCAGGCGATCGAGGACGAGGCCGATCCCGATGCGCTGTTCGTGTTCACGCAACTGGAACGTCACGCCGCGCTCGGCGACGGCGATGCGCTGGCGGCGGTGATGGCGGCGCTGCAGCAGCGCGCGACGCTGATCCGCGCCTGGCAGTTGTTCCTCGCCGACTATCCGGTGGTGCTGCTGCCGGTGTCGGCGGAACCGCCGTTCCCCGATCAGCTGGACGTGCGCTCCGAAGCCGACTTCGACCGGGTGATCGAGGCGCAGCTGACCCAGGTGGCGCTGCCGGTGATGGGCGTGCCGGCGCTGACGGTGACGCTCGGCGGCGTCGGCGGCGAAGGCACCCGGCCGCTCGGCGTGCAGCTCGTCGGGCCGCGATACCGCGAGGACGTGCTGCTCGCCGCCGGCGCGGTGCTGGAACGCGCCCACCCCGCTCCCGGCGCGTGTGATCCGGCGGGGTGAGGGCGGCGCTCTCGTCACCGGGCAAGCAAAAACCCGCCAACGCAGGGCGCTGACGGGCTTGGAAATGGTAGCGGAGGAGGGACCCATCGCTCGGTTTTAGCGTCTACCATTGCGTACTATCAAAAACTCGGCAACTGGACGCCGCATATCGAAATCACAAAACCGGCCTACGAAGCAGCCCTCGATGTGTTCGAGTACGCTGGCCGCATCACCAAGCGTCACGCCTACGAAGACGTGATCGCCGCACCACCAATTTGAGCAACGGGACAGGTAGAAAAAACGCAAGCTTAGGATTTAGTCCCTAAGCTGCACGCTTATTTCAAGCTCTGCACGCACCGAAATCCGATATAGACAACAGCCATATCACGCGGCTTCGTTGCGCGGTCATCTGCACGCATGCGAAATGCGCCATACCACCATGAACCACCGCGTGTACGTTTTTCGGTATCACCACCATCATCGGTCCATTCCCAGACATTCGCGCCCATATCGAACAACCCGTTTACGCCGGCCTTTGTTTTGCCGACAAGCGATGGTCCAGTACCACGGTTTAATCGCGCGCTGTAATCGATCGCTGGCGTCGGGCCACAGTCATCCAAGCAATTGGCCCCCATGGGCGAGTCGCCCGTGGGGTATTCATAGGTCAGAGCGGTTTTGAACGGTGCCGGCGCGTTTGGGCGCATTTCGGTGAAAGCCGCTTTCGCCCACTCTTGATCCGTCGGCAGTCTTTTGCCGGCCCATGCGCAATATGCCGCGGCTTCGTCGTAGGTGACGTGAACCGCAGGTTCATTGTCTTGCGCAGGCGTGCCGAACGGTGCCGACCAGGTCCAACCGGTTTTTTGCGTCCAACCGGATTCGTACACCAATCCCCCGCCGCGCTTCTCGGCTTCGGTCACCAAACCCGACTCTTGGACGAATGCACGAAACTGACCAACCGACACTTCGGTTCGATCTATGGCAAAGGTGTCGAGCGCCTGCATGTCATCGGCACGCGCCACCGGTGCAAGCACCGCCAGAAGCGGAAGCACGAGAAATAAACGTTTTGCAAAGATGCAGAGCAACGCATTCATCATGAGTCAGATATCGTGACGCCGAGCTGAATTGCCAAGATTATTTTGCGGTTTGTCGATTGGCGAGCGCCAAAATCAGCAACGATGCCGCGATAAACACCAATGCCAAGGGGGATTTAAGCAAAAACCACGGATCGCTGCCGGACGCAGAAAATCCGCCGCGGATATATTCTTCCAAACGAGGCGATAACAAAAACCCAATGACGAACGGCAAGATTGAGATATCCAAGCGCTTGAGCGCATACCCGATAAAGCCAAAGAACATCACGATCCATATGGCGATAAAGCCGCCGTCTTGTGCATAGACCGCCGTCAACGTGATCAACAACACAATCGGTAACATGATCGATTTCGGTACGCGCACCAAAACCCCGAGCGAGCGCAGGAACATGCCGCCGACGGTCCAGTTAAAGATATTGGCGAGCACCATCAGTGAGAACATGGCAAACGCGACGACCAAATCCTTGTTGATGATCGTGCCGTAGTCTTCGATCACTTTGATCTCTGTAAACCGAAATACTTGCGGACCTAAGGTGAAGTCGCCCACGGACTCAACGGCCAGAATAATGAAAACAGCCGCAAAATTGCCCGGAATACCGAGACTCATCACCGGGATCAGGTTTGCGCCTGAAACCGCAGAATTGGCAGCTTCGGTCGCAGCGATACCTTCGGGAATGCCGGTACCGAATTTTTCCGGCGTTTTGGAAAACCGCTTCGCCGTATCATAGCCCAGCGTCGCCGCCAATGTCGTGCCGATACCCGGCAGTGCACCGATCACGGTACCGATTAACGCCGAAATACCGATACGTGGTAACAGCTTGCGCTTCTCGGCCCACCCGAAGGAATTATCACCGAGCGGCGCCATGGCGGTCACTTGGATTTTCTTCATCCGGTCACGTGCCGCGTCTTCGATGCCGATAAACACTTCGCCGACAATCAACACCCCAAGAATGGCCGAAGATATAGGCAACCCGTTGCCAAGCTCGGTGATGCCCATGGTCAAGCGCGGGCCGTTGCCGGACAGAGTGGAGCCAACCAGCGCGAATAACATCCCCAAAACCCCGACCATAAAGCCCTTCATCGCGGATGAGCCGGAAACCGCTGCCATGAATGACAGTGAAACCATTGAGCAGTTTTGTCCCTGAAAGGTGACAGGATGGCTATTTAACAACACCCAACACTCGGTACCATCATTTCGGAGTCGGCAAGCCTCAAAATTGGTCGCCTGAGTCGACGACGTTAGCAAGCTTTCAAATTCTATTAATTGCGCTTCATTAACCCAGCTATTTTTTACGAATCCATTCAACAACGCCTCCTTCGAAGAATAGCCAAACATCTCCGCAAGGGCTTTGTTAGCGTATACTCTCTTCCATTTTAATTCCCCCTCCTCAATCTCTTGCGCGACAATTGCAACGCCAATCGGACTGTTATCAATTGCTTCCGTTAAATTTTATCATTCTGAAATCCTAAATATCGAGGGTTAGGGCTGTGTTAAGAAACCTACCTATCTACCAACGTAAAATGATTTTCTCAGAGAATTAAGTAGAATTTAATTGCGTCTCAAAATGGCTAGAAGCCGACCGACTGATAGCCACAGCAGTGCGGCTGATTATAGGACCTCGTTGCGTTCAGACGCGGTTTTAAGCTTTTAACACTGGATTATTGAGCATTGCCCTTACATCGTCTATTAGTCACAGCGTCTCAAAACGTGATCGCCCGGAGAGCATACCATGCCAAAATCGAACACCGCTAAGATTGACCGCCACCCCGGCCGGTCTGCTCAAGCCATCGGGCTCGCGAAAGTACTGGATACGGACCCTTCCCTGATTCACGAACCAGCCGTCGGCGTCGTGGGCACCAAAGGTGATAGCCAATGCTATCTTGGTGTCGCTTCCAAGGTAGAAGCGATCCACGCGCATTTACGGAGCCGGATCGGCACGGCCGACGGCATGTTGCAGTATCGTTTGGTTCAGCCAGAGTTCACGATCGCGACGTCTGACGGTATCCGAAACGGTACACCCGAGATGCGATATTCGTTGATTGGCCGGGAGGTGACGCATGATGCGCTTTGCGAGCATTTCGAGGCATCTGGGCTGGCCGGGACCATTGCGGTTGTGGCCTGCGACAAGCCTCCTGTAGGCACTTTAGCCGCAGTGCTCGAACATAACGAGCCCGCTATCATCATGTCCGACGGGACGATCCGACCTGGCCAGAACCCCGAGACCGGTGAGCCACTCGATATCGTTAGCGCTTACCAGGTTGCCGGTCATCCAGATCCTGAATACCGGCACTTCATCTCATGCAATGCCTGCCCGGGGATCGGGAGCTGCGGCGGCATGTTCACGTATAACACCATGCAGACCTTCATCGCGGTCGTGGGCCTTCAGCCGTTGCATATGGTGGCACCCGCTTCCGACGACCCCAGGCGCGTGAAAGAATTTCCGGTCCAATTGGTTGAATATTTAGCGAATATGATGAAATCCGGACTTCGGCCTCGAGATATCGTTCAGCCGGACTCCATCCGCAATGCGGTTATTGTCGCCATGGCCGTTGGCGGGTCCACGAATGCGGTCCTCCACACGCCGGAAATTGCCCGGGCTGCGGGCTATGAGCATTTTTGGCGGGATATCATGACCCCAGACGAGTTCAATCGCCTGTCGCGTGACATTGTACCTGTTCTGACCAATGCGCGACCCTACGGCACTTATTCGATGATCGATATTGATCGCGTCGGCGGGGTCCAGGTCATCGTCCGCGAACTACTGGAAGCGGGCCTGCTGAACGGTGACATGATGACATGTACGGGGCGCACCCTGGCGGAACAGGTTGCCGATTTGGAAACGCCCGCCCCCGACAACGAGGTTATTTTCCCGGTAAAAAGCCCATACAAACCGACGGGCGGACTTCGGATGCTGGGTGGCAACCTATCGCCTGATTATTCTGCCATTCTCAAACTCGCTGGGGTCGAGGGCGGCTTAGAAGATAATTTATTCCGCGGGCGGGCCCAGGTTTTTGAAGGCGAAGCCGATCTGCTGAAAGCTCTCGACGAGACGCCGGACCGGTTTCGAGATAACGATATGATCATCGTTCGTTATGCGGGGCCAACCGGCGCGCCGGGGATGCCGGAAATGCTCGACCCGACCTCGCGTATTACAACCCTCTGCCGCGAGCGCAAAATCGTCATTGCCCTCATGACGGACGCCCGGTTCTCTGGTGGTTCGGTCGGTTTAGTGATCGGTCATGTGGGGCCGGAAGCAGCGATGGGCGGGAATATCGCGCTCGTCGAGGATGACGACGAAATCGTGGTCGACCTGAATACCAACGAGATCAATTGCACCGTCCTGGATGACGCCGCGACAAAGGCGACCCGCCGGGCCGCGTGGGAAAAGGCGGTCGCCGACAACGGCGGCGTTCATCCGAACTGCGGCGACGCCAATACCCGATTGTTGCACCGGGCGCGGCATGCCGCCGTATCAGCCTTGCGGGGAGGCGGATTGCATCCGAACCACGACGTGTGGGTTCGTGACCCCCGCACGCCCGTGGACACCGGTTTTGTGACACGGAACAAGCACCGCGAGTAGGCTTTAATTTTTTCTCGCCAAAAAGAATTTCGCGGCGCCGGGTCATTAGACGACGATGCACAACAGGATCAAGCTGGTTCGCTTTCGCACCCTGACCGGACCCTTTGGTGCAATGTAATTAGCTCTTCTGGGTAGCCCCACTATTAATTTGCGCACACCCCGCACATCAAAAACCCCCTAAGCCTTTGGCTTAAAGGGTTTTTTATGGTTTCGGGGACTGGATTTGTTCAAGGTCCTACTTTGCGGCGTCGGGTCAAAGTCGCCGTAAGGATAGGATGTGAACCTATGACCTGAAGGTCAAAAATTAATCTTCCTCCTCGTATTCCCTGACACGATACTCAGTTCAACATCTTCGGTAAGGAAAATACTAAACGCATACAGGGCATTAAGTAGATTTAAGCATACCTGACCACTTGCATCTGAAAGTATGGGGAAGTCCAAAATGTAAGGAGAGGACAAACGACCATGACCAAAGGAGGCGAAACGAGCCAAAATGCGAACGCACCGACCATGCTTCAGCCTGACACACCTCTCCAAAATGTTCTATTGGCGTCATACCTTTCGGCGCGCGTGGATTGAGCCTGGAGCGGGCAGTTTTAGTTGCACATGAGCACAGGACGGATCTTCACATTTTTTACATGTGATCAACGACGGCCTTCCCGTTGAAATCCAGACCCAAGTGCGGGGGGACGCCATGACGAAAATGGAAAAGGCGCTGACGTTACTCACCAGGAGCAAGACATAGTCGAACGGTTTCCCATGTAGCTGCTTAACTTGAACCCGCCCTCAAGCGCAAAGGTAAATTCCTTTTGGTAGATTTTGAGTGCTATTCCAATCGTCGCAGAATAGCGATCTTTAGGATGTTCGAATTGCGAAGCGACTCTAAAACTTCATTGCCTGATCGAAAATATGCAGGTTAGCGCTGCAACCTCGATTGGCAACAATTGGCTTTGAGAAGCATATATCCTGAGGATTACAAGACGTATTAACCCTTTATGTCTGTAAACAGAACAGCCAGCCCCCGCAGGCTCAGCAATGTTTCCGCTCTTTCTGTACAATTCCATCAGCGAAACATCTTTTTATTTCCATTCGATAGTAAAATTCTTTTGCGCATCTTTGTGTTTTGACGCTTTCATCCTATTTCACACCGTCTCCAGCCAAGAGGATATAAGTGGAACACCCAGCATTACCTCCACGCATAGCGCAATTAACCATAGTTTTCTGGCGTCGTTGCGCCCGGCTCTGGAGTTAAATAAACGGTATATCCATCGCTTGTTTCCGCTATACCCGTATCCATATTCTCTGGGGCCGGATCAAAATTCATATACATCACATCATCGTCAGATGACATTGAGGACGTTTCGTTTTCTTCAATCAATAAGCCAATGAGATTAAGGATATCATCATCCATTGGGTCATTAATCCCAAGAAGTTGCTCAAGGCTGTCATCAGTTGTCAAATCATTTGGTGAGCCGACTATAACGTGATCTAATGATAATGGGTCAATTAGTGTCGTTTCTGCATAGACTATAAGGTTATCTTCTGCTCCAACGCTATATAAGTAATTAGTAATTGAGGCATCAGACGTTTCATCTGTCGGGCTATAAGACTGAATTATAGCTTCTATTTCAGCCAACGCTCCATCAGTCCCGTGTGAGAGACTAGAACCAGTGATATCTTCTTGAACTATACCAGGGTCAGATGAAAGAGTAATTGGCTCTAGAAGAGAACTTCCGGTCAGCGTGTAGTCTCCCTCATCGTCAATGTTCACCAAAACTTGACTGCTAATCTCATCCGCTACATTCACAGCAAGAGATGGCTGCCCTTCAATCACCAATGCAGAACTAGGCACTGGATTAGTTCCAAGGTCAGTCAAGCCAAGCGACGGATCCTGATCCAATAATATCAAATGAGCAGGTTCAGGTAGTTCACTCGCAGGACCAGTGGCCTGCTCAAAGGTTAATTCTTCATCCCACTGCTTATAAGAAAAAATCTCACCGTCAAAATAATCAGGACTATCACCTTTGGGATTGTGATTTCCATTTGGACCACGGTCATCGCCAATCACAATAAGATTGCTCCAATGAAAGTCGGATGAAACTTTTGGGCCATTAGCAACCAATTCTCCATCAATATAAATATTTGTCCCATTACCCCCTAACGTAAAAATTAATCTATGAATATTATCATCTAGGACATTTATATTCGTAGAGTGAATGTCTTGTCCTGAATATACATGAGAATAAATATTGCCATCTATTTGAATGCCTAAATGTCGGTCATTGCCGCCAGAATCTGCATTAACAGTAAATAATCCACCAGAAGTAGTTGTTTTAAATACAAATTCCCTGCTGATGCTCGTTTCTGGTTCATTTATCTCTGCTACAATTCTTGAGTTGCCATCAAACGTCCATGAATTTTCAGGGATATCTGTGCTTTTGAAATTTATAATCTCAATGCCATCCAAGGTATCCATAGCGCCGGTCGCAATGTGCGTTACCGTCAGTAGACCCTGGTCTACGTCAAATCGGTAGTCAGACTGGATGCCCTCGTAGATGGCAGTGTCGTTACCTTCGCCGCCGATAAGGGTGTCGGAGCCGGCGCCACCCTCGAGGACATCGGCACCATCGCCGCCCTCAAGGGTAAAGCCCGCATCAGATGTGACCGTGATCGTATCTTCGAGAGACGAGCCGGAGAGAACAAAGCCGCCGTTAACATCAAGGCTGATCCCTATTGGGCCATCCGCAAACTCTAACGTCTCAATACCATCCAGGGTATCGACAGCGCCGGTCGCAGTGTGCGTTACCGTCAGCAGACCCTGGGCTACGCCAAACCGATAGTCAGACTGGATGCCCTCGTAGAGGGCAGTGTCGTTACCTTCGCCGCCGATAAGGGTGTCAGAGCCGGCGCCACCGATAAGGATGTCAGAGCCAGCGCCACCCTCGAGGACGTCGGCACCAGCGCCGCCCTCAAGGACATCGGCACCATCGCCGCCCTCAAGAACAAACGATTGATCATTCGAGGTCCCAACACCTAACCCAGTCGAGTTTTGAGTGGGTTGGATACTTACATTTAGTACGTAGTCTCCCTTGCTACCCGAAGACAAAGCACGCACGGCACCATAAAAAACGCCACCAGCCGGAGCTGTGTATTCAATATAAGAATCATACGGATGAACGCTACCAAGACCACCCACACTATTGCTGAAGTCGTCATTGCCTACTAATTGCGAACCATTTGCATCATAAAGATGCATATAGGTATCAACGCTCTCATCCCCAGAATTCATTGCATAGTCAACATCCAGGAAAATCTTCTCTCCTGCCTGCAATTCAAATCTATAGAAGTCCTTATCTGCACCCGTTTCCGCATATCCATCAATGGACACCCAAGGGAGAGAACTGTCACCAACATCTGGATTGGGGCCAAGCTGGAACGCAGACCTGCTAATAATTTGAGCTGAGGCGAAGTCACTGTTTGGTTCAATATCATTCATAAACTGTGGATCAGCTGCCCCCCCAGATGCGACCGTGATCGTATCAGCAGCAGACGTACCTAAAAGCGCATAACGACCCTCATCATCAAGGCTGACCCCAATTGGGCCATCCGCAAACTCTATCGTCTCAATGCCATCCAAGGTATCCATAGCGCCGGTCGCAGTGTGCGTTACCGTCAGCAGACCCTGGGCTACGCCAAATCGATAGTCAGACTGGATGCCCTCGTAGAGAGCAGTGTCGTTACCTTCGCCGCCAATAAGGACGTCAGAGCCGGCGCCACCGATAAGGACATCAGAGCCGGCGCCACCTTCGAGGACATCGGCACCAGCGCCGCCCTCAAGGGTAAAGCCCACATCAGATGTGA
>JAYNVG010000034.1:0-34012 GCA_038100295.1 Thalassospiraceae bacterium
CCAACTGTATCTGTTCTCAGCTGGCCGGAGAGACGCGGAAATCAAGAGAGTCAAAGCTACAATGGCACATAAGACAAAACTGCTTCCCGAGAAGGAATGGATGAGTATAGCCAAGAAACTATCAGAACAACCCTGCACCACAAAAGAACTACGAAATCTACCCACACTTGAGAACAACCGCTGCGCTAGTTGTCACGGTCCGCACGGGTTATCTTCTAATACAAAAACCCCAAACCTTGCGGGGCAAAATATCAGCTACATGATTGCCCAGATTCAAAAATTTCGAGAACCCTTCAACCTAGTGATTGGTGATAATGCGCCAATAACTTCTACACATCGTCTCCACCCTCTGATGAGCCTGCAGGCGTCTCGCGTTATCCAAGCTGACTTGGTCATTTTGCAATACTACGCTGCTCTGCCATGCCGGCAACTTAACACAAATTAACAAATTCAGATCAATGATTGATTTATAATGTCCGCTCATGCCCCTGATTCGTCTTCAATGTCGAATACAACTGATCTCACCATGTCGTGTGAGCGTAGATTTAAGTGATGATTAAAACGCTAATACCAATACTTGGTGATCAGCTTTCAACAGATATTTCCTCTCTTCGGGGTGTGAAGCCGGCAGACACGCACATCCTGATGGCCGAAGTCTGGGACGAGGCGACCTATGTGCGCCATCACAAGAAGAAGATTGCCTTGGTATTCTCTGCCATGCGGCATTTTGCCGCTGAGCTGGAGCGACTCGGTTTCTCTGTCCGATATGTGCGCCTCGATGATGACAGTAATTCGGGGAGCCTCAAAGGAGAGGTAATACGTACCTTACGGCAAACCGCTTTCGACCGCATTCGTATAACCGAACCTGGGGAATGGCGTCTTCGAGAGGATTTGGAGGGCTGGTCGGCCGATCTCAATATCCCGGTGGATATTCTCGACGACGACCGCTATCTCGCGTCTCATGAGGACTTCCGAGATTGGGCCCAAGGTCGCAAACAACTGCGTATGGAATACTTCTATCGGGCCATGCGGCGCAAAACCGGCTTATTGATGGATGCCGAGGGTCAACCCGAAGGCGGACGGTGGAATTTTGACACAGAAAATAGGAAACCAGCGAAGGCTGATTTGCTTATGCCGAAACCGTTGAGATTTGACCCGGACGATACGACAAGAGATGTTCTGGCGCTGGTGGCCTCACAATTTGACGCGCACTTCGGTGACTTGGAGCCTTTTTGGTTCCCGGTCACCAGGGAGCAGGCAGAGGCTGCCCTTGACGGGTTTATAGATAACGCACTCCCATGGTTTGGGGACTTCCAGGATGCCATGGTGGCTGGCGAAAAATTTTTATACCATTCCCTTCTCTCCTCATCATTGAACATTGGCCTGCTCAGCCCGCTAGAGGTTTGTCAGCGTGTCGAGATGGCATATGACGAGGGCAAGGCGCCATTAAATGCCGTTGAAGGCTTCATCCGTCAGATCATTGGTTGGCGCGAATATGTACGCGGCATTTATTGGCATGAAGGACCAACCTATAAAAACAACAATTTTTTCAATGCCGAGCGCCCGCTGCCAGACTTCTATTGGACCGCCAAAACCGATATGGCCTGCATGCAGGCCGCCATCGTTCAGACCAAGGAAGAGGCTTATGCCCACCACATTCAACGACTGATGGTCACCGGAACATTTGCCTTACTCGCGGGTGTTCACCCACACGATGTCCATGAATGGTATTTGGCCGTTTATGCCGACGCTTTCGAGTGGGTAGAACTGCCCAACACTTTGGGCATGAGCCAGTTCGCTGATGGTGGTTTGCTGGCCTCGAAGCCCTATGCAGCGTCTGGCGCTTATATCAATAAGATGTCGGACTACTGTAATGAATGTCGCTACCAGGTTAAGATAAAACACGGTCAGGATGCCTGCCCCTTTAATTATCTCTACTGGGATTTCATGGCGCGCCATGAAGCCAAGCTGCGAGGCAACCCCCGCTTAGCCATGGTGTATCGCTCATGGGATAAAATGGCCATGGATACGAAACAGGCTCATCGAGAAAGCGCATCAGCCTTTTTAAAAGACCTGGCTTAGGATTCGCTGAATTGTTCAGCCGATAGAAGATCTATGGGTCTTTTTCGTCCGAAGCGGTCGGCCGATCCTTTCGCGTTTTGGACCGTCGGCAGCATTGGTTTTGAGTATCCTGTCGAATTCTTCCGTGGGGAAGTCTTCAAGTGGTTCGCGGTGCTGCACCCCGGCGTTGTTGACCAGGATATCGATGGCTCCCAGGTCCCGCTCGCAGGCATTGATTGCCTCGCTAACGGCGGTTGCGTCCGTGACGTCGAATGCACAGGTCTCGACGGATGCCCCACCCTGCCGCAGCTCATCGGCTGCGGCCGTCAGCCGACCGGCATCGCGCCCGTTCAAGATCAGCCGCGCCCCGGCCTTCGACAGGCCCCGCGCCAGAGCAAAACCGATCCCCGATGAGGACCCGGTTACCAGCGCGGTTCGGCCAGTCAGATCGAAAAGGTCCACGAAAGCCTCCGCCTTGTGTCTTTGGGCCGGATCGGTTCGCGCCTACACGACGCGGGTCAGCAGCTCCCTGCCGGCGAAATGGGCACGCAGGTTGTCCGATACCAGCCCGCTCATGGCCATACGGGTTTCCACAGTGGCGCTGCCCATGTGCGGCAGCATGGTGACGTTGTCCATCGATTTCAGGGCATCGGGGACGCGCGGCTCGTCGGAGAAAACGTCCAGACCGGCGGCACGAATGCGCTTTTCGCGTAACGCCGCGATCAGTTCATCCTCGTCGACCACGGAACCGCGCGATACATTGATCAATACCCCATCCAGCCCCAGCGCATCCAGTACCGCACGGTCGACCGCTTTTGCCGTCGCCGGACCGCCGGGACAGGTCAGCGTGAGGATATCGCAGGCCTCGGCAAGGTCGCGCAGTGTCGGGTAATACGGATAAGCAACGTCGGGTTTTTCGCGCGGGCCCGAATAGGCGACCTCCATACCGATGGCCGACGCCAGCGCCGCGGTCCTTGAACCGATCGCCCCATAACCGAAAATACCGAGCTTCTTGCCGAGCAGATCGCGGCTCAGCCGGAAATTCCCTTTTTCGGCCCATGCACCGGACCGTGCATAGGCATCGGCGGCGACGACCTCGCGATTAACGGCGAACATCAGCGCCAGCGCCAGTTCGGCAACGCCGTTGGCGAGCACGCGCGGCGTGTTGGTGACCGCAATACCTCGGGATTTCGCGTGTTCCAGGTCCACGGCATCGGTGCCGACGCCAAGCACTCCGACGATTTCAAGATTGGGGAACATATCCATGACCTTGGCCGAGGCGCCGGTCGACCCGCTCGTTGCAATCGCCCGGATATTGTCGGCGACAGCCAGCAGGTCGTCCTTCTTTGGTGCGGTGGGCCAGTCGGTGTAAAAAACGGCCTCGTCCTTCATCATGTCCATGACGAGCACCAGCAATGAATCGATAACCGCGATTTCGGGTTTCATGGAAAGTCGTCTCCCCTGTTCGAGTGGCGGTTTACCCGCCCCCGTTGTCATGATCGGCGTGATAGTCGACAAGGCGCTGAACTTCGTTCCTGGCCCCGATGATCACCGGCACGCGCTGATGCAGTCCGGACGGCTGGATATCGAGAATACGTTCACGGCCGGTCCAGGCCATGCCGCCCGCCTGTTCGATGATGAACGACATCGGATTGGCTTCATACAACAGCCTGAGCCTGCCGCCCTTGTCGCGGACTTTCTCGTCGATCGGATACATGAAGATGCCGCCGCGGGTGATGATCCGGTGCACATCGGCGACCATGGCGGCGACCCAGCGCATGTTGAAATCCTTGCCGCGCGGCCCGGTTTTGCCATCCAGGCATTCGTCCACGTAACGCCGCACCGGCGGCTCCCAGTGGCGTCTGTTCGATGCGTTGATGGCAAATTCCTGAGTATCCTCGGGGATACGAATGTTCGGGTGCGTCAGCACGAACTCGCCGATATCGGGATTGAGCGTAAAGCCGTTGACCCCGTTGCCGGTGGTCAGCACCATCATCGTCGCCGGTCCGAACAGCACATAACCGGCGCAAAGCTGCCGGTTGCCGGGCTGCAGGAAGGCTTGTGACAGGTCGCTACCGGTGTCTTCCGGCATTTCCAGGATCGAAAAGATCGTTCCCATCGGGCCGTTAACCTCGATGTTCGAGGATCCGTCCAGGGGATCGAAGATCAGCAGGTACTTGCCGCGCGTCAGGCCCGTCGGCACCGGATATACATCGACCATTTCCTCGGACGCCATGGCGAAAAGCTGCCCGCCCTGCTCGCACCAGCTAATCGCCAGTTCGTTGGCCATGACGTCGAGTTTCTTCTGGTTTTCGTCCTGTACGTTGATGCCGACGGCGGCACCCAGTTCGCCCGACAGTTCGCCGCGACGCACAAGGTTTGCGACGCCCTTGCATGCCGCGGACACGTCGTCCAGCAACAGCGTGAACTCGCCTGTCGCGCCCGTGATATGGGTCTGCTGGCGCATGATGAAATGCTTCAGTGTCTCGTGATAGGACACGGTTTCCCCCGTAATCTGTTATTTCCTCTTAGGCGCGCCGGAGAACCCGAAGCAGCCGGTATTTTGCTTAGCACAAGCCTTCCCGAAGGCCAACGTCAAGAACCCCTAAACATCCAGCAGATCGACGTCGACCTTGGCTTCTGCGAACATCTGCGAGGAGATTTTGAACTGCGTTTTCCAGGGTTCTTTCGAGGTGTCCGGCGTCGGCGACACGACCCGGCGGATACCCGACTGGATGATCAATACGGCGCAGCGTGCGCACGGCGGCAGCGGCGTGACGTAAAGCGTGCAGCCGTTGGCCTGGTTACCGGCGAACATCAGCGCATTTGTTTCGGCGTGGACCACCATTTCGTACTTGATGGAGCGGTCCTCGAGCCGGTCGGCGGTATCCTCGACACCGAATGGAAACCCGTTGAACCCGGTGGAGACGATCCGCTTGTTACGTGGATCGACAATCACGGCGCCAACCTTGGTCGAAGGGTCCTTCGACCATTGCGCGATGAAGCCGGCAAGCTCCATGAACCGCTGATCCCATTTAGCGTTATCGCTCATCGCATCCCCCTTTTGTGCGGCGGCTGTTTATGCGCCGTCCTGTTGCGCCATGGCCAGCGCGATGTCTTCCAGATGAAACTTAACACGGGTGCGCCCCTGCCAGCTATCGGCTTTAAGCCGGCCGGCAACATGGACGGTCCGGTCGTTGGCCGCCAGCAGCAGTTCGCCGAGCGGCGTGCCGACGGCCCTGAAGCAGATGCCTTCCAGCGTGCCGCCGCCGCTGCCTTGTGACAGAGAAAAGCGGATGTGATCGCTGCCGACGATATCGGCAAAGGCGATGCGCACGTTATGGATCGCCAGTCGCGGTTCCGGATTGCCGGGGCCGAACGGCGCCAGCTTGGCGATTTCCTCGGCCAGCTCGACGGTGGCGCCACGGACTGCAATGGTGCCGTCCAGCCGAAGATCGGGTTTCACCAGTTCACCGCCGGTCTGTTCGGAAATACGTGTGTTCATGAAGGCCCTGAATTCCTCCAGTGCCGATCTGGCGACCGAAAAGCCCGCCGCCATGGCGTGACCGCCTCCCTTGATCAGCATGCCCTTCTGCCGGGCGGCGATGATCGCTGCGCCCAGGTCGACACCGGCCACGGAGCGTCCGGAGCCGGTGCCGATGTCGCCGTTCATGGCAATCACGCAGGCCGGGCGATGAAACCGCTCCACAAGCCTGCTGGCGACGATGCCGACGACACCCTGATGCCAGCCGTCATCGGCACAGACGACGGCGGCGCCCGGTTCCGGCCCGCGTTCGATCTGCTGCAGCGCGGATTCGAAACACGCGGCCTCGATATCGCGGCGTTCGGCGTTGAGGATGTCGAGGCGGGTGGCAATCGCCGCGGCCTCGCCGAGATCTTCGGTGCGCAGCAGTTTCGCGCCGAGACCGGCCTCTCCGATGCGCCCGCCGGCATTGATGCGCGGCCCCAGGACGAAGCCCAGATGATAGCTTTCCGGCATGGCGTTCAGCCCGGCGACATCGGCCAGCGCCCGCAGGCCGGGATTTTCGCGTTTAGCCATGACTTTCAGGCCCTGCACCACAAAGGCGCGGTTGATGCCTTCGAGCCTGACCACGTCGCAGACGGTGCCCAGCGCCACCAGATCGAGCCAGCGCGTCAGCACAGGTTCCGGACGGTCATCGGTCCAATGGCCGCGCGCGCGCAGTTCGCGGTTGATGGCGACGGCGAACAGGAATGCCAGCCCGGCGGTGCAAAGGTGCCCATAGACCCGGTCCTCGTCCATGCGGTTCGGGTTGACCAGGGCATGCACGTCGGGCAGTTGCGGTTCGGCTTCGTGGTGATCGATGACGATGATATCGAGCCCGGCGTCCTTGCCGGCCTTCAGCGCATCGAACGCGGTGGTGCCGCAATCGAGGGCGATGACGACCTTGGCGCCATTATCGGCCAGGGTCTGCATGGCGGTCGCGCTCGGGCCATAGCCTTCCTTGATCCGGTCAGGGATGTAGACTTCGGGCGGTGCCCCGGCGTAGCGCAGAAACCGCGCCAGCACCGCCGACGATGTCGCGCCGTCGACGTCGTAATCGGCAAACAGAGCGATCTTCTGCTTGTCGATGACCGCTTTGGCCAGCCGCGCGGCGGCCTTGTCCATGTCGACAAAACGGCTCGGGTCGGGCAGCAGATCCTTGAGTGTCGGCGCGAGGAACTTTTCCGCATCGTCGATACCGATCCCCCTGCCCGCCAGCGCGCGCGCAACGATATCGGACAGCCCGAGCGCCTGCGTCATGGCCAGTGCGGCGCGTTCGTCGATGTCGCGCAGCGTCCAGCGCCGGCCCGTAACGGATTGTTCAACGCGCGATAAGGCGCCGGTTTCCGGTGTGTCCAAAGCCGCGTCAGCCGACCGGAGGCCGGCGGGTGAAGTCATGATGTGCCTCGATAAAGCGGTATGTGCCGGTCAGGGAGCGGACGACCATGGAATGGCTGAGCGCACCGCCGTGCTTGCTCTGGATACCCTGCAGGATAGCACCGTAGGTAACGCCGGTGGCGGCGAAGGTGACGTTGCCGCTGGCCATGTCGTGTTCGTTGAAGACCTTGTCGAAATCCTCGATGCCGACGTCGCGGGCCAGGATGCGATCGTCATCCTTGCGGGCGAACAACCGGCCCTGCATCTGCCCGCCGAAACCGCGCAGTGCGGCCGCCGCCAGCACGCCCTGCGGCGCCGCGCCGATGCCCATGTAGATATCGACGCCGCCGTCATCCAGTGCCGTGGCAATCGCCGCCGACACATCGCCGCCAAGGATCAGGCGCACGCGCGCACCTGCGGCCCGGACCTTCTCCAGGAGCGGGCTGTGACGCGGTCGGTCGAGCATGCAGACCACCAGATCGGAAACCGGCACCGATTTTGCCGCCGCCAGGGCTTTGAGGTTTTCTTCCGGCTCTCGGTCGATGTCGATGACACCTTCGGGCAGTCCGGGGCCGACGGCAATCTTGTTCATGTAGATGTCCGGGACTTTCAGAAAGCTGCCGCCTTCGGCCATAGCCACAGTCGAAATAGCGTTCGGCCCACCGCGTGCGACGATGCTGGCGCCTTCCAGCGCGACAATCGCCACGTCCACCTCGGGCCCCTGCCCGGTACCGACCTTTTCATCCAGAAACAGTTTGTCGACCTCTCCCTCGCGGCCTTCGCCGACACGTACAGTGCCGTCGATGGCGAGACTGTTCAGAAGCGACCTGGCTGCATCGATGGCGGCCTGATCAGCCTTCATGTGATCGCCCGATCCCATGTGACGATATGCCGCCAGGGCGGCAGCTTCGGTCACACGGACCAGTTCCAACGAGAGATTGCGGTCTTTTGCTGCGGGTTCTGACATAGGGCTATTTTGTCCGTATCGACTTGCGAACTAAAGAGAGAATACATGATTGTTTGGAGAAATGCGGAATTTGACGAATAAACGAGGCAAAACGGCAGAATTACTGGGATTTAAGCACCCCTAAAGAGTACCGGAAGGCCGTCAGAACGGCTCGATTCGGATCACTACGGGCGGTTCTACCACGGCGCCGATGTTGCTGATCTGGTCGACGGCGCGGCGCATTGCCGCTTCCTCGGTTTCGTGCAGCGTCATCACCACCGGTACGATCTGGCCCGGATCGCGCGACCGTTGCAGCACCGATTCCATGGACACGTCGTTATCCGTCAGCGCGGTGGCGATTTCGGCGAAGACCCCCGACCTATCGACTACGTTGAAACGTACGTAATAGGCGCCGACATGGCGGTCCATGGGTCGGGTCGGCATGGATTTTAGCGCGCTTGCGGGAATCCCGAACAGCGGTACGCGATGACCGCGTGCGATGTCGAGGATATCGGCGACCACGGCCGAGGCCGTCGGTCCGCCGCCGGCGCCGCGCCCTTCGTGGAGCACGGTATCGACGAAATCGCCATCAGCGACGACCGCGTTGAACGAGCCTTCGACAAGGTTGATCGGTGCGTCGATCGGCACCATGCAGGGATGTACACGCTGTTCGATGACGTCGCCGTCGACCGAGGCAATGCCCAGGAGCTTGATTCCGAAGCCCAGTTCCTCGGCGAAAGCGATGTCGATGGGCGCGATGTTGCGGATTCCTTCGACGTGGACGCCCGCGAAATCGATCTTGGTGCCGAACGACAGCGCGGACAGGATCGCCAGCTTGTGCGCGGCGTCGATGCCGTCGACATCGAAGCTCGGATCGGCTTCGGCATAGCCCAGCTTCTGCGCTTCTTCGAGCACATCGTCGAAGCTGCGTCCGGTATCGCGCATTTCCGTCAGGATGTAATTGCAGGTTCCGTTCAGAATGCCGTAAACGCGGCGGATGCCATTGGCGGCCAGTCCTTCGCGCAATGCTTTCAGGATCGGAATGCCGCCGGCGACCGCCGCTTCGCAATAGATCGCCGCACCGGTTTTTTCCGCCAGATCGGCCAGATCGCTGCCGTGGTGCGCGATCAGCGCCTTGTTGGCGGTGACCACATGCTTGCCGGCCTGCAGCGCCTTTTCGGCCAGGGCCTTGGCGACGCCGTCGGAACCGCCGATCAGTTCGACGACGAGATCGATGTCGTCGGCAGATGCCATTTCCGTCGGATCGTCGTACCAGCGGTAGGACGAGATATCGATGCCCCGATCGAGCGACTTGGAGCGGGCTGAGACGGCAACGATTTCAATCGCGCAACCTGCACGCGCGGCCAGCAGATCCTTGTGCTTTTCGATGACCTGCACGGTTCCGACGCCAACGGTGCCGAGACCCGCGATCCCAATTCTGAGAGCGCTCATGACGCCTCCTTGGCGCGGGCGGCGGTGGGATCGGCGTTGACCCCGTGGCTTTTCAGGAAGTTCTTGATGTTGCGCACAGCCTGACGCGTGCGCTGCACGTTCTCGACCAGGCCGATACGGACGTGATCGTCGCCGTGCTCGCCAAAACCAAGCCCCGGCGCGACGGCTACCTCGGCCTCGCTCAGCAGCAGTTTTGAAAACTCGATGGATCCCATGTCCTTGAAGGCCGGCGGGATCGGCGCCCAGGCAAACATCGTCGCCGGCGGCGACGGAATGTCCCAACCGGCGGCGGCAAGTCCATCGATCAGGATGTCGCGGCGTTCCTTGTAGACGCTTCTGACTTCGTCAACGCAATCCTGTGGGCCATTCAGCGCCGCCGCGGCCGCCACCTGGATCGGTGTAAAGGCACCGTAATCGAGGTAGGATTTGACCCGCGCCAGTGCCGAAATCAGACGTTCGTTACCGACCGCGAAGCCGATGCGCCAGCCCGGCATGGAATAGGTCTTGCTCATCGACGTGAACTCGATTGCGATATCCCATGCCTTCGGCAACTGCAGGAACGACGGCGGCGGATTGTCGTCGAAATAGATCTCCGCATAGGCCAGATCGGACAGGATCCAGATACCGTGATGACGGCAGAAATCGACGACTTCTTCGTAGAAATCGAGGGTCGCCAGTTCCGCCGTCGGGTTGTTCGGGTAATTCAGGACCACGGCGGTCGGTTTCGGCACGCTGTGTTGCACGGCGCGGTCAAGCGCGGCCATGAATTCGGGACCCGGCTTGACCGGAATCGAGCGCGCCGCGGCGCCGGCGATGATGAAGCCGAACTGGTGGATCGGGTAGCTCGGGTTCGGTACCAGAATAACGTCGCCCGGGCTGGTGATCGCCTGCGACAGGTTGGCGAGGCCTTCCTTGGAGCCGAGTGTGACGATCGCCTGTTTCTCGGGATTGACGTCGACCCCGAAACGGCGGCCGTAATAACCGGCAATGGCCTTGCGTAGGCCGGGGATGCCGCGCGAATTCGAATAGCGATGCGTCTTCGGGTTATCGATGGTTTCCTTGAGCTTGTCGACGACGTGCTGCGGCGTCGGCAGGTCCGGATTGCCCATGCCGAAATCGATGATGTCGGCCCCGGCGGCGCGCGCACGCGCCTTCATGTCGTTCACCTCGGCAAACACATAGGGGGGAAGACGTCGGATTTTGTAAAAGTCGTGTTCCATGGCGCTCTTTCATTTCAGAAAGAACACGGCGTTACAAGCCTGAAATCGTTGAATAACGCCTAGTTAGAGAGATAAATCTCGGTACGGCGGTTTCCGGCTTCACCCGACGGCATCACTTCGAGATAGATCGGGTTGTTGTCGCCGACGGCGGCGGTCAGGATTTTATCCGAGGATATACCCATCCGCTGCAGTTCGCTGGCAACCTGGTTGGCGCGCTTTACGGAAACCTGGAAATTCGCCTGCTTGTGAATTGCCGGATCCATGTTCTGGGTACGCTGGCTGGCGTGACCGATAACGCGGACCGTGGCGTTGTTCTGGCGCTGCAGGCGGGCCACATCGGTGAGAATCTTGCGGTCGTTCGCGTCCAGGCCGGCAGAGCCGTTGTTGAAAAGGATTGTCGCCACCTTGGTCGAGGCGGCCGGCAGCGGTAAGGCACCGTTGTTGGAAACCTGGTTCATCGCCAGTTGCTGCATCGGCATGCCGCCGGTGTTCTGTCCGGAAATCTGAAACTGCATGGCCGACGGCGCCATCGCCGTCTGCACGCCGCCCGAAGAAATGATCACTGTCGACTGACCATCACCGTTAAAGCCGAGGTCGGTCGGCAGCAACGATCCCTGGTCGGCGGCACGAGCCTGAATTTCAGCCAGTTGCTGTTGCAGGCGTTCGCGCATGCCGGGGTCGACGCCAAAGCTCGGGTCCGGCCCCGGAGAAACGGCGGTTACAGGTTCCTGCGTCGTCTGTTGTGCGCTTTGCGTCACCGTCGGCGTGGCCGGCGGGGCTTTCATGTCAGCCGTGGTCACAGGTTTCGCGGGCTGTGGTGCGGGCGCCGCCTTCTGTGCTTCGACCTGCGGCGCGGCAGGTGCCTTGTCCTCGGCATACAGGGAATTCTGCGGCGCTTCGTCCTGGCGCTGCACGCTTTCGGCGTACTTGCGGCCCTGGGTGTCGGCGGTCAGGCCGGTCGACATGTTCTGGCGCTGCGCCATCTGCTGATCGACACGGGAAAGATTGGGCGTCGAACCGTCTGAACCAGGCGGCGGCGCATCGCGGCCAGCCTGCAGATCGTTCTTCGCGGCGTCTCCGGATTTAGCGTCGTCGCTGGCGATGTCCGTGGTCGAACGGTACCAGGCAGCAGGATTGATGGCGTCGGGAACCTTCGAACAGGCACTCAAGGCAATCGAACTCGCCATGGCGACCGCCAGGCTTTTGAGTATCGCATCGCGGCCGGTTTTCCCCGCCACAGTATCAAGCGTTCTTTTCATTGCGCCCTCTAAGCTCCCTCATCATTCCCTGTCGGCGGCCTTGTAGAGACCCAGTCAGTGGCCTTGTTCACCGGCCTAATCGTGTACGGCGCTTTTACGCACCACCCCCTGATCAAACCTATTATTATTTAATCCTGCGATATTGAAAGCATAACATACATCTCACGCAAGATTTTACATTGCCCGCAAAGGGTTAATTCTTTACAAACGTCACAATATGTTGCATTGCACAATAACGTCAGCCATATACGGATTGCAAGCTGACGATTTGAAAGCGGACCGTGTTCATGCGTTCACGGCTCTGCTATTCTGCGTAACATGTTCTGCTTGGTTTTCAAAGGCTTCTGAGAGGTAATTCCCATGACGGACCAGTCTAAGCAAAAAGTCGAAATCGATAAATCGCAAATCTCAGAAACCATGGCCGATATCGCCGAGCGCTCGCAGCGGCTGGTGCAGGAATTCCTGAACCGACACTCGGAACCGGGGAAGGCATCCGTCGGCATCGACGATCCGCTGAACATCGGCAGCGCCTTCCTTGAGATGACGACCAAGATGATGACCCAGCCGCACAAGATGGTCGAAGCCAACATGAACCTTTGGCAGGACTACATGAAGCTCTGGCAGAACGCCGCCAGCCGGATGATGGGCCAGGAAACGGACCCCGTCGTCGAGCCGGCCCGCGATGACCGCCGCTTCAAGGGCGAAGCCTGGGAAAACGAAGTCTTTGATTTCATCAAGCAGTCGTACCTGCTGACGTCGAACTGGATGGAATCCACCGTCGGCGAGGTCGAAGGTCTGGACAGCAAAACACAGAAAAAGGTCGAATTCTTCACCAAGCAGTATGTCGATGCCCTATCGCCGACGAACTTTGTGATGACCAACCCGGAAGTGTTGCAGACGACCATCGAAAGCCGCGGCGAGAACCTCGTCAACGGGCTACGCAACCTGCTCGAGGACATGGAACGCGGCGGCGGCAAACTGGCCATCAAGATGACCGATGAAAACGCCTTCGAGGTCGGAAAGAACGTCGCCACGACGCCCGGCAAGGTGGTTTTCCGCAATGACCTGATGGAACTGATCCAATACACGCCGACGACCGACAAGGTCGCCAAGACGCCGCTGCTGATCTGTCCGCCGTGGATCAACAAGTTCTACATTCTCGACCTGCGCAAGAAAAACTCGTTCATCAAGTGGGCCGTCGAACAGGGCAATACCGTGTTCGTGATCTCCTGGGTCAATCCGGACCGCGAACTGGCCATGAAGACGTTCGCCGATTACATGCTCGAAGGCCCCCTCGCCGCCATCGAGGCGATCAAGAAAGCCACCGGCGAAGACGAAGTGAACGCCATCGGCTACTGCATCGGCGGCACCCTGCTCGCCACCACGCTGGCCTATATGGCGGCAAAGAAGATCAAGGGCGTGAAGTCCGCGACCTTCTTCACGACCATGGTCGATTTCGAGGAAGCCGGCGATCTCGGCGTGTTCATCGATGACACCTCGCTCAAGAACCTCGAAGAGAAGATGAATTCGCGTGGCTACCTCGAAGGCAGCGAAATGGCTTCGACCTTCAACATGATGAAGGCCAACGACCTTGTCTGGTCTTTCGTGGTCAACAACTACCTGCTCGGCAAGGACCCGTTCCCGTTCGATCTGCTGTTCTGGAATTCGGACTCGACCCGCATGCCGGCGGCGATGCACAGCTTCTATTTGCGCAACATGTACCTCGATAACAAGCTGGTGCAGCCCGGCGGGATCGAGATCAACGGCGTGAAGCTGGATTTGCGCAAGATCGATGTGCCGACATACATCATTTCGACGCGCGAGGATCACATCGCGCCGTGGATTCCGACTTACAAGGCGACCCAGCTCTACAAGGGGCCGATCCGCTTCGTGCTGTCGGCGTCGGGTCACATCGCCGGTGTGGTCAACCCGCCGGCCGCCGGCAAGTACTGCTACTGGATCAATGCGGAAACCCCCGCTGATCCGGAAAAATGGCTCGAAGGTGCTGAGCAGCACGAAGGCTCGTGGTGGCCGGACTGGGACAAGTGGATCAAGACCCAGAACGGCAAGGAACTGGTCGATGCCCGCAAACCCGGTGACGGCAAGCTCAAGGTATTGTGCGATGCGCCGGGCACCTATGTTTCCATTAAGGCCGAGGGGTAAGCCTCAGCGTTATGTCTCCCGGACGGATCAACGATCCGATCCGGGAACCATTTCTCTGTACCGCCCCTCTCTTGCCCGCAATGGGTCCCGGCTCTTCGCTTCGCTACGGCTGGGAAACCGCCGCGGATGGTTTGATATCCGCAATCAACCCGGCCAGCTTTTCCACGCCGCGCCGGATGTCGCGGACTTCCACACCGGCATAGCCGAGCACCAGTCCGTTGCGGTCCGGCGTGCCATAGAAAAATTCTCTGAGCGGATAGACGTCGAGCCCAGCCTTGCTCGCGGCGTCGGCGATGTCGGCGTCGGCGACTCCGGATTCCGGGCGGATGAGTGCAACGATATGCATCCCCGCCTCGTCAGGTGCGATATCAAGCACATCACCCAGATGTTTCCGCACGGCATCGATCAGTACCTTCTGGCGCTCGGCATAGAGGATACGCATGCGCCGGATGTGTGCGGAGAAATGACCGCTTTCGATAAACTCGGTCAGCACTGGCTGCATGACGATGGCGGTCTGGTCATCGAGCGAACGGCGGATACGGATGACCGGTTCGGCAAGCGCCGGCGGGACCACCATGTAACCGAGCCTGATCGCCGGAAACATGACCTTGGAAAAGGTGCCGACGTAAATCACCCTGCCCGTGCTGTCCAAACCCTGCAGGGCCGACAAAGGCCGCCCCGCATAGCGGTACTCACTGTCGTAATCGTCCTCGAGTATCCAGGCGCCGCTTTCCGTTGCCCATTCCAGCAGTTCGAGACGTCGTGCGAGGCTCATGACCGCGCCCATCGGGTACTGGTGCGACGGCGTAACGACGGCCATGCGGGCATCGGGGGCCTTGCGGACACCTTCAGCGACGATCAGCCCCTGCGCGTCGACCGGCAACGGCACCAGATCGGCCTCGGTCGCCGTCAGCACACCGCGAATGCCGGCATAGCCCGGATCCTCGATCCATACCTTGTCCCCCTGATCGAGCAGCGCGCGCGCCGCCAGATCGATGGCTTGCTGCGCTCCGGCCGTGACGATGACCTGTTCTGCATCGCAGACCAGTCCGCGCACGGCACGCAGGTATTCGGCGATGGCGATCCGGAGCGGCATGTGCCCGCCGGGATCGCCGTAGGACACCAGCTGGCGCGGTGGGCTGCGCCAGAATCTGGCGACCATGCGGCTCCATTGCGTCCACGGGAAACGGTCGATTTCCGGCATGCCGGGGCGGAACGCGAATCCCCGTGCACGGTGCGAACGGGGCTTCGCCTCGAGCAGCGCCTTGCCCTTTATCGACAGGGATGCTTCCGGCGACATCGCGGCACCGTCACGTTGCTGCGCCTGTGTACGTGCTGCCAGCACGTCTTCGGGCAGCACCCTCGACACCCGCGTGCCGGACCCGACCTGGCCCTCGGTATAGCCTTCCGCGAACAACTGATCATAGGCAGCCAGTACCGTATTTCGCGAAACCGACAACTCGTCGGCCAGCGCGCGCGTGGACGGCAGCCTGCGGCCCGGCGCCAGCCTGCCGCCCAGGATCGCGTCCCTGATCTGGTCATAGACCTGCCGGTGCATGGGAGCGCCGCTCTTGCGATCGACGGCAACCATCAGCAACGGGGCATGGTCGGAAACCTGCGGCATCGGCCTCTCCTATTGGCACCCCTATTTTCCGTAATAAAGTACTTTTGAAAAGGCCATTATGTGGTATCGATCTGTTCGGATGTCATGAGGAGATTCCCGATGACGATCACTGTCCGCCCCCTTGCCCCTGCCGACAGAGCCCGCTGGCAGGAACTTTGGCACGGTTACCTGACGTTTTACGAAGCGCCGATCGACGACGAAAACACAGACCTGCTGTGGAACCGGCTGCTGAACGACGGCGATCCGAACGGCCTCGTCGCCTGCGACGGCAACGGCAAGATCATCGGGCTGGTGCACTATATGTACCACCCGACCTGTTGGACGGTGCGCGACAAATGTTATCTGCAGGATTTGTTCGTCGATCCCGAGGCGCGTGTCGGCGGTGCAGGACGGGCCTTGATCGAAGCGGTCTATGAAAAAGCCGCTGCCGCGAATGCCTCCGAGGTGTACTGGATGACACAACAGTTCAACAGTGTCGCGCGCGTGCTTTACGACCGTGTCGGCGAACTGACGCCGTTCATCAAGTATCGGAAGCTGCTTTGAATTAAAAGAACACACCGTCACCCTGAACTTGATTCAGGGTCCATGAGATGAAGAAGCTCAATTGCAGAGCCGCATGGATCCCAAATCAAGTTTGGAATGACGCCAGATTACCGGCTGGGAAAACCTAAATCTTCTTCAGCAACTCTTCCGCCGCCTGGCGTGGCGACAGTTTGCCGCCGAGCGCGCCGTTGACGACGGCGTTGAGCGCGTTGCCTTCGCCGATGCGCTGACGCAAGAGATCCTCGGCGGTTTTCAGGATACGGGTTTCGAGAATGCGGCGCTTGCGGATTTCGCCCTCGCCGCTTTCCGCCAGGTGCGTTCTGTGCTTTTCAAGGGAATCGACAAGCTCGTCGATGCCGAGCGAGGTTTCGGCACTGGTGCGCAACACCGGCACTTCCCAGCCATGCCTGTTGCGGGCGGTGGAGCCCAGATGCAGCATCGCCTTCAGATCGGCCACGGTACGGCTGGACTCGTCCTTGTCGCATTTCGAAACGACATGGATATCGGCGATTTCAAGGACGCCGGCCTTGATCGCCTGAATGCCGTCGCCCAGCCCGGGTGCTGAGACGACGAGCACGGTCTGAGCCGCTTCGGCGATATCGACTTCGTCTTGACCGACGCCGACGGTTTCGATCAGCACCACGTCGAAGCCCGCCGCGTCCAATACATCGACGGTATCGAGGGCGGCGCGCGCCAGACCGCCGAGCGCGCCGCGCGTCGCCAGCGAGCGGATGAACACGCCGCTGTCGGTGGAAAGATCGCTCATCCGCACCCGGTCGCCGAGGATGGCACCGCCGGAATACGGGCTCGATGGATCGACCGCGACCACGCCGACGGACTTGCCGCGTGCGCGCAGCGCCTTGGCCATGGCATGCACCAGCGTCGACTTGCCCGATCCGGGAACCCCTGTCAGGCCGATGACGTGGGCATGCCCGGTGTTCTTGTGAATTTCCGCCATCACATCGGCAACGTCACCGGGCCGTCCTTCGACCTTCGACATCAGGCGCGCGATGGCCCGGGTTTCGCCGGCGAGAACCCGGCTCAGGATATCGTCGTGTCCGTCCATCTCAGCCAACTCCCAGCCATTTCTTCATCGCCGCGTTCACGGCATCGGGCCGCTCCAACGTCGGCAGGTGTCCGCTGACCGGTATCTTGACCAGTTCGGCCCCGGGAACCAGTGCTGCCATTTCATCGTGCAGCGGCGGCGGTGTCAGCGCGTCCTCTGCGCCACACAGCACCAGAGTCGGGCAGTTGACGCTTTTCAGGGTCTGCCTGCTGTCGGGACGGCCAATGATGGCGTTCTGCTGACGGATGTAAGCATCCGGTCCTACATGCATCGCCGATGCACGGATTCGCCCCATAAGTTCGGCATCTTCCAGACGCGACGGATGTACGAAACTCAGGAAATGCTGTTCGATCACGCCCTCGAAGCTGCCGTCCTCGACGCGTGCGATCAGGCTCCGTCGAATGTCGATACGCTCAGGCGTATCGGCATGCGGCGATGTATCGAACAGCGCAAGATGCGTTACCCGCTCCGGTACTTGGCGCATCACTTCCATTGCCGTATAGCCGCCCATGGACAGGCCGCAGACGGCAAATCGTTCGGGCATACGGGCAACGGCGCGTTTCGCCATACCGGCGATGCTGTCGTCATGTGTCATGTCGGCGATCACCACGTCGCAGTGATCCGCCAGTCCGCTGGCCTGTGCCGACCACAAAGCATCGTCGCACAACAGACCCGGCAAAAGCAGTAAAGGTGTTTTCATGCGATGACGTTAGATTAAGCTTTCGCTTTCGAAAAGGGCGGAAGTTATTGACTTGAGGCGCTGAAACCATACACTCCGCCCAATCCGACAATGATACTTACGAGATGCATTGAATATTAGCAGGTTGCGGATTGCACCGGCATCTCAGGAAAAACGCTTCCATATGAAATTTACCGATCTCGGTCTTAGTGACGAACTCCTCCGCGCCGTTCATGAAGCGGGCTATGAAGAACCAACGCCCATTCAGGAGAAAGCGATTCCCGTGGTCCTGATGGGCCGTGATGTGCTCGGCTGCGCCCAGACAGGCACCGGCAAGACGGCCTCCTTCACCCTGCCGATGATCGACATCCTGGCCCAGGGCCGCGCCAAGGCGCGCATGCCTCGCTCGCTGATCCTAGAGCCGACCCGCGAACTGGCGGCGCAGGTCGCCGACAACTTCGAGGTCTACGGCAAATATCACAAGCTGTCGAAAGCCCTGCTCATCGGCGGATCGTCGATGGAAGAGCAGCTCAAGGTGCTGAACCGTGGCGTCGACGTGCTGATCGCCACGCCGGGGCGTCTGCTCGACGTGTTCGAACGTGGTCACCTTTTGATGAACGACGTCAAGGTGCTGGTCATCGACGAAGCCGACCGCATGCTCGACATGGGTTTCATTCCCGATGTCGAAAAGATCGTCAGCCTGCTGTCGCCGATGCGCACCACGCTGCTGTTCTCGGCGACCATGCCGAAGGAAATCCGCCGCCTCGCCGATAAGTTCCTGTCGAATCCGAAGGAAATTTCCGTTTCCGCACCGGCCTCGACGGCGGACACCATCGTGCAGGGTCTGATCAAGCTGAAATCCGTCGGCCGGGCACCGGGTGCTGCGCAAAAGGTCAAACGCGAAGCGCTGCGCGGGTTGATCCGCCAGCAAAAGGAACTGACCAACGCGCTGGTCTTCTGCAACCGCAAGCGCGATGTCGACGTGGTCTACCGTTCGCTCGAAAAGCACGGCTTCAACGCCGCACGTCTGCACGGCGACATGGTGCAGTCGGTCCGCATGGATACCCTCGACAAGTTCAAGAAGAACGAAGTCACGATTCTCGTCTGCTCCGACGTGGCGGCACGCGGTCTCGATATCTCGACGGTCAGCCATGTCTTCAACTTCGACGTGCCTACCCATGCCGAGGATTACGTGCACCGTATCGGCCGCACCGGGCGTGCCGGTCGCAAGGGCGCGTCGTTCACGCTGATGATGCCGGACGAAAAGAAATATCTGGATGCAATCGAACGGCTGATCGGCAAACCGATCCCGATCCTGGGTGGCGATACCGGCACTGCACAGCAGGTTGACAGAGTTCCGACCGAAGCAACCGAGAAGGCGCCGAAAAAAGAACAGGCTGCCGATCAGGCCGTTGGTCAGGAAGCGGAACAAGCCGAAGATAAAACCGAGGAGAAATCCGAGGAAAAACCGAAGCGCGGGCGCGGCCGCAACGCCAAGACGAAATCCGCCGACAAACCGGCGCCCAAGCAGGAAGAAAAAGCAGACGCCAAAAGCGACGACAAGCCCGCCGCAAATAACGGCGAAAAACCGTCCCGCAAGACGTCGAACCGGCATGGCGAAAAGAAACCCGGTACCGGCAATCTCAGCGGCAAGGACGACGACGACAAAGCCACCTGGGGCGAACACATGCCTGCGTTCCTCACCAAAGAGGTTGTGTTCTCCAAGGGGTGAAACAATATAGCCTAGAGCAAAGGGCTGATTTTCACGGGAGAGCCAGACATGAAAGTCGATTTACTCGGCAACGCACGCAAGGCCGCTGAAATCGCCGGCAAACTCCGCGTCGATCTTTATTCAGATACCAATTCCAAACCCACCGCCGGCATGCGTAAAGCCATGGCCGAGGCAGAATGCGGCAACGAGCAGGCGTTGGAGGACCCGACCACCAACAGGCTGCAGGAACGTGTCGCCGAACTGCTTGGCAAGGAAGCTGCGGTATTCCTGCCGTCCGGCACCATGTGCAACGAAATCGCCTACCGCGTCTGGGCCCGCCAGGGCGATGCCATCGTCATGGACAAGACGGGCCACGCCCTGCTCTATGAAACCGGAGGGCCTGCAGCCCTATCCGGTCTGATGATCACCACCATCGACAGCCCCTTCGGCATTTTCTCCGGCGGCGATGTCCGCAAGGCGGTGGCAAATCCGGGCCGCCATTCACCGCGCCCGAAAGTGGTCAACATCGAGAATACGTCGAACCTTGGCGGCGGCAGGATCTGGCCGATCGAAAACGTGCGCGAGGTCGCCGACACCGCGCATGAGCTGAACATGGTCGCGCACATGGACGGCGCACGACTGATGAACGCCGTCGTCGAAAGCAATGCCTCTGCCAGCGATTTCACCCAGCCGGTCGACAGCGTGTGGATCGATTTTTCCAAGGGGCTCGGTTGTCCCATCGGCGGCGTGCTTGCCGGTCCGGCCGATTTCATCGACGAGGCGTTTCGCATCAAGCACCAGTTCGGCGGTGCGCTGCGCCAGTCCGGCATGGTCACGGCTGCCTGCAACTATGCGCTCGATCATCATGTCGACCGTCTCAGGGTCGATCACGACAACGCCCGCAAGCTGCATTCCGGCCTCAAGGAGATCAAGGGCGTCACGGTGCAGAATGACGTCTGCGAAACCAATCTGGTATTCTTCGATGTCGGCGGCACCGGCATCGATGCCCGCGATGTGGCGGCGCAGTTGCTCGAACGCGGTATCCGCATCGGTGCGCAGACGGAAACCCGCATGCGCGCGGTCACTCACATCGGCGTCAGCACTGACGATATCGACCTGACACTGTCGGCGCTTCGGGAAATCTTGTCATAAACCAATCGCATTACCCCGGCCTTGAGCCGGGACCTGTTTTGCGCTGGTAAGAATGTCCTTGTGAAATTAACAGGTCCCGGAACGGGCTGCCGCCCGTCCGGAAACTATATTGATAAATACACTCCAGATTTTCCCGGCCTTGAGCCGGGACCTATTTTCGTCGGTTAAAAAAATTTGCACCGGACCGTATAAATATATTGCTGGCCCGCTCATACGACTCCGTATGGAAAACCATGCATACGTTTATATTCTGGCAAGCAAACCCTACGGCACGCTATATGCAGGGGTCGCACGAAATCTTATCGATAGAATTTCTCAGCATCGGAGCCTGCACGGGTCGGCATTCACGGCAAAGTATCATGTTACGAATCTTGTATGGTTTGAATCTTACCCCAGCCTGGAGGTAGCCATTCTATTCGAAAGACGACTCAAGAAATGGCGTCGTGACTGGAAAATATCACTCATTGAGCGCGACAATCCGCATTGGATCGATTTGGCGCCAAGATTATCACTTTGATTGCCATAGGTCCCGGATCGGGCTGCCGCCCGTCCGGGAAAATGAAATGATAAGCACACTTGCATTACCCCGGCCTTGAGCCGGGACCTATCGCCTGACGTGCGTCTCACTAGAGCGCCGGCTTTTTGCCTTCCGCTTCGAGCCGCTTGAATTTTTCCTGCGCGTAACGCTGGAAACTCCCGCTCTTATTGGCGCCCTCCTTCACGAACTCGAACATCGAGTGAAAGTGAAAGGGTTTGAAATAGCCGGGCATACGCGCGACCTCGACCTTTCCATTGGCGAGTTCTTCCGGCGTCGGCAGGTACACGATGGTTGGCGTGAAGTTGACTCGCCAGCGGCGCACCAGTTCGCGTTCTTCCATCTGTTTGCCGTCAAGATCGGTGACTTCGCGCGATCCCCACATGTTCAATTGGATCACCGAGTAATTCGCCTTGATGTAATCGACGATTTCCGGGATCGCCAGATTGACCTCGTGCATTTCCTTGCAATACGGGCAGCCTCGCTGCTCGATGATCACCGCGACCCGCTTGTTGTTGGCCGCCGCATCCTCGATATCCTCGCGGAGAATCATAAAGCTTTCGGTGAACCACGGCTGGACGTGCAGTCCGCCCTCGTTCAGCGTCAGGGCTTCGGCCCTGGGTGTGGCAAAGGCCACGATGACGGCAATCACCAGAAAACGGACGACGTGAAGCATTGTTTCCTCCGAAACCCAAAATTTCAGGTCAGCGCATTCATTGTGACATCAACGACGTCATAGAGCTTGTCGGTGTCGGCGTGCGCCTTACCCATGATCAGAATACCATTTAGGCTCGAAACAAGGAACCGGGACATTGCTCTGGCATCGTGCGATGTCGAAATCGTGCCTTCGCGCTGTCCGCGCACAACCAGGGAATGAAACGCCTCCTCCATCAGGTCGAGGCCGCGCTCGACCCGTTGCCCGGCTTCCGCGTCGCTGACCGATACCTCGACAGCGCAGTTGTTGAGATAACAACCGCGCCGGCTGTTGGGTTCCGCCATGCGCTGCACGGCGCGATGGAACAGCGCGCGGATGACCTTGCGTGCCGGCGCATCTATGTGTGCCGCGCCCGATACCTGAGAGGTCACTGTGCGGATGTAATGCTCGATGGTCGCCAGAAACAGATCGTGCTTGGAGCCGAATGTCTCGTACATACTGGACTTTGAGATGCCCATCGCCGACGTCAGGTCACCGAGAGACGTCGCCTTGTAGCCGTGACTCCAGAACACATCCATGGCGTTGCCGAGTGCCTGTTCGACATCGAATTCCTTTGGTCTGGCCATGCGTCTTGCCTCCGTTGCCGCATATTCTGAACCGTTCCGTCCAGAATATGCCAGCAAAAACGAACACGCGGTTAATGCAACTTGCGGATAGGTGTCAGATCAGGCCGGACAGCGGCGACGACGGATCGGCGTACATCTTTTTCGCCATACGGCCCGAAAGATATGCAAGCCGTCCGGCCTTGACCGCGTGCTTCATCGCCCGGGCCATGCCGATGGGATCCTTCGCCTCGGCAATCGCCGTATTCATCAGCACGCCGTCGCAGCCCAGTTCCATGGCGATCGTCGCATCCGATGCGGTGCCGACGCCGGCGTCGACAATGACCGGCACTTCAGTTTGCTCGACGATGAGGCGGATATTGATCGGATTCTGGATACCGAGACCGGAACCGATCGGCGCCCCCAGCGGCATGATGGCGACGGCGCCGGCTTCCTCGACCCGCTTGCAGAGAATAGGATCGTCGGAGCAATAGGCCATGACGCGGAAGCCCTCTTCGGTCAGCTTCGCTGTGGCTTCGATGGTTTCCGGCATCATAGGATACAGCGTGCGCGTCTCGCCGAGAATTTCCAGCTTCACAAGGTCCCAGCCGCCGGCTTCACGGGCCAGACGCAGCGTCCGCACGGCATCGTCGGTGGCGAAGCACCCGGCCGTGTTCGGCAGATAGGTGTATTTTTTGGGATCGATGTAATCGATCAGCATCGGCTGATCAGGGTCGGTCAGGTTCACGCGGCGGACGGCGACGGTGATCATGTCGATATCCGCGGCGACGCAGGCCTTGCGGTTGATCTCATAATCGGCGTACTTGCCGGTGCCGATGATCAGGCGAGACTTGAAGGTCCGTCCGTCGATGATCAGCGGATCGTCGTTGTCTGTGGCATTGCCGTCCGGCACACCGCCGCCGATGAAGTGGACGATTTCCAGTTTGTCGCCGTCGCTGACCGGTGTTTCGCCATAGGTCGACTTCGGTACGATCTCCAGATTGCGCTCGACCGCCACTTTCGCGGGGTCCAGGCCGATTTCACGCAACAGGCCGTCGACGCTCAGTCCGGCGCCGAATTCCCTGGTTTCTCCGTTGATCGTAATGTTCATATGTCTTTCCTATCGTGTTCCCATGAGTATGGGTCCGTGGCGGCGATTTTTCAACGTGACACGGCAGAGAATTCGTCCTGTTTCCCATACTGTGCGGCGTGATATAAAAAGACCGAATCTCCTTGCCTTTCAAGGGCTGTAAGGACACGAAAAGCCGATGCCGCGTACGATTTTGATTTTGAACGGGCCCAATCTCAACATGCTGGGCACCCGCGAGCCGGAAATTTACGGCACCGAGACCCTTGCCGATGTCGAGGCCCGTTGCCGTGCGCGTGCGGAAAGCCTTGGGCTGGCCATCGATTTCCGCCAGTCCAACATCGAAGGCGAACTGGTCGGCTGGATTCAGGAGGCCCGTACCACGGCCGCCGGCATCATCATCAACGCCGCCGCCTACACGCATACATCTGTGGCGCTGCTGGATGCACTGAACATGTGCGACATGCCCATCATCGAGGTTCATCTATCGAATATTCATCAGCGCGAATCATTCCGGCATAAATCCTATATCGCCCGCGCGGCGGACGGCATGATTTGCGGCATCGGTTCGTTCGGATACGAACTTGCAATCGAGGCCGTGGCAAAACGGCTAGACGGGGGAAAATGACGCATGGCGAAAGACGCTAAATCCGGCATGGTGATCGACGAAGATCTGATCAGGAAACTTGCCGGCTTGCTTGAGGAAACCGGTCTCGGCGAGATCGAGATCGAGGAAGGCGACAGCAAGATCCGCGTGGCTCGCGGTGGCACGTCGGTTTCCTATGCCGCACCGGCGCCCATGGCGGGCCCTGCCCCGTCCGCTGCGGCGGCGGCTCCGGCGCTGGAGGACATGTCGAACCATCCCGGTGCCGTGACCTCGCCGATGGTCGGTGTGTGCTATCTTTCACCCGACCCGAAGAGCGATGCGTTCTGCAACGAGGGCGACACGGTCAAGGAAGGCGACACGCTGTTGCTGATCGAGGCCATGAAGGTCTTCAATCCGATTTCGGCGCCGCGTTCCGGCACCGTCAAACGCATTCTGGTGAGCGACGGCACCCCCGTCGAATTCGGCGAACCGCTGGTCATCATAGAGTGAACGGGACCTGTTGAATGATTGAAAAGGTCCTCATCGCCAACCGCGGCGAAATCGCGCTTCGCATCATGCGTGCGTGCCGTGAAATGGGGATACAGTCCGTCGCCGTGCATTCGACCGCAGATGCTAACGCGATGCACGTCCGCCTTGCCGACGAAAGCGTCTGTATCGGTCCGCCCGCGGCCAAGGACAGTTATCTGTCGACCTCGGCCATCCTGTCGGCGGCGTCGATCACCGGTGCCGACGCCATCCACCCCGGCTACGGGTTCCTGTCGGAAAACGCCGACTTCGCCGAAATGGTCGCCGAGCACGGCATCAAGTTCATCGGCCCGACCGCCGCGCACATTCGCCTGATGGGTGACAAGATCACCGCCAAACAGGCCGCGCGCGATGCCGGCATTCCGTGCGTTCCCGGCTCCGACGGCGAGGTCACCGACTTCGAGCACGCCAAAAAATGGGCTGCCGAGATCGGTTATCCGGTATTGATCAAGGCCGCTGCCGGTGGCGGCGGACGCGGCATGAAGGTCGCGCTGAGCGAGGAAGATCTGCACGATGCCTTCGACATGGCCAGAAACGAAGCCGAAGCTTCGTTCGGTAACGGCGCGGTCTACATGGAACGCTATCTGGACCGGCCCCGCCACATCGAGGTGCAGGTGCTTGCCGACCAGGAAGGCAACGTCGTGCATCTGGGCGAACGCGACTGCTCGCTGCAGCGTCGCCACCAGAAGATACTCGAGGAATCCCCCTCGCCCGCGCTGAATGCCGCGGAGCGCGCCGAGATCGGCAAGACCGTCGCCGATGCCGTGCGCAAGCTCGGCTACTGCTCCGCCGGCACCGTCGAGTTCCTCTATGAAAACGGCGAGTTCTTCTTCATCGAAATGAACACCCGCCTGCAGGTCGAACACCCGGTGACCGAAGCCGTCACGGGGTTGGATCTTGTCCGGGAAATGATCCGCATCGCCGCCGGCGAACCGCTGGATTACAAGCAGGAAGACATCCGCTTTCACGGTCATTCCATCGAATGCCGCATCAACGCCGAAGACCCGTTCACCTTCGCACCGTCGCCGGGAACGGTGCATGAATATCATGCGCCCGGCGGTCTCGGCGTACGTGTCGACAGCGGTCTGTATTCCGGTTACCGGATACCGTCCAACTACGACAGCATGGTCGCCAAGCTGATCGTGCACGGCCGCAACCGGGGCGAATGCCTTATGCGGCTCAGAAGGTCACTGACGGAATTCGTCATCGACGGCATCAAGACCACCATTCCGCTGCATCAGGAACTGATTCTGAATGACGATTTCATCAACGGCGCCTACGATATCCACTGGCTTGAGGAATATCTGAAAAACCGCGACGCCGACGGAGGAAAATGAGCAATCGGAGCTCGGACGACTTCGAACTGACACCGGAGCTTTTGCTCAGGGCCTATACCGTCGGTGTTTTCCCTATGGCCGAGAGCCGCACGGCCACCACCATATCCTGGATCGATCCGCGAAACCGCGGCATTCTACCCCTCGACAATCTGCATATCTCGAAAAGTCTCAAGAAGACCATCCGCCGTGGCGCTTTCGAGGTGCGTTGCAATCACGATTTCGCCGGCGTCGTCGCCGAATGCGGCAAGCGCACGCCGGACCGGGGCGAAACCTGGATCAATCCGCAGATCGAACAAGCCGTCAACGAACTGCACCGGATGGGCTATGCACACAGTGTCGAGACCTGGATCGACGGCCGGTTCGCCGGGGGATTGTACGGCGTCGCGCTGGGCGGCGTGTTCTTCGGTGAAAGCATGTTTTCGCGCGTCACCGATTCCTCGAAAGTGGCGCTGATCCATCTCTGCGCACGACTCAGGATCGGACGCTTCAAGCTCCTCGATACGCAATTCGTGACCGATCATCTGAAGGGGTTTGGCGCCATCGAAATTCCGGCGCGTGATTTCCTGAAAAAGCTCGAAGCGGCGCTGGCCGTACACTGTCTGTTTCCGGCGAACATCGACAGCGAAACCCTGAACGCCGAATTCGAACGGATGTTCATACGGGAAAGCTGATGGATGCTGAATCAAGTTCAGCATGACGACAGTAATAAACTAAATCACCCTTCCCGACTGACCATATCGAGGGCCTGACGCGCCGTGCGCAGCGGATGCTTGCGCTTGAGGGGCGAGTTGAGGAACCGGTTCAGCGCAGCGGCGGCGGTGCCGGTCCAGGCGGCCTCGGGTTGTGCCTCGATCTCCTCGGCGATGGCGTGCGACAGTTTCAGCATGTGCGCGGCGACGATGTATTCGAACTGGCCGTGATCGACGACGCCGTCGCGGGCACCCCGGACGAATGCCGCCGGGTCCTCGACCGACCAGTGCGCGGTATCCTCCGCCGTATCGACGTACTTGCTGTTGCGTCCCAGAAAACAGCCGATCTGCAGCAGTCCGGCCGGCCACAGGTCCGGAAAATCGCCGCAGATGCGCCGGACTGCATTGGCGAAGGTCAGCGCATGGGTGAAATCCAACCAGCCGACGTTATCCTGCACAGATCCCGAAGTCGCCAGGGAATAACTGATATCCATGTGCAGCATCTGCCATGACGCGGCATCCAGCAGCGCATTATAGCAAGCCAGCGGATCGGCGCCGTGCGCCTTGATCTCGGCCAGTACCGCAGCGACACCGCCAGATCGGAGTATTTGCTGATCGGGTGCGCCCTCGCCCTCATCCCCGTCCCAGTCCTGCAAAGCAGGAGCATAGGCCTTGAACTCGGGAATCATATCTTCGCGCGTCGCATAGACCAGCGAGCGCACCAGCAGAAGCAGAACCGGTTCCAGCGTTTCATCGCCGGCCCCCGTAACGAATTCACGGGCCTTGAGCACGTAAATCAATGAGTGGCCGAAGTCCTGGTAATGCGCCAGCGCGGCGCGGGCCAGGCTTTCATACAGATCGTCGAAACCGAGGCCGTCCGCGAGCGCGCCCCGCACATTGGAGACGGCGGCGGCTTCATCCTCTGCCTCAATCGCGGTAACGAAACCGTCGGCATCGAACGGCTGCGCCTTGTCCGCGAAGGGAAACGGTTTTTGGCGCTGAGTATCCCAGCCCAGATAGGCGACGATCTCGGTGATGCAGGTCAGTTGTTTCGCCGCATCGCCGTCGAATGAGCGGTACAGCGCGAGCCAGTCGGCGGCGACGGCGATGGTGTGGCTCATCCCGTATTCGAATTTATCGCAGGTCGCATTGAGCGTCGCGTGCACGGCCAGCAGCGGGTCGCCGCCGGCTTTCATGATACGTGCGATTTCTCGCGACATGCGGCTGTAATCGTGGTCGTCGAAACAGTCGAGCAGGTCTTCGATGGCCGCCGAGACGATCTCCCCCTGCCCCGGATCGGCGAGGTCGATGTAAATCCGGTCGTCCTCAAGCTTCACCGGATAGCGTCTGAGCCGGTCCCCGCCGACCAACGTCGCGCCGGAGCCGAGATCGAATTTCCAGTTATGCCAGTTGCAGGTCAGGATGCAGCCGTCGCTGAGCGTGCCTTCCGAAAGCGGATAGCCTTCGTGCGGACAGCGGTTGTTGCAGGCATAGACTTTGCCGTCGCTTTTAAAGAGCGCGATCTGTCGTGATCCCAGCTTGATCACGCGGGGCTCATCGCCCAGTTCCGCGGCATCCATTGCCTCTGTCCACTGCGGGTTGGGATTCTGTGTGGGGGTGCCGTCCATCGCGATTATCCGTCCGTTGAGCGCCGGGGGTAATCTTGACTAATTTTGTCGGATATTTCGCCCATTTTTTGCCTGTGGTTTTTTATCCATAGAACCGGTCAGGTTAATTTTCGGGCGCAATGCGTTCCTTGCAGTCGAGCAGCCAGACGTCATAGACCGGATGCTCGAGCGCGTTCAGCGCCGGGCTCGACGCGAACATCCAGCCGGCAAATGTCAGCACCGGCTGTTCACCGGGCCGCTGTTCGGCGATTTCCAGGAAAGCCGTGCTTTCCGGCGTTTCCTCGGGCGGTCGCTTGTCGCAATGATCGACCCGGATCAGCAGCGTTCCGAAACGCACGGTGGAACCGACCCGGACATCGATCGTGTTGACCCGCGCCGTAACCTTGTCGAGGGTCTGCAGCACGGCGACGGCATGCGGATCTGCCATGGCAGGGCCGAGGCTCAGGATCGCAAGAAAGCTGCCCAGCAAAAAAGCTCCGAGCCGCGTGGCGGTCCAGGACATACGGAACAGTGGACGTTGGGTAACGGAAATCAGCCCCCGCCTCCCGTCGCCAGGAAGATGATTTCGCCGACCTGATCTTCGAGGGACTTGAAGTCCTTAGTGCGCGATATCTTGCCGTTTTCGGCAAGGTATTCCTTGGCGCCGCCAGGCTGGATGCTGACGAACTTGCTGCCGACGATGCCGGAACTGCCGATGGTCGCCACGCTGTCGGCGGGTATCTTCACGTCGGTGCGGATCGACATCGACACCACGGCGTCGAAGGTCTGGGAATCCAGTTGCAAGTCGCTGACGGTGCCGACCTTGATGCCGTTGATGCGGACATCGCTGCCGTTGGTCAGGCCGCCGACCTTGAAGAACGCCGCCGTCACCTTGTAGCCGTGCACGGTGTTGACCTGCGCGGTATTCAGCGCGAACACGAGGAACGTCGCCGCCGCCACGAGGACCACCGCCCCTAGAATTGTCTCGACTGCATTTTTACCCATCTCGAAGTCTCCCGGCCGGGCCGTGCGCCTATTTTTGTTCCGGCTTGTTTTCTGATTCCGCGCGATTCGCCTTGCCTTCAGAAATGATCAGATCCAGCAATTCGGAAACCACGACCGCATCCTGCGTGAAGGTGATCATGCTGCCGTCGGCGAGCGGCTTTTCCTCCGCTCCCGGTTCCAGCACGATGAATTTCGATCCGAACAGTCCGTCCGTGTGAATGGCAGCGGAACTATCGGAAGGGATGTTTATATCGTCATTGATCCAGAACGTGACGATGGCGCGGAAATCCTTGTTCAGCCACATTTTCTCGACCGTACCGATGCGGACCCCGGACAGATACACCGGGTCGCCTTCGACAAGGCCGTCGATGCGGTTGAAACTGGCGGAAACGCGCTTGCCGGAAGCCGACGCGGCAACATCGCTCTGGCCGCCGTACACATACACCATGACACCCAGGAAAACCGCGAAGACGACCGCGCCGACGGTGATTTCCTTTACTTCGGCATTCATTCGGGGGACCACGCCTCGTAATCGCCGGTTGCGTGGGCGCGCTGGCCGCCGCTGAAATCATGCCCCTTCGGGCGATAGGCGTGGATCGTGCCGGTCATGTTGGCCTGATGCGGCTTTTGCCACGGCCGTGACTTGGCGGCTTCGTCTGTCAGCGGTTCCGGCGTCATGTGATGCAGCCAGGCGTGCCATTCCGGCGGCACCTTGGACGCTTCGACACTGCCCCTGAACAGAACCCAGCGGCGCAGACGGCCATGCAGCTTGGCGCCGTTCTTGGCCTCGAAGTAACGGTTGCCGAACTCATCGGCCCCGACCTGTCGTCCATTGAGCCACGTATAGATAATTGTGCCGATGCTCATCAATGTCCGTATCCGTTCCATTCCGTCGTGTCGTTTCGGCGTGCCGGCCACCGTGCGCCACGCGGACACAATATCGCACTTAGCACTTTCAGCGGCAAGTGTGCTGCTGGGCGCCGTTACCACATTTACCCGGGGGGCTGCCGGGGCCTGCAAAAAGTGCGAATAGTTGTCGAATCGTCTGCAGATTCGGGTAGATAGGAAAACTTGTTTCAAAGCCCCTTTCGCCGCCATTAATCATATTTCGCCCATGACTCCGCAGTTTTTGCGCCCTCAGCAGTCGTGATGGTTAAAAAAAGCATCGGTGGTGTTAAAAACCATGCGCCGCCAATCGGAAAAAAATCGAAAAATCACTTATCCCCGGAATTCTGCGGGTCGCGAACCGACATGAAAAAAGTCAACCCAAAATATTGCGTTTTTTTGACCATTTCGGCGCGAAATCTAGTTGAACCTAAAATCCAGCTATGTCTAGATGTCGGTCGTTGCACCTGGGCAGACACTATATCTAGTGTTCTCGCACTTATATAGCTTGAGCTGCGGAAAACCGCCGCCGTGGGGCAACCGGGGGGCCGTCAAAGGTCCAAAAACATGAGTTGTAAACCCTAGTCATCTATTCGGGGGAAAGATGCGTATTTCGCGACACTACACGACCGACGGCCAATCACCTTATGATGCGCTTGAATTCCGCACCACTTCGAGTGAGATCCGCAACCCGGACGGGTCCATCGTCTTCAGGCTCGACGAGCTTGAAGTACCGAAAAGATTCTCTCAAGTGGCGAGCGATGTGCTGGCGCAGAAGTATTTCCGCAAGGCCGGTGTGCCTGCCAGGCTGAAGGCGGTCGAGGAGAACTCGGTTCCGTCATGGCTGTGGCGCAAGGTGCCTGACGAAAAGGCCCTGGCGAAGCTTCCCGAGGAAGAGCGTTTCGTCGGCGAGCAGAGCGCCAAGCAGGTGTTCGACCGTCTTGCCGGCACATGGACCTACTGGGGCTGGAAAGGCGGCTACTTCGACAGCGAGGAAGACGCCCGCGCCTACTTCGACGAAATGCGCTTCATGCTGGCCAATCAGTCCGGCGCACCGAACTCGCCGCAGTGGTTCAACACCGGTCTGCACTGGGCATATGGTATCGACGGTCCGGCACAGGGTCATTCCTATGTCGATTTCGAAACCGGCAAACTGGTGTCCTCGCAGTCCGCATACGAACACCCGCAGCCGCACGCCTGCTTCATCCAGTCCGTCAGCGACGATCTGGTCAACGAAGGCGGCATCATGGACCTGTGGGTCCGCGAAGCGCGCCTGTTCAAGTACGGCTCCGGCACCGGCTCCAACTTCTCGGCGATCCGTGGTGACGGCGAGCCCCTCAGCGGTGGCGGCAAGTCGTCGGGCCTGATGAGCTTCCTGAAGATCGGCGACCGCGCTGCCGGCGCCATCAAGTCGGGCGGCACCACGCGCCGCGCCGCGAAGATGGTCGTCGTCGACATCGACCACCCGGACATCGAAAAGTTCGTCAACTGGAAGGTCATCGAGGAACAGAAGGTCGCCGCGCTTGTGGCCGGCTCGAAACTCGCCAACAAACACCTCAACGAGGTCATGAAGGCGTGCTGCGAAAGCGATCTCGATGACGAGAATAAGTACGATCCGAAGGAAAATGCCGCGCTGAAGGCCGCGATCCGTGCCGCGCGCAAGGTCATGATCCCGGAAAACTACGTGCAGCGGATCATCCAGTTCGCCAAACAGGGTTACACCTCGCTGGAATTCAAGGAATACAACACCGATTGGGATTCCGACGCCTACGTCACGGTGTCCGGTCAGAACTCCAACAACTCGGTGCGTGTCACCAACGACTTCCTGCAGGCGGTTCTCGATAACGGCGAATGGGACCTGATCCGCCGCAAGGACGGTGTCGTCGACAAGCGTGTCAGCGCCGCCAAGCTTTGGGACGACGTCGGCTATTCGGCCTGGGCCTGCGCCGATCCGGGTATCCAGTTCGACACCACGATCAACGAATGGCACACCTGCCCTGAATCCGGCCGGATCAATGCCTCGAACCCGTGCTCGGAATACATGTTCCTGGACGACACCGCCTGTAACCTGGCGTCGCTCAACCTCATGAACTTCCGTGGCGCCGACGGCATCTTCGATGTCGCCGGGTTCACCCACGCGGTCACGCTGTGGACCATCACGCTGGAAATCTCGGTGCTGATGGCACAGTTCCCGTCGAAGCGCATCGCCGAACTCAGCTACCGCTACCGCACGCTGGGTCTGGGCTACGCCAACATCGGCGGGTTCCTGATGGCCGCCGGCATTCCCTACGACAGCGCCGAAGGCCGCGCCATCTGCGCCGCCATCACGTCGCTGATGTGCGGTCAGTCTTATGCCACCTCTGCAGCCATGGCCGAACAGCTCGGTGCCTTCCCGGGTTATGAGCCCAACGCCGAACACATGCTGCGGGTAATCCGCAACCATCGCCGTGCCGCGCACGGTGAATCCGCCGGCTACGAGGGTCTTTCGATCAATCCGGTGCCGTTCAACGCCGCCGATTGCCCCGATACCGCCCTTTCCGCTGCGGCCGCGGATGCCTGGGACCGTGCGCTGGTCCTCGGCGAACATCACGGTTACCGCAACGCGCAGGTGACGGTGATCGCACCGACCGGGACCATCGGTCTGGTGATGGATTGCGACACCACCGGGATCGAACCCGACTTCGCATTGGTGAAATTCAAGAAGCTCGCCGGTGGCGGCTACTTCAAGATCATCAACTCGATGGTGCCGCAGGCGATGACCACGCTCGGCTACGACAAGGCGCAGATCAAGGACGTCATCGACTATGCGGTCGGTCACGGCACGCTCAAGGGGGCGCCGGCGATCAACCATGAAACCCTGAAAGCCAAGGGCTTCACCGACGATGCCATCGCCAAGATCGAGAAGAACCTGGGCGAAGCGTTCGAGATCAAGTTCGCCTTCAACAAGTGGACGCTGGGCGAAGCCTTCTGCACCGAGGTCCTGAAGCTCGAGAAAGCGTCTCTCGACGATCTCAACTTCAACTTGCTGACCGCCATCGGCTTCTCCAAGGCCGACGTCGAAGCCGCCAACACCTATGTTTGCGGCGCGATGACGGTCGAAGGGGCACCGCACCTCAAGGAAGAACACCTGGCCGTTTTCGATTGCGCCAGCCCGTGCGGGCGCATCGGCAAGCGTGCGCTGTCGGTGGAAAGCCACATACACATGATGGCGGCGGCTCAGCCGTTCATTTCGGGTGCGATCTCCAAGACCATCAACATGCCGAATGCGGCAACGGTCGAGGACTGCAAGGAATCGTATCTATTGTCGTGGCGCCTCTGCCTCAAGGCCAATGCGCTGTATCGTGACGGTTCCAAGCTGTCGCAGCCGCTGTCGGCGTCGCTGATCGACGACGATGTCGAGGATGCGGACGAGGTCGCGGCGGAACTCAGCGAAACGCCGCTGGTGGCCCGCGCCGAAGCGATCACGGAACGGATCATCGAACGTTACATCGCCGAGCGCAAACGCCTCCCCGACCGCCGCAAGGGATACACCCAGAAGGCGACCGTCGGCGGACACAAGGTGTACCTGCGCACCGGTGAATATGAAAACGGCCGCATCGGTGAAATCTTCATCGACATGCACAAGGAAGGTGCGGCGTTCCGCTCGCTGATGAACAACTTCGCGATCGCGGTGTCCATCGGCCTGCAGTACGGCGTGCCGCT
>JAYNVG010000061.1:0-6313 GCA_038100295.1 Thalassospiraceae bacterium
TTCTGCTAACCATCTGACACTCATAAAGAAAATTCCTTATCTATGTCAGCCCCAATATTAAATAACTATGATTTCCCCTTGAAATAGAAGTTTCCGCTTCCGGGGCGCGAACCCCTTGAAGAGTGACCCGCAAAATGAAAGCATATCCTCGCTCGAGGGAATGAACAGAAACAGGTTAAACCTTGTCGGATTATCTGCGTGTGATCGGCTGCACCAACGTCCATGTTTTCGAAAATGGCGAGGAAGCCTGGAACTACTTCAAGGCCAATTCCGTCGATCTCGTCATTACCGACTGGCAGATGTCGCCGATGAACGGCATCAAACTGACGCAGATGATCCGCAAAAGTCCGGACAGCCCGAACGCATTCGTACCGATCATCATGGTTACCGCGCACCGTGAACGCGAACATGTCTTCAAGGCCCGCGACGCCGGGGTCACGGAATACGTGGTCAAGCCGGTTTCGCCCAAGGGTCTGTTCAGCCGCATCGAAGCGGTCATCGAACGGCCCCGGCGGTTCGTTCGCGTCGGCGACTTTTTCGGCCCCGACCGCCGCCGCCACAACAAGGAATTCGATGGCGAAGACCGGCGCGGCCTGGGCAAGAAGGACGCGCTCAACCCCGATACCAAGGCAGCGGAGCAGGACAAGAAGCGCGAAATGCAGCAGGACGAGATCAACCGCACCTTCAATCCCAACGACGATACCCCCACCAGCCCGGGCTGATCCCAGGCCCCACTCAAAGCTGTCCATACCCCGCCCGCAAGTCGCAGCAGGTGCGCGGCGCTCTGGCGTTCGACTTGAACTCATCCCGGCAAAATGAAAGCATATCCGCGATACAGAACAGATACAGAAGCGGGTCTGGCTTTGACGGATTACCTGCGCGACGTTTCCGTGATGATCGTAGATGACCAGAGATTTACCGCGGACATGCTGCGGCAAATGGTCAAGGTGCTCGGCTGCGCTGAAATAAATATGTTCATGAACGCCGAACAGGCATGGAACTTCTTTAAAAAAGGCAGCGTCGATCTGGTGATCCTGGACTGGGAAATGTCGCCCGGCGACGGCCTGAAGCTGGCCAAGCTGATCCGCCGCAGCGAGGAAAGCCCGAACAAGTATGTGCCTATCATCATGGTGACGGCACACAATGAGCGCGATCACGTGTTCATTGCACGCGATGCCGGTGTCACAGAATACGTTATCAAGCCGGTATCGCCGAAAGCCCTGTTCAGCCGCATTGAAGCGGTCATCGAACGGCCCCGGCGCTTCGTCCGCGTCGGCGATTATTTCGGCCCCGACCGACGCCGGCACAAAACCGCCTATGAAGGGGACGACCGCCGCGGCAAGAACAAGAATGCCAAGCCCGATGCCGCATCAAAAGGACCCGCAGTCATGGACCAGGATGAAATCAACCGTACTTTCAACCCGGATGATGACAAACCCGGTGACAAGCCCGACGGAGATTGAGGCAGAAAAAACGCCCGCCGCATGGCGCGGCAGGCGTTTCAGTTCCGAAAACCCCGGGTTAATCGACTTACGCGGCGTCTTCCATGTAGTGGCCGATCAGCGTTTCCGCGATCTGCACCGTATTCAATGCGGCACCCTTGCGCAGGTTGTCGGAGACAACCCACATCGACAGGCCGTTATCGACGGTCGGGTCGATGCGAATGCGGCTGACGTAGACATCATCCTCGCCGGCGCATTCCTGCGGCGTCACATAGCCGCCGTCCACACGCTCGTCGAACACCGTTATACCCGGCGCCGCCTGCAGCACCCGGCGTGCCTCGTCCTCGTCGATCGGACCGTCGAATTCCAGGTTGACGGCTTCGGCGTGACCGATGAACGACGGCACCCGGACACAGGTCGCATGCACCCGGATCGAGGGGTCGAGGATTTTCTTGGTCTCGACCATCATCTTCCACTCTTCCTTGGTCGACCCGTCTTCCATGAACTTGTCGATGTGCGGAATGCAGTTGAAGGCGATCTGCTTGGTGAATTTCTGGCGATGCTGCTCGGCGGGCTGGTTCGTATAAATGCCCTTGGTCTGTTCGAACAGTTCGTCCATACCGGCTTTACCGGCACCGGACACCGACTGATACGTCGACACCACGCACCGCGTGATGTGCGCCAGATCGTGCAGCGGCTTCATCGCCGTCACCATCTGGATGGTCGAGCAGTTCGGGTTGGCGATAATCCCCTTGCGGGTGTAACCGGCAATAGCGTCGGGGTTCACTTCAGGCACCACCAGCGGCACGTCCGGATCCATGCGCCATTGCGACGTGTTGTCGATGACGACGGCCCCGGCGGCGGCGGCCTTCGGGCTGTATTCGGCGGACACCGCGGCGCCCGGCGACGACAGAACGATGTCGGTGCCCTTGAAGTCGAACTTGGCGAGGTCCTGGCTTTTGAGAATGTCATTCTCGCCATAGCTGATTTCCGTTCCCACCGAACGCGCCGACGCAAGCGCCACAACCTCGTCCGCCGGGAAGCGGCGTTCCGCCATGATGTCTAGCAAGGCACGGCCCACGTTCCCCGTGGCGCCGACAACTGCAACTTTGTAACCCATCTTTTATCTCCTTTGGGGTTTTCGAATACCCCGCCTTCAATCTCTGGGCATCGTCTGAATACGACTTCGGCCCGTGAGCGTTTCAGCGGGCCGTTTCATCAAAACACGAAAAGACCGCCCGCTAGTGCAGGGTTTTGGTCGTCTTCGTGGTGGTCATCGCAAACAGCATTTCTAATTCCTTCGTCCGCCGGGCATCTGGACAAAACATTTTGTTGAACCCGGTCGAAATCGCGCGGACCATAACGCGATGCGTTGATTTACGCAAGTGAGATACGTTAATCGGAGCATAAGGCATCCTAATGATCATCCGCTATTTCGCGCTGATACTGATCTGCCAGTTGATCGGCGAAACCGTCAACGTCGCCACCGGTTTGCCGGTGCCGGGACCGGTCATCGGCATGGCCATCCTGTTCTGCGGCCTGCTGCTCCGTCGCGGCCTGCCGGATGGTCTGAAGGATACCGCCGGCGGACTGCTCAAGCATCTGGCGCTGCTGTTCGTGCCGGCCGGGGTCGGCGTTATGCTGCACGTGCCGAGGCTGGCCGACGAATGGTGGCCGGTGTTCCTGGCCATCGTGCCGGGCACCCTGATCGCCATCGTCATCACCGCACTGGCGGTGGAGTACCTGGGACGCGGCACGCTGAAGGACGAGGACAGGGTATGACCGCCCCCGACCTCGCGCAGATCTGGGTCTATCTGGCGCAGAAGCCGCTGACCGGGCTGACGCTGACGCTGTGCGCCTACGTCGCCGGGGACTGGCTGTACGAGAAAAGCGGCCGCCACCCGTTGCTCAACCCGGTGCCAATCGCCATTGCGCTGATCGCCGGGCTGCTGTGGGTGACCGATATCCCCTACCGCGATTATTTCGAAGGCGCACAGTTCGTGCACTTCCTGCTCGGCCCGGCGACGGTGGCACTGGCGGTGCCGCTGTATCAGCAACTGGAAACCCTGAAAAAATCCGGCCCGGCCCTGCTCGCCGGGGTGCTGCTCGGCTCGGGGACGGCGGCGGGAACCGCTTACGGCTTTGCGTATCTTGGCGGTGCCAGCACGGAGACCCTGCTGTCGATCGCGCCGAAGTCGGTGACCGCGCCGATCGCCATGGGGATCGCCGAACAACTGGGCGGCCTGCCGTCGCTGACGGCAGTACTGGTGATCCTGACCGGCATCACCGGCGCCGTGTTCGGCCCGCTGGTATTGAACCTTGCCCGGGTCAGGGACTGGCGGGCGCGGGGTCTGGCGCTTGGGGTCGCGTCGCACGGCATCGGCACGTCCAGGGCCCTGCAGGTCAATGCCATTGCCGGTGCCTTTGCCGGTCTCGCCATGGGCCTCAACGGCCTCGCCACGGCGATCCTGATCCCGCTGATCTTCGCGCTGTTCCGCTAGCCCGCTCAGCCACCCGCCGCGAACGCCGTCAAGGGATCGAGCCACATCGGTTCCGGCGTGTAGAAGACCTTGTTGCCGCCATGCCCGGCCGGCAGAAGCAGGTTGCGGATCACCGCCTTGCCGCCTTTCAGCGCCTCGTCGCAATCCGCCGAGATCTGGTCGTCCTCGGCCCAGGCGACAAGAAAATTTCCCTCGACCGGTTCCGGTTGCAGTTTCATGAACTTGTTGAGGTCGCGCCGGTATTCGGTGCCGGCCCTGCCGCATCCGGAAAACACCGCGTAGTTGATCCCGGTCTCGCCCAGCATCGATGCGGCATAGAGCGTGATCAGGCCGCCCTTGGAATGGCCGGCGACGGTGATCTGGTAGGACGGCACGCCTGCATCGAGCAGCTTCTGCACCTGCAGGGCGATGCCCTTGGCGTAACGGGCGGGGTTGGTCAGGCTGCGCGCTTCGCCGATGACGACGAAACCCTTGCCCTCGAGGGCATCGAGGATGTCGTAATAGTGATACTGCTCGAACGGCCCCTGCCGCTCGACGTAAATCCCGTGCATGTAAAACATGTAGCGCTTGGCCGGATCGATGCTGTCCGGCAGTTTCTTGTCGGCGGCAGATGCGGGAACGGTCCACTGTAGCATGGCGACCGACAGCAGACCGAGGAACACGCGCCATTTCATATATCGCCCTCCTGGCCTGTTGGGTGCCAATTATACATTGCTTCGGAATATGAAAAAACAAGCCCCCGTAAAACAAAGCCGGGGCCACAGGGCCCCGGCAATCAAGTCAGGTTTTCGTTTGCCATCAGGCCGCAAGCTTGTCCAGTTCCTCGCAGACCTTCTCGCCCATCTGCTGGGTCGAGACCAGGGTCATGCCGTCCTGCATGATGTCGCCGGTGCGGTAGCCGGCGTCGAGCACGTTAGCGCAGGCTTTTTCCAGCATGTCCGCGTCCTCGCCCATATCGAACGAATAGCGCAGGCACATCGCGAACGACAGCACGGTGGCCAGCGGGTTGGCCTTGCTTTCGCCGGCGATGTCGGGGGCGGAACCGTGTACCGGCTCGTACAGCGCCTTGCGCCGGCCGCTTTCGTCGGCGGCACCGAGCGACGCCGACGGCAGCATGCCGAGCGAGCCCGTGCACATCGCCGCGCAGTCGCTGAGCACATCGCCGAACAGGTTATCGGTGACGATGACGTCGAACTGCTTCGGCCAGCGCACAAGCTGCATGGCGCAGTTGTCGGCGTACATGTGTTCCAGTTTCACGTCCGGATAATCCTTGGCAACCTCGGTCGCAATCTTGCGCCAGAACACGCCGACTTCCATGACGTTGGCCTTCTCGACGGAATGCAGTTTCTTGTTCCGCTTCTGCGCCAGTTCGAAAGCTGCTCGAACAACGCGCTCGATCTCGTCGCGGGTATAGGACGTGGTATCGACGCAGCGTTCCTGGCCTTCGAACGTCTGCATGCCCTTGGGCTGGCCGAAATACGTGCCGGCCGTCAGTTCGCGGACGATCATGATGTCGAGGCCTGAGACGACGTCGTTCTTGAGGCTCGACGCGTCGGCCAGCGCCGGCATGCAGGTCGCCGGACGCAGGTTGGCGAACAGGTCCATTTCCTTGCGGAGACGCAACAGACCGGCTTCCGGACGTGCATCGCGGGGAACGTTGTCCCACTTCGGGCCGCCGACGGCGCCGAGCATCACCGCATCGACGCCCATCGCCTTGGCCAGGGTGCTGTCGGCGAGCGAGGTCTTGTGCGCGTCATAGGCGGCACCGCCGACCAGATCGTCCTCAAGATCGAACGAGACGTGGCGGCGCTTGTCCATCCAGTCGATGACGCGTTTCACCTCACCCATCACTTCGGGTCCGATCCCGTCGCCGGGCAGCATCAGCAGTTTCTTGTTGGCGGCCATTCCGTTTCCTCTTCCCTATCTTTTCTTGGCCCCATCCTTCGAGACGGCCCGCTATACGCGGTCCTCCTCAGGATGAGGTCGAGTCATTGATCAATTCCTCATCCTGAGGAGCAGCGGAGCTGCATCTCGAAGGATGAGACGAGTGTCACTCCGCAGCGGTCATGGCGCTGTTGAGCCATGCCTGAGAGGTTTCTTTTTCTTTCTCGAAGCTGTCGATCTTCTCGCCGTTCTGCATCGTCAGGCCGACGTCGTCGAGTCCTTCGAGGAGACATTTCTTCTTGAACGGATCCAGTTCGAACTTGATCTCACCACCGTCCGGGCCGGTGATCGTCTGGCTTTCCAGATCGACGGTCAGCGTCGCATTGGCGCCGCGCCGCGCGTCGTCCATCAGTTCCGCCAGCTCTTCCTTCGAAACCTTGATCGGCAGGATGCCGTTCTTGAAGCAGTTGTTGTAGAAGATGTCGG
>JAYNVG010000010.1:0-101923 GCA_038100295.1 Thalassospiraceae bacterium
CTTCTGCTAACCATCTGACACTCATAAAGAAAATTCCTTATCTATGTCAGCCCCATGAAAAAAGCACCGCCGCCGGAAATGCGTCCCGACGACGAGATGGCCCAGAACAAGCCTCCGGCAATGACGCCGACACCGGCCGACAACCCCGCCATGGACCCGGCCGAGGCGCCGAACCAGGAAGAAACCTTCCTCACCAGCCTGTGGGGCGAAATCAAACGTTCCTTCACCACGGACAACATCTTCGGCAGATCCGACCAAGCACCGACGAAGCCGACGAAACCCGTGCTTGGGCCGGACGGCCAGCCGCTGATGAACCCGGCCGACCGCTTCGACAACGCGCCGACACAGCAAAGCGCCAGTTCCGCCGGACGCATGGTCGACCGTGTTACCGGGATGATCGGCGGCGACAAACCTGCGGAAAACGAATTCGGCCTGCCGACGGGGCCGGTAGTGGCCCCGCCCGACGCCGGCACCATGCAGGCCCCCGGCACCGCGATTATCGAGCCCGCGCCATCGGGCGCGCCCGGTCTGGCGGCACCGAGCCTCGGCACCGAGACCGCTGAAATCCCGGGCCTCGCCGCGCCCTCGCTTGATCCGCCCGCGCTGGAAGCGCCGAACATTGATGCGCCGATGGCGCCACCGGGCCTGGCCGTGCCCGTGGTGCCGCCAGCCGGCGACTCGCAGATGTCGGAAATGCCCGGCCTTGCGGCGCCGGTGTTGCCGCCCTCGGGGACCGATCTGCAGATTCCGGGACTGGCCGCGCCGCAATTGCCGGACGGCCCGGCGCCGCCCGATCCCGAAGTTCCGGGTCTTGCAACGCCGGGTCTGGAAATACCTGGCCTTGCCGCGCCCGCCGGCGAAGTGCCGGGCATCATCCCGCCGCCGTCCGCAACCGCCGGCGACATACCGGCGCTGCCGCCCGGTCTGGAACCCCTGCCCGGTTCGGATACCGGCGCATTGCGCCGCCCCGGCGGCCTGATCGAACCGAAGGACCCGAATTCCCTGCCACCGCCGGTCAGCGGCGATCTGCAGGCGCGGCTCAAGCGCATCGACGATCTGCTCAACCGCAATCCGACGCAGAACTCGGAACGCTATCTGACGCCGCGCGGCACCGATGCGGAAACCGGTGCCCCCAATACCCGCACCGGCACCGACGTGCCGCGGACCGCGCCGGAAAAACCACCGGTGACGAAAGCCGATCCGTTCATGGAAATTCCGAAGGGCCTTGAGACACCCCGCACGGCGCCGAAAGCCCGCGAAACCGACCGTGACTCGCCCGCGGAAATTCTCCGCCGCGCACGCGAAAGCGAAGCCGTGATGCGCGAGCGGGAAATCCAGGAAAGCAAGCCCGGCCGCAACGTCAAGAACGTGCCGCGTCCGCTGCGCCCGTCCGGCCACCAGTTGCCGCTGCCGGACAAGCCGATCACCGCGCGCGAGGAACCCGCATCAAGAATGATGGCCCGCTTCGGCAATCTGACCGGCAGCCAGTACAAGGACGAAGACGTGCACGGTCTGCCGATCATCCGTCCCTCGCTCGACAACAAGACGGTGCCGCCGCGCAAGGACGTGCAGGTCGCCGGCATCCCCGCCGACGTCGCGGCCGACGCCGACATCAAGCTGCAAAAGCTGGCGCGGTTCTTCCGTGGCGATCAGGAAGAAGAAGCCGGCATGAAGGCGCCCGAGTTCAAGAACGAGAACCAGGTCGAAAAGGAACCGCTGCCGCGCGTCATCGACAACCTGCTGCCGGAAAACGATCCGGCGCGGGGTCAGGTCGTCGACGACAAGATGCTCGATCTGACCGGTGTCGAACTGCGTCCCGAACCCGGCACGCAGACCGGTTCGACGCCGACCCGCGACGGCCGTCTCGACGACAATTTCCTCGACCGCCTGACCTCGGTGCTCGGCCCCGCCGCCGAACAGCCGAACTTCCCGGAAGACAAGCCGTCTGAACCCGGCACCGTCGGCCTCAACCAGCTCGACGTGCCCAAGGACCAGCTCGTCAAACCGGCGAAACCGGTGATCCCCGATCCGTGGACAATGACCGTCGAGCGCAAGGACACCGAAGGCCGCCAGCAGACCCTGGGCGTGACCGCGATCTCGCCCGAGGACGGCTCGGAAATGCAGACCGAACAGGGCGTCGTGCAGGGCATGGTCGGACGCATCCGCCAGTTGTTCCAGGGTCCCAAGGATCTCGACAAGGGGCCGCAGGTCGAAAAGCTGGACGAAGCGGACCGCCAGGCCGCCGCCGAGCGGCTGCTGTCCGACGCGCTGCGTGACGGTGTGCCGACGGCGCTGCCCGACCAGGGGCAATGGCCGGTGACCGAGGTCGAAACCAACAATGTGCCGCCGGGAGTGCCGCCGGCGCCGCGCGCGGGGGTGCTGACCCGCACCTCGCTTCAGGACGTGGTGCTCAGTCTCGGCGAGTCGGTGACGCTGGAAAACACCCTGCCGCCGCAGCAGGACGGCATCGATCCGCTCAACTCCTGCGTCAAGAAGAACCGCGGCTCGACCCTGTTCTGCATCGAGCCGGTCGACTGGCCGGAGAACCTGCGCGAAGCGTTCGTCGTGCCGACCATCCTGTATACCGGGCCGAGCGCCATCACGCGCTACGATCAGGGCAGCCCGTCGCGCTTTCACGCGCTGTTCGAATCCGATAAATTCGAGAACGTCGTGGCGTATTATCAGGCCCGCTACGGCGAGCCGACGGAAATCTGGAAACGCTCCATCGCGCCGCTGGCCAAACCGCGCATGGACAACCCGACGGTCACCTGGCGCAGCCGGGATTCCCGCACCAACGTGATTTCGGTGCTGGAAGTCCGCAAGTTCGACGACAGCCGTGGCGGCTTCCCCGACACCAATCGGGGCGTGGTGATGCTGTATCACTACAACGCGCCGTCGATCTTCCCGCAGGTCTCGTCACACGAACTGATGCGCCTGCGTCGCGCCAACAGATAAACACAGAAATCTGTATCCCGCGGGTCAGGGACCCATTCACCGGCTTGTCCCATTTTGACCATGGGCCCCGGCTCAAGGCCGGGAAAATATCAAGGCCGCCCCAACATCGACCGCCACAGCACCGTCAGCGGCCGGCGCACGCCCGGCGGACGCGCGCCGTAGCGTGCCGGGTCGCCACCGGCGCGCTGCAATCCCCTGAGATACAACGCCGCGAGGCTGAGCGGCAGGAACGCCGCCAGCGCACGGCGGTCGATCTTTTCCCGGTCGCGGCGGGCATCGCGAAGGTGCGCCTCCGCGGCGGCCAGCAACGGTCCGGTAATTTCGCGCACATCCGGGTTCTGTGGCCACTGGTGCGGCATCGCCGGGTCGAGCCCGGCACGGGCACACAGGTCGGCCGGCAGCGTCACCCGCCCGGCCTGTGCCTGAAACGGGATGGCGCGGACCAACCCGGTCAGACCGACGCAGATCCCGGCGGCGCGCAGCCGTTCGGCATGCTTCGCCGGATCACCGCCGAGCACGCGCAGCGCCATCGCCATGACCGATGATGACGTCCTTTCGGCATAGTCCTCGAGCGCTGCGAGATCGCGGGGCGGCACGTCATCCAAATCGGTTTCGCGGGCGTCGATCAACGCCGACAGTTCGGCTTCGGATATACCGGCGCGGCGCACGCAATCCGCCAGCGGCCCCGCCACGGCATGGGCCGGCGGCGTGCCGGCGGCGATCCCCGGCACGGCATCGCGCCAGAACTGCAGCCGCATGCGCCCGATCATCGGTTCCGACACGGTTTCGCGGATTTTCGACAGTTCCAGATTGAACGCGTACAGCGCGTACAGGTCCTCGCGCACGTCGTCGGGGGCAAACAGCGCGCTCAGAAAACGGTCGTTGTCGATGTCCCGGACCTGCCCGGCGCAATAGCTCAAGTCGGCCATATCGCCGCCGGTTCAGGCCTTGTCACCGATCCGTCATTATACAAAGGCTGGAAACTGCGCATTTGCTTCTTATATGGGACTCAGAGGCCGCGTTAAAGACCGGACGGCGGATGTGGTCATAAACCCGCAATGCGTTGCACCGTTCACTGACGTGGTCTAACGTGCCGTCTGCGTTGCCGGACGCATATTCGGTTAAGTCATTCAAACACACGAGAGGGAGCATTATGGCTTTTGAACTTCCCGCACTGCCCTATGAGAAAAACGCGCTTGAGCCGCACATGTCAGCCAATACATTCGATTTTCACCACGGCAAGCACCACAACACCTATGTCGTGAACCTGAACGGTCTGCTCGACGGCAGCGACCTTGCCGGCAAGAGCCTTGAGGAAATCATCATGGCGACCGCCGGCGATGCCGCCAAGGCCGGCATGTTCAACAACGCCGCCCAGGTCTGGAACCACACGTTCTTCTGGAATTCCATGAAGCCGGGCGGTGGCGGTGCCCCCAGCGGCGATCTGGCCGCCAAGATCGATGCCGACTTCGGCAGCTTCGATGCCTTCAAGGACGCCTTCAAACAGGCCGGCGCGACGCAGTTCGGTTCCGGCTGGGCATGGCTCGTCGTCGGTGCCGGCGGCAAGCTTGAAGTGGTCAAGACGCCGAACGCCGAAAACCCGATGACCCAGGGCAAGACCCCGCTGCTGACCTGCGACGTGTGGGAGCATGCGTACTACCTGGATTACCAGAACCGCCGCCCGGACTTCCTGGCCGCGTTCCTGGACAGTCTTGCCAACTGGGACTTCGCTGCGGAAAACCTGGCCAAGGCCTGAGTCTTCATCGGCTGAGACGTACATTAAAGAATCAGGGCGCGCTCTTCGGGGCGCGCCTTTTTTCTTTCTCCCCCTCTCCCTCGGGAGAGGGTGGCGTGCGCCAGCACGCCGGGAGAGGGGTGTAAATTATTCCACCGCCAGAATCGCGGCCGCGACGCGGCGTTCCTCGGCGACCAGCACGTTGAAGGTGCGGCACGCGGCGCCGGTATCCATCCACTCCAGCACGATCCCCGCTTCCTTCAGCGCAGCGCGCAGCCCCTTCGGCACCGCCTGAAACGTCGGGCCGCAGCCGATCAAAAGCAGATCGACGCTGGCGGTCTCGGCAACGATGCCGTCAAGTGCGGCCATGCCGATGTCGGCGGCGGCGGTGGCCGCCCAGGTTTCGGTACGTTCCGGAAAGATCAGGATGCTGCCCTCGAACACCGCGCCGCTGACCTTGAAGCGCATGTCACCGTATGACTGGATGAGCTGGCGGTCCTTGGGGACGACGGGGTTGATATCGAGGGACATGACGGCCGGTTGCGGCGCCCCGCTTACGAGACGCCCGGTTCGGGTGCGCCGTCGTCATCCTCGTTACCGACCATGTTGCCGCGCGCCTTGTCGTCGATACCGAAGCACATCAACAGCGGCACGGCGATGCAGATCGACGAATAGGTGCCGACGCAGATGCCCCAGATCATGGCGAAGCTGAAATCGTGGATCACTTCCCCGCCGAGGAAGAACAGCGCCAGCAACGCCAGCACCGTGGTGAACGAGGTGATGATGGTGCGCGACAGCGTGTTGTTGATCGACTGGTTAAGCAGTTCGCCGAGCGGCATGGTCTTGTACTTGCGCAGGTTCTCGCGCACGCGGTCGAACACGACAACGGTATCGTTGATCGAATACCCGGCGATGGTTAGCACAGCCGCCACGGTGGTCAGGTTGAATTCCAGCCCCATCAACGCGAAGATGCCGATGGTCGCGGTGACGTCGTGCAGCAGCGCGATCAGGGCGCCGACGCCGAACTGCCATTCGAAACGGAACCAGATGTAGACGAGGATCGCCAGCATCGCCAGCGACACCGCCATGATGCCGTCTTCCAGCAGTTCCGCAGACACCTGCGGGCCGACGAATTCGGTGCGCCGGTAGTCGACCTTTTCGCCGAGCACGGTTTTCACCGAGTCGACCGCTTTCTGCTGCGCTTCCTCGCCGCCTTCCTGGCGCTGGATGCGGATCAGCACGTCGGTCGGCTCGCCGAATTCCTGCAGCGAGAAATCGCCGAGGTTCAGGGTGCCGATCTTGCCGCGCAGCTCGCCGATATTCGCCGGGCCGTCCTGGGAACGAACTTCGATCAGGATACCGCCCTTGAAGTCGATGCCGAAGTTCAGGCCCCGGGTCATCACCATGGCAATCGAGGTGACGATCAGCAGCGCCGAAATGGCGAAGAAGATCTTGCGCTTGGCGATAAAGCCGATGTCGATGTCGGCAGGGATCAGATTGAGCGGTTTCATGTCCTGTCCTCTCCCTTTACAGCGGCAATTCGGTGGGGCGTTTGGAACGCAGCCAGGTGACCACGAACAGACGCGTCAGCATGATCGCGGTGAACATCGAGGTGACGATGCCGATGGCCAGCGTCACGGCAAAGCCGCGCACCGCGCCGGAACCGAACGAATACAACAGTACGGCGGCGATCAGCGTCGTCAGGTTGGAATCGATGATCGTCGTCATGGCCCGGCCGTAGCCGGCGTCGATGGCCGATATCGGCGTCCGTCCGGCGCGCACTTCCTCGCGGATGCGCTCGAAGATCAGCACGTTGGCGTCGACCGCCATACCGATGGTCAGCACGATCCCGGCGATACCCGGCAACGTCAGCGTCGCCTGCAGGATCGACAGCGCGCCGAGGATCAGGAAGATGTTCATCGCCAGCGCGATGTCGGCATAGATGCCGAAGCGGCCGTAGGCAATGACCATGAAGATGATGACGGCGATCAGGCCGACGACGCTGGCGGTTTCGCCGGCGGCGATGGAATCCGCGCCGAGGCCGGGGCCAACGGTACGCTCCTCGAGGATCGTCAGCGGTGCCGGCAGCGCGCCGGCGCGCAGCAGCAGTGCCCGATCATTGGTGTCCTGAATGGAAAAGCGGCCGGAAATCTGGCCGGAGCCGCCGAGAATGGGTTCCTGGATAACCGGGGCAGAAATCACCTTGCCGTCCAGCACGATTGCGAACGGACGTTTGACGTTCTCGGTCGTGACCTTGCCGAACTTGCGCGCGCCGATGGTGTCGAAGCGGAACGACACGACCGGCTGGCTGTCACGGCCGTCGAAGCTCGGCTGCGCATCGACCAGGTTCTCGCCGCTGACGGCGACACGTTTCTTGACCAGGATGAACGGGTTCTGTCCCGGTCCGGCGGTGGCGTCGGCCATCGGCAGCAGAAGCGAGCCCGGCGGCACGCGCCCGGCCATGGCTTCCTCGACGGAATTTTCCAGATCGACCATCTGGAACGTCAGCTTGGCGGTCTTGCCGATCAGGCGCTTGACGCGCTCGGGATCGTCGATGCCCGGCAACTGCACGATGACCCGGTCATCGCCCTGGCGCTGGATGGTCGGTTCGCGCACGCCGGTTTCGTCGATACGGCGGCGGATGATTTCGATGGACTGCTGCACCGCCGAGGTGCGGCGTTCGACCAGTTGCTGTTCGCTCATGGTGATGGTGACGCGCTCACCGTCGATATCGGTCTGTGCCGCACTGTCCAGCTTACGCAATAGTTCGTACGCCTTGTCGCGGTCCGCCGCTTCGGGGATCGTTACGCCGACGCTGTGCACCTGCTTTCCGAGGGCGCGGTAGCGAATGCGTTCACCGCGCAGTTCGGCACGGACGCTGTCGACCATCGCATCCAGGTATTCGTCGATGACCGCCTGCACCTCGACCTCGAGCAGAAGGTGCGAGCCACCCCTGAGATCGAGACCCAGGTTGACCGTCTTGTGCGGCAGCCAGTCCGGCAGCTTGTTGTTGGTTTCCACGGGAATGAAGTTCGGCACGGCGAACGACAGTCCGAACAGACAGACCAGCGCAACCAGAACCTTTTTCCAGGTCGGGAAATTGACCATCTAGAATATCCTGTCGTTCGTAGTACCTGGGATCGGGATCAGCTTTTCGGCGCGTCCTTGGTGTCGTCCTTGGATTCTTCCGCCGCGTCGTCGGCTTCAGCTTGCGCATCGTGTTCCGCCGGAGCTTCCGGGGCCGGCGCAGGTTCAGCCTGCTTGGCGCCGCCGCCGAACAGACCGGCCAGCAGACCGCCCTTCTTGGCGCCGGTGTCGTTGGCGGGCTTGCCGCCGACCGGTTCGGTGCGGTTGACGATGCCGGAAATGGTCGCGCGCTGGACCTTGACCTTGACGTCCTTGGCGATTTCCACGGTCACTTCGTGTTCGCTGTCGACCTTGGTGACCGTACCGATGATGCCGCCGCCGGTGACCACCTTGTCGCCACGGCGGATGCCTTCGAGCAGTTCACGGTGCTGTTTGATCTTTTTCTGCTGCGGACGGATCAGCAGGAAATAGAACACCACGAAGATCAGGATCAGGGGAAGGAACGCCTGAAAAGCGTTGCCGCCACCGGCACCGCCTGCCGCTTGTGCGAAAGCCTCGGAAATAAACATCGTATCAACTCCTCAAGACGCCTTGGCCGGGGCAAATGCGCCCATTCAATAAAGTGGCCGGACTATACCGCTCAGACCGGGACTTGCAACCGATTCCGACCGTTTCCCGGGCCTTTTCGCATTAACGTCTCGTAATATTCGTGAACAAGATTGACGCCCAAAAGCCCCCCGTATACTTTCCGCGCCTGCAACGGAGAAGGTGACGATGATCGATCAGGAAACCAAGGACCTGCTGGGCAGGATGGCCGGCGCGCTTGAACGCCTTGCCCCGGAACCGACCCCGGAATGCAGCATCGACGAGGCCGACGCCTTCGTCTGGCACGCCAGCGGTGGCCTTGAAGCGGTGCCCAAGGTCAACCGCGTCGATATCGGTCTGTTGCAGGGCATCGACCGTCAGCAGGACCAGCTGATCGACAACACCCAACGCTTCACCAATGGTTTTCCCGCCAACAACGCCCTGCTGTGGGGCGCACGCGGCACCGGTAAGTCGTCACTGGTCAAGGCGGTGCACGCCAAGATCAACGCCGACAAACCCCGCTCGCTGGCGCTGATCGAAATTCACCGCGAAGACATCCCGTCGCTGCCGGTTTTGCTCGGCCAGCTTCGCAAGACCGAACGCCGCTGCCTGATTTTCTGCGACGATCTGTCGTTCGACGGCCAGGACGAGGCCTATAAATCGCTGAAGGCCGTGCTCGACGGCGGCGTCGAGGGACGTCCCGACAACGTGCTGTTCTATGCCACCTCGAACCGCCGCCACCTGATGCCGCGCGACATGATCGAGAACGAGCGTTCCAGCGCCATCAGCCCGTCGGAAGCGACAGAGGAAAAGGTCTCGCTGTCGGACCGCTTCGGGTTGTGGCTCGGCTTCCACAACGTCGACCAGAACACCTACTTCGCCATCATCCAGGGCTATGCCAAGCATTACGGCCTCGACGATCCGTCGATCGACCTCAAGGCCGAGGCCGTCGAATGGTCGGTGACGCGCGGCGCGCGCTCGGGCCGCGTGGCGTGGCAGTACATTCAGGATCTGGCGGGCCGGCTCGGCAAGAAGCTCGACTAGAACTCTTTCAAAAAGTACATCGAGCCGCCGAGCATCAGGATCGCGGCGAAAATCGTATTGATCACGCGGTGCAGGATGTGACGCTGCAGGGACTCGCCCTGGCGGCGGTTCTGGCCGTCGGTGTTGTCCAGCTTGTTGTTTTCAAGCTGCCGCGCGTAAAGTCCGGCGACCTGTGCCGAGGCACGCTCGTGCGGGTCGCCGCAATCGGCGAACATTTCCGCCCGCTGCGAGATGAACAGGCCCAGCAGACCGACGAAACCGACCCCCAGCCAGCCGAACCAGCGATGGCCGAAGACGATCCCCATGGCGACGATGAAGGCCATGAAAATGAACGCGGTGCGCGGCGAGCGCAGGATCTGCATGATGAGCATGCGCTATTTTAGCAGGGATTTCTGTTCGCGGTTATAAAATATCGCCCCCTCTCCCGGCTCACTTCGTTCGCCACCCTCTCCCAAGGGAGAGGGGTATCAAGCCCCCCGGAGGTATTTTTCCGGGTCCTGCGGGCGGCGGCCCTTGCGGATTTCGAAATGCAGCTGCGGGCGGTCGACCGAGCCGGACTGGCCGACGGTGGCGATCTTCTGGCCGCGCGTGACGCGCTGGCCGCGCTTCACCAGCAGATCCTCGTTGTGCGCATAGGCCGTGACGTAGCCGTCGGCGTGCTTGATCAGCAACAGATTGCCGAAGCCCCTGATTTCATTCCCGGCATAGGCGACGACGCCGTTCTCGGCGGCGCGTACGGGTGCACCCCGGGGCGCGATGATGTTGATGCCGTCATTGCGCAGACCGCCGTCCTTGGCGCCGAAATTCGACATCAGCGGCCCCTTGACCGGCCACACGAAGCCCCTGCCCGTCCTGGCGACGGGCGGCGGCACCGGGGCCGGCGGTTTTTTCGGCGGCAGCACGGAAATGTTACCCCCCGAGCCGGTCGGCACCTCGACCCGCGCCATCTGGCGGGGTTTTTCGGCTGGTTGCGGTTTCGCGGGCGCCGGCTGCGCGGTCTTCACCGCCGGCTTGGCCGGGGCCGGTGGCGCCGGTGTCTTGTCGTCGGCCGGGATCACCAGCACCTCACCCAGGCGGATCGTGTACGGCGCATCGATGTCGTTGAGGCGGGCCAGTTCGTACAGCACCACGTCATAGCGCTGGGCAATGGAATACAGCGTGTCGCCGGGTGCCACCTTGTGCTGTGTACCGCGCGGCAGTTCGATGCGCTGACCGACGTTCAGCAGATACGGCGGCTCCAGGTTGTTGGCGCGGATGATTGCCGGCACCGGTACCCGGTGGCGCCGAGACAGTGCATAGACGGTGTCGCCGGGACCGACCTTCACCGCCGACGCGCCGACGAAGGATGTATCGCTGACCGCCGTGCGCCTGACGTTGCCGGTCGGCGCGGCCTGTACCGTTTGGCGGGCTTGCGGCGGCGTGTTGATATCGCGGGGCGGCGCCGAGGACGGTATCTGGATATTGCCGCAGCCGCCGAGACCGGCCGAAAGCATCAGCAATATGGCGAACCTTTTTATCACCCGTCTTCCTCGTCGCTGATCAGGGGCACGAAACGGACCAGCCCCAGATCCTCGGTTTCGATGTGGTCCTCGGTCTTGCGGACCCGCAGCAGATGCTGCGTGCGTTCCTCAAGCCCGACCGGCACCACCATGATGCCGCCGACGTCAAGCTGCTCCAGCAACACGTGCGGCACGTCGATCGCCGCCGCCGTGACGATGATCCGCGAGAACGGCGCCTGCTCGCGCCAGCCCATCGATCCGTCGCCATGGCGCGTCACGATATTGCTGAAACCCAGCGTCGCGAACCACTGCTCAGCTTCCGACAATAACGCCTTATGTCTTTCGATGGTGTAAACGCGTCGGCACAGCCGCGCCAGGATCGCCGTCTGGTAGCCGGACCCGGTGCCGATCTCGAGAATCTTGACCCGGTCATTGAGTTCCAGCGCCTGGGTCATCATGGCGACCACGGTCGGCTGCGAGATGGTCTGATGCAGCCCGATCGGCAGCGGTGAATTTTCATAAGCCCGCTCACGGAACGCGGGGGGCACGAACAGCTCGCGCGGCGTCAGGGTGATGGCGTCGAGCACCGTCTCGTCGGTGATGCCGTCCCTTATCAGCGCGTCCCTGAGCGTCTTCGCATCAAGACCGCCGGCCATTATTTTATCCCGCCCTTGAGCTTTTTCAGGGTATCGGCGTGGGTCAGGTCGAGCGCCAGCGGCGTCACCGCGACGAAGCCGTTGTTGACGGCGGCCAAATCGGTGCCCTTGAGGAACTGTTCCTCGTCGCGCTGCGGGCCGATCCAGAAATATTCGTCGCCGCGCGGATCGATGCCCGGCGTCAGCCCGCCGCCGATTTTGCGGCGGCCCTGGCGGCAGATCTCGACACCGCCAACCTTGGCGGCCGTCACATCGGGAAAGTTGATGTTCATGAAGATGCCCTTGGGCCAGCCCATCTTGAAAAGCTGCTTCAGGACACGCGGCGTCCACGTCTTCGCGGTCGCCCATTTGACCTTGTGGCGGTCGGCGTAATACTGGCTCAGCGCCACCGACGGAATACCCAGCAGCGCGCCTTCCATGGCCGCCGCCACGGTGCCGGAATAGGTCACGTCCTCGCCCAGGTTACCGCCCCGGTTGATGCCCGAAAGCACCAGGTCCGGCTTGGCACCGCCCATGACCTTGTTGACGCCCAGCAAGACCGCATCCGTCGGCGTGCCGTCGACCGCGTAGCGGTTTTCCGACACATGTCGGATGCGCAGCGGACGGCGCAGCGTCAGCGAATGGCTGGTCGCCGACTGTTCGGTTTCCGGCGCGCACACCCACAGTTCCTTGACGTGCGGACGGATCGCGTCTTCCAGCGTCTTCAGGCCGGGCGCGTGGATGCCGTCGTCGTTGGACAGCAGAACCCGGGCTTTCTTGAGATCGAACCCCGCCTCAGCCATCTGCTTTGAGCACCTGAAGGCCGCCCATGTAGGGCTGAAGAACATCGGGGATCATGACCGAGCCGTCGGCCTGCTGATAGTTCTCGAGGATCGCGATCAGCGTGCGTCCGACCGCCAGCCCGGAGCCGTTCAGCGTGTGCACGAATTGTGTGCCCTTCTCGCCCTTCACGCGATAGCGCGCGTTCATGCGCCGGGCCTGGAAATCACCGCACACGGAACAGCTCGAAATCTCGCGGTAGCGGTCCTGTGCCGGCAGCCAGACCTCGATATCGTAGGTCTTGCGCGCCCCCGCGCCCATGTCGCCGGTGCACAGCGTCATGGTGCGGAACGGCAGACCGAGTTTCGTCAGGATGTCCTCGGCGCACGACGTCATGCGCTCCAGTTCTTCCAGGGATTTGTCGGGATGCGTGATGGAAACCATCTCGACCTTGGTGAACTGGTGCTGGCGGATCATGCCGCGCGTGTCCTTGCCCGCCGCCCCGGCTTCGGAACGGAAGCACCACGTCATCGCCGTGTAGCGGCGCGGCAGGTAATCCTCGTCGACGATGTGATCGGCGACGATGTTGGTGAGCGGCACCTCGGCGGTCGGGATCAGCCAGTAACCCGCCGTGGTCTTGAACAGGTCATCGCCGAACTTCGGCAACTGGCCGGTGCCGAACATGGTCCTGTCGTTGACCAGTGCCGGCGGATTGACCTCGGTATAGCCGAATTCCTGGGTGTTGTGATCGAGCATGAACGCCGCCAGCGCGCGTTCCATGCGCGCCAGTCCGCCGGACAGCAGAACGAAGCGCGCACCGGCCAGCTTGGCCGCGGTCTCGAAATCCATCATGCCCAGGCTTTCGCCGATATCGACGTGGTCTTTGACCTCGAAATCGAATGCGCGCGGCTCGCCGACGCGGCGGACCTCGACGTTGTCTTCCTCGCCGCCGCCGTCCGGCACGTCATCGAGCGGCAGGTTCGGCAGGCGCGCCAGCGCGTCGTTCAGTTCGTCCGCGGCACTGCTCGCCTCGGCTTCGGCTGCGGCCTGTGCGTCCTTCGATTCGGACACCTGGGCCATGATTTCCGACGCGTCCTCGCCCTTCGACTTGAGCTGGCCGATCTGTTTCGACAGCGCGTTGCGCTCGGTCTGAAACGCCTGCGCGCGGGTCTGGGCATCGCGCCGTTTGGCGTCCAGCGCCAGCAATTCCGGGCTTTGCGGGGGCAAGCCCCGGCGCGCCATACCGGCATCGAAGGCTTCGGGGTTTTCTCTGATCCACCTGATATCGAACATGGGAAACGTCGCGTCCTTGTTAGCTCACCTTACCGTCCCCGCCATTATGCAGACCGGGACGGTTGTCAGTTAACATGAAATCCCGGATCGAACACCCGTTTCGTGAAACTTATGCCCCTCTCCCGGCATGCTGGCGCATGCCACCCTCTCCCAAGGGAGAGGGAAACCCCGCCCCTCTCCCCCTGGGAGAGGGTGGCGCGAAGCGCCGGGAGAGGGGGTCAGCGGTTACGCCGCAGCGCCGACGGCGGGCGCCCGTACAGTTCGGCGAACGCCGCGTTGAACCGGCGGAGGCTGCCGAAACCGGCCTTGAAGGCGATCTCGGTTATCGCCAGGCCGGTGCCGTCGAGCAGCCTTTTCGCCCGTTGAATGCGGACCGTTTTGGCGACCTGCACCGGGCTGGCGCCGAGATGGCGGCGAAACAGACGCGACAACTGGCGCGGCCCGATTCCCAGCCGGCCCGCCAGATCCTCGACCGAACCTGTATCGAGCGCACCGTTTTCGATCAGTTTCAGCGCCCGCGACACGGTCGTGCGGGTGCCGTTCCAGGCAGGACAAAACGGTGCCGTTTCCGGCCGGCACCTGAGGCACGGACGGTATCCCGCCTGCTCCGCCGCCGCCGCGCTGGGATAGTACGTGACGTTTCTGGTCAGCGGTTGCTTCACCGGGCACACCGGGCGGCAATAGATGCGCGTCGTCCTGACGGCGGTGAAAAACACGCCGTCGAACGCGGGATCGCGTCGCTGCCGGGCTGCCTCGCAGGTATCGAAATCAAGCATCCCGAAAGATTAGCCACTCCGCGCATGAGGGTCGAGACGGCACCGACTATGAGGTCCGATTCCGGCGAGCCGGTTTGGCGGCAGCGGCGTATTCAGTTTGCCCCGAACGGAGAAAGAACCATGCGCATGTCGCCCCGTCACTGGCTGTTGCTGTTGTTGCTGTCCCTGCTGTGGGGCGGCGCGTTTTTCTTTGCCGCCATCGCGGTACGGGAAATTCCGCCACTGACGCTGGTGCTGGCACGGGTCGGTATCGCCGCGCTGGCACTGTTCGCATATCTCAAACTCCGGCGCATACCGATCCCGCTCAACGCCGCCAGCATCACCGCCTTCGCCGGCATGGGGCTGCTCAACAACCTGATCCCGTTCAGCCTGTTTTTCTGGGCGCAGACATCGATCACCAGCGGGCTGGCGTCGATCCTGAATGCGACGACGCCGATCTTCTCGATCCTTGTCGCGCACTTTCTGCTGGCCGACGAACGCATGGCGCCCAAAAAACTGGCGGGTGTGCTGGCCGGGCTTTGCGGGGTCGGCGTGCTGATCGGCGGCAATGCGCTCGACGGCATCGATACCGCAACGCTCGGCCTCGTCGCCTGTCTGGGCGCGGCGCTGTCGTACGGTTTCGCCAGCGTCTTCGGGCGCCGCTTCCGCGCCATGGGCATCTCGCACGGCGCCGGGGCGCTGGGGCAGCTCAGCGCCACCACCGTGATGATGATTCCAATCGTGGCGATCTTCGATGCGCCGTGGACCCTGCCCCTGCCCGGCACCGGCGCCATGCTGGCGACACTGGCACTGGCGGTGTTCTCGACGGCGATGGCGTATCTGATCTATTTCCGCCTGCTGGCCGAGGCCGGCGCCGTCAACGCCGCCCTGGTGACGCTGCTGATCCCGGCCAGCGCGGTGCTGCTCGGCTCGACGTTTCTGGGTGAAATCCTCGAGCCCCGGCATCTGCTGGGCATGGCGCTGATCGGCATCGGCCTGCTGGCGGTCGACGGCCGGGTGTTTGGGAAGCGCCAACTCCCTCTCCCTCCCACGCGCTGACGCGCGCGGGTCCCTCCCTCTCCCCAGGGAGAGGGTTATTCGCCTCTCCTCTCCCTGGGGAGAGGGTGGCGAGCATAGCGAGCCGGGAGAGGGGCCTTCAGGACCGGGTTATGCTTCGGGTTTCTTGGCGGCGGGTTCGTCGTCATCGCCGTCGTCGTCATCATCGTCGGCTTCGGCATCGAGACGCTGGGCGCGTTTCTTTTCCGCCATGCGCGCCATGATGATCGACACTTCGTAGAGCAGGATGATCGGCAGCGCGAGGCCGATCTGGCTGATCGGATCGGGCGGCGTCAGGACCGCGGCGGCGATGAAGGCGCAGACGATGGCGTACTTGCGCTTGGCCGCCAGCCCGTCGGCGTCGACGATGCCGGCACGCGCCATCAGGGTCAGCACCACCGGCAGTTCGAAACTGATGCCGAAGGCGAAGATCAGGCGCATCACCAAAGACAGGTATTCGTTGACCTTGGCTTCGAGCTGGATCGCCAGATGCCCGTTGCCGCCCATGGTCTCGAAGCCGATGAAGAACTGCCATGCCACCGGCAGCACGTAATAATAGACCAGCGCACCGCCGGTGAAGAACAGCAGCGGCGTCGCGACCAGAAACGGCAGGAACGCGGATTTTTCGTGCTTGTACAGGCCCGGCGCCACGAACAGCCAGATCTGGCAGGCGACGAACGGAAAACCGATGAACATCGCCGCAAAGAAGGCGACTTTGACATACGTGAAGAACGCTTCGTGCAGGGCCGTATAGATCATGCGGCGGTCGCGGCCGGTTTCGTGGAACACGTCGGCCAGCGGCTGCACCAGAAAATCATAAATGTGCGACGAAAAATAGAAGCAGATCATGAACAGCACGACGATCGCCGCGACCGACCACAACAGCCGGGTGCGCAGCTCGATCAGATGCTCGAGTAGCGGCATCTTCGAGTTTTCGATGCTGTTATCGTCGTCCTTGGCCACGGGCTTCAGCCCTCCCCGCTTTTGTCAGTCGGCTTATCAGCGGGTATATCGGTGGATTTCGGGGCCGCGGCGGTGATTGCGGGCTCCGGCGGCGGCGGCGGCGAAAACGTCATCGCCTCGCTGGGATCGGGCAGATCGGAACGGTCTTCCTTGTCGGTTTTCCGGACGTCGTCGCCATAACCCTTCGCGGCCTTGGTCAGATCGCCCTCGAAATCGCGCATGTCTTCGAGATCGCGGCTGATGTCGCCGTCGGGATCGATGCTGTTCTCGATGCTCTTGCGAATATCGCCGCCGGTTTCGGCTTCGATCTGGCGGCGCATGTCGTCGAGTTCGGTTTCGCGCACGATATCGTCGAGGCCGCTCTGGAAGTCGCGCGCCATGCCCTTGACCTTACGCAGCACGCCGGTCACGGTCTTCAGCGTACGCGGCAGGTCCTTCGGCCCGATGACTATCAGGGCGATAACCGCGATCAGGAAGATTTCCTGCCAGCCGATATCGAACATGGCGGACGACCTCGATTAAACGAAATACGAAAATGCGGACGCCTGTGTGGCGCCCGCAAACGGATCAGCTACCGGCAGCCTTGTCCTTCTCGGACTCGTCCGCCTTGACGCTTTCCTTGGCGTCCTGATCGATCGCCTTTTTCTCGGTCTTGTCTGCATCGTCGCCGGCCGGCGCCTCGTCGTCTTCCTTCATGCCCTTCTTGAAGGATTTGAGACCCTTGCCGAAATCGCCCATCAGGCGGGAGATCTTGCCACCGCCGCCGAAAAGCACCAGGACGACGACAAGGACGATAAGCCAATGCCAAATACTGAACGCACCCATTGTTTTTTTCCCACTTCTTGTCGCGTTTTTTTCAGATCAATCTTTCTAACGAGAGCGGTCCGTTAGAACAGCGCGCAATTCGAAACGCGACAACGGCGCCTTTCAGCGCCGCACTCTCCCAGTGCCGCTAGATTTGCGGCTCACATCCGAGAATGCAAGGAATTTCGATAGTTATTCGACGCAGAAACGGGCGCCGATTTTAACGAACCCACCGTCGTCCTGAACGTGATTCAGGCCCCATGATACCCGGCACGGCATCGGCTTGATCGCATGGACCCTGAACCGAGTTCAGGGTGACGGCGGGGTTAGTTCAGGGTGACGGCTAGGTTAGTTCAGGGTGACAGCGGAGAACGTGAAACAGCAGCGGCAAAACACATCGTCGTCCTGAACTTGGTTCAGGACCCATGATAACCGGCACGGCATCGGTTTGTTCGCATGGACCCTGAACCGAGTTCAGGGTGACGGTAAAATATATCGGCAGATGCAAGAACAACCGTCGTCCTGAACTTGGTTCAGGACCCATGATTACCGGCAGATCGTCGAATACAGATCGTGCCAATCCGGATTATCTTCCCTGATCAGATTGATCTTCCAGGCACGGCGCCAAGCCTTGATTTGCTTTTCACGCACAATTGCAGCCTCGATGTCGTCATGGATTTCAAACCAAACCAACGATTTGATCCCGTAAGTCTTCGTGAAACCGTCAACGGCACCCGTTCGGTGTTCATAAACCCGCCGAACAAGGTCGTTCGTCACGCCAAAGTAAATCGTTCCGCCAGGCCTATTCGCGAGGATATATGTGGCACCACCTTTTCTCATGAAAAGTGCAATGGAAGGTCTGGCGCGATTTTTCATGGACCCTGAAACAAGTTCAGGGTGACGGCTGGGTTAGTTCAGGGTGACGGCGGGGTTAGTTCAGGGTGACGACGCCTGATTATCAGCGGATAGAAAAATGCCGTCGTCCTGAACTTGGTTCAGGACCCATGATACCCGGTGGATGTCCTCAGTAATCCCCGCCCTCGGGATCGAGCGGCTCGTCGGGCTCCTCGCGGACCTCGCTGAGCGCGTCTTCGGGCATCGCGTCGTCCGCCTCGCCGTCGTTCTCGGTGGCGTCCGGTTCACCCTCGCCGCCGAAAAGCTGCGCCGTGGCGCGATACGCGTTGATCGCCGGCGAGGCATCGAGCAGCCCGGCCGCCTTCAACTCGTCGACGCCCGGCAGGTCCCTGAGCGTTTCCAGCCCGAAATGGTCGAGGAAGGCGTCGGTGGTGCCCCACTGCAGCGGCCGGCCCGGCGTCTGGCGGCGGCCGCGCGGCTTGATCCACTCTTCCTCCATCAACACGTCGATGGTGCCCTTGGAGATACTGACGCCGCGGATTTCCTCGATCTCGGCGCGGGTCACCGGCTGGTGGTAGGCGACGATGGCCAGCGTTTCGATGGCGGCGCGGCTGAGCTTGCGCGCGACCTCGACTTCCTTGTTCAGGTAATCGGTCAGGTCAGGCGCGGTACGGAACGCCCACGACGCCCCGGCGCGGACCAGATTGACGCCGCGTCCTTCATAGAGATTGCGGAGCGCCTTCAACAGGCCCTTGATGTCGGCGTCTTCCGGCAGCCGGTTGGCCAGCATGCGCTCGGTCAGCGGCTCGGCAGAAGCGAACAGCAGCGCCTCGGTGATGCGCAGATAGCGGTCCCAGGTCTCGGGATCGACGGTCTTCTCGCCGTCCCCGTCTTCAGTCTCAGCCTCGGCAACGGACTCCTCTTCGGCGCCTTCCTCGGCGGCGGCGTCGGCTTCGTCCGGCTGTTCGGGCGTTTCTTCCGCGTCCGGCATGTCGTCGGTGAGATCGTCGTCGTTGGCGTGTTCGACCATTGGGTTATCCATTATTTTATTGGCCATTTATTCTTCCGGCTCCGTGCTGGAGGTATTTTCCGCGGGTTCAGGGGGTGTCGCAGGCCCCGGGTTACCGGCCCGGCCCTGCAGGTAGATCGGCCCGAAGGTCCCGGACTGGCGGATCACCAACTTGCCTTCCTTGGCCATTTCCAGGCTGGCGGCGAACGTCGAGGCCACCGCCGAGCGGGTCAGCAGCCGCCCCTTCAGGCCGTCGGGCAGGAACGTCCACAGGTCCTGCCAGTCCGGCGTCGCACCGACGAGGCGGCGCAACCGCTGCAGCGCGTCCTCGACGGTGTAGATCTCGAACGCCTCGATATGCATCGGCGCATGCGCGTTCTTGCGGGTGTGCTGGTCGGCATAGGCCTTGAGCAGGTCATACAGCGTGGCGTCGAGGATTTCGATCTCGCGCGGCTTGAATCGCTCCGGATCGCCACGGCCGAGGAAATCCTGGCCCAGGCGCGGTCGCTCCATGAGCTGCTGGCCGGCGTTCTGCATCGCCTGCAGGCGGCGCAGCTGATACTGCAGCGCGGCGGCCATTTCCTCGCCGGTCGGCTCTTCCTCGCTCGAAAGATCGGGCAGCAGAAGCCGCGATTTCAGAAACGCCAGCCACGCCGCCATCACCAGATAGTCGGCGGCCAGTTCGAGATTGTGGCGCCGCGCCTCGGCGACGAAGCCGAGGTACTGGTCGGCGAGCTGCAGGATCGAGATGTGCACCAGATCGACCTTCTGGTCGCGTGCAAGCTGCAGCAGGACGTCGATCGGCCCCTCGAACCCCTCAAGGTCGACGACGAACGAGCTCACGACGCCGGGGGCATCGTTGAGGATCTCGTCGGGGTTCGGATCGAACTCGATAATGTCAGCCATCTGAAATCTAAATTCCGTATTCAACCAAGTCCGACGAGCGCCAGGACCCAGTCCTGGAGGTGTCTCGTCGGCGTGATAACCAGCCACCTGAAAACGTTCAGATCAAGCCCAATCATGCCACCGATCCACGGCAGGAAAAAGATCGCACCCAGGACGATGAAAATGCCGGCACGCTCGAGCCGCACCAGGTGTTTCGCCAGTGACCAGGGAAGGACGCCGACGGCGACCCTGCCGCCGTCCAGGGGCGGCATAGGCAGCATGTTAAAAACGGCCAGTAACAAATTGATCCATAACGCATTTCCAAGATTATGCATGGCCCAGTCGCGGGCATCGCCGTCGAGCAGAAAGGCGAGATGAAACGACGCCGCGCAGATCAACGCAATGGCCAGGTTCATGCCCGGCCCGGCGGCGGCCACCATAATCATGTCGCGGCGCGGATTTTTCAGCCGCCTGAAGTCGACCGGCACCGGTTTTGCGAATCCGAACATCATCCGCCCACCGCTCAGCAACAGCATCAGCACCGGGATGATGACCGTGCCCATGGGGTCGATATGCTTGAACGGATTGAAGGTGACGCGGCCCAGCAGCTTCGCCGTCGGGTCGCCGAGCTTCATCGCCACCCAGCCGTGCGCCGCCTCGTGCAGGGTCACGGCAAGCAGGATCGGCAGCGTCCAAACCGACACCGTGTAGGCAATGGTGTTGAGGTCGAAACCCATCATCCGGCTTTCTCGCGTTTCAGGCCCCGGAGAGTCAGGACCACGGAGAAATCATGGCATCGAATTGTGCCTGCAATCGGGCAACGTCGATGTCCTCGACCACCGGCATCATCGCCTGCGCCGAGTGCAGCCGCTGCATCGACATGCCGGTCAGTTCCGGCAGCACCTCGGCGACGGCGATCATCTCGTCCAGTTCGCCGTTACAGTGCAGCACCGCGTCGCAGCCGGCATCCAGCGCCTGGGTGACGTTGTTGGCGGCGCTGCCGCTGAGCGCCTTCATGTTGAGGTCATCGGAGACCAGAAAGCCGCGGAACCCGATCTCGCCACGGATGACCTCCTGGATCACGGTTTCCGACAGGGTCGCCGGGTTCGACGCGTCGAACGCCTCGTAGACGATGTGCGCGGTCATGCCCCAGGGGGCGTGGTAAAGGTGGCGGAACGGCAGGAAATCGGTGTCGCGCAGCACCTCGGCCGCGGTGTCGACGCGCGGCAGGTGCAGGTGGCTGTCCTGCCTGGCGCGGCCGTGCCCCGGCAGGTGCTTTATGACCGGCATCACGCCGCCCGCCATCAGCCCGGCGACGACCGCCTCGCCCAGTTCGGCGATCAAAAGCGGGTCGCTGCCGAAGGCGCGGTCGCCGATGATGTCGTGCGCGCCGGACACCGGCACATCGAGCACCGGCAGGCAGTCGACGTCGATACCCAGGCCGCTCAGCTCGGCGGCGATCAGATGTGCGTTCAGGCTTGCCGCCTCGCGGGCCAGGGCGCGGTCCTCCCTGGCGATATGCGCGAACAGTCCCTGCGCAGGGCGGGCCAGCCAGTTGGGCGGGCCGAGCCGCTGTACCCTGCCCCCTTCCTGGTCGATCAGCACCGGCGCGTCGTCTCGGCCGACGGCGGCACGCAGCTCGGCGACGAGCGCGCGCACCTGGTCGGCATTGTCGATGTTGCGGGCAAACAGAATGAAGCCGAGCGGATCGGCGTTCTCAAAGAAATAGCGTTCCTCGACACTCAGTTCGGTGCCGGCACAGCCGAAGATCGCTGCCCCTGGGGCCGCACGGTCACTTGAAGACATCAGGCGCCCGGTTTCACGACCAGACAGCCGAGTTTCCTTTGTTTGAGCCGCTCGCAGAGCGTCGTCGCGGCACCTTCATCGGCCAGCGGACCGGCGCGCAGCCGATAGAACACGCCCTTGGTCGCGCCCAGGTCGATGCGCATCACCTGCAGCCTGAGATCGCCCAGCAGATCGACATGGCGGCGGCGCAGCCGGTCCCATTCGGATTTCACCGCGTCCTCGCTGCGCGATGCGGCAAGCTGGATGCGATAGGACTGCGAAATGTCGCTGGCCGGCGATGCCGGTGCCGGGGTCGCGGCGGCCATCTTGGTGACCGTCGTCGTCGGCGCCGGGGCAGATGCCGGTGCCGTCATTTTCTGCGGCGCGCTGGGCACCGGCGGCGGCGGCGGTGCGGCGGCGGTCTTCATCGGCGCTGGTGCCGGCGGTGGCGGCGCGGCGGATACGGTCTGCGCCGCCGTGGGGGCCGGTGCCGGGGCCGGGGCCTGCAGCTTGGCGACCTCTTCGGCGCTCGGCACGGCGGACAGCGGCGCCTGAGTTGCAGCCTGGGCCGGTTCTGGCGCCGATTGCGGGCTCAGACGTATCGGTGCGCCGGGCTGCGGATCGGCGGTGCCGCGCGGGGCGTTGCCGGTCACCACCTCGGTGGTTTCGGGCACGCTGCGTTTCAGCACCTCGTCGACGGCGACGGGTTTTTCAGGCGACGGCAAAAGCCGTTCGACACGCGGCTGCGTCGACGACCCGTCGACCACGCCGTACACCAGACGTCCCTGGTTCGGCACCTGCATGCCGCCCGGATTTTCAGGCCGCACCTTGATCGGCGACGGATCGGCGGTAATCACCGGCATGTCGCCGTCGGACGGCTGGATCATCATCATGATGCGGTCACCGAAACCGATCCACACGCCGCCGGCGATCAGGGTCAGGCACACCAGCCCGCCCAGCACCTTCAGCGTCGTATTGCCGCCGGCACGCGCGGTATCGCCATCGCCGGTGACTTCCGGTTCGCTCGACGGCATCTTCATGTCCGAATGCGCGGATAGCGCCATGACGTTCCTACTCCCAACCGCGTTCGCGGTCTCTCATCTCCAATTGGCACATAACGGCCGAATCGCAACTATTATACGCCCCGGCACGTTTGGTTAACAGGCCGACAAGGCCGTGTGCAAGCTCCCGAACGGCCCCGGCGAACGGCAATCCGGCGCGCGCCCGGATGGCCGACGCCGCTGACGGCTCAGGACGTGCGGGACTGCAGGTCGAAAAGCCGGCGGTGCTCGTCCAGCGCCAGCCGGTCGGTCATGTCGGCGATGTAGTCGCAAACCAGCTCGGCGGTCTCGCGGGTGCCCGGTTTTCCGGCATTTACGCGCCATTCCGTGGGCAGGCAGCCCGGCTCGTCGAGCAACAACTGGAACAGGTCGACGACCACGCGCCTGGCCTTCGACGTCATGCGGTTGAGCTTGTAGTGCCGGTACATGTTCTCGAACAGGAACTTTTTCAGCGCCCGGTCGTTGGCGCGCATTTCTTCGGAAAACTGCGCCACCGGATGGTCGAGATGGCGGATATCGGCGGCCGTCTCCGGTCTGGCGGCGTCGATTCGCTTCTGCGTCTCGTCCAGCAGGTCCTGCACCATCTCGCCGATCAAACGGCGGATCGCCTCGTGGATGGTGCGCGATTGGTCCAGTTCCGGGTATTTGCTCTGCACCTCGTGGAACACCGGGCCGACCAGCGGCACGTCCTTCAGGTCGTCGATGCTGAACAGCCCGGCGCGCAGCCCGTCGTCGATGTCGTGGTTGTTATAGGCGATATCGTCGGCGATGGCGGCGACCTGCGCCTCGGCGCTGGCATAAGTGGCCAGTTCCAGATCCTGCGCCGCCGAATAATCGAGGATACCGCGCGGCAGGTCCGCAAGTTTCTTGCGTCCGCGCAGCAACGGCCCGTTGTGTTTGACCACGCCTTCCAGGGTTTCCCACGTCAGGTTGAGGCCGTCGAAATCGGCGTAGCGCGCTTCCAGCTTGGTGACGACACGGAGCGACTGCGCATTGTGATCGAAGCCGCCGAACGGCTTCATCATTTCCTTCAGCGCGTCCTCGCCGGCGTGGCCGAACGGCGGATGGCCGAGATCGTGCGCCAGCGCCAGCGTCTCGCCCAGATCCTCGTTCAGCCCCAGGCAGCGGCACACCGAGCGCGCGATCTGCGAGACTTCCAGCGAATGCGTCAGCCGGGTGCGAAAGGAATCGCCCTCGTGGTTGACGAACACCTGGGTCTTGTATTCGAGGCGGCGGAACGCGGCGGAATGGATGATGCGGTCGCGGTCGCGCTGAAACGCGCCACGGGTCTTGCTGTCCGGCTCCGGAAACAGCCGCCCGCGGCTTTCCGCCGACTTGCAGGCATAGGGTTTCAGGGGCGGACGCTCGGTCGAAACCGGTTCCAGGGGCTTTGCTTCATCCATGCCCCGAGGGTAGCTCACGCCACGTTTCCCGGCAACGCAAGAAGCCTTGGCCCTACCCCTCTCCCTGTCCCTCTCCCAAGGGAGAAGGAACGCTCGGCTCGACACCCCTCTCCCTTGGGAGAGGGTAGCGCGTTTACGCGCCGGGAGAGGGTAGCGCGATTACGCGCCGGGAGAGGGGCAACCAGAACGTGCGATTGACAGGGAAATCCGCTACACTACATATAAGGCACGCATATAGGAGACACCGATGCCCGACGGCACGACCAACACCGAAGGCCTGACCATATCCGACAGCTGCGCGGCGCGGATCGCCCGGCTGCGCGAAATCCAGGGCAACGACGCGCTGATGCTGCGCATTACCGTCAACGGCGGCGGCTGCTCGGGATTCCAGTACGCCTTCGACCTGACCGACAAGACCACCGACGAGGACATCACCTTCACCCACAACGGCGCCGCCGTGGTGACCGATGACGTCTCGCTCGGCTTCCTCGCCGGCTGCACGATCAACTTCAAGGACGATCTCGGCGCCGCTTTCTTCGAGGTCGATAACCCGAACGCGACGTCAAGCTGCGGCTGCGGCGCATCGTTCTCGATCTGAGCACCCGAATTTCCCGCCGATGACCGTTATCGCCACCTGGAACGTCAATTCGGTCAAGGCGCGGCTGCCGCGCGTCGTCGAATGGCTCGACGCATTCAAGCCCGACGTCGCGCTTTTGCAGGAACTCAAGACCACCGACGACACCTTCCCGCGCATGGAGATCGAGGCCTGCGGTTATCATGTCGAAACCGTCGGCCAGAAGACCTACAACGGCGTCGCCGTGCTGTCGAAACAGCCGATCGAGGTGGTGCTGCGCGCCCTTCCCGGCGACGATGCCGACGAACAGGCACGTTATCTGGAAGCCGATACCTGCGGCATCCGTGTCGCTTCGATCTACCTGCCGAACGGCAACCCGACCCGCGACGACAACGGCGCGGATCATGAGAAATTCACCTACAAGCTGGGCTGGATGGACCGCCTGATCGCGCGCGCCGCCGATCTTCTGGCGGAAAATATCCCAGTCGTGCTCGGCGGCGATTACAATATCTGCCCGAGCGATGTCGACGTCTACGACGCCAAGGCGTTCGCCGACGACGCGCTGTGCCGCCCGGAAAGCCGCCGGCGTTTCCGCACGCTGCTCAACATGGGCTATACCGAGGCCTGGCGGACGCTGAACCCGGAACTGCATGCGTATTCGTACTGGGATTACCAGCGCGGTGCGTGGCAGAAGGACAACGGCCTTCGCATCGACCACCTGTTGCTGTCGCCGGAAGCGGCGGACCTGCTGGAAGAGGTCGGCATCGACAAGACGCCCAGGGCTAAGGAAAAAGCCTCCGACCACACGCCGGTGTGGGGCAAGTTCCTCGACCGCGCCGCCAAGGCTGCCTGAGCCGCTTCACCCCCTCTCCCGGCGTGCTGACGCACGCCTCCCTCTCCCCAGGGAGAGGGGCCGGCTTACTTGCTCAGCGTGTCGCCGCACTTCGGCAGATAGACGTTCCCGAACGCGAAAACGATGCTCGTCGGCGCTCCGGGCCGGGCGATTTCCGACAGATCGTACACGAGCACGGGGATCTCCGGCATTGACGGATCTTCCGGCTGGTACATCCGCGTCATGATGCCCGTTCCCGCCCCCATCGACGTCGGATAGCGGGTCCTGTTGCCGAGCCTCTCCGTGATCAGCGCGCCGTCGTCCGCGAACCAGAGGCGGCTGTTTTCGTCCGCTTCATCGACGTAAATGCATGCCGCTTCGCCCGCCTCCCCCACGCCCGGCCATATGACCGCAGCGAGGACAAACGGGATCAGCCGCCGCATCAGTTGCACGGCTGCGATGCCTGCGGCGTTTTCGGGTGCGGACAGACCTCGGCCGCGACCAGCAGTTCGCAACGGAACTCCTCGCCGCTCGATTGTTCGGCCAGTTGCTTGAACAATGGCAGATTGACCATCTCGCCGATCACCAGCGGCCCGCCGCCGATCGGATGATTGCGTTTCCGTATCTCGCGGTCATAGAACGCGACGCCTTCGAAATAGCCACCCAGGTTACTGATCACCTCATATACGGGCATGGACGCATCGAAGATTTCGATTTTGCGGGGATCGTCCTTTACCGCTTCCTTGATGTTGTCCTTTTGCGATCCGGGGATCACAGCGAAGCGCACGCCCTCGACATTGCCCGGCGCACGGTCCCTTGCCGACGTGCAGCCGAGAATACCGCTCGATGCCGTCGGCGTGCCGGCACCGAAGCCGCAACGCCCGTTTGCCAGATTATCCGCCATCTTCGACTGTGCTCGGGTCGTGTGCCGGAACGCGTCGATGAAGGTGTCCGTGTTAATGGTCATGCTGACGGCGCGTTGCCCCTGAAGCGCAAGGTCGATGTTGATCTCGTATCCCGCGCGCAGTTTTTCGATCATCCAGTGACCGGGCAGGTCGAACCCGATCGAACTGCCGCCGGTAAAGAACTCGTACACATGAGATTTGCCCGAGACCGTCGTCGTCTCACCGCCGGCGGACAGGGTCAGCTCACCGTCGATATACTTGTGCTTGGTGTATTCACCTTCCAAGCGGTCGTAAACGACCTTGCCGTTTTCTCTACGTTGAAGATATCGATATCGACTTCCTTGGCGCCGTCGGCATTCGGATACTCGGTGAAGCTCAGTTCGATGCCGTTCGCTTCGAAACCGTTGTGCACCTGAAATGTCTCGCGCGCGTCCGTGGACGTCACGCTGACCCGGTCGAACCCGGCCGACATCTTCCAGCCGTCACCTTCGCCATAGAACTCACAGAGCGGGCCGTTCGCCTCGCTGATCGGCGGCAGGCTGCCCCCGCCACCCCCGGAAGAGGTTGCCGGTGCTGGCGACGCGCTCGCCACCGGGGCAGACGGCCCCGCCCCACCCGGCCGGGACGCGACCAGAAGATCGCCGTAAATATAGCCGTCCGATCCACCGGCAAGCTTGATGCAATACCAGTCCGTGTCCGTAACCTTGCCGGTCACCTCGACCTGCTGGCCTTCCTGCATGGTCAGAAGTTTGTCGCCGTGAGTACCCGGTGCGTTTCTGATGTTCGACGCGCTTCGGGTGTAACGGATTTCGTTCATCGGTTCGACGTTCACGGCCGATTGCGGGGCCACGGGCGCCGGTGCGGGTGTTGACGCCATGCGGCGGACCTCGTCGTTGCAGTACTTATCCGCGCCCTTGACGTTGTCGCAGATCGCCTCGACCAGGCCTTCCGTCTCCAGATAGAAATTGTTGCCGCCCGGCTGCACTGAGAGCCGCGTCCGTCGTACCGGCGGCGTCAGCATGTTCTTCCAGTGCCGTTCCGCCATTTCCGCCTTGAACTCGTACCACGGTTGCGGGATTTCCTTGCAGTCCTCGGCGCCGCGATAGCTGAATTCATCCTGGCTCCTGCCGCACTTGATCCCGCAGAAGCTGAGGTTCTTGTAATCACATCCTCTCGCCTTGTCGCGGAGCATCAGCAATGAGTCGAGCGGGAACGAGTTATTGGTTTCATCGTATTCGGAAAGGAAGACGTTCATATCGTACTCGCCGGTACCGGCACCGAAGTCCGAGGTCAGTTTGTCCTGGATGAACCAGTACAGGCGCGCCTCGCCCCCCTCCATTGCGACTCCGATCTCGGCAACACGATCACCCTGGAAATATTCGCTCCGGTACTCGATGCGGCCGACATACTTGCCGTCGTCAGGCATCGGCACATACGCCCAGTATCGGCCGACACCGGTGCGTTGCGGTTTCGCGGACGCACTTGCGGGCTGTGGCACCGGGGGCGGTGCTGGCTGCACCGCAGGGGCCGGGGCTGCCACGGGGCCGCCGCCGCATGTGCCGCCGAACTTTGCAACACGCAATTTCGCCAGTGTCGCGAACTTACCCTTTGGGAAGGTCTGCAAATACGCGCAGTATTCCGCCGCGTCCTTGCTGGCTGATATGGACTGCCAGAAGACGGCATCGTCACTTTGCGCGTGTGCCGGGGATGCAAACTGGATGAAGAACAGAACGGAAAGAAGAAAGAAAACGACCTGACGCATTATAAAAACAATCCTGTTTATAGCCTGCCCGCAAACGGCACTGATTGGCCGCTTAAAGAGGATTTTCGGCCGATTTTCGCAACGCTGTCAAATGGGTGGGGCGGATACGGTCATCCCCTATCGCGGCCGCTTGTGTGGGGTCATTTCATCGACCGCGCCGCCAAGGCTGCCTAGCCGCTTCACCCCCCTCTCCCGGCGTTTCGCGCCACCCTCTCCCCAGGGAGAGGGGGGTTACCCGCTTCACAATCACCTGATCTTTTCCCGGATGGCCGCAGGCCAATCCGGGACCCATCCCGAAACCGCACCGCCACGCGCATGGGTCCCGGCTCAAGGCCGGGAAACAGGTTCGTTTTTTGAGAAAAGCGGGGCTTACTTGCTGAGCTTGTCGCCGACCTGGCGGATGCCGTCGACCAGGGCCTGACCGTTGGCGCCGCCGTCACCCTTCATGCGATCCTGGATGACCAGCTTCATGGCGTCGATGTGCACCTTGATCGCCTGCACCTTGGCGTCGCCGAAGTCGTCCTGGCGTTCGATGAGGCGGCACAGTTCGTTGGCGATGACGGTCATCAGGTCGTAGCCGAAGCTGCCGCCCTGTCCCTTGATGTCGTGCGCAATCTGGAACACCTGCTCGGATTCCTTCTTGCGCGGCGGCGCGGCCGCGGCCAGCGCCTTGTAGGCACCGTCCATGCGGACAAGGTCTTCCTGAGCCCATTCAAGATAGCTGTCGGCCATCTGCGCGATGACATTCTCGGCGCGCTCGAGAGTCGCCAGATCCACGGCCCCCGGCCCGCCTTCGCGGACCTTGTTCTTTAACGTGTTGGGCGGATTAATGATTTCCATCTCATCGTCGGCCATCAGATATGTCGTTCCCTTTCAGGTCCACGAACAGGCCGAGAGCTTAGCAACCTCGGCTGGGCGACACAATATCGGCAATTTACTACAAAAGTCCAAGGTTTCTGAGTTCAACGGCCATCTCATCGGGGAGATCCCCGACCCCGGCACCGATGCCGTCGAGATCGCGCGGCGCATCGCCCGGGTCGAGATAGCGCCAGCCCTGAAAGGCGCGGAACGGCCTGGGCTCGATCAGCACGTGATCGGCGTCGTAGACGATGGCGCAGGCCGCATTCCCGTCCTTGTTGGTGGTCTCGCGGAGATCGGTGATGCGCTGGCGCAGCCGGATCACGCCCTTGATGACCCAATAGATCGAACCGCCGTCCAGCACCTCGGCGGCGCGGCGCGGAAACGAACGGGTAATGTGCATCAGTTCCGGCGTCTCGCCGGCTTTCCTTTTCAGCTCAAGGCGGCGCTGCTGCACGTCGCGCAGGTGCTCGACGCTTTCGATGCCGACACTCAGCTTGATCAGGTTGACGCTCACGAATTTTGGCTCATTCAGCGGCTTCCGCGCCCAGACGCGCCAGGGCCACCTTCGACGCCGGCGGGCGCCCGATGGCGTTGGAGATGAAGCGGCTCGCCGCCAGCAGCTTTTCCAGATCGATGCAGGTGTCGATGCCGAGGCCGTTGAGCATGTAGACCACGTCCTCGGTGGCGACGTTGCCGCTGGCGCCCCTGGCATAGGGGCAGCCGCCGAGCCCGGCGACGGCGGTGTCGATCACCGCCACGCCCTGCTGCATCACCGCCAGCAGGTTGGCCAGCGCCTGGCCATAGGTATCGTGAAAATGCGCACCGAGTCGCGCGACCGGGATATCGGCGCAGACGGCGTCGATCATCGCCTGTGCCTTCGCGGGCGTGCCGGTGCCGATGGTGTCGCCGAGCGAAATCTCGTAACAGCCCATGGCGTCCAGCGCGCGCGCCACCCGGGCGACGGCTTCGGGCGCGACCTCGCCCTCGTAGGGACAGCCGAGCACGCAGGAAATGTAGCCGCGCACCCGGATGCCGTCGGCCAGCGCGGCCTCGCAGACCGGGCGGAAACGCTCCAGGCTTTCGGCGATCGAGCAGTTGATGTTCTTTTGCGAGAACTGCTCCGACGCGGCGCCGAAGATGGCGATTTCCGTGGCGCCGGCGGCCTTCGCCGCCTCGTAGCCCTTCAGGTTCGGCACCAGCACCGGGTATGAAACACCGGGGCGGCGTTCGATGCGGGCCATCAGCTCGGCGGTGTCGGCCATCTGCGGCACCCACTTCGGCGAGACGAACGCCCCCGCCTCGACCACCGGCAGCCCGGCATCGGCGAGCCGCTCGACGAGTTCGATCTTGATCGCCAGCGGGACCGTTTCCGGGTGGTTCTGCAGCCCGTCGCGGGGGCCGACATCGACGATCTTGACGTGTGAGGGCAGTTTCATTTCAGTGCCAACACTCTCAGGACGCCTCGAAGATGACAAGGGCGACGCCGTCGTCGACCTGGTCGCCGGCCTTGCAGCGGACCTCCGTCACGGTGCCGTCGCCGGGCGCGGCGATGGTGTGTTCCATCTTCATCGCTTCCAGCACCAGAAGCGGCTGGCCGCGCTTGACCGCGGCGCCGGCCTTGACGTGGACGTGCGTCACACGGCCCGGCATCGGCGCCGTCAGGTCGCCGCCGCTGCTCTGCTCCTCGGCCGCCGCCTCGGCGGGGTCGAACAGCGAAAACACGCAGCGGCCGTGCCCGGTAAACACGGTGATTCTGTCCGTCGTATGCACGGCCGAGGCTACGCTGCGCACGCCGTCGATGATGATCGTGCCGTCGTCCAGCATTTCGGCGTCGATGCTTTCCTCGCCGATGATCAGGGTGTAGCCGCCCGCGCTTCGTGACTTGGCGGTGACCAGCAGCGGCTGCTCGTCGATAAGGTCGCGCAGGAACACGTCTTGGTGGCCGCGGTCGATGAGCCGCCAGCCTGCGGTACTGAACCACGGCGAATGCGGATCGCCGGAATTTTCCGCACGGCGCTGGGCGGCGGCGCCGCGTTCGGCGATCACCGTCAGCGCGGCCACGGCAAGCGCCCGCTCGTCGGCCGGATGCACACGGCGCCAGCCGAGCGTGGGCGGCTTCATGCGGTCGAGCCAGCCGGTGTCGATCTTCGCGTTCTGGAACTTATCGGTCGCGGCGATGCCGAGCAGGAAATCGAGGTTGGTCTCGAGCCCGGCGATCTCGGTCGTGGCGAGCGCGGCTTCGAGCTTGGCCAGTGCCTCGGCACGGTCGGCGCCATGCACGATGATCTTGGCGATCATCGGATCGTAGTGCACGGATACCGCATCGCCCTGCTCGATCCCGGTGTCGATGCGCACGCCCGGTGCCGTGGAGAATTTCAGATGCTGCAGCGTGCCGGTCTGCGGCAGGTATCCCTTGTCCGGGTCCTCGGCATAGAGCCGCGCCTCGAAGGCATGGCCGTTGATCGCAAGCTCGTCCTGCGACAAGGGCAGCGTGCCGCCCGCCGCGACGCGCAACTGCCACGCCACCAGGTCCTGCCCGGTGATGGCCTCGGTCACCGGATGCTCGACCTGCAGGCGGGTGTTCATCTCGATGAAATAGAAATCCTTGCCCGCAAGCAGGAACTCGACCGTGCCGGCGCCGACGTAATCCACGGCGCGAGCCGCGTTCACCGCCGCCTCGCCCATGGCGGCGCGGAGTGCCTCGGTCATGCCCGGCGCGGGGGCTTCCTCGATCACTTTCTGATGGCGGCGCTGCAGCGAGCAGTCGCGTTCGAACAGGTGCACGTAGTTACCGTAACTGTCGCCGAACACCTGCACCTCGACGTGGCGCGCCTTGGCGAGATACTTCTCGATCATCAGCTTCGGATCGCCGAACGAGGACTTGGCCTCGCGCTTGGCGCCCTCGATGGCATCGATGAGCTGGTCTTCGGATTTGACCACCCGCATGCCCTTGCCGCCGCCGCCGGCGGAGGCCTTGACCAGCACCGGGAAGCCGATTTCCAGCGCCGCCTTGCTGAGCGTCCCGGTATCCTGTCTGGCGCCGTGATAGCCCGGAACCAGCGGCACGCCGGCTTTCTGCATCAAGGCCTTCGAAGCCGACTTCGAACCCATGGCGCGGATCGCGTCCGCAGGCGGACCGACGAAGATCAGCCCCGCCGCCGCAACCGCATCGGCGAAATCTGCGTTTTCCGACAGGAAGCCATAGCCCGGATGCACTGCGTCGGCGCCGGTCTCGAACGCCGCTGCGAGCACCGCATAGGTCTTCAGGTAGCTTTCCGAGGCAGGACCGGGGCCGATCCGCACCGCCTCGTCGGCGAGGCGCACATGGCGCGCGTCTGCATCGGCATCGGAATACACGGCAACCGTGGCAATGCCCATGGCCCGCGCCGTGGCGATGACCCGACACGCGATTTCGCCACGATTGGCGATCAGAAGTTTTCGAATAGCTGCCACGTCAGTCCCTGACCCATTTCGGTTTGCGTTTCTCGAGGAAGGCGGCGACCCCCTCCTGCCCTTCGTCGGTGGCGCGCACCCGGGCGATGTGCCCGGCGGTGTCGCGCACGACCTTTTCGTCCTGCGTCGCCGAATTGGTGATGTAGGAAACCAGGTTCTTGACCTCGCTCAGCGCCTTCGGCCCGCCCTTCAACAGATCTTCGACGATCTCGTTCTGGCGGTCCTGCAGGACGTCGGCCGGCACCACGTCGTGCACCAGGCCGAGCCGCATCGCTTCCCTGGCCGAGAATTTTTCCGCCGTCAGCATGTACCGCATCGCCTGGCGTTCGCCCATGGCTTCGATCACGTAAGGTCCGATCACCGCCGGGATCAGGCCAAGCCGCACTTCCGACAGGCAGAACGTCGCGGATTCGGAGGCGATGGCGATGTTGCACGCCGCGACCAGCCCGACGCCGCCGCCATAGGCCGGCCCCTGCACGATGGCCACCGTCGGCTGGCGCATGCGGTACAGCGTCGCCATCAGCTTGCCGAGGTTCTTCGCATCCTCGAGGTTCTCAGCGCGTTCATAGCCCGCCATGCGCTTCATCCAGTTCAGATCGGCCCCGGCGGAAAAGCTCTTGCCCTCCGCCGCCAGCATGACGACGCGCACCTTGGGGTCGTTGTTCAGACCCTGCAGTTCGCGGCGCAGCCGTTCGATCAGCTCGTCATCGAAGGCGTTGTGGATGTCCGGGCGGCGCAACGTGACGGTCGCGACGCCGCGTCCGGAAATCTCGGTTATGATCGGTGCGGTCGTTTTCTTGGCCATATCTCTGCTCTGTTCCTAAAACCGGATTACATTCTGAAGACGCCGAACGTGGTTTTCTCGATCGGCGCGTTGAGCGCCGCCGATAGCCCCAGCCCCAGCACCATCCGTGTTTCCGACGGATCGATGATGCCGTCGTCCCACAGCCGGGCGCTGGCATAGTACGGATGCCCCTGATGTTCGTACTGATCCAGGATCGGCTGCATGAAGGCCTGCTTTTCCTTCGCCGGCCACGCCTTGCCGCGCGCCTTCATACCGTCCTCGCGGACCGTCGCCAGCACGTTCGCCGCCTGCTCGCCGCCCATCACGGATATCCGCGAATTCGGCCACAACCACAAGAAGCGCGGCGAATAGGCACGCCCGCACATGGAATAGTTGCCGGCGCCGAAGCTGCCGCCAATGACCACCGTGAACTTCGGCACCTTGGCGCAGGCGACCGCGGTGACCATCTTGGCGCCGTCCTTGGCGATGCCGCCCTGCTCGTATTTCTTGCCAACCATGAAGCCGGCGATGTTCTGCAGGAACACCAGCGGGATGCCGCGCTGGGCGCACAACTCGATGAAGTGCGCCCCCTTCTGCGCACTTTCCGAAAACAGGATGCCGTTGTTGGCGACAATGCCGACCGGATAGCCGTGGATGCGGGCAAAGCCGGTGACCAGGGTTTCGCCGTACAGTTTCTTGAATTCGTCGAATTCCGAGCCGTCGACGATGCGCGCGATGATCTCGCGGACATCGAACGGTTTCCTCAGATCGACCGGTGCGATCCCGGTCAGTTCAGCCGGATCGTAGAGCGGATTGACGGGCGTACGTAGGCTGATATTTGGCTTCTTAACTCGATTCAAGTTATGAACGGCCTGCCGGGCCAGTTGCAGGGCATGCAGGTCGTCGCGCGCCATGTGATCGGTTACGCCGGAAATCTTCGAATGCACCAGCGCGCCGCCCAGATTCTCGGCCGAGACTTCCTCGCCGGTCGCCGCCTTGACCAGCGGCGGGCCGCCCAGAAAGATCGTCCCTTGCCCTTCGACAATGATGCTTTCGTCGCACATTGCCGGCACGTAAGCCCCGCCCGCGGTGCACGATCCCATGACCACGGCGATCTGCGGTATACCCGCCGCCGACATGTTGGCCTGATTGAAGAAAATACGCCCGAAATGCTCCTTGTCGGGAAAAACCTCGTCCTGACGCGGCAGGAACGCGCCGCCGCTGTCGACCAGATAGATGCACGGCAGGTTGTTCTCGCGAGCGATTTCCTGGGCGCGGATATGTTTCTTCACGGTCAGCGGATAGTACGTGCCGCCCTTGACCGTGGCGTCGTTGGCGACGATCACGCATTCCATGCCCTCGACCGGGCCGATGCCGGTGATGATGCCGCCGGCCGGCACTTCGTCGTCATAGACCTCGAAGGCGGCGAACTGGGAAAACTCCAGGAACGGGGCGCCGGGGTCGATCAGGTTGCGGATGCGTTCGCGGACCGGCAGCTTGCCGCGCGCCTCGTGCTTTTCGCGTGCGATCTTGCCGCCGCCCTGCTTGATGCGGGCCAGCTTCTCGGCAAGGTCCGCCAACAGGCCGTCAACCGCGTCGGCGTTGGCGCGAAACGCGTCGCCCCTGGTATCGATATTGGATCGAATAACACTCATGTTCGTCGTTTCCCGGCGTCCTGTGCCCTGCCCGTTCAGGCGTCCTTGCGTTCTTTTTCACCGACCGGACCGCCGGCCTCTTTCCAGGCCTTGAAGCCATCGGCGAACTGCACGACGTTTTCCATGCCCATGTCCTTCAGCGTCTTCGCCGTCAGCGCCGAACGCCACGCCGCCGCACAATAAAGCACATACGTCTTGCTGTCGTCACCGAGCGCCTCCTTGAAATACGGGCTGCCCGGATCGAACCAGAATTCGGCCATGCCGCGCGGCACGTGATAGGCGCCGGGGATCATGCCGTCGCGTTCCAGCTCGCGGATGTCGCGGACGTCGACGAACATCAGATCGTCGGAACCGTGCCGGGCGATGGCATCTTTGAGCGAGATCGTCTCGATGGCCGCTTCGGCCTCGGCGACCAGATCCTGAATGCCCTTCTTGAACTTCTTCGTCATGATATTTCCTAACCGTCTTCGTTTTTACCAGCCGCCGGATTTGAGCCAGCGTTTCACCATCCAAAGCCTGTCGGCGCCCCAGAAACCTTCGCCGTCGACAATGAAGAACGGCGATCCGAAAACACCCTTCTTTATGGCCGCGTCGGTTTCGTCCTTAAGCCGCTGTTTGACCGCGTCGTCATTCAGTCCCGCCAACACCGCATCTTCGGCAAAACCCTGCCGGGCCGCAATGGCGGCAACCGCTTCCCTTGTGGAAATGTCCTTCCCCTCGCCGTAAAACGTCGTGAAACAGTCCCACGCGAAGGCTCTCGCCTTTTTCGGATCCTGGTCCCAGATCCAGTAAAAGACCCGCGACGCGGCAATCGCGGCAATCGGGAACGGGGCCGGCATTGTCCATTTCAGGTCCTGGAACCGTGCCAGCCGCGCCCAGTCCTCGCGGCAGTACTCGCCCTTCATCGGATAGTGCGTCAGCGGCTGCGCGCCGGTTTCCTTCATGGCGACGCCCAGCATCATCGGCTTCCACGTCACCTCGCGGCCGAACCCCTCGGCCAGCTTGTCGATGCGGTCGGCGGCGAAATACGCATACGGCGACGAAAAATCGAAATAGAACTCAACGGGGTCTGGCATTTCTTTCCTCTGTCTTCCTTCGTCGTCCTGAACTTGGTTCAGGACCCATATACATGCTTCGAGACGCTTCGCTCCTCAGCATGAGGATTTTTTCCCACCCTCATCCTGAGGAGGCCTGAAAGGCCGTCTCGAAGGATGGACCCTGAAACAAGTTCAGGGTGACGGTGATCTATTTACTGCGTGTCTTTCCTCACCACCCCATGCGCTTTCCCGGACGGGACGCAGGACCGATCCGGGACCTATTCAGCCGTTGCGTCATGTCTCCGAGTGGGTCCCGGCTCAAGGCCGGGAAACAAGCTTGTTTCAAAAACAAATACATCATCTCTCCCCCAATGCGCGGGCGATGACCATGCGCTGCACGTCCGACGTGCCTTCGTAGATCTGGCAAACCCGGACTTCGCGATAGATGCGCTCGATGGGGAAATCCTCGACATAGCCGTAACCGCCGAGCGTTTGCATGGCGCCGGAACAGACCCGCTCCGCCATTTCCGACGCGAACAGCTTGGCCATGGACGCTTCCTTGAGACACGGCTCCCCGGCCTCGCGCAGCCGGGCCGCGTTCAGATACATCAGCCGTGCCGCCTCGACCTGGGTCGCCAGATCGGCGAGCCGGTGGCCGACCGCCTGATGCTCGATGATCGGCTTGCCGAAGCTCTTGCGGTCCTTTGCGTAGTCGACGGCGCAATCCAGTGCCGCACGCGCCATGCCGACCGACTGCGCGGCGATGCCGATGCGCCCGCCTTCCAGGTTCGACAATGCGATGCGGTAACCCTGCCCCTCTTCGCCCAACAGGTGATCCGGCGTCAGGCGGCAGTCGTTGAAGGTGATCTGCGCCGTATCGGAACTGCGCTGGCCCATTTTCTTTTCAATACCGGTGACGTCGTAGCCTTCGGTCTCCGACGGCACGACAAAGGCACTGATCCCCTTGCGTCCGGCGTCGGGATCGGTGACGGCAAAGACAACCGCGATATCGCAGTGCTTGCCGGACGTAATGAACTGCTTGGTGCCGTTGAGCACGAAATGATTGCCGTCCCGGACGGCGCGGGTGCGGATTGCGGCGGCGTCCGATCCGGCTTCCGGTTCGGTCAGCGCGAAGGCGCCCAGCATTTTGCCCTCGGCCAGCGGACGCAGGTATTGTTCCTTCAGCGCGTCGGAGCCGAAATCGGCGATCGGCTTCTGGCCGACGCCGTTGTGCACGCTCATGATCGTCGACACCGCACCGTCACCGTAGGCGATTTCCTCCATCGCCAAGGCATGCGCGATCATCCCGGTATTCGATCCGCCCCAGTCCTCGGGCGTCAGCATGCCCATGAAGCCCAGCTCGCCCATCTCGGCCAGTTCGTCTTTCGGAAAGGCACCCGTGCGGTCACGTTCACCGGCACCGGGCGCAAGCCGCTCGCGCGCGAAGTCGCGGGCGGTTTCCATGATCATGCGTTGCTCTTCGCTCAGATGCATTTGTCGCTCGCTCTACTATTCATCCTTCGAGACACTCGCTACGCTCGTTCCTCAGGATGAGGTAACCACCCTGATCCTCATGCTGAGGAGGCCCGTCAGGGCCGTCTCGAAGTATGAGGTCCTCACCACGGCAGCGGCGTGCCGTCGTAGTTAAAGAACTTGCCGCTGTCGGCGAAGCTCAGCTTTTCGATGCTGGCGCGCAGGTACAAAATGCTCTGCGTCGGTGTCAGCGTCGCCGACGGTCCGCCCATGTCGGTCTGTACCCAGCCGGGATGGAACATGGTCACGGTGACCCCGGTGTCTACGATTTCCTCGGCGTAGCAGGCCATCACCATGTTGAGCGCCGCCTTCGATGAGCGGTAAATGTATTCACCCGCACCCGAACCCTGTTCGATGGACGCCATGATCGACGAGATGTTGACGATCTGCTTGCGCTCCCCGGCCTCGACGTTGGCAAGCAGCGCACGCGCCACGAACAGCGGCGCCATGGCGTTGGTCTGCATCACCGGCGTCCAGTCGGCGAGCGCCGCATCGGCGGCCTTCACCGGCTTCGGCCCGTAGACCCCGGCGTTGTTGATCAAAACATCGACCGGGCGGCCGTCGAGATCCTTGACGAAGCGCGCGATCGACGGCTCGGACAGCACGTCCAGGCCGTAGACCGCGATGTCGCCCTCGATCTTGCCCAGTTCGCCGACGCCGATGGGATTGCGGCACGTCGCGATGACGGACCAGCCGTCGGCGGCATACTGCTTCGCGAACTCCAGACCGAGACCGCGATTGGCCCCGGTGATCAGAACTGTCGGCATTGTTGTCTCCCTAGCTTCACTTCCAAACGCTTTCCCGGACGGGCCGAAGGCGCGATCCGGGACCCATTTTCGAACCGCACCATCGTTACCCTAGTCCGATGGGTCCCGGCACAAGGCCGGGAAAGCGATGTGCTTAAACCCACTTTCTACGTACTCTTCTTCGCCGTTACCTCGATCTCGATCTTCATGCGCGGATCGACGAGGCCGGCGATGATCGCCGTCGCCGCCGGGCGGATGTCGCCGAAGGTTTCGCCCAGCACCGGATAGATGATCGGCCAGTCGTCGGCGTTCGGGATGATGTAACTGGCGCGCACCACGTCGGCGAACGTCGCGCCGGCTTCCGTCAACGCCGCCTCGATATTCTTCAGGGTCTGGCGGGTCTGTTCCGCAGCATCGTCGGAAATCGTCCCCGCCGCGTAATCGAAGCCGGTGGTGCCGGACACGAACACGAACTCACCGTCGACGACGGCACGGGAATAGCCGATCTTACGTTCGAACTCCGAACCGGATGAAATAAGCCTGCGTGCCATCAGTTCATCCTTTCGATGGCGACCGCCGTCGCTTCGCCGCCGCCGATGCAGAGCGAGGCGACGCCCTTCTTCAGGTCGTATTTCTTGAGCGCGTTCATCAGCGTGACGATGATGCGCGCACCCGATGCGCCGACCGGATGGCCCAGCGCGCAGGCGCCGCCGTGCACGTTGACCTTGTCGTGCGGCAGGTCGAGATCGCGCATCGCCGCCATGGCGACGACGGCGAACGCCTCGTTGATTTCGAACAGGTCGACGTCGTTCTTCTGCCAGCCGGCCTTGGCCAGGACCTTTTCCATCGAACCGATGGGCGCCGTGGTGAACCACGCCGGCTCCTGAGCGTGGGTCGCATGCGCGGCGATTTTCGCCAGCGGCGTCAGGCCACGCTTCTCGGCTTCGGAAAGACGCATCAGCACCAGCGCCGCCGCGCCGTCGGAAATCGACGACGAGTTGGCGGGCGTCACCGTGCCGTCCTTGCGGAACGCCGGCTTCAGGGTCGGGATCTTTTCGATGTTGGCGTTGTGCGGCTGTTCGTCGGTGGTTACCTCGACGTCGCCCTTGCGGGTCGAAACCGTGACCGCTTCGATCTCGCCCTTGAAGGTGCCGTCGTCGATGGCCTTCTTGGCGCGGGTCAGGCTTTCGATGGCGAACGCGTCCTGCTGCTCGCGGGTGAACTGGTAATGGGTCGCCGTGTCCTCGGCGAACGTCCCCATCAGGCGGCCCTCGTCGTAGGCATCCTCGAGACCATCCAGGAACATGTGGTCCTTGACCTGATCGCCGTGCCCGAGCCGGTAGCCCTTGCGTACCTTCGGCAGGATGTAGGGGGCGTTGGTCATGCTCTCCATGCCGCCGGCGACCATCACGTCATGCGCGCCGGCAAGGATGTTGTCGTGTGCCAGCATCGTCGCCTTCATCGCCGAGCCGCACATCTTCGACAGCGTCGTGCAGCCGGTCGACCACGGCAGCCCGGCGGCATGCGAGGCCTGTCTGGCGGGTGCCTGCTTGAGACCGGCGAACAGGCACAATCCCATGACCACGTCGTCGATGTCTTCGGGTTTGACCCCGGCGCGTTCGACGGCGGCGCGGATCGCCACGCCGCCCAGTTCGGGGGCGCTCATCTCGGAAAGGGCGCCCTGGAATCCGCCCATCGGGGTGCGCGCGGCGCCGACGATCACAATCGGGTCCTTATCGGTGTTATTTGCGCTTGAAGTCATTAACGTCACTCCTCAATTCCGGAACTCAGACAGGTTTGTGCATGTTCATGCAGGTTTTCTAGGTGGCGATGGTCCACACCGTGACGCCCCAGACGACGGCATAAAGACTGACCACGCAGCGCGCCGCGATGCCCCATTTTGCGGCCTCGGCGGATGCGGCCGAGCGCCATACGCTGATCACCGCCCAGATCGCGAACAGCGCCGAAATCGTCACGGAAACGTACAGAATCAGCCGTGCCGCGGTCATCGATTCATTCATCCTTTGCGGGTCCAGCGTCAATCCGAAGACGACGCCGACCACCAGCGAGGCGACGACAAACGCAAGTACGATGCCGTGGCCGAAAAAGAATCCGCCCCAGAACGCCATCCACAGCGGTAACTGGCCGCGCAGCCCCCTGAGCCAGAACGGCCCGTCCGGGTGCGGGCCTTCGAAACCGTGCTGTTGCGGGCGCATGCCAGGCTGATCCAGACCGAGCCTGCCCGACGTTCCGTAGACGTCGATGAAGACCGGTCCATGATCACCGCCGCCCGCGAGGTCGGACATCTCAGCTGGTTTCCTCGAACAACTCGCGGCCGATCAGCCAGCGGCGGATTTCCGAGGTCCCGGCGCCGATTTCGTAGAGCTTGGCATCGCGCAGCAGACGCCCGGTCGGGGTCTCGTTGATGTAGCCCATGCCGCCTAGGCACTGGATCGCCTCGAGCGCCATCCACGTTGCCTTTTCGGCGGCGTAGAGGATCGCACCAGCGGCGTCCTTGCGTGTCGTGCGGCCCTTGTCGCAAGCCCTTGCAACGGCATACACATAGGATTTGGCCGCGCTCATCGTGGTGTACATGTCGGCGAGCTTGCCCTGCATCAACTGGAACTCGCCGATGGATTTGCCGAACTGCTTGCGGTCATGCAGATACGGCACGACGACGTCCATGCAGGCCTGCATGATACCGAGCGGGCCTGCGGCCAGTACCGCGCGTTCGTAATCGAGCCCGCTCATCAGAACGTTGACGCCCCTGCCCTCGCCGCCGAGGACGTTTTCCTCCGGCACCTCGACATCCTCGAACACCAGCTCGCAGGTGTTGGAACCTCGCATGCCCAGCTTGTCCAGCTTCTGCGCCTGCGAGAACCCGCCGAAACCTCGTTCGACCAGAAACGCCGTGATCCCCTTCGGCCCGGCATCCATGTCGGTCTTGGCATAGATCACGTAGGTGTCCGCATCAGGCCCATTGGTAATCCACATCTTGTTGCCGTTGAGAACATATCGGTCGCCTTTCTTTTCGGCGCGGAGCCGCATGCTGACGACGTCCGAGCCGGCGCCGGGTTCGCTCATCGCCAGGGCGCCGACATGTTCGCCGGTGATCAGCTTGTTGAGGTAGCGGTCCTTCTGATCCTTGTTGCCGTTACGGCGGATCTGGTTGACGCAGAGGTTGGAGTGCGCGCCGTAGCTGAGGCCCACGGACGCGGACGCGCGGCTGATTTCCTCCATCGCCACGCAGTGCTCCAGATAGCCCATGCCGGCTCCGCCGTATTCTTCCTCGACGGTGATCCCGAGTAGGCCCATATCCCCCATCTTGCGCCACAGATCCATGGGGAATTCGTTGTCCCGGTCGATGTCAGCAGCGCGCGGCGCGATCTCGTCCGCGGCGAAGCTGCTGATCGACTGGCGCAGCATGTCGGCATCTTCGCCGAGATCGTAATCAAGTGTAGGGTATTCGTTGGGGATCATCAGCCTGTTCCGCCCTCATATGTGCATACGTATCAGATGGTCACGAAGTGCCGGAAGTCTAGTTAACGTTTACGTTAACGTCAATTATTGACGTCACGCATACAACCGTAATCCGGTAATCTAGTTTACTGCGATAGCTGCCCAAATGGCGAGGACGCCGAGCATGGTACTCCCGCAAATCGCGAGCATCCCATTTTTCCAATCCAGCAAGGCCTTGGCTAAGGCGAAAAGAAATCCGCAGGTGATGGAAAACAGCATCAGGGAGTTCCATCCATGCCAATCGACGGTTGGCTGTCCGGCAATCTCGACGGCCAGTTGAACATACCAGTAAAGGGTGTAACCAATCGGCATCGCAAACAGGAACGACGCAATCCACTGATGCAATACAGTATCGCGAATACGCCCGGTGCCGGTATGCAAAATCGTCCAGACACCGGCATTCGCAGCATACAGGATGACGGCGATGAGGATTCCAGCCATGGCTGCAGGGAATGCCGCGCTCTTAATGATATGGTCGGTCAGTGACCAAACGGCATAATACGGCAACACAGACAACGCCAGCACCGCCGCCACCCCCGCCAGCAAAGCCCGAATCAAGGCGGTGCCGGTTATTTCCGCCAACAGCAGATGCAGTAAAATAGAAGCGACGATGAGCAGGTATGTCCCGATCATAAACGGTGAACCGCCCTGAATGAAATTCAGCAGCGCAGCGGACGGCAGTACCATGAACAGCACTGCGGGCACCACGGTCCCGAAGACCGCATCCTTGTCATAATACAGAACGGTTTTGGTGACCGCTTGATGCAGTGCCTGGCGCAGCTCGGCGGCCGGAATTCCAGTCTTACCGGCACGTCCGGCCATGCGTTCATGCATCATAAGTGCCGCCAACCCAAGGAGTCCGCACCCTGTAAAGGCGATGAACGAGGATATTAAAGTCATTGCGCCGCCGAAGTTTCCCCCTCCCCGCGTTCAATGCGGGTTCAGTATTACGGTTTCCCATGCGGCGGCGAAATGGACAACATTAAATGCAGTCATGACCAGCGGATTGAAGCCGTCACCAGAGGGTGACTTCGACCCGCCGGTTGGACGGTTCCGGCGTGTTGTCGCCGGTTTTGACGATCAGGTCCGTCTCCCCATGAGAGCGCGTATCGACGGCATCTTCCTTCAATCCGGCATCGACCAACATCTGCTTGATCGCTGTGGCCCGTCTCAACGCCAGCCGGTAATTGCCGGCGGCGTCACCGACGGTATCGGTATGGCCGATGATGTTCGCGCGAGCCAGTGTGCGGTTGTTGAACGTCGCCACGATCTGCTCAAGGCTGCTGCGGGATTCCGCCGTCAGCGTCGACGTGCCGGTTTCGAAATACAGCATGAAGCTCTGTGGTGCCTGTGGCGCGGCGTCCAGGGCACGCTGGAAAAGTGAACTGACTTCCTCGCGCGAAAGCTGGCGCGGCGCCGACGGCTCACTCGAACGGCTGGACAGAGTGACGGCAGTGTTTGCGGTGGAGATGACTTGCGCCCCGCCGTCGTTGGCGACGACGATACTGCCGACCTTACCGTCGGCGTCCTCGACCAGAACGATGGTATCCTCAGGCACCCCTAGAAGAAGGCTGCCCACAAGCCAGAACAGGAAAAATGATATCGGTTCCATCAAGCGCCCCCCTATTTCGCCACTTTGATCAGGACACGCGTACCGCGTATGCCGATCGTCGAAAAGCGCGTGCTGAGATTGACCTGTTCCGGTGCCAGCTTGGCGATACGTCCGGACAGATAGGTTGCCGTGCCGCTGAGAAATTTAGCGGCAAAACCCAACTTTTTTTCCTGCGGCTCGAAAATGAAGCGATCGAGTTCCATTTCACTATCCGATCCCAGGGACAGCACAGTGCCGTCCTTCAGGGTGATCCCGATCGACCCCGTCAAGTCGGTGACGATCACGTCACCTTCATACACAGGACCACCGGCTTCGGCATCGGTGCTGCCGCCATTCCTGCGGATCGACGCGCCTAAATCGACGGATTTTATCTGCCCGATGGCATCCTGCGGCAATTCCGCACGGGCACCACCGTGCGCAGCCAGCAGCAATAAAATAGCCAAAAATGAAATGAGAAATCGCATCAAGACACCCCTGATTTAGTCAACCTGAGGATGCATTGATTAGCAGCAGACACGCCGTAATCACAGCTTGAAACTGTGACAAATTGTTAACCGGTGATGCCGCTTCTGCCGACGATCCGCATCAGGGTCTGCTGCATCAGGGCACAAAGTTTCGTCACCCCATTCTTGCGGATAAAAACCTCGCCTTTGGTTATGGTCAGGGTCCGACCGGGCTTGATGACCTCTCCCCTGGCAATCAGCAGATCGCCATCGGCCGGCGACAACAGATTAAGCTTGAATTCGACAGTCAGCACCCCGTCATCCGCCGCGAACAGGGTCGACCCTGCAAAGCCGCCGGCTGTATCGACAACGGCGGCAATGCCCCCGGCATGATAAAAGCCGTGCTGCTGGGTCAATTCTTCGCCAAACGGCATTTCGATTTCGACCAGACCGGGCTCGACCTTTGTCATTGCCGCGCCCAGGTGGGTCATCAGTCCCTGACGCCCGAAACTGTGCCGGACACGCTCGGCAAAGTCCGGATCGGCTGTTTCAAAACCGGCCACGTGTCAGGCGCCGATTTTCAGGGTCGACACCATGCCTTCCAGGGTCGCCATGACGGAGAGCGGGGTCAGCTTGCCGGTAGCCGGATTTTCCTCGGTCGGTACGCCGGCGATGGTGAATTCGAACCGGGTTGCGTCACTGTCCAGCTTGACCGTGTGGGTGTTCCGGTCGACCGCCGGGTCGGCCCAGATTTCATACATTGTCTCATCCGGCCCCGAGCCGGCGAGGCTGAGCGCCACGGCAACGTTGACGTTGGCCGGGAATTTCTGCGCCGCGTCGCGGACCGATCCCTTGTAAAGGCAGAGCGGTTCCTTGAGATCGGACAGATCAATCCCCTGCTCGATCACGAACGGCGCCTTGACCAGCCCCTTGGGCGGCTTGCGCGTCGCCATCACCAACGAGTTGATGGTGCCGTAGGAAGCCGCGCGCACCGCGTCGAAGGCCATAAGCGCACCGGTCGGAACGATGATCCTGGCCCCCGTCTGCTTGGCCTTTTCGATCAGGTCCGGGCGTTCCAGCAATTGCGTCACGGTGACAGCGATCAGCGTCTTGCCCTGTTCGATGGCCGGTTCGGCGAGATCAAAATACCGTTCCGGCGGCAGGCCCTCGACAATGATATCCGCCATCGTGATCAGTTCCTGCAGATCGACAATCGGCGGTTTGGTCTTGAAGTCGGCGATCTTCCTTGCCGCGCCTTCCTTGTCATTGGCGGATACGGCGGTCAGTTCAAACCCTTCCACCCCGTTGGCCAGCCAGCGGGCCACCGGCAGACACACCGCGCCAAGCCCGGCGACAGCAACTTTCAGCTTTGTCTTCGACGTCATTGGATCCTCTCAGGTTCGGGATGGATTATTTACTGGTCTGCTTTTGCGACAGAAGCTGCACACATTGCTTCTCGAGGCGATTCATTTCCGAAAGGCTTTCCTCGATATCCTTTTTCTGTCCTTCGAGTACGGTTTTGCGTTCGCGGATGACATCGATGAACTGTTTGAGCTGCGTCACCTCGCTGGGATCGGAATCGTACAAATCGATCAGTTCGGCAATTTCGTCCAGTGACAGGCCGAGCCGCTTGCCGCGCATGATCAGGCGCAGGCGGACCCTGTCGCGGGGGCTATATATGCGCCGCTGCCCCTCTCGGGTTGGCGAAATCAGGCCCTTGTCTTCGTAAAAACGGACAGTGCGGGTCGTGACGCCGAATTCTTTCGCCAGTTCGGCGATACCGTATGTTTCAGTCATGCGGGGATGCTAGGCGAGGTTTACGTTTACGTAAAGCTGCGAAGCGCCGTCCGGACTACAACAGCACCAGCGCCGCGAGGCCGAGGAAGGCGAAAAATCCGACAACATCGGTGACGGTGGTCAGGAACACGCTCGAAGCAATCGCCGGGTCGGCGCCGAAACGGTCCAGCATGATCGGGATCGTCGTCCCGGCGAAACCGGCGATCACCATGTTGATGACCATCGCACTGGCGATGACGAACCCCAGCGTCGTGCTGTCGAACCAGACCCATGCGACGATCCCGCTCAGCAGCGCGAAGGCGATCCCGTTGAAGCAGCCGACGATGATTTCCTTGGTAATGACGCGATAGGTGTTGGCCCCGGTCAGTTCCTTGGTCGCCAACGCACGCACGGTCACGGTCAGGGTCTGCGTTCCGGCGTTGCCGCCCATGGACGCGACGATCGGCATGAGTACGGCCAGCGCCACCACCTGTTCGATGGTGGCGTCGAAAACGCCGATCACCATGGAAGCCAGAATCGCCGTCAGCAGATTGACGACCAGCCAGCTAAAGCGGGCCCGCGCCGTTGAAATCGAAGCATGATACAGGTCATCTTCGATAACGCCCCCCATGCGCATGATGTCTTCTTCGTGTTCCTCGTGAATGACGTCGACCACGTCATCGATGGTGATGGCCCCGACTAGCCGGCCGTTGTCGTCGACGACCGGCGCCGAGACAAGGTCGCGCTGACGGAACAGAAAAGCGACGTCTTCCTGGTCGGTGGCGACCGGGATTTCGTGCATGTCCTCTTCCATCACCTCGGCCACCGGAATTTGCCGGCGAGAACGCAGAAGATTGCTCAGCGAAACAGCACCGACCGGATGGCGGCGTGCGTCGATAACGAAGATGTCATAGAAGATGCTCGGCAGTTCGTCTTCGCCGGTATCGGCCTTGCGGCGAATGAAGTCGATGCACTGACCGACGTTCCAGTGCGACGGCACCGTCACCACCTCGCGCTGCATCAGCCGCCCGGCGCTGTCTTCCGGATAGCTCAGGCCTTCTTCGATGAACGTGCGTTCTTCGTCGGGGATCTGATCGAGGAGCTCTTTCTGGCGCGCCTCGTCCATGTCCTCGAGAACCATCAGCGCATCATCGCTGTCCAGTTCTGTGATGGCATCGGCGGCCTGTTTGACGCCGAGCACTTCGAACACGTGTTCACGGACGGTTTCGTTCAGTTCGGACAGGACTTCGGGATCGAAGGTGTCGCGGGTGATATCGATCAGCTGGGCGCGCTCGTCGCGACTGATGCGCTCCAGAAGGTCGGCGAAATCGGCATAGTGAAGCTCGGCGACAAGATCACGGACACGCCCGGCATCGCCCGCAGCCAGCGCTTCGAGAATAAGCACTTCCGGCCCGGCCGGCACCTCGACGGTTTCGGCTTCAGGGGCAACCTGTTCTTCGATCTTGTTGTCGTCTTCCGCCATGTAGCCCTGCCCGTCCGGGGTTGCATGCTCAGTTTACGACATCCGGGCCGGATAAACGAAACCCGCCTTGCGGCGGGTCATGTGCGATCGATGCGTGCGTCCGGCATGAAGAAAAACGGCCCGGCGCCTGCATTCATCTATGACCCGAATACGTTACCAAGCATTCTCCCTGATTGCCGATTACCGACTTAGATATTTGGTGCGGTCGAGAAGACTCGAACTTCCACCCCTGTTACAGGACAGCGACCTCAACGCTGCGCGTCTACCAGTTCCGCCACGACCGCACTGCGCGTTGAAGTATCAGGTCGATGCGGGCTGGTCAAGCCAACAGATGACGCTTTATTTTACCTGAAAAAGGCAGAAATCCGGGATTTTCAGTGCTTGCGGTGCGTTGCCCCTTGCGGCGGCGCGCGGCCTCGCCCATAAAAACCGTATGAACGAAACCGCCGGGCTTTTGAACACCTCGGCCGCCCTGCCGGACGGCATCGAATGGCGCATCAGCGACAGCCTTGTCGCCTACCCGGATGCGCTTGCCTTCATGGATCAAAGGGTTGCCGATATCCGCGCCGGCATGGCGCCGGAATGCGTCTGGCTTCTGGAGCATCCGCCACTTTATACCGCCGGCACCAGCGCCGCCGATGACGAGCTTCTCGATGCCGGGCGCTTTCCCGTCTATCAGACCGGGCGCGGCGGACGCTACACCTACCACGGGCCGGGCCAGCGCGTCGCCTATGTGATGCTGGATTTGAAGAAACGCGGCGCGGATGTGCGCAAGTATGTTTTCAATCTCGAGGAATGGGTCATCCGTGCCCTGATGGGCTTCAACGTCATCGGTGAACGCCGCGACGGCCGGGTCGGCATATGGGTCCGGCGCGGCGCTCCCTCGAACCCGGCATCGCGCGAGGACAAGATCGCGGCCATCGGCGTGCGCATTCGCCACTGGGTGACGTTTCACGGCATCTCCATCAACGTCGAACCGGATTTAGAGCATTTTTCCGGGATCGTGCCGTGCGGGATCGAAGAACACGGCGTGACGTCGCTGTGGGACCTGGGCATTACCGCGACCATGCCGGATGTCGACAACCAGCTGCGCCAGAGCTTCGAAGACGTATTCGGCGCCTAGCCAACCACCGATTCACACCACGCCAGCACCGCCGCCTCGTCCAGCGCCAGGCGTTCAGCCAAGCCGCCGTGAAAGTCTTCCCATTGTTTGCCGAAATCTTCGCGGACCGCGACCAGCAGCGGAATGCCGGCGATCATGGCGCGCTCGATGACTCTGCGGAGACCATGTCCGTCGGCTTCAGCCTTGCCGAACCGGTTGACGATGACAAGCTCCGGACGGCGTTCCAATGCTTCGGCAAGGCGTTGCGCGATCCCGGCCAGAGCCTGCGGGTCCAGCGCGCAGGCTTCGGCACCTGAACCCAGGTCCTGGGAAAAATTGATGATCGTGCCGTCTTCCAGATCCTTGAGGTTCAGTGCCCCGCTGCATTCGGCGCATTCCTCGGGCGAGGCCTGTATGGCGCCGGCAAGTCGGACATGGAGCTGCCTCAACGCGGATACGCACGCCGCCAGCACGGCATCGACCGGCTGGCGTGACGCAAAGCCGATGTAGCCGATCCTGCTCATGCGTCTCCGCTCTGCCCGGCATCGGCGGCCGGCCGCTTGCGGAGCATGTGAATGGTGGTGAAGCTCATCACTTCCTCGTCATCCTGATTGAGTACACCGTAGCGCACCAGCGAGGTGCCCCGGTCGGGCTTGGACGACGACGGCTTCTGCAACGTCACCTCGCCGACGACGCGCAGCGTATCACCGGGACGGACCGGCTTCATCCAGCGCAGTTCGTCGATCCCGGGCGATCCCATCGAAGCGGCTTCCAGATACCCGGTCGCGTGGATCAGCCGGAACGCGGAGCACATGGTGTGAAAGCCGCTGGCGATCAGACCGCCGTATGGGCCGGCGTTGGCATACGGCACATCGATGTGGAACGGCTGCGGGTCCCAGGCCTGGGCGAAGTCGAGGATCTGCGATTCTGTCAGCGTCATGCCGGCACTTTCAAAGGTGCGCCCGACCGTGAAATCCTCGAAATAGAGATCTTTTTCCTGTTTCATGTTTGTCCTCCCCCTAAGCTGTCGGACGGGTTTCGAAGCCCTTGAGGCCACTGCCGTCCGCTTCTTCCGTGATGATGTTGTCGACGCGCGCCATCGGCGGGCCGTTGCGGCAGAGCGCCAGCATGGTATCCACCTGCACCGCCTCGCCGGAAAATACCGCCTCGACACGGCCGTCCCTGAGATTGCGGACCCAGCCGGAAAGGCCGAGCCGGGATGCTTGCTGTGCCGTCCAGCCGCGAAACCAGACGCCCTGCACGCGCCCGTCGATAAAGACGTGAACGGCCTTCGCCGGCAACGCCCTACTCGAACTCGAGGATAATCTGGTCGACGGCGAGGTTGGAACCGGCCTCGGCCTTGACCGCCGACACCGTGACGTCCTTTTCGGCGCGCAGCACGTTTTCCATCTTCATCGCCTCGACCACGCACAGTTCCTCGCCGGCCTTCACTTCCTGACCGACTTCAACGGCAACGGATACCAGCAGACCCGGCATCGGCGACAGCAAAAGCTTTGACGTGTCCGGCGGTTGCTTGACCGGCATCAGCGCGTTCAGTTCGGCGACATGCGGCGACAGCACCCAGGCCTCGACCTTGATGCCTCCCTGCGAGATGCCATAGGCCACCGTCGAACGCGTGACCTGGAAACAGACTGTGTCGCCGTCAATATCAGCGGCAAACAGCGGCTCACCCAGTTTCCAGCTTGTTTTCAGGGTCATGTCGTCGCCATCGACGCTGAGGCTGACGGTGCCGTCGGACGCATCGCCGACGCGTACACGATGCTGCCCTTCACCGAAGCTGACGATCCATTCCGCGGACGGGCGCCGCGTGTGTGCGGCGATCTGCCCGGATATCTGCGCCGCACGGGCCTGATAGGCGGCGTGCATGACGGCGGCGACGGCGGCAAACAATTTCGGATCTTTCGGCGCGGTATCCGACGGGTTGAATCCGTCGGGATATTCCTCGGCGATCAGGTTGGTGGTCAGACGACCCTCGATGAAGCGCGGATGCGTCATCAGCGCGTTGAGGAACGGGATGTTGTGCTGCACGCCCGAAATCAGGAATTCATCGAGCGCACGCTGCATGCGTTCCGTTGCCGTTTTGCGGTCCGGCCCATAGGTGATCAGCTTGGCGATCATCGGGTCGTAGTACATGGAAATCTCGCCGCCTTCGTATACACCGGTATCGACGCGCACGGCGTCGGGTTCCTCGACCGGCGGGCGGTACTTCACCAGCCGTCCGATCGACGGCAGGAAGTTACGGAACGGGTCCTCGGCGTAAATGCGGCTTTCGATGGCCCAGCCGGTGAGCTTCACATCCTTCTGCGTGAACGGCAGTTTTTCGCCGTCGGCGACACGGATCATCAATTCAACCAGATCGAGACCGGTGATGTATTCGGTGACCGGGTGCTCGACCTGCAGGCGCGTGTTCATTTCCAGGAAATAGAAGTTCTTGTCCTTGTCGACGATGAACTCGACCGTCCCCGCTGAGTGGTAATCGACGGCGGCGGCCAGCGCCACGGCCTGCTCACCCATGGCCTTGCGGGTCTTTTCGTCGAGGAACGGCGAGGGCGCTTCCTCGATTACCTTTTGATGCCGGCGCTGGATCGAACATTCGCGCTCGCCCAGATAGACCGTGTTGCCGTGCTTGTCGGCGATGATCTGGATTTCGATGTGGCGCGGGTCCTCGATGAATTTCTCGACGAACACCCGGTCGTCGCCGAACGACGACTTGGCTTCGTTGGTGGCGCGGATGAAACCGTCCTCGGCTTCCTCGGCGTTCCAGGCGATGCGCATGCCCTTGCCGCCGCCGCCGGCCGACGCCTTCAGCATTACCGGATAGCCGATATCGTTGGCGACCTTGACCGCTTCCTTGACGTCCTTGATGGCATCCGGGTGTCCCGGCACGCACGATACGTTAGCAGCGTTGGCGAGCTTCTTGGATTCGATCTTGTCGCCCATCGCCGTGATCGCCTTCGGCCCCGGGCCGATAAAAGCGATGCCGGCATCTTCAAGCGCCTGGGCGAATTTGGTGTTCTCCGACAAAAAGCCGTAGCCCGGATGCACCGCATCGGCGCCGGTCTGCTTGATCGCGGCGAGAATGTTATCGATGACGAGGTAGCTCTGATTGGTGGGCGCCGGACCGATGTTGACCGCTTCGTCGGCCATCTGCACGTGCAGCGCATCCCGGTCGGCATCGGAGTAGACGGCAACCGTAGCAATACCCATGGCCCGCGCCGACTTAATGACCCGGCAGGCAATCTCTCCGCGGTTGGCGATCAGAATCTTCTTGAACATGCTTTTCTCTCGGCTGACCTGTTAGCGGGTATTCTTTTACGATGCGCTTGGCGGTGTTTCGAGACTTTTTTGCAACCGCGAAGAACCCCGCCCCTATTTGCCGGACAAACCGTCGAACAACCCCATCACCCAGGCCACGTGCAACGCCAGCACACTGCCCCACCCGACCATTGGCAGGACGACCCAGGGGTCTTGCGGTGTCATGAAATAATTTACCCCAACAAGCACGATCATAGCGACGAAGTAACCGAGCAGATGCAGGACGAAGCCACGCAGCCGCCGGCGGGCGCGGGGTGAATTTTCATCGGGCCGGGTGTCGTCTTCCATGCCGGGATTGTAGCGCACCCGTCCGGCGGCACAAACAAACCCATGCAGTGAAGGATTATTTCTTCCTGAGTGCCAGCCACATGGCGCCGCCGACGATCATGACGGCGCCGAGAATGGCACTCGGTTCAGGCTGTTCATCGAAGATCAGCAACCCGAACAGCGCCGCGAATATGATGCCTGAATAGCGCACCGGGACCAGCGTCGTCGCATGGGCAATCCGAAATGCGCGAATATTGCAAAGCTGTCCGATGATGGCGATCGGTCCCATGGCGACGATCAGCAGCAGCGCTTCCTGGCTGATTCTTCCCCAGAACCAGACGCCCGCCAGCAGCACAATGATCGCCGCCAGGGCGTTGGCCTTGAAAAGTATGCCGCTGGCACTTTCGCGGGCTGCCGTGGCGCGCAACAGAACCACCTCACCGCCCCAAGCGACGGCCTGCGCAAATGCCGCCGCGACCCCGGTCAACGCCAGTCCTGTGGCGGTGGCCGTACCAGGACCGGCAACGATCATCGCCCCTATCAGCGCGATCAGGCCGGCCAGCATCTCGCGCCAGCCGACTTTTTCACGCAGGAACAGCACGGCGAACAGCACCGTGAATACCCCGTTGGTCATGGCAATTGCCTGTACGTTGGCCAGCGGGATCGTCGTCACAGCATATGTGCCGAACGCCAGGGACGTCACACCGCACGCGGCGCGTGCCATGTGCAGCAGAAACAGCCGTGGGCCGCCTGTATCGACGGGACCTGCCGGGACCTGGCGAATCACCTCGCGTAAGAAAAAAGGCGCGATGCAAACCGCGCCGGCGGTGTAGCGCAGGAACGCCACCTGCACGGCAGGAACGCCCTGGCCGACGAACTTCGGCAACACCCACATAAAGGCGAAAAGCCCCGAAGCACAGGCTGCCCAAAGCATCGCCACCGCCGCCGCTCGACCGGGAACCGCCCCCTCGGCAATGTCCTGATTTTCAGCAGGAATGGCCGTGGCCCAAAAACATGGTGATACTATTCATTTTTATGTATTTTCCTGCGACACAAATTGGGGGCCGTATCTATATGGGGGCGGCCACCTGCAATAAAAGACCGTTTGCCAATGCACAACGGCAATATGTGACAGGTGAAGAAATATGGCCGAGCAGCGCGAGGAAAACGTCGCCGCAGAGAACTGGAATTTGATCACCCAAAGCCTGGATCGGCTTTCCGAAGGCATCACCATCATTGATGCCCACGACAATCTGGTGCTCTACAACACACAGGCGGCGGCTTATCTGGGAATCGACAAGGCGGACGGCATTGGCGTCGGCATGTCTCTTCATGATCTTACCAAGGACTGCGGCAAAACTGCGTTCGACCCCGGCTCATTGTTGATGCAGCAGTTGGATGCCTCAAGGGAGGGTAAGCCGCAGTTCTTTGAGCGCGAGCTTAGTGGCGGCCGCATCCTCAGTGTCCGCGCCAACCCGATCCCCGGCGGCGGCGTCATCACACTGTATACCGACATCACCGAACGCAAGGCGTTCGAAAAGCGGCTTATCGAGATGGCGACACGTGACGAGCTGACCGGCCTCGTCAACCGTCGTGAGTTCTTCACCCTCGCCCATCACGAAGAGGAACGTGCCAAGCGCGAAGGCCACGTCGTCAGCGTCATGATGGCCGACGCCGATTACTTCAAGAAGGTCAACGACGTCTACGGTCACGCCATCGGCGATGAGGTTCTTCGCAATCTCGCCGACAACTGTCGCAAGATCTTCCGCAAGACCGATATCGTCGGCCGCTACGGAGGCGAGGAATTCGCAGTCGTGCTCCCCGGTGCCAACGAGGATATGGCCAAGATCATCGCCGAGCGCCTTCGTACCAGCGTCGAAAACAGCGTCGTGGAATCCGACAAGGGCGACGTTCGTTACACAATCAGCATCGGTATCGCCTGCGCCACCGGCAAGGATTTCAAGATCGAGGAAACCCTGGATCGCGCCGACCGTGCGCTCTATACCGCAAAGGCGCAGGGCCGCAACCGCGCCATCTTCGAGACCGCCGCCTGAGGACCGCCCACGTCATGTCACGTCCATTGACGATCGCCGTTGCCCAATCGGGTGCGGTTCAAAAAGCCGATCCGCGCGAAGCCAACATCGCGCGCCTTTGCAAGATGCTGGGCGATGCCGCTGACCAGGGCGCCGATATCGTTGTCTTCACCGAAATCGCCCTGACCACGTTCTTTCCACGCTATTACGCCGAAGACCGCGCCGAGATGGATCACTGGTTCGAACGCGAGATGCCGAACGCCGCGACACAGCCGCTGTTCGATCTGGCGCGGGAACGCGGTGTCGGGTTTTATCTCGGATACGGCGAATTGACCCCGGACGGCCATCACTTCAACACGTCGATCCTTGTCGACAAGACCGGGGCCATCGTCGGCAAGTACCGCAAGGTGCACCTGCCCGGCCATGATGAATTCGACCCCGAGCGAGCTTTTCAACATCTGGAAAAGCGCTATTTCGAGCCTGGCGACCTGGGCTTTCCGGTCTGGGAAACCATGGGCGGTACCATGGGCATGTGTATCTGTAACGACCGCCGCTGGCCGGAAACCTTCCGGGTCATGGGCCTCAAGGGTGTTGAACTGGTGATGCTGGGCTACAACACGCCGTCGGCCAATTCACAGAACACCGAAGAAAGCGCCGAGATGCGGAAGTTCCACAATCGCCTGACGCTGCAAGCCGGCGCTTACCAGAATGCGACCTTCATCGCTGCCTCGGCAAAGGCCGGCACCGAGGACGGTCATCACATGTTCGCGGAAAGCTGCATCGTCGCGCCGACTGGCGAAATCATCGCCATGGCCGAAACCGAGGAAGATGAATTGGTTATCGCCGAAATCGATCTCGACGCCACCAGGTTCGGTAAATCCACGGTATTCGATTTCGCCCGCCACCGGCGCATTGAGCACTACGGCATAATTTCGTCACAAACCGGTGTTATTAAAGGCTCTTAGGCCATTTCAGAAGGGCTATATTAGCGAATTGGCATCGACCCCGGTTATAACCTAAACTACCGGGAACAGTCTGAAATTTTGACCGCATCCAAGGGACGATCAGAGCCCGCGAACGAATGCGGTTAAACGGGCCCCCAAGGCCCACTTGGGAGGAAGAACATGTCGGCAAACAACGTGACCTTCAGGCCGGCGACACGTGCTGATGCACGAGTCATCGCTGAGCTTTTCAGAATATCGTCCGAAGGTGTTGCGGATTACGTCTGGAGCCAGATCGACGATCCGGAATACGCAGGCCTCGACTTGCTGGAACGCGGTGCCAAGCGCTACCTGCGCGAAGGCGTGAATTTTTCCTATCAGAACTGCGACATCGCGGAAATCGACGGCGAGCCGGTCGGCATGCTGCATGCCTATGTCATGGGCGAGGACGTCGGCAACGTGCCTGACGACATCGACCCGATACTGAAACCCTATGCCGAGCTTGAAGAGCCGAAGAGCCTGTATATTTCAGGCCTTGCACTATTCGATGAATACCGAGGCAGCGGGATCGGTACGCGTCTGCTCGATTTTGCGTATAAACGCGCCCGGGCCGAGGGCATGAAGAAGATCAGTCTGATTTGTTTCGAGGACAACAAGGGTGCCTACCGGCTGTACGAGCGTGAGGGCTTCGAAAGCCGCAAGCGCCGCCCGGTCGAATATCACGAGCTGATCCACCACGAAGGCCACGCCGCGTTAATGGTGCGAGAGCTTTAGAAGCTACGTCTTAGACCGTCACACCGGCGCAGGCCGGGGTCCAGAAACAGCATAGAATCACGGTGTATACAGTTCTGGATTCCGGCTTTCGCCGGAATGACTGAACGTACGTCACAACGGAATGTTGTCGTGCTTCTTCCAGGGGTTCTGGAGTTCCTTGTTCTTCAGCATACGCAGCGACTTGCAGAGCCGTTTGCGGGTCGAGTGCGGCATGATCACGTCATCAATGAAGCCGCGGTGACCGGCGATAAACGGATTGGCGAAGCGGGTCCGGTATTCCTCGGTCCGCTTGGCGATCTTCTCGGCATCGCCGATGTCGGAGCGGAAGATGATTTCGACCGCGCCCTTCGGCCCCATGACGGCGATTTCCGCTGTCGGCCAGGCGAAGTTCACATCGCCGCGCAGATGCTTCGAGCTCATCACGTCATAAGCCCCGCCGTAGGCTTTGCGGGTGATCACCGTGACTTTCGGCACCGTCGCCTCGGCATAGGCGAACAGCAGCTTGGCACCGTGCTTGATGATGCCGCCGTATTCCTGGCTGGTACCCGGAAGGAAGCCCGGCACGTCGACGAAGGTCATGATCGGAATGTTGAAGCAGTCGCAGAAGCGTACGAACCGTGCTGCTTTGATCGACGAGTTGATGTCCAGGCAGCCGGCCAGCACCATCGGCTGGTTGGCGACGATGCCGACGGTGGAGCCTTCCATGCGCGCGAAACCGATGATGATGTTGCCGGCATAGCTCGGCTGCAGTTCGAAGAAATCCCCCTCGTCCACGACCTTGGTGATCAGCTCCTTCATGTCGTATGGCTTGTTGGGATTGTCGGGGATCAGGGTATCCAGCGACATCTCGATGCGGTCGTGCGCGTCCGGTGTCGGACGGACCGGCGGCTTTTCCTTGTTGTTCAAGGGCAGGAAATCGACGAAGCGGCGCATGTACAAAAGCGCTTCCATGTCGTTGGTGAAGGCACGGTCGGCCACGCCGGATTTGGTGGTGTGGGTAATCGCACCGCCCAGTTCCTCGGCCGTCACCGTTTCATGGGTAACGGTTTTGACCACGTCCGGGCCCGTCACGAACATGTAGCTGGTGTCTTCGACCATGAAGATGAAATCGGTCATCGACGGCGAATACACGGCGCCGCCGGCGCACGGACCCATGATCAGCGAGACCTGCGGCACCACGCCGGACGCAAGTACGTTGCGCTGGAAGACTTCCGCATAGCCGGCAAGGCTGTCGACGCCTTCCTGAATACGCGCCCCGCCGGAATCGTTGAGGCCGATCACCGGCGCGCCGACCTTCATCGCCTGGTCCATGATCTTGCAGATTTTCGAAGCGTGGCTTTCCGACAGCGAGCCGCCGAACACGGTGAAATCCTGCGAAAACACGAACACCGGACGGCCGTTGACGGTACCATAGCCGGTGACCACGCCGTCACCCGGCGTCGAGGTTTCCTGCATGCCGAAATCCACGCAGCGATGCTCGACGAACATGTCCCATTCCTCGAACGAGCCTTCATCCAGGAACACCTCGATGCGTTCGCGCGCCGTCAGCTTGCCCTTGGCGTGCTGTGCCTCGATCCGCTTCTCGCCGCCGCCGAGGCGCGCGCGTTTGCGCCGTTCTTCAAGCTCCGCGATGATTTCCTGCATGTCCCAATCCTCAATAGTTCGTATCGGCGAATTCCGGAGAATGTTCCCTAATTTTTTGTGCGGTGCAAGGTAAGGTAGCGGGAGGCTGCCTCGATGTCGTCCCTGAGGGCGCGCAAACGCATCTCCGCCTCCCTGTCCGTACCCCAAAGCTCGCTTTGGAAAGCCTCATCCAGTTGCGAGGCTTCGGCGGCAACCTGCCAGTCCAGGAATCCGTGCACCACCGCCATGGCCAGGGCGAAAGACCCCAGTGCTTGCGTCAGCACCGCCATCGCCGCCAACTCGTGATCGTCGAGGGCATCGAGCGCCGCATGGGCCGCGTCAATGGACGCCCGGGGCTGATCCTCGGCAATCAGTGCCGTGGTAGTGGTGAGCGCGATTCCGCGTTCACCGGCCAGCCAGTCCAGCACCGGCTGCCAGGTATCGTGCTGGCGCGTGACCAGGTCGCTCGGGCTTTCGGCCCGGTAACAAAGCAGATCAGCACCGGCGAAGCGGACCATCTGCTCGAGGATCTCGGCACGGTTCGGAGCGACCTTGTCGATAGCGGTGCAGGCGATCTGCGTCAGCGGCATGGCATGCGGGTTGATTTTCTCTTCCTGCGCATCCCATTCCGCCGCAACCGCATCGCTGAGCGGTCTGGACACCAGCATGACCGACGTCTTGCCCGGCGTTTTCACCGGGCGGCCGTCGAGCACGACCATATAGCCGCCCTCGCCCGGCTCCACGCCGACCGTCTTGTAGAACCGCTTGCGAAGTGCAGCGGTTTTATCGTCCGCCATGCCCGGCGTCAGTTTCCGAACAGGGACTTGAGGCCCTTGGAGACGCCGTCAACGACGCCACCCGAACTGCCGCTATCCTGCTTCGCCGGCTCGGTGGTGCCGGAACCGCCTGAAGACGAGCCGCTGTCGGCCTGTTCCATATTGCCCGGCACCACGGCCTTGCCGGCCAGCGCCGGAGTGCAATAGTCCGTTGTGTCGATGGAATTAACGGCACGCTTGGCGGCGCTTTCAATCAGCAGCGACAACCCCATTGTGGCAACCGCGGCAGCCCCCTTGGCGACGGTGCTGGCCGCGTTACCGGCCAGCGCCGCCTTGTCCAGAGCCCATTCCGGCTCGAGGAACGTGCCGGTAATCGCCACCGGAACGATTGCCGCGCTGGCAAGGCTGGTCTGCTTGGCGCGCGGATCGATGACGAGGTTCAGCTTTTCCTCGCGCAGATCGGCGGTGCCGACACCGATTGCCGACAGGCCGCCGGTTTCGAACACCAGCGCCTTGGCGTTGGCGATGCCGTCCTTGATGTCGAAATTGACGACACCGCAGCGCAGCGACTTGTCATCCTTGGAATTGAAGCCAGGCAGGGCCGACATCACGTCCGAAGAAACGATGTTCAGCGCACTGCTGTCGATCTTGCCGTTTTCCGTTTTCACGAACAGCATACCGTTGAGGCTGGCCATAATAGCGCGGACCGAACCGCCGGCAACTTTGACATCCACATTGGCATCGAGTTTGCCGGTGGCGATATCGGTCATGCCGCGCTGTTTCAGCAGTTCGCCGTAATCGAGACCGGCGGCGCTCAGCTTGGCGACCAGCGTCGGTACGCTGGCGGCACCGTTGAGCCCGACATTGCCGGATACCTTGGTGCCGGCGACCATGGCCGAGAACGGTTGCACTTGAAGATTGCCGCCCTTCAGGGTCAGGCGCACAGAAACGTCGTCGATCTGGTTGCCCTGCACGACAATCTTCTTGCCGTCGAAGGCCACCTTGGCGTCCGCCGCCTTGAGGCCGTCAAGCGGCAGCGGATCCTTCGGGAACACGCGGCCGTCAGCGGGTTTCGCCGCCGGGGCCTCTTCTTTCTTCTCGGACGCAGGCAGAAGCTCGTCGAGATCAATCAGGTTGGATGTCAGAGTAACGTCGACGTTCGGCTTGCCGCCGAGGGTCGCGGTCACGTTCCCCGCCAGATCGGTCCTGCCGGCCAACAGCGTCATGCCGCCGAGTGTCGCTGTCTTGCCGTTGAACTTCACCTGCGAGGCGAGGTCGATCTTGTCGGCGCCGATCGCCGGCACGTCCTTCAGCGCCGGGACGAGGCTGGAAGCATCAGCGAGGGTCTTTTTCAGCGACGCCACTGCGACAGAAAGCTGACCGTCGACGGCAATACTACCGCCCGGTGTGCCGAGCGTCCCTTTGTACGTGGTTTTGACACCGAGCGCGTCGGCGGCAATATCAACCGGATATACACCGTCCGCCGAGGTCATCTGCGCCACTGAGCCGAGGGTGCCGGCGATGGTGAAGATATTTTCGTTGAGGCTGCCCTTGGCGTCGATCTTGACCGGCGCATCGACGGACCCCGCCGCCGCCGTCAGTTCATCCAGCGCGACACGATGTTCTTCGCCGGTGACGCCGTCCTTGTATGTGACCTTGATATCGCGCATCACCACCTTGTCAACCGACGGCAGGGCGGCCGATCCGCCGCTGCTTTCAGCCGCTTCCGGCTTTTCGCCGGGGGCGAACTCCCAGTTACCGATGCCGTCCTTATTGGTTTCCGCCAGCAGATCGACGCCTTCAACCAAAAGTCGGTTAACTACTATCTGTCCGCTCAGCAGCGGCAGCAATGAAACCTCGGCGGCGAACCGCTTGACGGATAGCATGTTCGGACGTGAACCCCATTCGGCGTTCTGGAAGGTCACACCGTCGACGGCAATCGCCGGATTGAGCGATATTTCCAAGTTCAGGTCGCCGGCGATCTGGAGATCGCGCCCGGTGGCCTTTTTCACCTGCTCTGCGATTTCGCCCTTGTACTGATTGAAATCCATAGAGCCGAGAATAGCCACCCCGGCCACGACAACGGCGACCAGCACGACGACTATGCCGCCGGCGATTTTAATCCATTTGCTCAAGAGGTTCCGTCCTCCATTTTTTTAAAATATTGACCGAGTTCAGCTACACTGTTGAAAACCATGAGTGCGCCGGCTGCCCGCAAATCTTCTGGTGCATGGTAACCCCAAGCGACCCCGAGTGCACGCACCCCTGCAGCAACGGCCATTTCGATATCATAAGTCGTATCGCCGATCATCACCGTATTGTCCGCAGAGGCCATGGTTTCCGTCATCGCCAGATGAAGCATTTCAGGATCCGGCTTGCCGCGTGCCACATCAGCCGTCTGCAGGGTCGAAAAGAAGTCCCCAAGGCTATGATGTGCAAGGGTCTGACGCAGCCCTCGCATGGATTTTCCGGTGGCCACGCCAAGTTTCCATTCAGCCGATTTAAGGCCGCTGAGCAGCGCATGCGTGCCCTCGAACAGCGGTTCGTCAAGCGTTCCCCCCGCCCGCAACTGTTGCCAGGAGAGTGAATACGCCTCGACCATATCATCAATTGTGGCTTTCGCCGGTGAATTATCGTTGGAAACCAGGATTTCTATGGCCTGTGCCAGCGGCAGCCCGACAACTCGGCGCACCCGGGCAATCGGCGGCGGCACCATTCCAACATGGCGGAAGGCATCGGTCATGCACGAATTGATTGCGTGCTGGCTGTCGACTAGCGTTCCGTCGCAATCGAAAATCGCAAGTTTTACTGGCACGGACACCCCGGACTCCCGGTTAAGTTTCGGAGAAATGGCCTACAGCAAGCTTACCGGGTGGGTTCTATTTTCACAATGCGCGATGAAGCTTGATTCTCTATACACATCACAGGCACAATAGATGTCTAAATAATGCAGATACGGGAAACCCCGGTCTGCGGATAATATATAGGGAGGAGTTTCTTAAGCAGGGACTCTTGGCAAATATCTGGGGGTTACACCCATGCTATCCCAACGGATTGCGTATTTAACCGCATTCCACCGTTGGATCTGGCAGAGTGGCCACTTGGATCATCAGATCACTCACCAACATTTGGGGACCAAAAATGAAGTTTTTGAAATTCGCCTTAGCAATCGCCCTCCTGCCGCTTCTGGCAGCTTGTGCCGCAGGTCCGGACATCGCCGCCACCAAAGCCATGTCAAACAAGGGAACTCCGTTCCACATGGCCCTGCAGAATGAATACGTTGCGCTCGCCCTTGCTGAAGCTGACGAGTACGACATGGAAGATGCTGTCTACTTCAACAACAAGGCCATTGCCGCCGCCAAGGGTGAGGACGTGAAACCCCAGCCGATCAAGGAACGCAAGATTTCCGGTACGCCTGCTGCTGAAATCGAAGCCGCCCTTCTGGCGTTGGATGGCGAACTGCTGTCCGGTGCCAAGGACTGGGCACCGCTCGAAATCGCCAGAGCCCAGGCCATGTTCGATTGCTGGCTCCAGGAGCAGGAAGAAGGTGACCAGCCGAAACATATTGAAGCCTGCAGAAGCGCCTTCGACGCAGCGCTGAACAAAGCCAGCAGCATGCGTCCGCGTCCGATGGCAAAGCCGATGGCCAAGCCGATGGCGAAGATGATGCCGCTGCCCGGCCCCTACACGGTCTACTTCGACTTTGACAGCTTCGATCTGAGCGCCACTGGTGAAGCGGTGATCAAGGAAGCGGCCAAAGCCGGTATGGAAGCCGGTGCCACGGGCGTCATCGTCACCGGTCACACCGATAAGTCCGGCAGTGACGATTACAACGAAGGCTTGTCCCGTGCACGTGCCGCCACCGTCGGCAATTCGCTGATGTCCGAAGGCATCGCACGCAGTATGGTGAAGCGTGAGTATTCCGGAGAAAAAGCACCGGAAGTTTCTACGCCGGACGGTCAGAAAGAAGCCCGTAACCGTCGTGTGACGATAACCTTCACGCGCTGATCGTACTATCGTTTGACTATGAACGCCGGGCCCTTACGGGTCCGGCGTTTTCTTTTGTGAGATGCCGATTACCGCTTAACTGCGCCGCCGTAACACCAAGACAAAAAAAGGGTCGCCATTTGGCGACCCTAGGGGGAGTGTGACCGTCTCCGGGCAAGGCCCGGAAGCGGCGATAGAACTGCTGTTCCGGCGGGAATATCAATACACCGGCCCATTGCCACACGTTTGGCAAAATCAGTACCGAGGATCGTATTTAAAGAACCTGACGATATCCTGACGGTTAATTCGCCAGTGCATTCCTGCCGGCGTGTTCTTCCAGTCCCGGAAAGACCAGTGAAAATTCAGCGCCGCCAGAGGCACTGTGGGAGATCGATACCTGCGCATCGTGGATGTCCGCAATGGTCTTAACGATATGCAGGCCAAGTCCGGCACCCGAACCGCGGCGGTCTGTCCGTGTAAACTTTTCGAACAGCCGCGCCCTGTCTTCCATCGGGATACCCCGTCCTTCGTCGGAAACCCGGATCGATGCCGGGTCCTTGCCCAGCCGGATCAGTACAGCTGTACCGCGCGCCGAGTACTTCACCGCATTTTCGATCAGGTTGCGCACCGCGTGCTCGATTGCCCCGCCATCACCGTGAATCATGATGGGGCCTGTATCCCCTTCAAGTTCAAGGGACCGGTCCTCCTTGATCGCCAGCGGCGCCAGGCTGCTAACGACATCAACAGTGATACCGTACAGATCAAACCTCGTATCTGAGGGCAGAACGTAATGCTCGTAGCGGGTCAGGGTCAGAAGCTGCTCGACCATCCTGGCCAGGGTGTCGACTTCGTTCTTGAGACTGCTGACTTCCTTGTCATTGCCGAGGCTGTCCAGATTGGCGCGCAGCACCGCCAACGGCGTCCTGAGCTTGTGCGCTACGTTGGACGCAAAATCGCGGTGCGTCGTAATGCTTTTCTTGAGCGCTTCCATGGCACGTTTCATATCTGTGATGTCGCGGGCCATCATCACGGTACCGCCATCGGGCAGCCGTTCCTCGTCGACATACAGCCATCTGCCGGTACCGGCCTCTATCTCGAACGGACCGCTTGTGCGCTGCCGCCGTGCCAGCCGTCGTTTAATCCAGTCTTCACTGGAATCGACGGCTTCCGGATAACGTCCGGACTGTACTTCCGCCCGCAGCAAGTCCTCGAACAGACTGCCAGGGTGTGCGACATCGCCAAGATCCTTGTTTAACTGTCGGAACCGAGCGTTGGAGATCACCAATTTGTCGTCTTCGTCATATAAGGCGAAATATCCCGACAACACTTCTATAGCGTCGGCAAGCCTGACGTTGGCGCGTTCGACCCTGATCAGCTCGGTGATGTCCTTGGCGATCCCCGTGGAGCCGACGAACTCGTCGGTTTCCGGATTGAAGCGCGGCAGGCCAGACACGGAAAAGTGCCGGATCTCGTCATCATATCCGACCGCTTCGAAGCTCTTGTCGCGAAACGGCCGTCTGAAATCGGGCGGCGATGCTTCGGCACCGTCATGCAGCCGGAAGATACCGATCTCATCGAAGCTTTTGCCGATAACCTGAATGGGATGAATACCGAGCCTGTCGATAATCCGTTCCGAGACATAGGTCAGGTTATTTTCGTTATCGGTTTCCCAGACCCAGTCCGATATCAGCCGGGTCATGTCCTCCAAACGGCGAAATGCCTCCGTTGCCCGCTCCTTCTCGGAGCCGGAGATGGACGGCCAGTTTCGGGGGCGACGCTCAGCCATGATCCTTGAGCCTCACTTCGAGTTCACGCAATGCTCCCAGATAATCGGAGTCTCGATGCCACATCTTCAGCACATCGACAGCGTCAAGCCTGGGGGTGTTGGTGTAGAACGATCTCAACTTCGGAATCTGTGCTTCGACCTCCGCTTTGGTGCCGGCTTTCGCCAAGTGGCAATATTCATAAAGCTCCAAAAATTCCTGTTCGGACATGCCGATGCCACGGCACGCAATGGCGAGTCCCTCGCCGCCGGCTTCAAACACCAGCCGCTGGATCAGATGTTCGCGCAGCTTTGAGACCTGTGCGAACAGCGCCACGAACAAAGGCACTTCGCCTTCACGGAGCGCCGTCGTCAGCATCTCCACGGTAACAAGACCCTCGTCACGAAGCGCATCGGCCAGTTCCGAAACCTTTTTCTTATGGCCACGGCTGCTGGCGGCAATTTCCTCGGTCGTTGCCTGCTCAAGCAGTTCGTCGACCGTCGACTTGTCCAGATTGAAATCGGTGATGATGTGTTCGCGCAGCGCCGCCGAAACCCAGAGAAACATCATCTTCGCCAGATGCGGCGCCAGTTCGGAACGGTTCAGGATCGGTTCCTGGAAGCTGTCGACGCGCCGTGACTGTTCGACCAGATACTCCATTGTATTGGTCGAAATACGTGCGTTCGCGTTCTTCAACAACGAAATGATCACGGGTTCGCGTTCGGTTTCAACGATGGCTTCGGAAACCTGTTCGGAAACGGATTTCCGCATTGTGATCGCCAGCATATGCTCTTCGGTCCTGAGCTTGATCACCTCGATCAGTTCGGCATCGCGAAGCAACCCGGACTTCGACAGGATAGGAAAGGCAACGCTGATTTCATCGTTGGCCAGCTTCGAAACCAGATTCCGCGGCACATCGTCCATCAGCGCCAGACGACCGGCGACGGCCTGACGAACCGAAACCTCGATATCATTGATGATCGATTGCAGGATGCCGTACATTTGCGCCCGCTGACGCTCGCTCAGCACGCTGGACTGATTGTCGAAAAGGTCAATGATGATATTTGTAAGCTCGGAACGGCTTTCGGACGACTTCTTGCGCGCCAGCGACATTAGGAAATCGGCGTCGAATTGGCGTTTCTCGCTATCGGCCATTCTCAGGCTTCCTCACCCGACAGAAGGTAGCCAACCCCCCGGATCGTATGCACGGTTACATTGGCACCGGCACCCAGAAGGCGTTTACGCAGACGCGACACGTGGACTTCGACCGAGTTCGATGAGACTTCCTCGTCAAAGCCGTAAATCTTGTCTTCAAGGACATCCTTGGGAACGACCCGCCCCTTACGACGCAAAAGCTGCTCAAGGACTTCCATCTCACGTCTGGAGATCGGCGTTGTCTTTTCATTGACCCGAACTTCGCGGGCCGTGGTGTCGAATTCAATGTTGCCTTCGGCCAGAACGGTGCCGAGCACCCCGCCCGGCCGGCGCAGCAAGGCGCGTACGCGTGCCAGGAGCTCTTCCATCGCGAACGGTTTCAGCATGTAATCGTCGGAACCGGCGTTCAGGCCTCGGACACGGTCTTCGACTGCGTCGCGGGCGGTCAGAATAAGTACAGGCGTCACATTGCCGTCGTCGCGCCATTTTTTCAGGACATCGAGGCCATCCTTGTCGGGCAACCCCAGATCCAGAACGACGGCGTCGTAGTCGACCGTTTCCATCGCTGCATCGCCGTCACCGGCATTGTAAACCACATCTACGGTGAATCCGCCGGCTTCCAAGCCTTCTTTGACGAATTCCGCAAATCGTTCATGATCCTCGACGAGCAACAAACGCACGTTCAGCCTCCGATATTCCGCAGGTGATTATCGACGCCGAAAGCTGCCGATATCAATGTTCAAATAATGTAAGGGCTGCACCCGGCATTGATACAATACCAGCCACGATATTCCCCGTGTCCGTGAACGTACAGTGCTGGCCCAATAGGGCAAGCGTTGAACCTTTATAGCTCAACCGGTTGAGCTTGTTCGTCCTCAGGATCGAAACCAAAGATTTTCCACGTGTCCAGCATGTGCTGCGGCAACGGCGCGGTGATCTCTATCGGGGCCTTGTTCCTCCGTGGCAGTGACAGTGCCCGGGCATGCAGATGCAGTTTTTTGGCGATTCCGGTTTCCTCGAACGCGTCACTTTCCCGATCACCGTATTTACCGTCACCAACGATCGGGTTCCCCATCAACTGGCAGTGTACCCGAAGCTGATGTGTCCGGCCCGTCAGTGGCTCCAGTTCCAGCCATGTAACCGCTTTGCCGGCATTGTCGATAACGCGGAAGCGGGTTTTCGCGGTTTTGCCCATATTCTCATCGACCTGGACCAGGTCGCCGCGCTGCCCCGGGAGCTTGGCCAGCGGCGCATCGATCATGCCGCCTTCGTGTGGCGGTCTGCCGAGCACCGCAGCCCAGTAAATCTTGCGTGCCTCGCGGTCCTGAAATGCCTTACCAAGTTTCGCAGCGGATGCCCGCGAACGAGCCAGCAACAGCACTCCCGAGGTATCCTTGTCGAGCCGGTGCACCAGCCTTGGCCGCTCCTTGGCACCAAGTTTCAGCCGGTCCAGTGCGCCGTCGATATGGGTATCCGTGCCGGAGCCGCCCTGCACGGCCAGACCGGCCGGTTTGTTGATGGCCAGAATGTCGTCATCGATATAGATGATGCAGTCCTTCAGCATGTCGCCCAGCCGACCGGCTGCTTCGACATCCATACCGCCCAGGGACGGCCGTTCAGAAGCATTGGTGTCCAGATCCTCGATGTTCGGGGGAATGCGGACGGTTTGACCTTCCTCGACCCGGTCGGCGGCCTTGGAGCGCGCACCGTCGAGCCGGATCTGGCCAGTCCTCAAAAGCTTTTGCAGCTTGCCCTGCTTCAGGCCCGGATACCGGTTGCGGAGCCAACGGTCCAGGCGCTGACCGCCCTCTCCGCCCTCGACGACCACATTGCGTACGCCGCTCATCGCAGGCCATTCATGTCAGGACCGAACGTAACAGGGCCATACCGGCCCACAACGCGCCGATGCTGGCAATGATCGAGACCCCGACATAGACCAGCGCATGCGCCATCTCGCCGCGCGTCATCATCGTCACCACGTCCAGCGAGAAGGTCGAAAACGTTGTAAACGCACCCAGCAGGCCGACCACGATCATGGCCCTGATTTCAGGGCTTGGCGACCATGCCAGGGCCGAGACTTCTATCACCGCGCCAAGGATGAACGAACCCGCGATATTGACGATCAATGTGCCATAGGGAAACCCATGCCCAAGAAACGCCCCGGCCAGCCTGTCGATGCCAAAACGCCCGACCGCACCGACCGCGCCGCCGGCGGCCACATAAAATATCATCGACAGGTTCACTATTCAGATTCCTTGCGCCGCTTCTGGCGAAGTGTATCCCAATATTGCAGGCGTTTTGCAATCTCGCGTTCGAAACCGGTGTCCTTTGGGCTGTAAAGGCGTTGCCGGTTGATATCGTCGGGAAAATAGTCCTGCCCAGAAAAGCCATCCTCGGCGTCATGGTCGTAGGCATAGCCGTCCCCGTAGCCGATTTCCTTCATCAGCTTCGTGGGCGCGTTCAGGATGTGCTTGGGCGGCATCAGAGAACCGGTTTCGCGGGCCAGCCTGTTGGCCGCGGATGCTGCCTTGTAGGCAGCATTGGATTTGGGCGCCGTTGCCAGATACAGCACGCACTGCACGATGGCCAACTCGCCCTCGGGCGATCCGAGACGTTCATAGGCCTCCCACGCGGCTATGGATTGCGGCAGCGCGTTGGGATCGGCCATACCGATATCCTCCGACGCAAAGCGCACCAAACGGCGCGCCACATAACGCGGATCCTCACCGCCGGCCATCATACGTGCGAACCAATAGAGCGCCGCATCGGCGTCCGAACCACGGAGCGACTTGTGTAGCGCCGATATCAGGTTGTAATGCGCCTCCTGGCCCTTGTCGTATAGCGGCTGGCGGCTCTGCACGACATTGGCGAGTTGTTCCGGCGTCAGCGGTTTGGCATCCCCGGGCAACCCGATCAGGATATCCACCATATTCAGCAGGTAGCGTCCGTCGCCGTCAGCCATGGCACGCAGCGCAGTGCGTGCGTTCTCATCGAGCGGCAGGGTTCGTTTTTCCACCGCTTCGATCCGTTTCAGCAATTCCTCGAGCGCGTCGTCATCAAGGCGTCGCAACACCAGCACCTGGGCCCTGGACAGCAGCGCCGCATTCAACTCGAACGAGGGGTTCTCCGTGGTCGCACCGATCAGCACGATGGTGCCATCTTCGACGAACGGCAGGAAACCGTCCTGCTGGGCGCGATTGAAACGGTGGATTTCGTCGACGAAGAGCAGCGTTCCCTGCCCCATCTCGCGCTTGCGCCGTGCTTCTTCGACGGCCTTCCTGACATCGGCAACACCGGAAAAGACTGCGGATAGCGGGGTGAAGGCAAGGTCCGTGGCCTTGGCCAGCAGCCGCGCGATTGTCGTCTTGCCGGTGCCTGGCGGCCCCCAGAAGATAACCGAGGCCAGCTTTCCACTCTGAATCATCCGGCTGAGCGGGCCTTCAGGGCCGAGGATATGGTCCTGTCCGACAACGTCGTCGAGGGTCTGCGGCCGCAGCCTGTCGGCCAGCGGTCGGGGCGCATCGGCTTCGAACAGAGTACTCACCGATGCCGCCCTTTGCCTTAGCGCAGATGAGCGGCGAAGAATTCCTGCGAACGGTCGCGCGCAAGGTTGGCCGCTGCTTCGTCATAGTGTTCGCCACCCTTGCGGGCGAACGCATGGTCGTTGCCCTGGTAATCGAACAATGTCGCCTTCGGATTGCCGTCGAGCGCGGCATGTACCTTGGCTTGATTTTCCTTCGGTACGAACCCGTCTTCAGTTGCGATGTGCAGAAGCACCGGTGCTTTCAGCGTCTCACCGACGTGTTCTTCCAGCATCACACCGTAATAGCCGACAGCAGCATCGACATTCGTTCGCGTTGCCGTCAGGAACGCCAGACGGCCGCCGAGGCAGAAACCGACAGAGCCGACTTTGCCGGTGCAGGCTTCAAAACCGCGCAGATGTTCGATGGTCGCGTCCAGATCGCTGACGCCCTTTTCAAGATCGAAGCCGTTGAACAGCTCAAACGCCCGTGCCCACTCGGCTTCCGTCTGATCGGTAATCTGAATGCCCGGTTCCTGACGCCAGAACAGATCCGGGCACAACGCAACGTAACCCGCCGCCGCCCAATCTTCTGTCAGTCCGCGCATCACCGCGTTAACACCGAAGATTTCCTGGATGACGACAACGCCTGGCCCGGAACCGCCTTCCGGCAACGCCAGATAACCCATGAATTCGCCGCCGTCCCCGGATTTGATAGTGATTTCCTGTCCGCTCATCGTGATATCCTTCCGTCGCTGGATGTTTGCCCGAGCCTAGCGCATCCCCGCCATCGGGCCAAGAAGCCGTCACGCGCGGAAACCGCCGCCTAGCCCCTGAAAACGAAGTCGAAAGTCTTGCCGGCACGCTCGACACGAATGCGCCATTCTCCGTCCTCATTGGCCTTGATCGCGGCTTTGACATCGGCCACGGACATGATCTTCGTGTCGTTGATCTGCCGCACCATGTCACCGGGCCGGAAATCGAGCCGGTTGGCGATGCCGCCGCGCTGGATGCGTACGATCACAACCCCCTCGGCAAAGGGATCGAAGTTGTATTCATCGGCCAGCGCCGGCGAATTGTTGGCGATCAGCGCATCACCGAGAGGATGGCGCCCCTGCAGCTTCGTCGCGTCCGGTGCCGGCTGGTCGGGGGCCGGTTGCATGTCGATGGTCAGCGGCACCACCTGGCTGCCGCGCATCACCCTGAGTACCGCCTGATCGCCGACCGGCAGAGTCGCGATCCGGTAATCCAGTTCGTCCGTGCCGGTGATTTCGTGGCCATTGACGGCAAGGATCACATCTCCGGCACGCAGGCCGCCGATCCCGGCCGAGCCGTCCTTGTGCACCAGATTGACGATCACCCCCTGTGGTCGCCTCATGCCCAGCGAATGCGCGATATCGGAGGTTACCGGTTGCCCGTAGGCACCGAGCCAGGGACGGATCAGACGGCCTTCTTCGTTGATCCCCAGGATCACTGCGCGCACCATATTAGACGGCACCGCGAAACCGATACCGTGTGAGCCGCCGCTTCTGGAAAAGATCGAGGTATTGATTCCGACCAGCCGGCCGTCCATCGACAACAGTGCACCGCCGGAATTCCCCGGGTTGATGGCGGCATCGGTCTGGATGAATGATTTCAACTCGGTATCACTGCCGACGGAACGTGCCAGGGCCGAAACGATCCCACTGGTCACCGTCTGGCCGACGCCGAACGGGTTACCGATAGCGAGCACAAGATCGCCGACCTTGAGTTCGTCGGAATCCCGCAACTGTAGCGCCGGCAGCTTGTCCTTGCCGGGATCGATCCTGAGCACGGAAAGATCCGTCTTGTCGTCGGAAACGATGATTTTTGCCTCGTATTCCCGCTTATCCGCCAGCACGACGATGATCTTGTCGGCGCCTTCAATGACGTGCTGGTTGGTGACGATCAGGCCGTCCGGATTGACGATGACGCCGGAGCCGAGCGAGTTCTGCTGCTCGGCGCGGGGTTGTCCTCTGTTGAAGCGCAGTCCGAGATCACCGAAGAAGCGGCTGAAGAAGGGATCATTGAACAGCGGCGGCACCTGACGGCTGGCGACGATCTTCTGGGTATATATATTGACCACGGCTGGCGCCGCCCGTTCGACCAGCGGTGCGAAGGACAACTGCACCTGGGCACGGTTATCCGGGACCTGTCGCTGCTGCGCCGCGGCCGGCATCGCGGAAAGCCATGCCGAAGCGCAGAAACCGATTATGAGGACAATATACCGCATGCCATTAGATAGGCCTGGAGAATTCCGCTGTCGATAGTCGATGCCGAATATCACAAATAAAAGCGGCGCCCCTCGGGGCGCCGCTTTCGAATACATATGCACGGCTAATCAGTCGTCTTCGCCGGCTTCGGCCTCTGCTTCGACGCGGGCACGGTCCGCGGCGCCCTTGGCGTCCGGATCGCGGTCGACCAGCTCGATGACCGCCATGGGCGCACTGTCGCCATAACGGAAACCGGCCTTCAGGACTCGCGAGTAACCGCCCGGGCGGTCCTGGTAGCGTTCGGCCAGCGTCGAGAACAGCTTGGCGACGGCAGCGTCATCGCGCAGAAACGCGAAGGCGCGGCGACGGTCGTGCAGACCGCCCTTCTTGCCGAGCGAAATCATCTTGTCGATGAAACGGCGCAGTTCCTTCGCCTTCGGCAGGGTCGTCTTGATCTGTTCGTGGGTAATCAGGGATGCGGTCATGTTCGAGAACATGGCTTTGCGGTGCGTGTGCGTCCGGTTCAGCTTGCGGTATCCGCTTGCGTGTCTCATGTCAGGCTCCTCATTCTTTGCCCGCGCGTGCCATTTTACCCGCAGGTCATCTGTTTCTTGGGTACGGTACGGCGCACTTTGGCGCCGCCCGGCTCAGGAAAATCCGATCAGAACGGATCTTCCAGTTTCTTGGCCATGTCTTCGATGTTTTCCGGCGGCCATTCGGAAATTTCCATGCCCAGGTGCAAGCCCATCTGTGACAGCACTTCCTTGATTTCGTTCAGGGACTTGCGGCCGAAGTTCGGCGTGCGGAGCATATCGGCTTCGGTTTTCTGGACCAGATCGCCGATGTAGATGATGTTGTCGTTCTTCAAGCAGTTCGCCGAGCGGACCGAGAGCTCGAGCTCGTCGACCTTGCGCAGCAGGTTGCGGTTGAACGGCAGTTCTTCGCGGCTTTCCTCAATCACTTCGCCCGACGGCTCATCGAAGTTGATGAACAACTGCAGTTGATCCTGCAGGATACGGGCAGCAAGCGCGACGGCGTCTTCCGGCGTCACGGCGCCGTTCGTCGTCACGTCGAGGAACAGCTTGTCATAGTCGGTGTCCTGGCCGACACGGGTGTTTTCCACCTTGTAGGCAACCTTGCGGACCGGTGAGAACACGGCATCGATCGGAATCAGGCCGATCGGGCTGTCATCGGGGCGGTTCTGCGACGCCGGCACGTAGCCCTTACCGTTTTCGACGGTCAGTTCCATGCTCAGCGAGGCGCCGTTATCGAGGTGGCAGATCACCAGATCCGGTTCCATGATTTCGATGTCCGGGCCGGTTTCGATCATGGAGGCGGTCACTTCGCCCGGACCATCAGCCTTCAGCGTCATGCGCTTCGGACCTTCGGCCATCATCTTCAGGCCCATCGACTTGATGTTGAGGACGATGTCGGTGACATCCTCGCGTACTCCCGAAATCGACGAGAATTCGTGCAGCACACTGTCGATCTGGATCGACGTGACCGCCGCGCCCTGCAGAGAAGACAGCAGGATGCGACGCAGGGCATTGCCCAGCGTCAGGCCGAAACCGCGCTCAAGCGGCTCTGCAACGACACTCGCATGGCGGCTCGGGTCCGTACCCGGCACGACTTCGAGTTTCGATGGTTTAATCAGTTCTTGCCAATTTTTCTGAAGCACTTCAGTGACCTCGCGCTCACAAATGACAGCGGCGTCCTTGAATTCAAGGGCGTCGCCTATTTACCTGCCCGGTACAGGTCCGGCCGATCGAACCGGCCCTGCCCGAAATGAAACTTTCCCGGAAAATAACCGGGAAAGAAGGGTCCTAGACCCGACGACGCTTCCTGGGCCGACACCCGTTGTGCGGGATCGGCGTCACGTCACGAATGGCCGTAATGTTGAAGCCAACCGACTGCAGCGCGCGAAGCGCCGACTCACGGCCGGAACCCGGGCCTTTCACCTCAACCTCAAGGGTCTTCATGCCATGCTCCATGGCGGCGCGGCCGACGACTTCGCCGGCAACCTGCGCGGCATACGGGGTCGACTTGCGCGATCCCTTGAAGCCCTGGGCACCTGCCGAAGACCAGGCAATCGCATTGCCCTGCGCATCGGTGATGGTGATAATCGTGTTGTTGAACGTCGAATTAACGTGCGCGATGCCCGCTGCAATATTCTTCCGTTCGCGGCGGCGTGGACGCGCCGTAGTTGCTGCCTTGGCCATGATATTTCGCCCTTAAGCTTTCTTCTTACCGGCAATCGGCTTGGCCGGGCCCTTGCGGGTCCGGGCGTTGGTGTGAGTACGCTGACCGCGCACCGGCAGTTGCCGGCGGTGACGCAGGCCGCGATAGCAGCCGAGGTCCATCAGACGCTTGATGTTCATCGCGACGTCGCGGCGAAGTTCACCTTCGACGGTCAGTTCCTGATCGATCATGTCGCGGATACGTGCGACTTCGTCATCGGACAGGTCGTTGACACGGCGTTCAGCGGCGATGCCACAGGCTTCGCAGATTTTCTTGGCCGTGGTACGGCCGATCCCATGAATGTAGGTCAGCGCGATAACCGCGCGTTTTCCAGTCGGGATATTTACACCAGCAATACGCGCCAAAGCTCGTACTCCTTAAACTTTGGGTCGAAACGGACAGCCACCGGTTGATTGAAGAGCGCGGATTATATAAATCCTCGCCACCAAGTCAACTACTGAGCCATACTTTTTTCGAATTCCAATCCTTGTTAATCCAAGATCGCAAACAGGGATTTTGTAACGATATCAATATCCTGCATGCCATCAACCGTCTTCAGCGCCCCCTTATCCCGGTAATACGGAATAATCGGAGCAGTTTGCTCGCGGTATACCACGAGCCGTTTTTTCAGCGTTTCCGCGTTGTCGTCAGCGCGAGCCCCCCCGGTTTCGGCGGCGCGTTTCTCGATTCGCGCAAACAGCGCGGCTTCATCCGCTTCCATGGCGATCACATGATCGAGCTTGAGCCCCTTCTCGGCCAGCATCGCATCGAGGGCCTCGGCCTGCGCAACGGTGCGCGGAAACCCGTCGAGAATGAAGCCATTGGCACAATCCGGCTCGGCGATTCTATCGGCAATGATGCCGACCACGATATCATCCGAAACCAGGTCACCCCGATCCATAACCGCTTTGGCCTTGAGGCCCAATTCCGTCCCGGCAGCAATCGCGGCGCGAAGCATGTCGCCCGTCGAAAGCTGAACGATCGAGTATTTCTCGACCAGTCGCTCGCACTGTGTACCCTTACCGGCACCCGGCGGCCCGAGAAGAATAATTATCATCCCTTCCGACCTCTCAGTTTGGACTTCTTGATAAGCCCTTCGTACTGGTGCGCCAAAAGATGTGATTGAACCTGCGTTACGGTGTCCATGGTCACGGTCACGACGATCAGCAGGCTGGTACCCCCGAAGTAGAACGGTACGGACCATCTGGAAATCAGGATTTCCGGCAACAGGCAGAGAATAGCCAGGTAACCGGCACCGACCACGGTCAGACGGGTCAGAACCCAGTCCAGATAGTCTGCGGTGTTCTTGCCCGGACGGATCCCCGGCACGAAGCCGCCGTATTTCTTCAGGTTATCCGCCGTTTCCGCAGGGTTGAAGACAACCGCGGTATAGAAAAAGGCGAAGAACACGATCATCGAAATGTACAGGATCAGGTACAGCGGCTGCCCCCGCCCCATGTAGGCGGCGACCGTGCTCATCCATTCCGGGCCGGAGCCGGCAGAGAACTGAATGATGGTGATCGGCAACAGCAGGATCGAACTGGCGAAGATCGGCGGGATGACGCCGGCCGTGTTGACCTTCAGCGGCAGGTGCGAGGTATCGCCGCCCGACATCTTGTTGCCGCGCTGACGCTTCGGATACTGGATCAGAATGCGGCGCTGAGCGCGTTCGATGAAGACGATGCAGAAGATCACCGCGATTGCCATGGCGAACAGCGCGATGATGATGCCCGTCGACAGTGCACCGGTACGGCCCAGTTCCAACGTCCCGGCAAGTGCAGTCGGCAGGTTGGCGACAATACCCGCGAAGATGATCAGCGAAATACCGTTGCCGACACCGCGCGCCGTGATCTGCTCGCCCAGCCACATAAGGAATAGTGTGCCGCCGGTCAGCGTGATGACCACGGTGGCGCGGAAGAACAGGCCCGGATTGTGAACTGCGACGTTGCCGCCGGACGACATACTTTCAAGACCGACGGCGATGCCGTAGGCCTGCAGTAGGCAGATCGCGACCGTCAGATAACGGGTGTACTGGTTGATTTTTTTGCGGCCGGTCTCGCCTTCCTTCTTCATCTGCTCGAGCTGCGGCGACACCGCCGTCATGAGCTGCATGATGATCGAGGCCGAGATGTACGGCATGATGTTGAGCGCGAAGATCGTCATGCGCGACAGTGCGCCACCGGCGAACATGTCGAACATCCCGAGAATACCGCCACCCGTCTGATTGAACAGGTCCTGCAGGATCGTCGGGTCGATGCCCGGAATCGGCACGAAGGTGCCCAACCGATAGACGATAAGCGCACCTAGCGTGAACCAGATGCGCTTTTTCAATTCCGTCGCCTTCGAGAAGGCGCTGAAATTGACGTTCGAGGCGAGTTGTTCGGCGGCGGAAGCCATTCTCGATTATTCTTCCTCTACCGGATCCACGGAAACGACGTCACCGGCGCGCTGTGCTTCGTAGTTGGCTTTGCGCTCGGCGGAGACACGGTCGCGCTTGCGACCCTTGCCCACCTGGCGTTCTTTCTTCTCGGCGACCTTGACCGAACCGCCGGCCTTTTCGACGACGGCAATGGCGCCCTTGGAGGCGTGCGCAACGTCAAGTTCGACCTTGGCGCTCAGTTCGCCCTTGTTGAGCAGGCGGACACCGTCTTTCGACTTGCGCACCACACCGGCGGCCAGAAGTTCGACGCTGGAGATGGCCTTTTTGGCATCCAGGTGACCGGCATCGATGGCTTTCTGCAGCTTGCCCGTGGTCAGCTCGGCGAAATCCTTGGTGAACGGGTTGTTGAAGCCACGCTTCGGCAGGCGGCGATACAGCGGCATCTGGCCGCCTTCGAAGCCCAGCAGCGAAACCCCGCTCCGCGATTTCTGGCCCTTTTGGCCTTTCGCGGCGGTTTTACCCGTACCGGAGCCGATACCCCGGCCAACACGCTTGCGGTTTTTCGTCGCGCCTGCGTTATCTCGGATTTCATTAAGTCGCATCACCAAATTCCTTTTGCGTCCCGGGGTTCATGCCGCCCGGTGGTGGCCCGATACTGGGAAGTAAGCCTGTCAGGCTTGTTCCTCAACCCGGACCAGGTGCTTTACCTTGTCAATCATACCACGAACGGCAGACGTGTCTTCCAGCGTCCGGGTGCGATTGATCCTGTTCAGACCGAGGCCCTTGAGCGTCTCGCGCTGATCGTTCTTACGCCCGATCGGGCTGCGCGTCTGCGTGACCGTGACGGTTGCTTTTTTGTCAGCCATCTTACGTTCCGATCCGATCCAGTTACTCGGCGCTCACGCCGGCATCGCCGCGACGGGCAACGATATCGCCGACCTTGAGGCCACGGCGCGCCGCAACGGCACGCGGAGATTGCAGGTTCTTCAGCGCCGCGAACGTCGCCTTGACCATGTTGTGCGGGTTCTGCGTTCCGTTCGACTTACACACGACGTCATGGACGCCCATGGTTTCGAACACGGCGCGCATCGGACCGCCTGCGATGATACCGGTACCCGCAGGGGCCGAACGCAGGATCACCTTGCCGGCGCCGAAGCGGCCGTTGATGTCGTGATGCAGGGTGCGGCCTTCACGCAGCGGCACACGGATCATCGAGCGTTTCGCCTGATCGGTCGCCTTGCGGATGGCTTCCGGCACTTCGCGGGCCTTACCGGTACCGTAACCGACGCGGCCCTTGCCGTCGCCGACCACCACCAGGGCTGCGAACGAGAAGCGGCGACCGCCCTTTACGACCTTGGCGACACGGTTGATGTGAACCAGCTTGTCGACCAGTTCATCACCGTCTTCGTTGCGGTCCCGGTTGTCGCGGTTGTCACGGTCGCGGCCACCACGGCCACGGCCACGCTGGCCACCACGTTCCGGTGAATTGTTATCTGCCATTCGTCGCTCTCCTAGAAGCTCAGGCCGCCCTCACGGGCGCCGTCTGCAAGGGCTTTGACACGCCCGTGATATTTGTAACCGCCGCGGTCGAAGAACACTTCACCGACACCTTTTTCGGCGGCGCGTTTCGCGATCAGCTTGCCGACTTCGGCAGCCGCATTGCGGTCAGCACCGGTTTTCAGCGCGGACTTGAGGTCCTTGTCCAGCGACGAAGCCGCAACCAGCGTATTACCGGTGGTATCGTCGATGATCTGCGCATAAATATGCTTGCCCGAGCGGAACACGGAAAGCCGCGGACGCCCGGAGGCCAGACGTTGCAGACGCGCACGCGTGCGCATGGTCCGGCGTTTGAAGAGGTTTCTAGCGTTCGACATCTTACTTCTTCTTTCCTTCCTTACGGAGGATGTACTCGTCCGAATACTTCACGCCCTTACCCTTGTAGGGTTCCGGCGGACGATATGAACGGATTTCCGCGGCCACCTGGCCAACGCGCTGCTTTGACGCACCGCTGATAATCAACTGGTTCTGTTCCGGCGCTTCGATCTTGATCCCTTCGGGGATCGGGTAACGGACTTCGTGGCTGAAGCCGAGCTGCAGCACGACATCCTTGCCCTGGACCTGGGCGCGGTAGCCGACGCCGTTGATCTCCAGCTTCTTGGTGAAGCCCTCGGAGACACCGATGACAAGACCGTCGATGACGCTACGCGCCGTACCCCACATCTGGCGTGCACGCTTGTGCTGGGCCAGCGGGACCACGGTGACCTGGCCATCGGCCTGTTCCACCTTGACGTCGTCGGTCAGCGTCACGGACAGCTCTCCGAGCTTGCCCTTGGCGGTCACGACGTTGCCGTTCAGTTCGACGGTTACGCCGTCCGGCACGGTGACTGGGTTACTTCCTACTCGCGACATGGCTTCAATCCTCGTTTCATTCCTGGGGTGTTCTTAGAACACCTCGCAGAGAACCTCTCCACCGACGTTCTGGGCCCGGGCTTCGGCATCCGACAGCACGCCGCGCGGCGTCGACAAGATGGCGATACCGAGACCGTTGTAGACACGGTCAAGGTCACGCACGCCCGAATAAATCCGGCGGCCCGGCTTGGAAACCCGCTGCAGGCTCCGGATCACCGGATCGCCTTCATGGTATTTCAGTTCAATTTTGATCTCGGAAATGCCAGGACGTACATCGCTTTGGTCGAAACCGCGAATGAAACCTTCGCGTTTCAGCACTTCGAGAACGTTTGCGCGCAGACGCGAAGCCGGGCACGTGACCGAGCTTTTACGGGCCTGTTGCCCGTTGCGAATACGGGTCAGCATATCGCCGAGGGGATCCGTCATCGACATCGTCGTCTCTCCCTTACCAGCTAGACTTGACCATGCCCGGAATCTGGCCGGCGGAGGCCAGTTCCCGAAGCTTGATGCGACAAATGCGGAACTTGCGATAGTTACCGCGCGGACGTCCGGTCAGCTCGCAGCGAAGGCGCTGACGAACCGGCGCCGAATTACGCGGCAGCTCGGCAAGCTTCAGACGGGCATTAAAGCGTTCCTCGGGCGACAGGTTCGGGTCCTTGGCGGCCGCCTTGAGACGCTCGCGGCGTCCTTCGTGCTGCTTTGCCATCCGGGCCCGCTTTTTGTCCCGCTCGATTGAGCTCTTCTTAGCCATTACGCTCTTCTCCTCTTGCCGCTCAGTTGACGAACGGCATGTTGAACGCCTTGAGCAATGCCTTCGCTTCGGCATCGGTTTTGGCGGTCGTACAAATCACGATATCCATGCCACGGATCGCATCGACCTTGTCGTAGTCGATTTCCGGAAACACGATCTGCTCCTTGATGCCCATGGCATAGTTGCCGGCGCCGTCGAAGCTTTTGCCGTTGAGACCGCGGAAATCACGGACGCGCGGCAGGGTGATCGTCACCAGGCGATCGAGGAATTCGAACATACGGGCGCGACGCAGCGTGACCTTGCAGCCAACGATCATCTCTTCGCGCAGCTTGAAGCCGGCGATCGACTTCTTGGCGCGCGTGATGATCGGCTTCTGGCCGGAGATCGCCGTCAGGTCGGCAACCGCGCCGTCCATTTTCTTCTTGTCCTGCGACGCTTCACCAACACCCATGTTGATGACGATCTTGTCCAGGCGCGGCACTTCCATCGGGTTCACATAATTGAACTCGCTGCGCAGCGCGGGGACGATTTCCTTTGCGTACACTTCCTGCAAGCGTGGGGTCATTGTTCTGCTCTCCATCCGCTCAAGCGTCGATGACTTCGCCGGAGCGCTTAGCAACGCGCACTTTGCGGCCATCATCGAGCTTTTTAAATCCAACGCGCGTCGGCTTGTCGTCCTTCGGATCGACATGGGCAAGATTGGAAAGGTGAATGCTGGCTTCCCTTTCGATGATCCCGCCGGCTGACGTCTGCGACGCCGCCGTGTGGCGCTTCACTTTGTTCACACCGGTGACCAAGGCACGGTTCGCGTCCGGCAGGACTTTGACGACTTCGCCGGTCGCACCCTTGTCACGTCCGGTGAGGACGATAACGCGATCGCCTTTTTTGATCTTCTGAGCCATTACAAAACCTCCGGCGCCAGCGAAATGATCTTCATGTAGCGCTTGGCACGCAGTTCACGGGTCACGGGACCGAAAATACGCGTCCCGATCGGCTCGCCCTGCTTGTTGATCAGCACGGCGGCATTGCTGTCGAACCGGATTGCGGTCCCGTCCTTGCGGTTGATGTCCTTGGCGGTGCGCACGACAACAGCCTGCATGACATCGCCTTTCTTCACTCGACCGCGCGGAATAGCGTCCTTCACGGAGACGACGATAACGTCGCCCACGGACGCGTACTTGCGCTTCGAACCGCCCAGTACCTTGATGCACTGGACCCTTTTGGCGCCTGAATTGTCGGCGACCTCGAGGTTTGATTCAGCCTGAATCATCGTTCCGGTTCCTTTACTCGGACCTGGGCGCTCAAGCGCCTTCGGTCACAACTTCCCAAGTTTTACGCTTCGACAGCGGGCGGCATTCACGGATGAACACCTGATCGCCCACCTTGGAGGCATTCGCCTCGTCGTGCGCAGCGTATTTTTTCGACTTCTTGACGTACTTCTTGTACAGCGGATGCATGACCCGACGTTCGACCAGTACGGTGACCGTCTTGTCCTGTTTGTCGCTGACGACGACGCCCTGCATGACACGTTTCGGCATTTTGTCGTTCCTTACCCTTGTGCCTGAGCGGCTTGGCGCTCGACCAGCACGGTCTTGATCCGCGCGATGTCACGACGCACGTGACGCATCTGCGAGGTTTTCTCCAACTGACCGGATGCCGCCTGGAAACGCAGGTTGAATGCTTCCTTGCGCAGGTCGGCAAGCTGATCCTTCAGCTCGTCGTCGGTCTTGGTGCGAATATCGGCCGCTTTCATCTGATTAACCCTCTTCACCAATACGCGTCACGAAACGCGTCTTGACCGGCAGTTTGGCCGCCGCCAGACGGAACGCCTCGCGGGCGATCTCGGCGGACACGCCGTCGATTTCGAACATGATGCGGCCCGGCTTTACCTTGGCGACCCAGTATTCCACCGAGCCCTTACCTTTACCCTGGCGCACTTCAGCAGGCTTCTGCGTGACGGGCACATCCGGGAAAATACGGATCCACACTCGGCCGGCACGTTTCATGTGACGCGTCATGGCACGACGGGCGGCTTCGATCTGCCGCGCGGTCACACGTTCCGGCGTTACCGCCTTCAGGCCAAACGAGCCGAAGTTCAGCGTCGTGCCGCCCTTGGCCATACCATGGATACGGCCTTTGAACGCCTTGCGGAACTTTGATCTTTTCGGAGACAGCATCGCTCTTTCCTCTTCTTACGTCCGCTTAACGCTGCGGCTGCTGTTCAAGCTGCAGCTTTTCCATCGCCATCGGATCGTGGGCCATGATCTCGCCCTTGTAGATCCAGATCTTGACGCCGCAGATACCGTACGTGGTCAGCGCTTTGGCTTCGCCATAATCAATGTTGGCGCGCAGCGTATGCAGCGGCACACGGCCTTCGCGGTACCACTGCATGCGCGCGATTTCCGCGCCGCCGAGACGGCCGCCGCAGTTGATACGGATGCCTTCGGCGCCCATGCGCATGGCCGACTGAACGGCACGCTTCATGGCACGACGGATCGAAACACGACGTTCCATCTGCTGCGCGACGTTTTCGGCGACCAGCTGGGCATCGACTTCCGGCTTGCGGATTTCGACGATGTTCAGATGCACTTCGGCATTGGTCATGTCGGCGATTTCACGGCGCAGCTTTTCGATGTCCTGGCCTTTACGGCCGATGACGACACCCGGGCGCGCGGTGTGAATGGTCACACGGGCTTTCTTCGCCGGACGTTCGATGACGATCTTGGATACGCCCGCGGCAGCCAGCTTCTTGCGAAGGAAATCGCGGATGCGGATATCCTCATGCAGCAGCTCGGCATAGTTACCGTCGGCAAACCAGCGGGAATCCCACGTGCGGTTGATGCCCAGGCGCAGCCCGACCGGATTTACTTTCTGACCCATTAAACCGTCTCCCCACGCTCGCGAACGACCAAGCGCATATTGCTGAAAGGCTTTTCGATGCGCCCGACCCGGCCACGTGCACGGGCACGGAACCGCTTCATGACAAGCGCCTTGCCGACACTCGCTTCGGCGACATACAGACGGTCGACGTCGAGCTGGTGGTTGTTCTCGGCGTTGGCGATCGCGCTTTCGAGCAGCTTCTTCACGTCCTGCGCGATACGGCGGCGCGAGAACATGAGCTGCGACAGCGCCTTTGCGCAATCCATGCCGCGAATGCTCTCGGCAACCAGATTGAGCTTGCGGGGGCTGACGCGGATGTGTTTCGCGAACGCCATCGCTTCATTGTCTTTCAATTGACGTTCGGCGGCCTTCTTGCCCATGATTAACCCCTCTTCGACTTCTTATCGACGCCGTGCCCGTAATAGGTGCGCGTCGGCGAGAATTCACCGAATTTGTGACCAATCATTTCTTCGGTCACGAGAACCGGAACAAACTTCTGGCCGTTGTAAACGCCGAACGTCAGACCGACGAACTGCGGCAGGATCGTCGAACGGCGCGACCAGGTCTTGATGACCGAGCTGCGCGTTGACGCACGGGCGTCTTCTGCTTTCTTGAGCAGATAACCGTCGACGAACGGACCTTTCCATACGGAGCGTGGCACTGTCCCGTCTCCTCTTATTTCTTACGGACGTGCCGGCTGCGCATAACCAGCCGATCCGTCTTTTTGTTGTTGCGCGTTTTCTTGCCCTTGGTCGGCTTGCCCCACGGGGTCACCGGATGACGACCGCCGGAGGTCCGGCCTTCACCACCACCATGCGGGTGGTCGACCGGGTTCATGGCGACGCCACGAACGGACGGGCGCTTGCCGAGCCAGCGCTTGCGGCCGGCCTTACCCAGGTTGATGTTCTGCTGGTCAGGGTTCGACACGGCACCGACAGTGGCCATGCACTCGGCACGGACCAGGCGGATTTCACCGGACGACAGGCGCACCTGGGCGTAACCCTGGTCCTTGCCGATGATCTGCGCGTAGGTACCAGCGGAACGGGCCATCTGGCCGCCCTTGCCCTGCTTCATTTCAACATTGTGGATGATCGTACCGACCGGCATAGCTGCCATCGGCATGGCGTTACCCGGCTTGATGTCAACGCCGGTCGTGCCGGACACGACCTCGTCGCCGACAGCCAGGCGCTGCGGTGCCAGGATGTAAGCCAGCTCGCCATCCGAATACTTCAACAGCGCGATGAAAGCGGTGCGGTTCGGATCGTATTCAATGCGCTCGACCACCGCAGACATATCAAGCTTGTTGCGCTTGAAGTCGATCTTGCGGTAACGGCGCTTATGACCGCCGCCGATACGGCGCGCGGTGATGTGGCCCTGATTGTTACGGCCGCCCTTCTTGCGCAGACCTTCGGTCAGGGACTTGACCGGCTCGCCCTTCCAAAGCTGGGAACGGTCCACCAGGACCAGGCCGCGCTGACCGGGCGTATCGGGTTTGTACTGTTTAAGTGCCATCGTTCAAATTCCCCCGTCAGACGCCCGTGGTGACGTCGATGCTGTCACCCTCGGCAAGCGTCACTACGGCTTTCTTGTAATCGCTGCGGCGGCCGGGCTGACCACGGAAACGCTTGGTCTTGCCCTTCTGGCGCAGCGTGTTAACGGCCGTCACCTTGACCTTGAAAAGCTCTTCGACGGCCGTTTTGATCTCGTGCTTGTTGGCATCGAGCGGCACTTCGAAAGCCACCTGGTTGTGTTCCGACATCAGCGTCGTTTTTTCGGTCACCAGCGGGCGGCGGATCAGTTCGAAGATCCGCTCCTTGCTCGGCTGGAAGTTTGCTGGGCTATAGCGGTTCATTTCAGGCGCTCCACCAGTTTGTCAACGGCGCCTTTGGTAAGGACCAGCGTGTCACGGCGCAGAATGTCGTAAACGTTGGCACCAACGCTCGGCAGCACGTCGATACCGACGATGTTGTTTGCGGCGCGTGCGAAGTTCTCGTCGACGCTGTCGCCGTCGATGATCAGGGCATGGCCCCAACCGAGAGCCGACAGTTTCTTGACCAGATCGGCGGTTTTCGGCGCCTTCATCTTGGCTTCGTCGAGGATCACCAGCTTGCCTTCGGCACACTTCACGCTGAGCGCGGTGGCGAGGGCCAGCTTGCGGACCTTCTTCGGCAGATCATGGCTGTGATCGCGCGTCTGCGGACCGAACACGATCCCGCCCCCACGCATCTGAGCGGCCGCACGGAAACCCTGACGGGCACGACCGGTGCCTTTCTGCTTGAACGGCTTGGTCTTGGTGGCGCTGACGTCGGAGCGGCCCTTGGTCTGATGGTTGCCGGAACGGCGTTTGGCAAGCTGCCATTTCACCGCACGGGCCAGCAGGTCCTTGCGCGCTTCCAGACCGAACACCGCATCATCAAGATCGATGGAGCCGGATTTCTTGTTTTCGAGACTGACCACGTCAAGTTTCATGGTCTTATTCCTTGTTCTCAGTTTCGGCATCGCCGGCAGCGGCGTCATCCGACGGGGCTTCCGCTTCGGCGGCCATTTCCTCGGCCAACGCCGCTTCTTCAGCCGCTTCGTCCGGTGCCACGTCGTCGGCGATAACCAGACCTTCTTCGTCAGCCGGCGCCTCGCCCTTAAGGCCGGCCGGGAACGGCACGTCTTCATGCAGCGGACGCTTCACGGCATCGCTCAGATACACATAACCGCCCTTGGAACCTGGCACCGCACCGCGGACCAGGATCAGGCCACGTTCGGCGTCGACGGCAGCGACGATCAGGTTTTGCTGGGTACGGCGGACGTTGCCCATCTGACCGGCCATTTTCTTGCCCTTGAAGACCTTGCCCGGATCCTGGCACTGACCCGTCGAGCCATGTGCACGGTGGCTGATCGATACGCCGTGCGAGGCGCGCAGACCGGCGAAGCCGTGGCGCTTCATGGCACCGGCGAAACCCTTACCCTGGGTGATACCGGCAACGTCGATGTACTGACCGGCCACGAAGTGATTGGCACCCAGTTCCGCACCGACGTCGACCATGTTATCGGCCGAAATACGGAATTCCGCGAGTTTCTGCTTCGGCTCGACCTTGGCTTTGGCGAAGTGGCCGCGCATCGCTTTCGACACGCGCTTCACCTTGGCCTTCCCGTAGCCGACCTGCAGGGCGGTGTAGCCGTCGCGCTCTTCATTGCGCTGAGCGACAACCTGGACCTGATCGAGGGCCAGCACCGTCACCGGGATGTGTGCTCCACCCTCGGCGAAAATGCGGGTCATCCCCATTTTCTTTGCGATTAAACCGGTACGCATATCACTGTTCCCAATTACGGCGCTTAAAGCTTGATTTCGACGTCGACACCGGCCGCCAGATCGAGCTTCATCAGCGCGTCGACGGTTTGCGGGGTCGGATCGACAATATCGAGAACCCGCTTATGGGTGCGGATTTCAAACTGTTCACGCGACTTCTTGTCGACGTGCGGCGAGCGCAACACCGTGAACTTCTCGATCCGTGTCGGTAACGGAATCGGGCCACGGACATTGGCACCCGTACGCTGAGCCGTACTCACGATCTCGCGGGCGGACTGATCCAGAACGCGATGATCAAACGCCTTCAGGCGAATACGTATATTTTGTTGTTCCATGGCCTTCGACCTTCAAAGTTGCGAACGCCTCCGGAGGTATTCCGGAGGCGCGGCAAATTACTCGTTACTCGATAATCTTCGCGACGACGCCGGCACCGACGGTGCGGCCACCTTCGCGGATGGCGAAACGCAGACCTTCGTCCATCGCGATCGGCGCGATCAGCGTCACGTTCATCGCGATGTTGTCGCCCGGCATCACCATTTCCGTGCCTTCGGCCAGCTCGACCGTGCCGGTCACGTCCGTGGTCCGGAAGTAGAACTGCGGACGGTAGTTGGCGAAGAACGGCGTGTGACGGCCGCCCTCTTCCTTCGTCAGGATGTACGCTTCGCACGAGAACTTCGTGTGCGGCGTGATCGAACCCGGCTTCGCCAGGACCTGACCGCGCTCGACTTCCTCACGCTTCGTACCACGCAGCAGCGCGCCGATGTTGTCCCCGGCCTGACCCTGGTCAAGCAGCTTGCGGAACATTTCCACACCCGTGCACGTCGTCTTCTGCGTCGGCTTGATACCGACGATCTCGATTTCGTCACCGGTGTTGATCACACCGCGCTCGACGCGGCCCGTGACAACCGTACCACGGCCCGAGATCGAGAAAACATCTTCGATCGGCATCAGGAAGTCCTGATCCACAGGACGCTCCGGCTGCGGAATGTAATCGTCAACAGCCTTCATCAGCTCGAGAATCGAGTTCTTGCCGATCTCGTCGTTGGTGCCTTCCAGCGCCGCAAGCGCCGAGCCCTTGACGATCGGAATGTCGTCGCCCGGGAAGTCGTAAGACGACAGAAGCTCGCGGATTTCCATCTCGACAAGCTCAAGCAGTTCCTCGTCGTCAACCTGGTCGACCTTGTTCATGTAAACAACCAGCGCCGGAACACCGACCTGACGCGCAAGCAGGATGTGCTCGCGGGTCTGCGGCATCGGGCCATCGGCCGCCGAGCAAACCAGGATCGCGCCGTCCATCTGCGCCGCGCCCGTGATCATGTTCTTCACATAGTCCGCGTGGCCCGGGCAGTCGACGTGCGCATAGTGACGCGCTTCCGTCTCGTACTCAACGTGCGCCGTCGAAATCGTGATCCCGCGTGCCCGCTCTTCAGGCGCCTTGTCGATCATGTCGTACGCAGAAAACGTCGCGCCGCCAGATTCCGCCAAAACCTTCGTAATCGCAGCCGTCAACGTCGTCTTGCCATGGTCAACGTGGCCAATCGTGCCAACGTTGCAGTGCGGCTTCGTACGCTCAAATTTTTCCTTGGCCATCTTCGTTCGTCTCCGTTCTCAATTAACCGGCGAGCCGTTCTTTGATCTCAAGTGAGACCTGATTCGGCACTTCGGCATAGTGATCAAAATGCATGGTGTACTGGGCACGGCCTTGCGACATCGAACGCAGTTCGTTGACGTAGCCGAACATATTGGCGAGCGGCACCATGGCCGTCACCACTCGGGCGTTACCGCGCTGGTCCATATCCTGAACCTGACCGCGACGTGAATTCAGATCGCCGATGATATCACCCATATAATCTTCCGGGGTGACGACCTCGACCTTCATGACGGGCTCAAGCAGCACCGGCTTGGCGGCCGCCATACCTTCGCGGAAGGCGGCACGGGCGGCAATTTCAAATGCCATCACCGAGCTGTCGACGTCGTGCGACGCACCATCGTAGAGCAGCGCCTTGAAGTCGATGCACGGGAAGCCGCACATCACGCCGCTTTCGGCAGCGCTTCGAATGCCCTTCTCGACACCCGGGATAAATTCCCGCGGCACGTTACCGCCGACGACCTTGTTTTCGAATTCAATGCCGGAACCAGGCGGCAGCGGCTCGAACATGATCTTGACGCGGGCAAACTGACCCGAACCACCGGTCTGTTTCTTGTGTGTGTAGTCGCAGTCGTAGGATTTAGAGATCGTTTCGCGGTAAGCAACCTGCGGCTGACCAACATTGGCTTCGACCTTGAATTCACGCTTCATGCGGTCGACCAGAATGTCGAGGTGCAGTTCGCCCATACCGGCGATGATGGTCTGACCGGATTCCTCGTCCGACTTGACGCGGAACGAAGGATCCTCGGCAGCCAGTCGCTGCAGAGCAACGCCCATCTTTTCCTGATCAGCCTTGGTTTTCGGCTCAACGGCAACCTCAATGACCGGATCGGGGAATTCCATCCGCTCGAGGATCACCGGCTTGGACGGATCGCACAGCGTGTCACCGGTCGTGGTGTCCTTGAGACCGACCAGGGCGACGATATCGCCGGCCATTGCTTCATCAATCTGTTCGCGGGTGTTGGCATGCATGAGAAGCATGCGGCCGATACGCTCGCGCTTGCCCTTGACGGTATTCTGAACCTGCGCACCCTGCGCGATGGTGCCGGAATAGATACGGCAGAAGGTAAGAGAACCCACGTGCTGGTCGTTCATGATCTTGAACGCGAGCGCTGCGAACGGTTCGCTGTCATCGCTTTTGCGGGTCATCGCCTTTTCCGGATCGTCGACGTCGACGCCCTTGATGGCCGGCACGTCGAGCGGCGACGGCAGGAAGTCGACAACGGCGTCCAGCATCGGCTGCACACCCTTGTTCTTGAACGCGGAACCGCACAGCACCGGCACGAAGTTCAGACCGATGCAGCCCTTGCGGATGCACTTCTTCATGGTCGCTTCGTCAGGCTCGTTGCCTTCGAGATAGGCTTCCATCGCTTCGTCATCGACTTCGACGATGGTCTCGATCAGCTTCTCACGATATTCGGCGGCTTTGTCGGCGAGATCGGCCGGAATGTCCTTGTATTCGAATTCCGCGCCCAGGCTCTCATCTTTCCAGACGATAGCCTTCATCCTGATCAGGTCGACGACACCGAGGAAGTCGCTTTCGCTGCCGATCGGCAACTGCAGGACCGCCGGAATGGCGCCCAGGCGATCAATGATCATGTCGACGCAGCGATAGAAATCGGCACCGATACGGTCCATCTTGTTGACGAAGCACATCCGCGGCACGCCGTACTTGTCGGCCTGGCGCCAGACGGTTTCCGACTGCGGCTCGACACCGGCGACGGAGTCGAACACGGCAACCGCGCCGTCGAGGACACGCAGCGAACGCTCGACTTCGATCGTGAAGTCAACGTGGCCCGGCGTATCGATGATGTTGATTCGGTGGTCTTTCCAGAACGTGGTGGTCGCGGCGGAGGTGATGGTAATACCACGCTCCTGCTCCTGCTCCATCCAGTCCATGGTGGCGTTGCCGTCGTGGACTTCGCCGATCTTGTAGGACTTACCGGTATAGTAAAGAACACGCTCGGTGGTCGTCGTTTTACCGGCATCGATGTGGGCCATGATGCCGATGTTACGGTAGCGTTCGAGCGGTGTGACGCGGGCTGACATGCGATCGGCTCCTAAATTACCAGCGATAGTGCGAGAATGCCTTGTTGGCATCTGCCATGCGGTGCGTATCTTCACGTTTCTTGACGGCGGCGCCACGGTTGTTGGCGGCATCGAGAAGCTCGGCGGAGAGACGCTCCATCATCGTGTTTTCGGACCGCTTGCGGGACATTTCCACGAGCCAGCGGATCGCCAGTGCCTGCCGACGATCATTACGCACTTCAACGGGGACCTGGTAGGTCGCGCCACCAACACGGCGGGAGCGAACTTCAACCATCGGCTTCACGTTGGCAATGGCTTCATGGAAAACCTGCAGCGGATCCTGGCCACCTTTGGACTGAACGATGTCGAATGCACCGTAAACAATCTTTTCAGCGGCGGATTTCTTACCGTCCTTCATCAGCGCGTTCATGAATTTGGTCACAACCAGATCCTTGAACTTCGCGTCCGGAAGAACTTGGCGCTTTTCAGCGGCATGGCGACGGGACATATCCTGGCTCCCTTACTTCGGACGCTTCGCGCCGTATTTCGAACGACGCTGGCGGCGATCATTGACGCCCTGGGTATCGAGCGTGCCGCGGATGATGTGATAGCGCACACCCGGCAAATCCTTCACGCGGCCGCCACGGATCATGACGACGGAGTGTTCCTGCAGGTTGTGGCCTTCACCCGGAATGTAGCTCGTCACTTCGAAGCCGTTGGTCAGGCGCACGCGGGCGACTTTCCGGAGGGCCGAGTTCGGCTTTTTCGGGGTGGTCGTATAAACACGGGTGCAAACACCACGTTTTTGCGGGCAGGCCTCAAGGGCCGGCACCTTGTTACGGGTGACAGGCGCTTTACGCGGCTTGCGAATTAACTGGTTGATCGTCGGCATACGCTCAATCCAACTCCTAAAAAACTCACGCCCACCATCGGGCTCTCAACATGAGTTGAGCCGCGACCGCGCACACCTTGCGGGGTGTAGCGGCTAGGCTCATACCGTCACCCCGGGGCGACCTTCGCGTCCGGGGCTTTCGCTAAATTTTTCTCACCACCCAAGTCATCGACTGCGTCTAGCCGGAAACGGCTACCACCAGTCCCTTGAGTGGGGCGGAACATATAGGTGGCCCCTGCCCGCGTCAACCGGAAAGTTATTAAAAAAATACCGAAAAATCAGGAAGTTAGTCAGGATGTAGTGGGTTTGGTACATTATCGCACCAGATATTGAGCCATTTCATGCTGCATTGCAAAAACAGGAGTCGCTGCAAAGCGGATTTAGGCCGTTTAAGCGCCGGATAAGGTGTAAAAACCGCCGTTTTGCGAATCAAAAAGGGCACGCACCCCGGGGATGCGTGCCCTTCTCGTTCTTTATAAACGCCTGATTCTTAGTCGGCGTCTGCCGGTGCCGGCGCGTCGAGAAGCTCGGCAGCCTCTTCCGGCGGCAGGGTCTTGGCAACGGCGGCGTCACGTTTGGCGGCGATTTCGCGCATGCCATTCATGAACGAGCCGGTACCTGCCGGGATCGGACGTCCGACGATGACGTTTTCCTTGAGACCGATCAGATCGTCGATCTTGCCGGAAACGGCGGCTTCGGTCAGCACACGGGTGGTCTCCTGGAACGACGCCGCCGAGATGAACGACTGAGTCTGCAGGCTGGCCTTGGTGATCCCCTGAAGAACCGGGGTCGCTTCGGCCGGCTTGCCGCCTTCTTCCAGCGCCTTGGCGTTGATCTTGTCGAACTCGACCTTGTCGATCAGCTCACCGATCAACAGCGTGGTATCGCCGCCGGCAGCGATCTCGACCTTCTGCAGCATCTGGCGAACGATCACCTCGATGTGCTTGTCGTTGATCTTCACGCCCTGCAGACGATAAACGTCCTGGATTTCGTTAATCAGGTACTCGGCCAGCGCCTCGACACCCAGTACGCGCAGGATGTCATGCGGCACCGGGTTACCGTCCATCAGCGCATCGCCGATCTGAACATAGTCACCTTCCTGGACCGACAGGTGACGCCCCTTCGGCACCAGGTATTCGGTCGGCTCAAGGCCGTCCTCGACCGGCTGCACGATGACGCGGCGCTTGTTCTTGTAGTCCTTGCCGAATTCGACGCGGCCTTCGCTTTCGGCGATGATCGCGTGGTCTTTCGGGCGTCGGGCTTCGAACAGTTCCGCGACACGCGGCAGACCACCGGTAATGTCACGGGTCTTGGCGCTTTCACGCGGGATACGCGCAAGCACGTCACCAGCATGCACTTCCTGACCGTTTTCAACCGACAGAATGGCGTCGACGGAGAGGAAATAACGGGCCTCGTGACCGGTATCGAGGGCGATGACCTCGCCCTTCTTGTCACGCAGCGTGATGCGCGGACGCAGGTCCGAGCCTTTCGGCTGCGACTTCCAATCGGTAACCACGCGGTACGAAATCCCGGTCGCTTCATCGGTGCGCTCGGTCAGCGAGATGCCGTCCTGAAGGTCGACGTAGTTCGCAATACCTTCACGCTCGGTGATCACCGGCAGGGTGTAAGGATCCCACTCGGCGAGCTTGTCGCCACGAGTCACCTTGGCACCGTCCTTGACCATCAGCTGGGCACCGTAAGGAATACGGTGCTTGGCACGGTCGCGGCCCTTGTTGTCGACCAGCGTCAGCTCGGCGTTACGGCTCATGACGATGAGCACGCCGCGCGAGTTCTTGACCGTCGTTGCGTTGATCAGCTTGACCTTCGCATCGGCCACCGACTCGATGTAGGAACGCTCGGTACCACGCTGTACGGCGCCACCGATGTGGAACGTCCGCATCGTCAGCTGGGTGCCCGGCTCGCCGATCGACTGTGCGGCCATGACGCCGACAGCCTCGCCCATGTTGACCGAAGTGCCACGGGCCAGATCGCGGCCGTAGCACGCGGCGCAGACGCCGCCGGTCAGTTCGCAGGTCAGCACCGAACGGATGCGGATGCTTTCGACTTCCGCCTCCTCGATTACCGCGCAGTGCGGCTCTTCGATGATGACGTTACGCTTAACGATGACTTCACCGGAAATCGGATGGATCACGTCTTCGGCGGCGGTCCGGCCCAGAACCCGTTCGCTCAGCGGCGACACGACGTCACCGCCTTCGACAACCGGGCTGACGGTGATGTAGTCGTCGGTACCACAATCCTCTTCGAGGATGATGCAGTCCTGGGCAACATCGACCAGACGACGCGTCAGATAACCGGAGTTGGCAGTTTTCAGCGCGGTATCGGCAAGACCCTTACGGGCACCGTGCGTCGAGTTGAAGTATTCGAGCACGGTCAGGCCTTCCTTGAAGTTCGAGATGATCGGCGTTTCGATGATCTCGCCCGACGGCTTCGCCATCAGGCCGCGCATGCCGGCGAGCTGCTTCATCTGCGCCGCCGAACCACGGGCACCGGAGTGCGCCATCATGTAAACCGAGTTGATCGGCTTGCCGGTTTCGATCTTCTGAATTTCCTTCATCATCTCGTCAGCGACACGGTCCGTGCAATGCGACCATGCATCGACGACCTTGTTGTATTTTTCGCCCTGGGTGATGAGGCCGTCCTGATACTGCTGTTCGTATTCCTTGACCTTGTCTTCGGTCTCGCCAACGAGTTTGACTTTGGAATCCGGAATGATCAGGTCGTCCTTGCCGAACGAGATGCCGGCCCGGCAGGCTTGCTTGAAGCCGAGACCCATCATACGGTCGGCGAAGATCACCGTCTCTTTCTGACCGCAGTGACGATACACCTCGTCGATGACGTTGGTGATTTCGCGCTTGGTCAGAAGCTGGTTGATCAGCGAGAACGGCACGTTCTTGTTCTTCGGCAGGATTTCCGAAAGCAGCATCCGTCCCGGCGTCGTCATGACGCGGACGACCGTCGGCTCGCCTTCCTCGTCGACCGTGTGATAACGGGCTTCGATGTTGGCGTGCATCGACACGGCGCCGGAATCCAGCGCCTGCTGGATTTCGCTGACGTCGGCGAACACCATGCCTTCGCCCTTCTCGCCTTCGCGATCGAGCGACATGTAGTAAAGCCCAAGCACGATATCCTGCGACGGCACGATGATCGGCTTGCCGTTGGCCGGGCTGAGAATGTTGTTGGTCGACATCATCAGCACGCGGGCTTCGAGCTGCGCTTCGAGAGACAGCGGCACGTGAACGGCCATCTGGTCACCGTCGAAGTCGGCGTTGAACGCCGCGCACACCAGCGGGTGAAGCTGGATCGCCTTGCCTTCGATTAGCACCGGCTCGAACGCCTGGATGCCCAGACGGTGCAGGGTCGGCGCACGGTTCAGCAGCACCGGGTGTTCGCGGATCACCTCTTCGAGGATATCCCAGACCTCCGGACGCTCTTTTTCGACCATCTTCTTGGCCGCCTTGATGGTGGTGGCACGGCCGTAAAGTTCGAGCTTGGCATAGATGAACGGCTTGAACAGTTCGAGCGCCATCTTCTTCGGCAGACCGCACTGGTGCAGCTTGAGTTCCGGACCGACAACGATCACGGAACGGCCGGAGTAGTCGACGCGCTTGCCGAGCAGGTTCTGACGGAAGCGGCCCTGCTTGCCCTTCAGCATGTCGCTGAGCGATTTCAGCGGCCGTTTGTTGGCGCCGGTGATGGCGCGGCCACGGCGACCGTTGTCGAACAGCGCATCGACGGATTCCTGCAGCATCCGCTTTTCGTTACGGATGATGATGTCCGGCGCACGCAACTCGATCAGGCGCTTCAGGCGGTTGTTGCGGTTGATGACGCGGCGATACAGGTCGTTCAGGTCCGACGTCGCGAAGCGGCCGCCATCCAGCGGCACCAGCGGACGCAGTTCCGGCGGAATGACCGGGATGTGCGTCAGGATCATCCATTCCGGACGGGCGCCGGATTCGATGAACGCTTCGATCAGCTTCAGGCGCTTGACGAATTTCTTGCGCTTGGCTTCGGAGTTGGTCTCCTTGAGGTCGACCTTGAGGATTTCGAGTTCTTCCTCGAGATCGATGGCGGTCAGCATTTCACGCATCGCTTCGGCACCGATGCCGACGGTGAATTCGCTTTCGCCGTACTCGTCCATCGCGTTCTGGTACTGCTCTTCGGTCAGCAGTTCATGCATCTTGAGCGGCGTGGTGCCGGGTTCGACGACCACGTAGTTTTCGAAATACAGAACCCGTTCCAGATCCTTCAGCGTCATGTCGAGCAGAAGCCCGATGCGCGACGGCAGTGATTTCAGGAACCAGATGTGCGCGACCGGCGAGGCCAACTCGATGTGGCCCATGCGCTCGCGGCGGACTTTCTGCAGCGTGACTTCGACGCCGCACTTTTCGCAGATGATGCCCTTGTACTTCATCCGCTTGTACTTGCCGCACAGGCACTCGTAATCCTTCACCGGGCCGAAGATGCGGGCGCAGAACAGGCCGTCGCGTTCCGGCTTGAAGGTCCGGTAGTTGATGGTTTCCGGCTTTTTGATCTCACCGAAGGACCAGCTCAGGATACGTTCCGGCGACGCGATCGAGATACGGATCTGATCGAACCGCTGCGTCCCCTGCTGTTGACCGAAGATTTTCGAAAGTTCGTTCATAGCGTTTTTCCTTTGTTCGGGACGTTACCGGTTAGCGGAGTTCAACGTTGAGGCCGAGTGCGTGGAGTTCCTTCACGAGAACGTTGAAGGATTCCGGCACCCCGGCTTCGAACGTGTCGTCGCCACGGACGATGGCTTCGTAAACCTTCGTCCGTCCGGAGACGTCATCCGATTTGACGGTGAGCATTTCCTGCAGCGTATAAGCGGCGCCGTAAGCTTCGAGCGCCCACACTTCCATTTCACCGAAGCGCTGACCGCCGAACTGCGCCTTACCGCCCAGCGGCTGCTGGGTGACCAGCGAGTACGGGCCGATGGAACGGGCGTGGATCTTGTCGTCCACCAGGTGGTGCAGTTTCAGCATGTAGATGTAACCGACCGTGACCGGGCGGTGGAACTGCTCGCCGGTGCGGCCGTCGTACAGCGTGACCTGACCGGAGGTATCGAGACCGGCCATTTCCAGCATTTCGACAATGTCCGGCTCGCGCGCACCGTCGAACACCGGCGTCGCAATCGGCACGCCGCCGCGCAGGTTGCTGGCGAGTTCCATGACCTCGTCGTCGTCGAGCGACTGGATGTCATCCTTGTAGTTCTTCTTGCCGTAGATCTCTTTCAGCTTGGAGCGAACCGTCTGCGGCGCCTTGCCGGTATCCAGAAGTTCACCGATCTGCTGACCCAGACCGCGGCAGGCCCAGCCCAGGTGGGTTTCGAGAATCTGACCGACGTTCATACGCGACGGCACGCCCAACGGGTTCAGCACGATATCGACCGGCGTCCCGTCTTCGGTGTGCGGCATATCCTCGGCCGGGATGATCTTCGAGATCACACCCTTGTTGCCGTGACGGCCGGCCATCTTGTCGCCCGGCTGCAGCTTGCGCTTCACCGCGACGAAGACCTTGACCATTTTCATGACGCCGGGGCTGAGATCGTCGCCGCGCTGCAGCTTTTCGACCTTGTCGTCGAAACGGGCCTGCAGCAGGGCGATATCGCTCTCGAACTTGGCTTTAAGGGCTTCGACGTCGCTCATGACCTTGTCGTTTGCGACGACGATCTGTGCGATCTGGCCGACGGTGTACTCGGCGAGCACGTCTTCGGTGATCACGGTGCCGTCCTTCAGGCCCTTCGGACCGCTGACCACCTTCTTTTTCAGGATCAGTGTCTTCAGGCGCTGCGAGAACGAACGCTCGAGGATCGCGCGTTCGTCGTCACGGTCCTTCGCGAGACGTTCGATTTCCGACTGCTCGATGGCCAGCGCACGTTCGTCCTTGTCGACGCCACGGCGCGAGAAGACCCGCACCTCGACCACCGTACCGGCAACGCCTGGCGGCAGTTTCAGCGACGTATCGCGGACGTCGGAGGCCTTTTCGCCGAAGATGGCGCGAAGCAGTTTTTCTTCCGGCGTCATCGGGCTTTCGCCTTTCGGCGTCACCTTGCCGACCAGGATATCGCCCGGCTCGACTTCGGCGCCGATGTAGACGATACCGGCTTCGTCGAGGTTCTTGAGCGCTTCCTCGCCGACGTTCGGAATGTCGCGGGTGATTTCTTCCTGACCCAGCTTGGTGTCGCGGGCCATGACTTCGAATTCCTCGATGTGGATCGAGGTGAAGACGTCGTCACGGACGATGCGTTCCGAGATCAGGATCGAATCCTCGAAGTTGTAACCGTTCCACGGCATGAACGCGACGAGCACGTTCCGGCCGAGTGCCAGATCGCCGATCTCGGTCGACGGGCCGTCGGCGATGGTATCGCCGGCGACAACCACGTCGCCGACCTTCACCAGCGGACGCTGGTGCAGGCAGGTGTTCTGGTTGGAGCGCTGGAACTTCAGCAGGTTGTAGATATCGACGCCGGTTTCCGAAGTATCCGTTTCCTCGGTGGCGTTGATGACGATGCGAGCGCCGTCGATCTGGTCGACGACACCCGAGCGCCGGGCCACGATGGTCGCGCCGGAGTCACGGGCCACTGCCGCTTCCATGCCGGTGCCGACGAACGGCGCTTCGGCGCGGATGACGGGAACCGCCTGGCGCATCATGTTGGAGCCCATCAGCGCACGGTTGGCGTCATCGTTCTCGAGGAACGGGATCAGCGCCGTTGCGACGGAGACGAGCTGCTTCGGTGAAACGTCGATGTAATCGATGTCTTCCGGACGCGACAGCATGAAGTCACCGCCGCGGCGGCAGCTCACCAGGTCGTCGACGAACTGGCCCTTGGCGTCCAATTCGGCGTTGGCCTGGGCGATGGTGTAGCGCCCTTCCTGCATGGCCGACATGTAGACCACTTCCGAGGTCACCTTGCCGTCCTTGACTTCGCGGTACGGCGTTTCGATGAAGCCGTACTTGTTGACGCGGGCAAAGGTGGCCAGCGAGTTGATCAGACCGATGTTCGGGCCTTCCGGCGTTTCGATCGGGCAGATACGGCCATAATGCGTCGGGTGCACGTCGCGCACTTCGAAGCCGGCGCGTTCGCGGGTCAGACCGCCCGGGCCAAGCGCCGAGAGGCGACGTTTGTGGGTCACTTCCGAAAGCGGGTTGGTCTGGTCCATGAACTGCGACAGCTGCGAGGAGCCGAAGAATTCACGCACCGCCGCCGCTGCCGGCTTGGCGTTGATCAGGTCATGCGGCATGACGGTATCGATCTCGACCGAGCTCATGCGCTCGCGGATCGCCCGTTCCATGCGCAGAAGACCGACACGGTACTGGTTTTCCATCAGTTCGCCGACCGAACGCACACGGCGGTTGCCGAGGTGATCGATGTCGTCGATTTCACCCTTACCGTCCTTCAGCTCTACGAGCGTCTTGATGACGGCGAGGATGTCTTCCTTGCGCAGTACCCGCAGCGTGTCTTCGGTTTCGAAACCAAGGCGCGCGTTCATCTTGACGCGGCCTACCGATGACAGGTCGTAGCGTTCGGAATCGAAGAACAAACCATGGAACAGCGCTTCTGCGGTCTCCAGGGTCGGCGGCTCGCCCGGACGCATGACGCGGTAGATGTCGATCAGTGCTTCGTCGCGAGACGTGTTCTTGTCGACGGCCAGGGTATTGCGGATGTACGGGCCGACGTTGACGTGGTCGATGGCCAGGGTGTCGATGACGTCGACACCGGCTTCGCTGAGCATTTCCAGCGTGTCCTCGACGATTTCGTCACCGGCTTCGACGTACACTTCCCCGGTTTCCGGGTTGATGATGTCGCTGGCGACATAACGGCCGATCAGTTCCTCGTCGGTGACGACCTGTTCTTCCATGCCCTTCTCGGCAAGCTGGCGCAGCAGACGCGGCGTCATCTTGGTGCCGGCTTCAGCGGCGACACGGCCGGTCTTGGCGTTGATCAGGTCGGCCGTCAGCTTGACGCCGCGCAGCAGATCCGGATTGAACGGAGTCTTCCAGCCGCGCTTGACGCGCTCGTAGCTGACCACGTCGTAGAAGTACTTGAGAATGTCTTCCGGCGTCAGGCCGTTGATTTCATCCGGTGCAAGGGACGCACCGTCTTCGGCGGCCTTGACGCGACGCGCAGCCGTTTCCTCGTTGTCGAGGGCCAGCAGCAGCGTCGTCACCGGCAGTTTGCGGCGGCGGTCGATGCGCACATAGGCCAGATCCTTGGCGTCGAATTCGAAATCGAGCCAGGAACCGCGGTAGGGAATGATACGCGCGGCGAACAGGTATTTACCCGACGAATGGGTCTTGCCCTTGTCGTGATCGAAGAACACGCCCGGCGAGCGGTGCATCTGCGAGACGATCACGCGCTCGGTGCCGTTGACGACGAACGTGCCCTTGGCCGTCATCAGCGGCATGTCGCCCATGTAGACGTCCTGTTCCTTGACGTCGCGGATCGAGCGTGCACCGGTTTCCTCGTCGATGTCCCAGACCACCAGACGGAGCGTCACCTTGAGGGGCGCTGCATAGGTCATGCCGCGTTGCTGGCATTCCTCGACGTCGTATTTGGGGTCTTCGAACTCGTAGGAAACGAATTCAAGCGTACCGCGCTCGGAGAAGTCCTTGATCGGAAACACCGACTTGAAGACTTCCTGAATACCGGTATCCGTGCGCTGGTTTCTGGCCGTGTCGCGCTGCAGGAACTGTTCGTAAGAAGTGCGCTGAACCTCGATCAGATTCGGCATTTCCACGGCGGCCTGAAGCCGGCCGAAATATTTCCGCACGCGTTTGCGTCCCGTAAAGCTGCTCGCCATTACGTCCCTCGATTTCCTAATGCTCCTGGCGGGCGCCATTCCCTGCGCGCCGGTCGGAGACCGTTTCCATGTGGGAGAGATCCAACGGCATGCCGCACCGATGATCCCGACCCGCGAGTTCTGCGCTTCCACTTTCCCGGCCGCGGCAAGGCCTATGCGGGCAAAAGCGCGTCTGCAGTGTCGTGCCCCGATATGGGGGCCGGGAACGGAAGTCGTTCCCTGAACAAATGTTCTAACCAATCAACCTGCCGGCCTTGAAATACAGCGGCACAAGCAGGCGACGCGGCCGCCGAAGCGGCCGCGTCCACCAAAAGCTTACTTGAGTTCGACGGTAGCGCCGGCTTCTTCCAGCTTCTTCTTGATCTCTTCGGCTTCTTCTTTCTTGGCACCTTCCTTGACGGGCTTCGGTGCACCTTCGACGAGATCTTTCGCTTCCTTGAGGCCCAGACCGGTAATGGTGCGGACTTCCTTGATCACGTTGATCTTCTTGTCGCCAGCGGCGGCCAGAATGACGTCGAATTCGTCTTTTTCTTCCGCAGCGGCGGCATCACCACCACCAGCGGCCGGAGCGGCGGCAACGGCAACCGGTGCCGCGGCGGAAACGCCCCATTTTTCTTCGAGCAGCTTGGAAAGCTCAGCGGCTTCCAGAACCGTCAGGTTCGACAGTTCTTCAGCAATCTTTTCAAGATCAGCCATTTTATCAGTCTCCTAAGGCTTGAACTATTGACAATCGTTTACGGCGTCACGCCGCTTCACTTTGTTGGCTACGCGCGCTGAGCACCCGCGCGATCTGACCTGCCGGCGCCTGAAGGACGCCTGCAACTCTCGTCGCTGGTGTATTCAGCATACCCACGATCTTGGCGCGGAGTTCGTCAAGCGACGGCAAGGTGGCGAGCTGCTTGATGGCATTTTCATCAAGTCGAACGTTCCCCATTGCACCGCCGAGAACGACGAGCTTGTCGTTCTTCTTGGCGAAATCCACGGCGACTTTCGCAGGCGCCACGGGATCATCGGAATAAGCGATGGCCGTGGGACCGGTGAAGAGATCGCCGATCTGATCGTAGGGCGTGCCTTCCAAAGCGAGACGAGTGAGCCGATTCTTGGTAACTTTGAAGCTGGCACCGGCATCCCGCATCTTCGTTCTGAGATCGCTGATATCGGCGACGTTGAGCCCGATGTAGTGGGTCACGACGACGATAGACGTATTCTCGAACGTTCCACGGAGCGACGAGACCAGTTCATTTTTTTCCGATCGGTCCACGGATCGTCTCCAGTCAAAAGCGGTTCATCATTGAACCCCTGTTGCACTTTGACTCCGACCTGAGCACGCCCCGGTCATTTCCTGGGCGCACTTTCGGTCAAAGCCGGCTCGCCCTGTCCAGTACAACAGTCCAAGCCAATCCATTGAGATTGCTCTCAAAAATCATTGGCATCGACACTGTCTATGTAGGTGGAAGTTCCATTAAACACCCCAAAAGGCGGGTGTACCTACGGTCTCGGACAGGTCAGAACGGCCCCGAAATCCTCCGGAGCCGCTCCTGTTCGACCGGACGCATAAACGTTTCGGCCGAATTCTTCAAGACCTGATTGCTTTTAAAGCGTGCTCAGGTCCAACTTGATGCCAGGCCCCATCGTCGATGTGACGCTGACTTTTTTCATATACGTGCCCTTGGCGCCGGTCGGCTTTGCATGCTGAATGGCGCTGACGAAGGCCGCGATGTTTTCTTTAAGCTGCTCGGCGGAGAAGCTCGCCTTGCCGACACCGGCATGAATGATGCCCTGCTTTTCGACACGGAATTCGATCTGACCGGCTTTTGCCGCCTGGATCGCTTCGGCGACGTTCATGGTCACCGTGCCCAGTTTCGGGTTCGGCATCAGGCCCTTCGGACCCAGCACTTTGCCGAGACGGCCGACGACGCCCATCATGTCCGGGGTCGCGATGCAGCGGTCGAAGTCCATCATGCCGCCCTGGATCTGTTCCATGAGATCCTCGGCACCGACGAGATCGGCGCCGGCCTTGCGGGCTTCGTCCGCCTTCGCGTCCTTGGCGAAGACCGCGACGCGCAGCGATTTGCCGGTACCGTGCGGCAGCGACACAGTGCCGCGGACCATCTGGTCGGCGTGGCGCGGGTCGACACCCAGGTTCATGGCGACTTCGATGGTTTCATCAAATTTCGCCTTGGCGTTGTCTTTAAGAATCTTGACGGCATCCTCGATCGTGTAAACCGCATTGCGGTCGACGTTTTCGAGCGCGGCCGAGTAACGCTTGCCTTTGCGAGCCATGTTATGCGCCCTCCACATCGATGCCCATGGAACGCGCAGAACCGGCCAGCATGCTTGCGGCGGCTTCGACATCGTTCGCATTGAGGTCTTTCATCTTCAGTTCCGCGATTTCACGAAGCTGGTTCATGGTCACTTTGCCGACCTTGTTCTTGTTCGGCGTACCGGAACCCTTGCTGACCTTGGCTGCCTTCTTGAGGAAGTAGCTGGCCGGCGGGGTCTTGGTGATGAACGAGAACGTGCGGTCCGCATATGCGGTGATCACGACCGGAACCGGCATACCCGGCTCCATGCCCTGCGTTTCGGCGTTGAACGCCTTGCAGAATTCCATGATGTTGAGGCCGGCCTGACCAAGGGCCGGACCGATCGGCGGCGACGGGTTCGCTTGTCCCGCCGGCACCTGCAGCTTTACGTAGCCAGCGATTTTTTTTGCCATGTCTCTCTCAGTATATCTGGTGGAACATACGTTCCGTTTCTGAGTGCGTGGTGCGGCCTTGGCGGGCCTTCCACACGGAAATGCCGGAAACTAGGTTCCAGCGCGCCGGGGTGTAATGGCCCCGGCGTATTCTGTCAAAGCTTTTCGACCTGCGAGTATTCCAGTTCGACCGGGGTCGCACGCCCGAAGATGCTGACCGCGACCTTGACGCGGGCACGTTCCTCGTCGACATCCTCGATCAGGCCGTTGAACGAGTTGAACGGACCGTCGCAGACACGAACCTGCTCGCCGACTTCGAAGGTGATCGACGGCTTCGGCCGCTCGACGCCTTCCTTGACCTGATAGATGATGCGCTCGGCTTCGGCGTCCGTAATCGGCGACGGACGGCCTTGTCCGCCAAGGAAATCGGTCACTTTCGGCGTATTTTTCACCAGGTGCCAGGTTTCGTCGGACAACTCCATCCGCACCAGCACATAACCAGGGAAGAACTTGCGTTCAGAATTGTGCTTGGCGCCACGGCGCATTTCCACGACTTCCTCGGTCGGCACCAGGACTTCCTCGACCAGGTCTTCCATACCTGCCTGGCGTACCTGTTCTTCGATCGACTGGGCGACCTTCTTCTCCGAGCCGGAGTAAACGTGAACGACGTACCAACGCATGGCCATGGGATCAGCCTCCGAGTCCGAACAGGAATTTCACGCCAAGCTGCAGGACCTGATCGACCAACAGGAAAAAGATCGCCGCAATGATGCAGAAAACGAACACCATCGCCGTCGAAACACCGGTTTCCTTACGGGTCGGCCAGGTCACCTTGGAGGCTTCCTGCCTGACTTCGCGGACAAACTGTGCCGGATTGGTTTTTGCCATTGATCTTACATACCTTGCAGTTTCTTAAGCGAACCTGCTCATCTAAGTCATCCAAGGGATCATTCCCTAGAGATGTAGTTTCAATCTCACTTACGCAACCTCAATACCACAGAGGTGCGTGGCAGGGGCACCAGGGCTCGAACCCGGGACCTGCGGTTTTGGAGACCGCCGCTCTACCAACTGAGCTATACCCCTATGCCGCCCCGTGGTCCCGTCCGAGGACAGGACCACGGCCTTGTACCCTTACTCGATAATCTTCGCGACGACGCCGGCACCGACGGTGCGGCCACCTTCGCGG
>JAYNVG010000062.1:0-6028 GCA_038100295.1 Thalassospiraceae bacterium
GCGCTTCTGCTCGTCGTCGTAGCGCACCTCGACATAGCCGGTGAGCGGGAAATCCTTGCGCAGCGGATGCCCCTCGAACCCGTAATCGGTCAGGATGCGGCGCAAATCCGGGTGATTGACGAATGCCACGCCGAACATGTCCCAGACTTCGCGTTCCCACCAGTTGGCGGCGCTGAACAGCCCGGTAGCGCTGTCGACCGGCGTGTCCTCGTCTGTTCTGAGCTTGACGCGGATCCGGTTGTTATGGGTCATCGACAACAGGTGGTAGACGATTTCGAAACGTTCATCGTCGTCGGGATAATCGACGCCGCAGACATCAAGCAGGGTCAGAAACTGACAGTTCGCATCGTCACGCAGGAATTTCAGGACCTTGAGCACGTCGGCACGCTCGATCTCGACGGTCAACTGACCCAGACGGACGGACACATCCACGACGGATTTGCCGAGGGTGTCCCGGATATAACCGCCCAATTCCTTTAGAACCTGATCCATGATGATCCGTGCTTTGTTATTCGGGAGCCGTTAACGGAACAGGGTTCCGGTGCGTTTGATCTTTTTCTGAAGCTGCATGACGCCGTAGACCAGTGCTTCGGCCGTCGGCGGACAGCCGGGAACATAGACATCGACCGGAACAACACGGTCACAGCCACGCACCACAGCATATGAATAGTGATAGTAACCGCCGCCATTGGCGCATGATCCCATGGAGATCACGTAGCGCGGTTCCGCCATCTGGTCGTAGACCTTGCGGAATGCGGGCGCCATCTTGTTGGTCAACGTGCCGGCGACGATGATGACGTCGGACTGGCGCGGACTCGGCCTTGGCACAACGCCGAATCGGTCGAGGTCGTAGCGGCTGACGTAGGCATGCATCATTTCGATGGCGCAGCAGGCCAGCCCGAAGGTCATCGGCCACAGCGAGCCGGTGCGTGCCCAGTTGACGAGTTTGTCGACCGAGGCGACGACGAACCCCTTGTCGGTCAGCTCACCGGTGACCTGGCGAAGAATGGCATCCTGTTCCTCGCCCGGTGGCAGCGGTGACGGCTCCGTCTGGGCGGTATTGCTTACTCCCATTCGAGGGCTCCTTTGCGCCATTCATAAACGAAACCGATGGTCAGGATTCCGAGGAACACCATCATCGACCAGAACCCGAAGACGCCGATATTGCCCAGCGAGATGGCCCACGGGAACAGGAAGGCGACTTCAAGGTCGAAAATGATGAACAGGATCGCGACGAGGTAGAAACGGACATCGAACTTGTGCCGTGCGTCCTCGAATGCCTCGAACCCGCATTCGTAGGCGGATGATTTTTCAGCGTCCGGGCGCTGTGGCGCAACGATATACGACCCCAGGACCGCAATGCAGGCGATGGCGGTGGCGATCCCCAGAAAGACCAGGATCGGAAGATACTCGCTCAATAAGCCTTCCAAGCTATCCTCTCCCCGGTTTTTTACCGGTCTATTGGTCGTGTTCGGCCCGGAGCGAGCGCCACGAATTATGTCAACGGTAGGCGTTTAAGGTATGCCTCACAAGGCCCTATTTTTCAATGCCGTAACGTCTGTTTCATGAGGTTTTTTTCGCAACCGCATATAAACATTAACGGGTACGCCATGAATTCCGCTCGTGCGGCAGCAACCGGCAGAAATCCAGGCATTCATCGAAACGAATTTTTGAGGAAAGTGGCGGGAGTGACGGGACTCGAACCCGCGGCCTCCGGCGTGACAGGCCGGCGCTCTAACCAACTGAGCTACACCCCCATAAAGGCCCGCCAAAGCAGAGTGTGCTTGGCGGAAGCGATGATCTAAAGCACCCCTATCAGGGTGTCAAGCAGTGACGCTCCTCAAATCCAAACAATATTTGAGTCCTTTTCGATCCGTTTGAATTCGAGGGAAATGGTGGGCGGTGACGGGATCGAACCGCCGACCCTCTCGGTGTAAACGAGATGCTCTCCCAGCTGAGCTAACCGCCCTTCAAGGGCACCATATACTGTGCGCCGTCATATACGGCAAGTGCGGAGCGCCCCGGGCAAAAGAAAACGCCGACCACGTGGGCCGGCGTCTTCGAAAGGAATTTTCGACGTCGCTTAGTTGACGGCGTCTTTGAGACCTTTGCCGGCTTTGAATTTCGGCTGCTTCGAAGCCGGAATCTGGATCGTTTCACCGGTCCGCGGGTTGCGGCCAGTAGTGGCTTTCCGGTTGACCACGGAAAACGTACCGAAGCCGACGAGGCGAACTTCTCCGCCACCCTTCAAGGAACCACTGATGTTATCAAACACCGCGTCAACGGCTTTGGCTGCGTCGGCTTTGGTCAGGCCCGCAGAATCCGCGACAGCGGCGACGAGATCATTTTTATTCACGGCTCATGCCCCCTTTTTACAAGGTTTGAGGATTAAAATTTACATCCGCACTCCAAACGAAAATCTTCGCTTTCCCGAGCGCGGCGCTCGCGATGAATCTAGTGCCAGCGCTCTTAAAGCGTCAATTCAACACCCCTTGGAAGCCGCAGAATTCTGCGGTTTTTTGCAAACAAACCCGTAACCCACGGTAAACAAAGCATTATTTTCTCAGAGCGAATCGCGATGTTTTTAAGATATTTGCCCCGAACGGTCCCGAAAGCGCGGATTTCTGCGGAAAACACGTGAATCCGGCACGTCGATTCGTTTGCTGACAATTTTAACGATCGCGTTTCCCGCAATGACCCGGCGGGACACGGCCAAGAGAAAGGGCGCACCCCGGAGAGTGCGCCCTTTGCAGATCAGCTTTAAAACCGCTGCTCAGTGTTTGACCAGGTCGCCCATCGTACCACTTTCGTCCGGGGTTTGCGAGGCAAGTGCCGCCGCCTTGGCGTCGTCTTCCTCGGTCCACTCGATCGGTGTCAGCGGCTTGGACAAAGCGCGTTCCAGAACCTCGTCGACGGTCGTGACCGGGATGATCTCAAGCCCCTTCTTCACCACGTCCGGAATGTCGGCCAGGTCCTTTTCGTTTTCCTGCGGGATCAGCACGGTTTTGATGCCGCCCCGGAGTGCCGCCAGGAGTTTTTCCTTGAGGCCGCCGATCGCCAGAACGCGGCCACGCAACGTGACTTCGCCGGTCATTGCGACTTCCTTGCGGACCGGAATGCCGGTCAGCACGGAGACGATCGAGGTCGTCATCCCGACGCCGGCCGACGGGCCGTCCTTGGGGGTCGCGCCTTCCGGCACGTGCACGTGGATATCGCGCTGATTGAACATCGTCGGGCGGATACCAAACGTTTGCGCACGGGACTGAACATAGGATTTCGCGGCCTGGATGCTTTCCTGCATGACATCGCCGAGCTTGCCGGTGATGGTCATCTTGCCGCGGCCCGGGACCATGATGGACTCAATCGACAGCAATTCCCCGCCGACTTCGGTCCAGGCAAGGCCGGTGACGACACCGACCAGATCCTCGGCCTCGATTTCACCGAAGCGGTATTTCTTGATACCGGCATACTTTTCGATGTTCTGAACCGTGACCTTCACGTCCTTGGCTTCGCCCATAAGGATATCCTTGAGCGCCTTGCGTATCAGGTTCGACACTTCGCGTTCCAGGTTACGCACCCCGCTTTCGCGGGTGTAATAGCGGATCAGGTGCAGAAGCGCGTTGTCCGAAATCGACCATTCGCCGTCCTTGATGCCGTGCTTTTCCATCTGCTTCGGAATCAAGTGGCGTTTCGCGATTTCGACCTTTTCATGCTCGGTGTAGCCCGAAAGCCGGATGATCTCCATACGGTCGAGCAGCGGTCCCGGCATGTTGAGGGTATTCGCCGTGGTTACGAACATCACATCCGAAAGGTCGTAATCGACCTCCAGATAATGGTCGTTGAAGTTGGCGTTCTGCTCCGGATCGAGAACTTCCAGCAGTGCCGACGCCGGATCGCCGCGCCAGTCGTTGCCCATCTTGTCGACTTCGTCGAGCAGGAACAGCGGATTGGACGACTTCGCTTTTTTCATCGACTGGATGATCTTGCCGGGCATGGAGCCGATATACGTGCGGCGGTGACCGCGGATTTCGGACTCGTCGCGCACCCCGCCCAGCGACATGCGGACGAAATTGCGGCCGGTCGATTCAGCAATCGATTTCCCGAGCGACGTCTTGCCGACGCCCGGCGGGCCGACGAGGCAGAGGATCGGGCCGGTGACCTTGTTGGTGCGCTGCTGCACGGCAAGGTATTCGACGATCCGTTCCTTGACCTTTTCCAGACCATAGTGATCGGCGTCCAGGATCTCCTGGGCGATCTTGATGTCCTTTTTGACGCGAGTCCGCTTCTTCCACGGAATCCCGAGCATCCAGTCGAGGTAGTTACGCACGACCGTCGCTTCCGCCGACATCGGCGACATGCTTTTCAGCTTCTTGAGCTCGGCCAGCGCCTTTTCCTTGGCTTCTTTGGTCAGCTTGGTCTTTTCGATCTTTTCCTCGATTTCCGCGGACTCGTCGCGGCCATCGTCGGTTTCGCCGAGTTCTTTCTGAATGGCCTTGAGCTGTTCGTTCAGATAGTACTCGCGCTGCGTCTTCTCCATCTGCCGCTTGACGCGGTTGCGGATTTTCTTTTCGACCTGCAAGACCCCGATTTCGGCTTCCATGAAGCCCAGCACGCGTTCCAGCCGCTCGATGACGCTTTCAACTTCCAGCAGCTCCTGCTTTTCGGAAATCTTGATCGCCAGATGCGAGGCGACGGTATCGGCCAGCTTCGACGGGTCGTCGATCTGGTTCAGTGAGACCAGCACTTCCGGCGGAATCTTCTTGTTGAGCTTGATGTAGCTTTCGAACTGGCTGACCACCGAGCGCGAGACGGCTTCCAGCTCCCGTTCGTCGCCGAGCTGCTCGGGAAGGCGCTGCGCCTCGACCTGGAAGAACTGTTCCGTTTCGGTGAATTTTTCGATGCGCGCACGCTGGATGCCCTCGACCAACACCTTGACCGTGCCGTCGGGCAGCTTCAGCAATTGCAGCACCGTGGACACGGTACCGATCTGATAAATGTCGTCCTTGCCGGGATCGTCGTCGGCGGCATTCTTCTGGGCGACGAGCAGGATCTGCTTATCGTCCTTCATCACGTCTTCGAGGGCGCGCACGGATTTCTCCCGGCCGACGAACAGCGGGACGATCATATGCGGGAAAACGACGATGTCGCGCAGCGGCAGAACCGGAAAGTCTTCTTTTTGATCTTTGTGTTCGCTCGTTATCATTCATTCGCTCCATTGTGGTCGGAAACCGCTGCATCTCCCGTCCCAAGCGGCGTTCCGACGATGTACCTTATTACCTAGAAAGTGGGCCGTTTGCCTGCATTGTGCAAGGGCCAAGGCCATAGTTTGCGGTCATTGCGGCGTGGACTACCAAATGGCCGGTTTTGCCGACATTACAACGCATGTCGGCCGCCCTGATTACAGGCGGCATGACCACGGGTTTGCGACTGGCCAAGCCCGCAAATGTTGCCTTGGTGAATTAAGTAATTGAAATCAAAACGTCATTCAGGACGCGGAGGATTCCATGTCGCCTTTGCGCTCGGCATAGATGAACAGCGGCGGCGCACCGTCATCGACCGTATCCTCGTTGATGACGATTTCCTCGACACCATCCAGACCCGGCAGGTCGAACATCGTGTCGAGCAGGATATTTTCCATGATCGAGCGCAGACCGCGTGCCCCGGTTTTGCGTTCGACCGCTTTCTTGGCCACCGATTTGAGGGCTTCCTCGCGGAACGTCAGGTTGACGTCTTCCATTTCGAACAGACGCTGGTACTGCTTGACCAGCGCATTCTTCGGCTTCGTGAGGATTTCGATCAGCGCCGCTTCGTCGAGATCCTCGAGAGTCGCGATCACCGGCAGGCGGCCGACGAATTCCGGGATGAGACCGAACTTCAGCAAATCCTCGGGTTCGACCTCGGCCAGGATTTCCCCGGTCTGGCGATCTTCCGGGCCGCGCACATCGGCGCCGAAGCCGATATTGGTGCCACGGCCACGACCGGCGATGATCTTGTCGAGACCTGCGAAGGCGCCGCCACAGATGAACAG
>JAYNVG010000035.1:0-32191 GCA_038100295.1 Thalassospiraceae bacterium
GTCGCCGGCGCCGGGTCGGTCAAGTCATCGGCCGGCACGTAAATGGCCTGCACGGACGTGATCGAGCCCTTGTTGGTGGACGTAATACGCTCCTGCATGTTGCCCATGTCGGTGGCCAGCGTCGGCTGATAACCCACCGCTGACGGGATACGGCCAAGCAGTGCCGAAACCTCAGAACCGGCCTGGGTAAAGCGGAAGATGTTATCGACGAAGAACAGCACATCCTGGCCTTCTTCATCGCGGAAATATTCGGCCTGGGTCAGACCGGTCAGCGCGACACGGGCACGGGCACCGGGCGGTTCGTTCATCTGGCCGTACACCAGCGCCGCCTTGGAGCCGTCGCCTTCGAGGTCGATAACGCCGGATTCGATCATTTCGTGATACAGGTCGTTACCTTCACGGGTACGTTCGCCGACACCGGCAAAAACCGAATAACCGCCGTGGCCTTTGGCGACGTTGTTGATCAGTTCCATGATCAGCACCGTCTTGCCGACACCGGCGCCGCCGAACAGACCGATCTTGCCGCCCTTGGCATACGGTGCGATCAGGTCGACGACCTTGATGCCGGTCGTCAGAATTTCGGTTTCCGTCGACTGATCGACGAACGGCGGCGCAGAAGCGTGGATCGGCGCCCGTTTTTTGGAATTAACCGGACCGCGTTCGTCAATCGGATCGCCGATCACATTGATGATCCGGCCCAGGCATTCCGGGCCGACCGGCACCGAGATGGCTTCGCCCGTATCGGTCGCTTCAAGACCGCGCTGCAGACCTTCGGTCGAGTCCATGGCGATGGTTCGCACCGCGCTTTCGCCGAGGTGCTGCGCCACTTCGAGAACCAAAAGCTTGTCGTGGTTCTGGACATGCAGCGCGTTCAGGATCGCCGGCAGTTCGCCTTCGAACTGCACGTCCACAACCGCGCCCATGACTTGGGTAATCTTACCGACGTTATTTGCCATCGTTTAGCTCCGTTGCCTTACGGCCTCTGGGTTATCAGAGCGCTTCCGCGCCCGAGATGATTTCAATCAGTTCCTTGGTAATCACAGCCTGACGGGTCCGGTTATAGGTCATCGTCAGGTTGTCGATCATGTCGCCAGCGTTGCGCGTCGCGTTATCCATGGCGGTCATCCGCGCGCCGTGTTCGGACGCCGAGCTTTCAAGAAGCGCCTGGAATATCTGCGTCGCGATGTTGCGCGGCAGCAGGTCTTCAAGGATTTCCTCTTCTTCAGGCTCGAAGATATAGACCGCACGCGGACCGCCCGCCGGCTTGTCTGCCTCGCCGTCGTCGTCGGCTTCATCCAACGAGAACGGGATCAACTGCTGCGGCGTCACGATCTGGCTTATCGCGGACTGGAATTTGTTGAAGATCACCGTGCAGACGTCGAACTCTCCGGCTTCGAACAGTTCGGTGATCTTGTCGGCGATCGACACGGCCTCATCGAACTCGACGCCACGGCGGCCGATATCGGTGAAGTGAGCGACGATCTTGTCGCCGAACTCACGGCGCAGCAGATCGCGGCTTTTGCGACCGATGGTGACAATCTTAAATTCGATGCCCTTTTGCGCGCAGTCACGGAGACGCTTGCGTGTTTCACGCACGATCGTCCCGTTGAAGCCGCCGCACAAACCACGGTCTGACGAACAGACAACATAAAGCTGCCGGTTGCCGCCGGTGCCTGCGAGCAGTTTCGGTGCACCTTCGGTGTCGCCGACGCTTTTTGCGATGGAGGTCATGATGCGGTGCATGCGCTCGGCATAGGGACGTGCCTGTTCGGCACCTTCCTGTGCACGGCGCAGCTTGGCAGCCGCCACCATCTTCATCGCGCTCGTGATCTTCTGCGTCTTCTTGACGCTGGAGATCCGGCCTTTCAGGTCCTTCAGATTAGCCATGTGGCGTCTACCCGGTCCTTATCCGTCCGCTTACGCGAAGTTCTTGGTGAACTCGTCGAGCATCTTGCTCAGCTTTTCCTTGGTGCCGTCGGACAGCGCGCCTTCTTCGCGAATTGCCTTCAGGATATCGGCACCCTTGTCGCGCACCTGATCCAGCCACTGCTGTTCGAAGGCGGTGACCTGGTTCAGTTGGATGCCGTCAAGGTAGCCCTGCACACCGGCGAAGATCGCAACGACCTGCTCTTCGACCGGCAGCGGCTGATACTGACGCTGCTTGAGAAGTTCGGTCAGGCGCGAACCGCGGGCCAGAAGCTTCTGCGTCGACGCGTCCAGGTCGGAGGCGAACTGCGCGAAGGCTTCCATTTCACGGTACTGTGCGAGTTCCAGCTTGATCGAGCCGGCGACCTGTTTCATCGCCTTGATCTGCGCGGCAGAACCGACACGCGACACCGACAGACCGACGTTCACCGCCGGGCGGATGCCTTTGAAGAACAGGTCGGTTTCCAGGAAGATCTGGCCGTCGGTGATCGAAATCACGTTGGTCGGAATGTACGCCGACACGTCACCGGCCTGGGTTTCGATGACCGGCAGAGCGGTCAGCGAACCGGCACCGGCGGCGTCGCCCATCTTGGCGGCGCGTTCGAGCAGGCGCGAGTGCAGATAGAAAACGTCACCCGGATAGGCTTCACGCCCCGGCGGACGGCGAAGCAGCAGCGACATCTGACGATAGGCAACGGCCTGTTTCGACAGATCGTCGTAGAAGATGACCGCATGCATGCCGTTGTCGCGGAAGTATTCGCCCATGGCGCAACCGGTATACGGCGCCAGGAACTGCAGCGGCGCCGGATCGGAAGCCGTTGCGGCGACGACGATGGAGTATTCAAGGGCCCCGTAGTCGGCCAGCGTTTTGACCAGCTGGGCAACGGTGGAGCGCTTCTGGCCGACGGCGACGTAGATGCAGAACAGCTTCTTGGAGTCATCGTCGGTGGCGTCGTTGATCGACTTCTGGTTCAGAATGGTGTCGATGATGACGGCGGTCTTGCCGGTCTGACGGTCACCGATGATCAGCTCGCGCTGGCCACGGCCGACCGGGATCAGAGAATCGATGGCCTTGAGGCCGGTCTGCATCGGCTCGTGCACCGATTTACGCGGGATGATGCCCGGCGCCTTGACTTCGACCAGCGCGCGTTCCTTGGCGCCGATATCGCCCTTGCCGTCGATCGGGTTGCCCAGCGCGTCGACGACGCGGCCCAGCAGTTCCTTGCCGACCGGCACGTCGACGATGTCCCCGGTCCGCTTGACCGTGTCGCCTTCTTTAATCGTGCGGTCATCGCCGAAAATAACGATACCGACGTTGTCGGTTTCGAGGTTCAGCGCCATCCCCTTGATGCCGCCCGGGAACTCGACGAGCTCACCGGCCTGCACCTTGTCGAGACCGTAGACTCGGGCGATACCGTCACCGACGGTCAGCACCTGACCAACCTCGGCGACCTCGGCTTCGTTCCCGAAGTCCTTGATCTGTTTCTTGAGGATATTGGAAATCTCTGCGGCTTTGATTTGCATCAGCCAATCCCTTTCATGGCGAGGCGCATTTTCTGCAGTTTGGTTTTCAATGAGTTATCGACCATTCGCGATCCGACGCGGACAACGAGACCGCCCAGCAGCGTTTCATCAACGCGCTGGTCGACCTGAACTTTGGAGCCGATCGCTTGTTTAAGCGCATCTTCGATACCGGCCAGTTGGGCATCGCTCAACGCCTTGGCGGAAACCACCTCGGCATTGACCTCGCCGCGGCTTTCGGCCAGCAGGGTCAGATACGCCTTGATCATGCCGGCAAGGGCGAATGAACGGCGGTTTTCCGCCACCACGCCGACAAAATTCTTCGTTAGTACCGAGAAGCCGGCGGCGTCGCCGATGGCATCCAGGGCCTTGATCTGATCATCGCGGGTAATAACCGGCGACTTGATGAGACGCGCGAAATCCTCGCTGTCATCGATCATGGCGCCTAATTGCTGGAGATCATTGGCGACTTCATCGAGTTGCTTGTCGTACTCGGCCAACTCAAAGAGCGCCGTCGCATACCGACCTGCCAACCCGGTCGCGCCCGAACTATCCGCTGCCACCTGGGAAATCCTCTCGTTAGGCCTTACCCGGCCTGTTGTTTTAGTGCTTCTGACGCGCCGTGAACCCGGCTTACGCCAACCCCACGACAATCCCCGGTCCCGCAAGGCAACCCTGCGAAAGCGGGGAACAGGTATCATACTGATTGAGGGTGCGCAACCCGGCTGGAGTCGGTTTTTTGCAGTGCAAAACCGCATTTTTTTTCAATTATTTACCGTCCAAATTCCACAGCCCTGACTAAAATTCGACAGCCTGCCCTGAAAAACCGTCCATTCCTCCTAAAAGAACGACACGGGATCGACATCCACCTGGACACGGACTTTCCTGGCAATCGCTGCTTTTTCGATCCATTTACGCACCAGAGCCTGTGGATTCATGCCTTTCGGCGCCGACAGCAGAAGACGTCGTCGGTGGCGGCCGCGCAGCAGTGCCATCGGTGCCGGTGCCGGGCCCAGAACGCGGATACCGTCGCCCCGGGGTGCGCTACGGGCAAGTCCCGCCGCCGTGCCGTCGACCGCGGCTTCATCGCGGCCCGAAACGATCAGCGCCACCAGCTTGCCGAACGGCGGCATGTGCGCCGTCTCGCGGGCCGCGCTTTCGGCATCGATGAAGGCGTCCCTATCGCCGCAGGCCATGGCCTGCATCACCGCGTGGTTGGGCATGTAGGTCTGCAGGAACACACGTCCGGGTCGGTCGCCGCGCCCGGCCCGCCCGGCGACCTGATAGAGCAGCTGGAAGGTTTTTTCGGCGGCCCGAAATTCGCCGCCCGACAACCCGAGATCGGCATCGACGACGCCGACCAGCGTCAGCCCCGGAAAGTGATACCCCTTGGCGACGATCTGCGTGCCGATCACCAGATCGATTTCCTTTTCCTCGATCAGGCGGACCAGTTCGGCGGCCTGTTTCGGTCCATGTACCATGTCACTGGCGGCGATCACGGTACGGGCATCGGGGAACAGCAACTGGATTTCCTCTGCCAGCCGCTCGACACCGGGGCCGCACGGCACCAGCGAATCCTTGTCCTCGCAGTTCGGGCATGTTTCCGGCGGCTTGGTCTGAAAACCGCAGTGATGGCATTGCAGACGCCCGACCAGCCGGTGCTCGACCAGCCAAGCCGTGCAGCGCGGGCACTGCAGCCGGTGCCCGCAGGTCCGGCACAACGTCAGCGGCGCATAGCCCCGGCGGTTCAGGAACAGCATCGCCTGATCGCCGGCATTGAACGTTTCCTCAAGCGCCTCGGCCAGTTTCGGCGACAGCCAGCGGCCGCGCGCCGGACCGTCCCTGCGCATGTCGATCACCGATACCTCGGCCAGATCGGCGCCACCGTGCCGGGCCGGCAGCGTCACTTCGGCATAGCGGCCACGCCGGACGTTGGTGACGCTTTCCAGCGACGGCGTCGCCGATACCAGCACTACCGGAACATCTTCCAACTGGGCGCGGACCACAGCCATGTCACGGGCGTGGTAGACGACACCGTCTTCCTGCTTGAACGAACTGTCATGCTCCTCGTCGACAACGATCAGGCCAAGCTCGCTGAACGGCAGGAACAGCGCCGAGCGCGCACCGACGACGACACGGACGTGCCCCTCGCTGACGGCACGCCAGGTATCGCGCCGGCGCGCCGGTGACAATTCCGAATGCCACATCGCCGGCGCCGTGCCGAAGCGCGCTTCGAATCGTGCCAGCCACTGCGCACCCAATGCGATTTCCGGCAGCATGACGAGAACCTGGCGCCGCTGCTCCAGTGCCCGTGCCACGGCCTCGAAATAGACTTCGGTCTTTCCGGAACCCGGCACCCCGTCAATCAGCGTTACGCCGAATCCGGCACCGATGCCCTCGACCAGCGTTTGCGCCGCCGTGTGCTGCGCCGTGTTGAGATCGACCCCGGTGCGCGCCGGATCGGGCAACGGCCAGTCGCTTGCAGGCTGCACCCGGATCGGCACCAGTACGCCTGCATCGGCCAGACCTTTGACGACGGTGGCGCCGCATCCCGCTTCGCGCGCAATGTCGGTTGCCGCAAGCGGCGGGTTATCCTTGAGGAACGCAATAACGCGCTCGCGTGCACTGGTGGTGCGAAACGCCGGTGGATTGTCGGCCAACGCATAGGCGGTGGTCGGCTTCGGCGGGTCGAGTGCATCCGGCACGCTGAGCACCATCCGCAACACCGCGCCCTGCGGATAAAGCGTATAGCGAGACACCCAGTCGACGAGGCGAACCAGTGCCGGGCACAGCGCGGCCACGTCCCGAAGGCCGTACACCTCCTTCAGTTTGCCCTCATCGATGCCGCCTTCACCCGGGCCCCAGACGACGCCGGTCGCGCGGCGCGATCCCAGCGGCACATCGACGATGTCGCCGACATGCAGGGCGCCGTCGCCGTTCACCAGATAATCATAGGGACCGGCCAGCGGCAGCGGCAGCAGCACCGCAACCCGCTCTCCGGGCTGGAATGCGGCCGGTGCCGGTGCGGCTTCGTTAACTTCTGTGAAACGTTCATCGTGCATTTCTTATTTATTAAGGCGAAAGCCGGTATAATGAAACGATTCGCGTGCCAAGGGCTTTCACTGGGAGAAGGCTATGAGTGTAAAGTTTACCGACGTTCTGGATACGGACGACACCGACGCCGTGGCACTGAGCCCCGATGACGTTGCTGTGTTCCTGATGCGCAACCCGTCATTCTTCACCGAACATCCGGACGTATTGGACTTCATCGAACTGCCGGACCGGTTCGTCACCGGCGGCGTAGTGGATTTTCAGCGCTACCAGCTGCAACGCCGCGAAAGCGAAATCGACGAGCTTCGGACCTGCGCGCAGGACGTCATCGAGACCAGCCGCTCCAACATGTCGATCCAGACCCGCACGCACGCATCTATCTTGGCGCTGCTGCATGCCAGCACCCTGGAACAGCTTTACCGCATCGTTTCCGACGACCTGCCGATCCTGCTCGACGTGGATGTCGCCGTGGTCGGATTCGAGCCGTCGACACACGCCAATGTCACGGTCCTCAGCGAATACCTGCGCACCCTGCCGCCGGGCACGGTCGACGCCATCGTCGGCGCCGATCAGGATGTGCAGTTGTACCGCGAATTCTGGGATGACGGCATCGTCTTCGGCAGCGCCGCCAGTCTCGTCAAATCTGCCGCCATCTCCCGCATCAAGCCGGGCGTCGCCATGCCGAACGGCCTGATAGCCTTGGGTGCACGCGACAACACGTTCGCGCCCGGGCAGGGCACCGAGCTTTTCTCGTTCCTGGCCCGCGTCATCGAAGCTTCCGTGATGCGGCTTTCCGGCGAACATCCATGATCGGACTGCCGGTCCAGCCCGCCGTCGCTTCGGCGCTCGAGGACTGGGTTTCTTGGCTGCGTCACGAACGCCGCCTTTCCGAGCGTACCGTCGAAAGCTACAGCCACGACATCGCCGTCTTCATGCGCTTCATGGAGCGGCATTTCGGTTATGCGGTGCGCATGGACGACCTCGCCGAACTGGGCCGCAGCGAGTTGTGGGCTTTTCAGGCCGAACGCCAGGCCGACGGCCTTGAGCCGACATCGATGGCGCGCGGGCTGAGTGCGCTGAAAAGCCTGTATGCGTTTCTGGACAAGCGCGGCATCTGCACCAACGCCGCCATCGCTAATGCCGAGGCACCACGCCTGCCGAAATCGGTGCCGAAACCGCTCAGCGTCGAGGACGCTTACGAGACCCTGGACGCCGCCGAGGATATCGCCCGCGAACCGTGGCACGGCAAACGCGACCGGGCGCTGTTCGCACTGCTGTACGGCTGCGGTCTGCGAATCGGTGAGGCGATCGGGCTTAACCGGCGCGATGTCGCCGGACTGGAGCGGATCGTCGTTACCGGCAAGGGCAACAAGCAGCGCATCGTGCCGATGTTGAAATTCGTCGCCCACGAGATCGAGACCTATCTTGCCGTCTGCCCTTACGATACCGGCGCCGACGGGCCGCTGTTCGTGGGCGCGCGCGGCAAGCGTCTCAACCCGGCGCTGGCGCAGCGTGCCATGCGCGGCGTGCGCGCCGTTCTGGGTCTGACCGAAACCGCGACACCGCACGCGCTCAGACACAGCTTCGCCACACACCTGCTGTCAGGCGGCGGCGATCTTCGCACCATTCAGGAATTGCTGGGTCATGCCTCGCTATCGACAACACAGCGTTATACCGCCGTCGACGGCGAGCGGCTGATGGACATTCACGCAGCGGCGCACCCCAGGGCGCGCCGGCGTTCCTAGGACGCTTTCGGCGCGAAGCGAAGCGCTGAGCGGTAAAGCACCAGCCCGACACATGCCAGCACGATGACCACCAGTATAGCCAGATCGTAACCACCGGCTTCCCACAACAATGACCCGGCCACCGGCGCCATGGCCCAGGAAAGCAGATACGGCACCGCGACGGCACCGCTGATGGCGCCGAAATTCCTGGCGCCGAGGATTTCTTTGGTGATGACAGGGCGCATGATGCTGGTGACGCCGTGACCGCTGCCCTGCAGGATCACGAACACCACGACCAGCCCCGGGAAGGAATGCGAAAAATACAGGGCGGTGCCGGCGCAGGCGACGCCGATGAAGCACGCCGTGGTGATTCCGTGGTTGGAAACGCGCCGCTCCGCCGCCATCATGGCGAGCCGGCCCGCAACCTGCATCGGCCCGATCATCGACGCGGCGATGACGGCGGCGTCGGGAGACAGCCCGCGATCGGTCAAGATCGGCAAGATATGGTTGATGATGACGCCGTGATTGCCGCCGAGGATGGCAAAGCCGATCGCCAGCAGCCAGAACGCCGGCTTTTTGAGGACGCTGCGGATACTGAAGGCCGGCCGGCCGGCGGCGGCTTCCTCGGCCGCCCGCTCGGCATGACCCTTCTGGTACTCGTTTTCCAGGAAACGCGCTGCGGTCCATACAAGCGGCACACCGACAAAGACCACCAGTCCGGCCATGGTCCACGTCGCTGCATGCCAGCCGAACAGATCGGCAATGGTGTTGCTGAGCGGAAAGGACAGCGTCCCCGCAAGTCCGGCGACCAGCGTCACCAGGGTGATATCGCGGCGTGCGCTGTCGCCTCGGGTCCGCGTGATCAGCGAAAAGCAGGTCTCATACAGGCAACCGCCAAGGCACGCACCGACGCCGAGCCAGATCAGACCGAATACCCAGACCGAGCCCGCAAACGGCAGTAGTGCCACCAAAAACGCACCGGTCAGCGCGCCAAACGTCAGGACATGCGGCCCACGACCATGATCGACCATCCGTCCGGCGATGGGGGCGAACACGGCGGCCATCAGAATGGCCCCGGTAAAGGCGGCAGTGATCGCCGTTTTCGGCCATGCCTCGGCGGCTTCCCATTGCACCAGCAGGGCGGCAAAGATGTAGTAGAGACCGGCCCAGTATATGGTTTCGCCGATCGCCAGAAATATGATGGCGCGCCGCGCGGTCATCGCGCTCTCCGTTCAGGGATTAGACGACGAACAGTTGGTACCCGACACCGGCCAGCGTGCCGCCGGTCAGTGCCAGGGCAATATAAAGAACGAAGACGGGCCGTTTGACCAGCGCGAACACGGCGATCGCTGCGGGAATGCTGGTGATGCCGCCGGAAACGAGGAACGCCATCCCGGCACCCGGGCTGACGCCCATGTCGAGCAGACCGTCGACCAGCGGTAGTGCCGCGTACCCGTTGAGATATGCCGGTATGCCGACGATCACAGCGCTCGGGATCGCCCATACGCTGCCCGTACCGAGCGCGCCGGCGATGACTTCGCCCGGGACATAGGCCAGCATCAGGCTTTCGATGAAAAACGCGATGCTCAGCCACTTACCGAGGAACAGGGTCGAGGACAGTGCTTCCTTGCCGAAGGTATGCACGCGTTTTTCCTCGCTCCAGAACTGCCACACGACGGCTTTCGGATTGCGGACCGCGGATGCGCCGCAACCGCCGTTGCCGACACCGTCGCGGAGCGGATTGGCGAGCCAGCCGTTGTGCTGCAGCGCCCACGTCACATAACCGCCGAGTAGCCCGATGCCGACGGCGGCCATGGTCTTGCCGATGGCAAACGGCGTGCCCAGGGTCGCCGCGGTGAGCACGAACATCGACGGGTCCATGACCGGCGAGGCCAGCCAGAACGCCATCACCGCAGGCAGCGGCACACCCATCGACAGCAACGCCGCGATCAGCGGAATGACGCCGCACGAACAGAACGGAGACAGCCCGCCGAACAGGGCCGCGAAGAAAATCATGATACCGAGATTGCCGGAGAAGACATGCGCGATCAGGCTGTCGGCACCGCTTGCCTTGGCATATGCCGCAAGCCCGATGGCCAGCGCCAGGAACGGCGCGATTTCGATCAGATTGCGGACGACGAACCCAAGGCTCTCAGGCGCCTGCGGGGTGTCGAGCACCGACAGCAGGATGAAGGCCACGCCGGCAACCGTCCACGCCATGTTGTTGCGAAGCGCAACAATGGTCTTTTGCACGATAGTGTCGTCGGGTTTGGCCTGGGCGGCGGCGCAGCACGACGTCTGCGGTTGCGGTTCATCGATCTTGATGATGGTTTCGTTCATGCCGCGTCATCCTTGAATAAATGGCCGAGACCCTGGCAACAGTCATCGGTGAGAAAATCAATCAGTCCCCGCATCTGCGAATAGTCGGCACGGGTCGTAAGCACACGCCCGTCGCGTTGCTGTTGCACAAGACCGGCGGCGGCCAGCGTCTTGATGTGATGCGTCAGCGTCGAGCCGGGCACGCCGAGCGCTTCCTGCAACACACCCACCGGCACGCCGCCGTCACCTGCCCGCACCAGCACACGGTACAACGCAAGGCGCGTCGGGTGGCCCAGGGCGGCAAAACAATCAGCGGCAGCGGTCTCTTTCATGGTTTCCGTATAACCCGGCGCCCTCGACAATTCAACTATATTTCTAGAATTATCGAAATAATAATTTAAACCCATTGAATTCGTCACCCCGGCGCAGGCCGGGGTCTAGGGCAGCATAAAGCTTATACAAACTGGATTCCGGCATGCGCCGGAATAACGAAGTCAGGCGTTAAAGAAGTTAGACGCTAAATATGTATCGCCCGACCGCCGACCGCGAGGGCCGCTTCCTTGACCGATTCCGGCAGGCCCGGGTGTCCGTGGCAGATACGCGCAATGTCCTCGGCGGAGCCGCCGAATTCCATGACGTTGACCACTTCCTGGATCAGATCGCCGCCCTGCGGGCCGACGATATGACAGCCCAGCACGCGGTCGGTCTTGGCGTCGGCGAGGATTTTCACGAAGCCGTCCGCATCGGCGTTGCAGCGTGCGCGTGAGTTGGCTGTGAACGGGAACTTTCCGGCCTTGTATTCGACCCCGTCCTTCTTGAGCTGTTCTTCGGTCTTGCCGACGGCGGCCACTTCCGGGTGCGTATAGACGATCCCCGGAATCGAACCATAGTCGATGTGCCCGGTCTGGCCGGACATGATTTCGGCGCAGACCACGCCTTCGTCCTCGGCCTTGTGGGCCAGCATGGCGCCGCCGATCACGTCGCCGATGGCATAGATGCCCGGCACACTGGTCTGGAAATCCTCGTCGACCTTGACGAAGCCGCGCTCCGTCATCTCTACACCGACCTTGTCGAGACCAAGGCCTTCGACATACGGACGGCGGCCAATGGAAACCAGCACCACGTCGGCTTTGAGCGTTTCCGCCTTGCCGCCCTCGGCGGGCTCCATAGTCAGGGTGACACCGGACTTGTCCTTCTTGGCGCCCGTGACCTTGGTCTTCATCTTGAATTTCATGCCCTGCTTTTCGAGGATGCGCTTCATCTGCTTGGAGACTTCGCCATCCATGCCCGGCAGCGCAACGTCGAGGAATTCGACCACCGTCACCTGCGCACCGAGACGCCGCCATACCGAGCCGAGTTCGAGGCCGATGACGCCGGCACCGATAACGACCATCGTCTTCGGTACCTTCGGCAGTTCCAGCGCGCCGGTCGAGGTGACGATCTGCTTCTCGTCGATGTCGACACCTTTAAGCGGTGTCGTTTCCGAACCGGTTGCGACGATGATGTTCTTCGTCGCCAGGGTCTGCTTCTTGGCGCCCTTGGTGGTCGGCGTGACGACGACCTCGCCGGCCTTGGTAATCGTTCCGGCACCGACGATGTAGTCGACCTTGTTCTTCTTCATCAGGAACTCGATACCGTCGGTCAAGTCCTCGACGACCTTGTCCTTGCGCGCCAGCATGGTCTTGAGATCGAGCGAAACCTGCGCCTTGATGCCGTGCGCGGCGAATTCGTGCCCAGCCATTTCGTAATGGTGCGAGGACTGCAGAAGCGCCTTCGACGGAATGCAGCCGACGTTGAGGCAGGTGCCGCCGAGCTTGCCGCGCTTTTCAACCACGGCCGTCTTCATGCCAAGCTGGGCGGCGCGGATTGCCGCCACATAACCGCCCGGCCCGCCGCCGACGATCACGACATCATAGGTATCGGTGTCGCTCATGTTCTCTTCTCCCTCTTCCGCGGCGCCAGAATGAATGGCGACAGCGGGCATAAATTAAACGTCCAGCATGATCCGCTGCGGGTCTTCGATCAGGTCCTTCATCCGGACCAGGAACGAGACCGCCTCGCGGCCGTCGACGATACGGTGGTCGTAGCTCATCGCCAGATACATCATCGGGCGGATTTCGATCTTGTCGCCGACCGCCATCGGACGTTTCTGGATCTTGTGCATGCCCAGGATCGCCGACTGCGGCACGTTGAGGATCGGCATCGAGTTGAGCGAGCCGAATACGCCGCCGTTGGAAATCGTGAAGGTGCCGCCCATCATATCGTCCATGCCGAGCTTGCCGTCACGCGCGCGGCGTCCGAAATCGGAGATCGTGCCTTCGATTTCGGCAAAGCGCATCTGATCGGCGTCCTTCAGCACCGGCACCACGAGACCCTGCGGCGTGCCGACGGCGACGCCGATGTTGTAGTAGTTCTTGTAAATCAGGTCCTCGCCGTAGATCTCGGCATTGATGGCCGGCCATTCCTTGAGCGCGATACACGCGGCACGCACGAAAAACGACATGAAGCCAAGGCGCACACCGTGTTTCTTTTCAAACTGGTCCTTGTATTCGGAGCGCAAGTCCATCGCGGCGCCCATGTCGACCTCGTTCCATGTCGTCAGCATGGCGGCGGTGTTCTGCGCTTGCTTCAAGCGCCCGGCGATGACCTTGCGGAGTTTGGTCATGCGCACACGTTCCTCGCGCGGATCTTCGGGGCGCGGCGGCAATTCGGATGACGGCGTGAAGCCCAGCGAGGACTGCACGGTGCCGCCACCGGCCGGCGCCGCACGGCGCTTGGCGGTCCCTGCTGCGATCGCATCCATGACGTCGCCCTTGGTCAGGCGCCCGTCCGGACCAGTGCCCTTGATCAGGCTCGGCTCGAGATCGTTGTCATCGACCAGTTTGCGGACCGCCGGCGATAACGGGGGGCGCGAGGCTTGCGCAGGCGCAGCTTGCGGTGCCGGAGCGGCCGCCGGTGCCGGGGCTGCCGCAGGCGGCGGCGGGGGCGGCGGAGAGGCTGCGGGAGCTGCCGCCTTCGGCGCTTCCTCTTTCTTTTCCTCGGCAGGAGGCGGCGGCGAAGCCGTGGCACCCGCCGCACCTTCGTCCAGGGTCGCCAGCACAGCACCGACGCCGACATCGGCACCTTCGGCGGCGACGATATCCTTCAGCGCGCCGGCGGCCGGGGAATTGACCTCGATCGTGACCTTGTCGGTTTCCAGTTCGCAAACGGCTTCATCCTGGGCAACGGCATCGCCCGGTTGCTTGAACCATTTTGCGACAGTGGCTTCCGTCACGGATTCGCCGAGCGTCGGGACTTTGATTTCAACGGTCATGTGTCTTTTCCTTGATGCTTGATCCTGGATGTCCGCCTAGCGCTTAACGCCGTGACGTCGATTTGGCCGAAGCCTTTTTGGCAGCGGGTTTTTTCGCAGTTTTCTTCGGTGCCGCCTTCTTCGGCGCCGATTTCTTTACTGCCGGTTTCGCCGTCGTCTTGACCTTGCGGCTGACGGCAACCCTGGTGGCACCGATAACGGTCAGCGCGTCATCAACCAGTGCCGCCTGTTCGGCTGCATGTTTTTTGGCAAGCCCCGTGGCCGGGGCCGCCGCCGCGGCGCGGCCGGTATAACGGACCAAAGGCTCACCATGCCCCATCTTCGCAAGATGCTCTTCCAGCGGCTCGCGGATGTAAGTCCAGCTGCCCATGTTGCGGGGTTCTTCCTGGCACCACACGATCCGGGCATTGGGGAAACGCTTGAGTTCGTTTTCCAGCGCCTTTTCCGGGTATGGGTAAAGCTGCTCGACACGCAGGATGTAGACATCCTTGATACCGCGTTTGTCACGTTCTTCGGCAATGTCGTAATAAACCTTGCCGGAGCACAGCACGACCTGCTTGATCTTGCTGTCGGCGACAAATTCGCCCTCGTCCCACAGCACCCGGTGGAAGCTGGTGCCTTCGCCCATTTCCGTGAGCTTGGAGACGGCCCGCTTGTGGCGCAGCAGCGACTTCGGCGTCATCAGCACCAGCGGCTTTCTGAAGTCGCGGTGAATCTGGCGTCGCAACACATGGAAATAGTTGGCCGGCGTGGTGCAGTTGCAGACCTGCATATTGTCTTCGGCGCAGAGCTGCAGATAGCGTTCCAGACGCGCCGACGAGTGTTCCGGCCCCTGCCCTTCGTAGCCGTGCGGCAGCAGCATGACCAGGCCCGACATGCGCAGCCATTTGGCTTCGCCCGACGAGATGAACTGGTCGATGATGACCTGCGCGCCGTTGGCGAAGTCGCCGAACTGCGCTTCCCACAGCACCAGCATGCCAGGTTCGGCCAAGGAATAACCGTATTCGAAGCCGAGCACGCCGGCTTCCGAAAGCGGACTGTTCAACACTTCGTACGGCGCCTGGCCGAAGCGCAGATTGTTGAGCGGCGTGAGCCGGTCTTCGTTCATCTGGTCGATCAGCACCGAGTGACGCTGTGAGAACGTGCCGCGCTCGCAGTCTTGACCTGACAGACGCACCGGATGGCCTTCGAGCAGCAGCGTACCGAACGCCAGGGCCTCGCCGGTCGCCCAGTCGATGCCTTCGCCGGTGTCGATCATCTTCTGCTTGGCTTCGAGCTGGCGCGCGATCTTCGGATTGAGGTGGAAGTTGTCGGGCACGCGGGTCAGCCCGGCACCGACTTCGTGTAGTCGGTCCAGCGGCACCCCGGTGACGCCGCGGCGGTCTTCGCCACTGGCCACCGACAGCCCGGCCCAGGCGCCGTCCAGCCAGTCGGCCTTGTTCGCCTTGTAGCCGCTTGCAACTTCGAAATCCTCTTCCAGGTGGCTCTGGAATCCGGAGATTTCGTTGTCGACTTCCTCCTGCGTCATGACGCCTTCACGCACCAGCTTCTGCGCGTAGATTTCACGCGTCGTCGGATGTGCCGCGATCTTCTTGTACATCAGCGGCTGCGTGAACATCGGCTCGTCGCCTTCGTTATGGCCATGGCGGCGATAGCAGATCATGTCGATGACCGCGTCTTTCTTGAACTTCTGGCGGTATTCCGTGGCGATCCGCGCCACGTGCACGACCGCCTCGACGTCGTCCGCGTTAACATGGAAGATCGGCGCCGCGACGGTCTTCGCCACGTCGGAGCAATACGGCGACGAACGGGAATGCTTCGGGTTCGTCGTGAAGCCGATCTGGTTGTTGATGACGATGTGGATTGTGCCGCCGGTCTTGTAGCCGCGCAGGTTCGACAGATCGAGTGCTTCCGGCACCAGCCCCTGCCCCGCGAACGCGGCGTCGCCGTGCAAAAGCAGGGCCATCACCTTTTCGCGCTCACTGTCGTTCTTTTGGCGCTGCTTGGCGCGGACCTTGCCGAGGCAGACCGTGTTGACGCACTCCAGGTGCGACGGGTTGGCGGTCAGCGACAGGTGTACCGAACGGCCGTCGAAAACGCGGTCGGAGGACGACCCCAGGTGATACTTAACGTCGCCAGAGCCGCCGACGTCTTCCGGCTTGGTCGAGCCGCCCTGGAACTCATGGAAAATCGCCTGGAACGGTTTCGACATGACGTTGGCGAGCACGTTGAGCCGGCCGCGATGCGCCATGCCGAGGACGATTTCCTCGATCCCGAGCTGCGATCCGCGTTTGAAAATCTGCTCCATGGCCGGCACCAGGCTTTCGCCGCCGTCGAGACCGAAACGTTTGGTGCCGGTGAATTTCTTGTCGAGAAACTTCTCGAAGCCTTCGGTTTCGATGAGGCGGTTAAGGATCGCCTTCTTGCCCATCACCGTGAATTCGGGCTGATTGCGGATGCGTTCGATGCGTTCCTGAATCCACGACTTTTCGTCCGGATCCTGGATGTGCATGAATTCGACGCCGATGGAGCCGCAATAGGTCTGTTCCAGAACGCGCATGATATCGCGCATCGTCGCCTGTTCGAGACCGAGCACGTAGTTGATGAAAATCGGCCGGTCGAGGTCTTTGTCCTGGAACCCGTATGACTTGGGATCCAGTTCCGAATGTTCTTCGCGTTCCTGCAGGCCGAGCGGATCGAGATTGGCGCGCAGGTGGCCGCGGACACGGTAGGCACGGATCAGCATCAATGCACGAATACTGTCCAGCGTCGCATCGCGGACCTGGCGGCCGCTGGGCTGCGGCTGCGGGTGATAGGCACGCTCGCTGGCGACCTGCTGGCCAGCCGACATCTGTTCGGACAGGGTTTCAAGATCGCCCCGGTCGAGCACGCCGGAGTCCGACGGCGCCCAAGAAGCACCGCGGCGTTCCGCCATCAGATCGCGGGCATCGTCCTCGAGACTGGCGAAGAATTCCTGCCAGCGGTGGTCGACGGAGTGCGGATCGTCGAGATAACGCTCGTAGAGCTCGGCGACGTAAACCTGGTTACCGGAAAAGAGAAACTGTGTCGGATCGATACCGTCCATCTGCTCAACGCCCGAAGGCGCCTCCCTTACAGTTTAAACCCTGGGCCTTCAGGCTTCGAGCGGCGGAACATCTTCCCGCCAGTGTTCAGTCGGTTGCGGGGTCATGGTCATGACGGTTACGCCGTCCGGTGCCTGGAAGCGATGCCAGGCGCCGCGCGGCACGATGGTTACAGACCCCGCCGTCATTTCGAGATTGTTTTCCTTGCCCGCATGCAACACCGATACGGTGGCGCTGCCCTTGACCACCTGGACAAGTTCGTCGCCGTTCGGATGCCGTTCCCAGGCACTCGTTCCCTGGAAACAGGCGGTAAAGATTCCGCATTCCTCGGTACGCATCAATGTGCCGAAAGCCCCCTCGAGAGCGGCCCCGTCTGACGTCGGGGTCCGCCCCTTGAGGCAGGTCAGCGACGAAATCGCCGCATCGATATCCACGGCACTGACGGACATTCGGACGTTACTTCCCGAGCGCCTTGAGCATCGTTTCACCGATGCCCGCCGGGCTGTCGGTGACATGAATGCCCGCCGATTGCATCGCTTCAATCTTGTCGCCGGCACCACCCTTGCCGCCGGAGATGATTGCTCCCGCGTGGCCCATGCGGCGACCCGGCGGCGCGGTCAGACCGGCGATAAAGCCGACGACCGGTTTCTTGGTTTTGCTGTCCTTCAGAAGCTGCGCACCGTCTTCCTCGGCGGAGCCGCCGATTTCGCCGATCATGACGATGCTTTCGGTTTCGTCATCGGCGAGGAACAGCTCAAGACAGTCGATGAAGTTGGTGCCGTTGACCGGGTCGCCGCCGATGCCGATGCACGTCGTCTGGCCGAGGCCGACGGCGGTGGTCTGGGCAACGGCTTCGTAGGTCAGCGTACCGGAACGCGAGACGATACCGACCGAACCCTTGCGGTGAATGTGACCGGGCATGATCCCGATCTTGCACTCTTCCGGGGTGATGATACCCGGACAGTTGGGGCCGATCAGGCGGGTTTTCGACGTCGACAGGGCGCGCTTGACGCGGACCATGTCGAGCACCGGAATACCCTCGGTAATGCAAACCGCCAGCTCGACGCCGGCGTCGATCGCTTCGAGGATCGCATCGGCCGCGAACGGCGGCGGCACATAGATCACGGAAACATTCGCGCCCGTGGTCGAGACGGCTTCGGCGACGGTGTCGAACACCGGCAGGTCGAGGTGCTTGGTCCCGCCCTTGCCCGGCGTCACGCCGCCGACCATTTTCGTGCCGTAGGCAATCGCCTGTTCGGAGTGGAACGTCCCCTGCGCGCCGGTGAAGCCCTGGCAGATGACCTTGGTATTCTTGTTAACGAGGACGGACATCAGGAGGCCTCCTTCACGGCTTTGACAATTTTGTCAGCGGCATCGCTGAGGTTGTCGCCGGAAATGATGGGCAGGCCGCTGTCGGCCATGATCTGCTTGCCCTTCTCGACGTTGGTGCCTTCGAGGCGCACGACCAGCGGTACCGAGATATTCACTTCCTTGGCCGCCGCGACGACGCCTTCGGCGATCACGTCACAGCGCATGATACCGCCGAAGATGTTGACCAGAATGCCTTCGACGTTGGGATCGGCGAGAATGATCTTGAAGGCTTCGGTAACACGTTCCTTGGTCGCCCCGCCGCCGACATCCAGGAAGTTGGCCGGCGAACCGCCGTACAACTGGATGATGTCCATGGTCGCCATGGCAAGACCGGCACCGTTGACCATGCAGCCGATGGTGCCGTCGAGCTTGATGTAATTAAGCTCATGCTTCGCGGCTTCAAGTTCGGCCGGGTCTTCCTCATCCTCGTCGCGCATTTCCGCAACATCGGGATGACGGTACAGCGCGTTGTCGTCGAAGTTGACCTTGGCATCCAGGGCAATGACGTCACCGGAACCGGTGACGACCAGCGGGTTGATTTCCACCATCGAGCAATCCAGGTCATTGAACGCCTTGTACAGCGCCATGATGAATTTCGATGCCGACTTGATCTGATCGCCTTCGAGGCCGAGGCCGAAGGCCAGCTTGCGGGCATGGAACGGCATGATGCCGGTTGCCGGATCGATCGACACCTTGATGATCTTTTCCGGGGTGTTGTGGGCGACTTCCTCGATTTCCATGCCGCCCTCGGTCGATGCCATCACGGTCAGGCGCGAGGTTTCACGGTCCAGCAGCATGCCGAGATAAAGCTCGCGGGCGATGTCGCAACCTTCCTCGATATAAAGGCGCTTCACTTCCTTGCCGGCAGGTCCGGTCTGCTTGGTGACCAGCACGTGGCCCAGCATTTCCTCGGCGTTGGCACGGACTTCATCGACGGATTTGGAGACGCGGACGCCGCCCTTGCCGTCTGGATTGTCCTGGAAGCGTCCGGCACCGCGGCCGCCCGCATGAATCTGCGATTTGACGACGCAGATACCGCCGCCCAGTTCCTCGGCCGCCTTCGCCGCTTCGTCCGCGGTATAGGCGACGTGCCCTTTCGGCACGGCGACGCCATACTTGGCGAGTAACTGTTTCCCCTGATACTCGTGAATATTCATTACCTGTCCCCGGTTGGTCCGCTCCCGGGCCAGCGGGAGCGGGGTTTCCCATTACGGTCCGATTATTTCTTTTTCGGCGCTTTCTTGGCGTCGGCCTTGATCTTCTTGACCACGGAGGCCAACTCCTGGACCGCCTTGACCGATCTCTTGAACATTGCCTTTTCGGACGCATCGAGGTTGATCTCGACGATCCGCTCGACACCCTTGGCACCGATCACCACCGGCACGCCGACGTAGATGCCTTTGACGCCATATTCGCCCTTCAGGTAAGCGGCACACGGCAGTACGCGCTTCTTGTCCTTGAGGTAGCTTTCCGCCATGGCGATGGCCGATGAAGCCGGCGCATAGAAAGCGGAACCGGTTTTCAGGAGCGCCACGATCTCGCCGCCGCCCATGCGGGTGCGCTGGACGATGTCGTCGACCTGCTTCTGCGTGATCCATTTCATCTTGATCAGATCCGGCAGCGGGATACCGGCCACCGTCGAATAACGTACCGACGGCACCATGCTGTCGCCGTGCCCACCGAGCACGAAGGCGGTGACGTCCTCGACCGAGACGTTCATCGCTTCGGCAAGGAAGTACTGGAAACGTGCGCTGTCGAGCACGCCGGCCATACCGACGACCTTGTTGTGCGGCAGGCCGCAGGCGTCGCGCAACACGCCGACCATGACGTCCAGCGGGTTGGTGATGCAGATGACGAAGGCGTTCGGCGCGTACTTCTTGATACCGGCGCCGACCTGTTCCATGACGTTGGTGTTGATACCGATCAGATCGTCGCGGCTCATGCCCGGTTTGCGGGCAATGCCGGCGGTGACGATGATGACGTCCGCGCCCTTGATCGCCGAGTAGCTTTTGGCCCCGGACATGGCGCTGTCGAACCCTTCGACCGGGGAGCTTTCGGCAATATCCAGAGCCTTGCCCTGGGGAATGCCGTCGGCGATATCGAACAGTACGACATCACCCAGTTCCTTGAGCCCGACCAGATGCGCGAGCGTGCCACCGATATTTCCCGCACCGATTAGTGCGATTTTATTTCTTGCCATGAAATTCGTTCCCGTAGCTTTTCAATGAGATGAAAACGCCGCTTACAGCGGTCATTCCTTGGATTCGTAACGCCTATACGGAAACAGGGCAAGGATTGAGCCTTATTTCGAACCTATCGGTCCATAATAGTCCCGAACGATCAAACCGATCATAGCAAAGGATCAATAAAGTTCCGTGACAATAACTGGTGAAAATTTTGACCCGTCAAAGGGGATACGCTGCCGTTCCCGATCAGCCGGCGCCGCGCGCGCCCTCGTCCTCATGCGGCAGGGCGATGTAGTCGACCGACTGCATTTCCATCAGCCGCGACACCGTGCGTTCGAATTCGAACGCGCCGTCGCCTTCGGTATAAAGCTCGTTCGGCGCCACTGCGGCTGAACAGATCAGATTGGTCTTGGCTTCGTAGAGCGCATCGACCAGCGTCACGAACCGCTTCGCCACGTCACGGTTATGCGGCCCCAGTTTCGGGATATCCTTGAGGATCACCGTATGAAAGCGCCTGGCAACGGCAAGATAGTCCCCGGGGCCGAGCGGCTTGGCGCACATATCCTCGAAATCCATGATCGCGACACCTTCGGCGGCGCGGGGGATCTCGACGAACCGGCCGTTGACCTCAAGCCCCATGGTCCGGGGCTGGGCACCGATGGTCAGGCTTTCAAAGTCCTGTTCCAGCTTGATCGAGGCCTTTTCGTCGTTCGGTGACACATACGCTTCCATGCCCTGCAGCCGTTCCAGGCGGTAGTCGCGGACGGCGCTGACTTCGAACACGTTCATCTTTTCCTCGATCAGATCAATGAACGGCAGGAACCGGTCGCGCTGCAGACCGTCCTTGTAGAGATCCTTCGGATGCCGGTTCGACGTCGTGACGATCACCATGCCAAGCTCGAAAAAGGCTTCGAACAGGCGACCGAGTATCATCGCGTCGGCGATGTCGGTGACGTGAAACTCGTCAAAACACAAAAGCCAGGCGCGATCATAGATGACCCGAGCCAGCGCCGGCACCGGATCCTTGCTGTCGGCGACCTTGCCTGCCTTCTGGGCTTCGCGGAACGCGTGGATACGGCGGTGCACTTCCTGCATGAAGGCGTGGAAATGCACACGCTGCTTGTGCTCGACCGGGACGTGATCGAAGAACAGGTCCATGATCATCGACTTGCCGCGCCCGACGCCGCCCCACAGATACAATCCCTTTGGCGGTTTGCGTTTCTTGCCGCCGAGCCCGAGGCGCGCCGCCCAGCCCTGCTTGCCCATCTGCTCGCTGTACCCGGCCAGATCCTCGCCGAGCGTGCTCAGCAGCGCCATGGCGCGGGCCTGGGCCGGGTCGGCATTGATCTTCCCCGAAGCGACAAGGTCCTGATAGGCGCGCTGTGGTGTAGACATGGGTCGCTCGCCCCGCACCCGGTTCAGGCGGCGCCGCGGGTTGCGGCGGGAACGGTGTTGGCGAACACCTTTTCCATTTCGCGGCGAACCCTGTAGGCGACGCTGTCCTGCGGCGCTTCGACATCCGACCAGCAGATGACGGCGTCCTTCGGCAGCGGATGCTTCAACGTGATGCCGTGCGCAAGCCCGATCGGCACGGCGTCGGCTTCGCGGGAATCGGCGGCTGTCATCAATCGTCCCCAGACCGTGTACCCGCCTTCGCCATCGAGCGTCTCGCCGGCGTCGAGATCGCGTTTGGCGACGGCGACCACGTCACCCTTCCAGTCGCGCGGCGCACCGGTCGGCATATTCAAAAGGCCGGCCCAGGCGACACTGACGCCCAGTTCCAGCCCGATCAGGTGATACGGCCGCCACAGCGCCGCATAACGGCCGGTCGGGTCGGTCAGCAGGCCATAGTCGGAAAAGCAGCGCTCGACATAATCGCTCGGCGCCTCGAACGTCACATAGACACCCCAGCGCAGATCGCCGGGAATATCGATGCCTTCACGGGTGCGGCTGGAAACGACCTCGACCGTTCCTTTGCGGTCGAGCACGCCGCCGGCCTCCGCCGGGATCAGTTTCGACGCCAGTTGGTTCGCCGAACACGGCGGAAACGTCAGCCCCCCGGCCGGCGATTCGAGTCCGCAGGCGTTGGCAACGGCCGCCATTTCAATCGCCGACTTTGTGCCGTCGAGAAAAGAGTTGAACATCTTCGCGTTCATGCCGCTGGCTTCGGCCCGCTCCGGCGTCAGACCGTAATGATCCCAAACCGTATCCGGGGTCGAGGCATGGAACTCGGGCATGTACAGCGTGCCCTTGCCGGCGCACACGACCTCAAGACCGATGGAGCGCGCCCAGTCGACCTGCTCGGCGATCAGCGACGGCTGATCGCCATATGCCAGCGAATAGACGACATCCGCGGCATCGGCCTTGCGCTTCAGCAAAGGCCCGGCCAGCACATCGGCTTCGACGTTGACCATCACCACGTGGCGGCCACGCTCGAACGCCGCCAGCGCGTGACGGATACCGGCTTCGGGCACACCGGTCGCTTCGACGACCACGTCCAGGCCGCCGGCATTGATCAGCGCCTCGCTGTCGTCGGTGACCCAGGTATCGCCCTTGGCCAACGCCTTGGCGGCGGAGGTCGCGGAGATTTGTTCCTTGGGCCAGCCGGTTTCGATCAGCGCCGCCTTGGCCCGCGCCACGTCCAGGTCGGCCACCGCCATCAGATGCATGCCAGGTGTCAGACGTACCTGAGACAGGAACATGGTGCCGAACTTACCGGCACCGATGACGCCCACCCTGAGCGGGCGGTCCTGGCGGGCACGGTCTTGCAGCAGATGGCTCAGATTCATGGTATGCTCTCCTACGCGGGCGCCGACTTTAACACCCGATCACATGGCTTGAAACACCGACGACGACGCGCCACTTTCGTTGGGAACGGAAAGGCGGGATCAATGCAGCAACTGATGTCTCACGAAGGCGCCATCCGCATCGGCGTATTCGCCGGCGTGCTTGTGGCAATGATGTTGCTGGAAGCGCTGCTGCCGCGACGGAAGCGGACCCTGGGCCGCGGCGTCCGCTGGACAGCGAACCTCGGCATTGTCGTAATCGACACGGTTGTTGCGCGTCTTCTGATCCCCCTGCCCCCGGCAGCGGCGGCCGTTTGGGCGGCAGACAACGGCATCGGTCTGTTCAACGTGTCCGATCTGCCGGCGCTGGGTGTGTTCGCGTTCTCCGTGGTGTTTCTGGATTTCGCCATCTACGTGCAGCACGTCGTTTTCCACAAGGTGCCGATGCTGTGGCGGCTGCACCGGATGCACCATGCGGATACCGAAATCGACGTGACGACAGGCATCCGCTTTCACCCGATCGAAATCCTGCTGTCACTAGCGATCAAAATCGCCCTCGTGCTGGCTCTCGGCATCCCGGCGGAAGCGGTGATCGCATTCGAAATCGTCCTGAACGCCTCGGCAATGTTCAATCATGCCAACCTGAAACTGCCGCTGGGCCTTGACCGGGCGCTACGCACCCTGCTCGTCACCCCGGATATGCACCGCGTGCACCATTCCTGGTATCCGGACGAAACCGACAGCAATTACGGTTTCTGCCTGTCCATCTGGGACCGGCTGTTCCACACCTACACGCCGCAGCCGCGCGACGGCCACGACACCATGACCATCGGCCTCAAGACCTTTCGTGACGACAGGGACCGAGGGCTGGTCGGCTTGCTGACGATCCCGTTCCGGGGTTAATGCCGCTCAGCCGGCGTTGAGGTCGCGCATCATCGCCGCGGTCGCCTTGTCTTCGGAATGGTCGCTGTCGCCGAGCGCCTGAATCACGCCGGCGATATCCTCGGGCTTGCGGTTCTGGCTCATCTTCAGTTTGGTCTCGATCCGGTCCACGGGCATCTCGAAGGCGACGATCCCCTTCAACTGCCGTTCCAGCATCCCTTCCGCCAGATCACCCGTCGACCAGTTTCCGGTGGCATCGCTTTCGAAAGCGCTCACCAGGGTATCCAGGATCCTGCCGGCCCCCGCCGCGTCGCTGACCGCCACGGCTTTTCCATGCAGATGCACGGCGGCGTAGTTCCATGTCGGCACCAGCCCCGTGTTCGCATACCAGTTGGGCGAGATATAGGCGTGCGGACCGGAAAAGACGGCGACCGACGCCGCCCCGGCTTCAAGGCGCGCGCCATGCGGATTGGCCCTGGCGACATGTCCGATCAAACGGCCGTGCGGACCTACACCCTCGAGCCACAGCATCGGCAGGTGTGAAATATCCGCGTCCCCCTCTCCGTCGGGCAACGTCATCAACAGACCGAACGCGTGCTCGCTGACGATCCGACGCGCCAGTGCATCATCGTCGCCGGCAAAGAACTTCGGGATATACATGGCACTTGCTCCGTTCCGTCATTGTCCGTCTTGCCGCCGCACCCTATATATGACGACAGGCTGTGGCACCGTCTAAGGATTTTTCTGCGCTGCAGACAGGTCCGTTACCGGGCCGCGGCAGGGAGCCATTTACCGCATACGGGGAGAGCACGATGGACGAAGAAGTTTTCAACATGCAATTGAGGAAGTTCCTCAAGAACGTCGGCGTCACGTCGCAGCGCGAGATCGAAACCGCCGTCCGCGCCGCTGTCGCGAGCTGCAAGCTGAGCGGCAACGAAAGCGTCGATGCCAAGGTGACCCTGACGATCGACAGTCTCGGCCTCAGCACGGACATCACCGGCAAGATCGACCTTAAGTGACGAAACGGGTCAAGCAGACCCGCCGGCACAAACAAAGAGCCCCCGGCAATAACCGGGGGCTTTTGTATTGTGGCCTTCAATCCGTGATCAGCGGCGCTGTACCAGGGCCTTTTTGATTTCCGCAATCGCCTTGCCCGGGTTCAGACCCTTCGGGCAGGTGTTGGTGCAGTTCATGATGGTATGGCAGCGGAACAGCCGGAACGGATCGTCCAGGTTGTCGAGCCGCTTGCCGGTCGCTTCGTCGCGGGAATCGGCAATCCAGCGGTAAGCCTGCAGCAGGATCGCCGGACCAAGGTAGCGGTCACCGTTCCACCAGTAGCTGGGGCACGAAGTCTGACAGCAGAAACAGAGAATGCATTCCCAAAGACCGTCGAGCTTGTCGCGCTCTTCCGGACTCTGCAGACGCTCAGTCGTCGGCGCCTGGGTATCGGCCTGAAGCCAGGGCTCGATCGAGCGATACTGCGCATACGGCACGTTCAGATCCGGCACCAGATCCTTGATCACCGGCATGTGCGGAAGCGGATAGACTTTGACGTCGCCTTTGATCTCGTCGATCGACTTGGTACACGCCAGCGTGTTGGTGCCGTCGATATTGAAGGCGCACGAACCGCACACGCCTTCGCGGCATGAACGGCGGAACGTCAGCGTCGGGTCGATTTCGTTTTTGATCTTGATCAGCGCATCCAGCACCATCGGCCCGCACTTGTCGAGATCGACCTCGTACGAATCGATCCGCGGCGTGGCATCGGTGTCCGGATCCCAGCGATAGATGCGGAAGGTCTTGATATTGGTGCCGCCGGAAGATTTGAAGGCTTTGCCTTCGGTGATCTTCGAATTGGCAGGAAGTGTGAATTCAACCATGTCCCGGCCCTTCCTTAGTAGACCCGCGCTTTGGGTTCGATGTAGTCGATCTCGTCGGTCAACGTATACTCATGCACCGGACGGTAGCCGAGCGTGCAGCCGCCGTTCTCGTCGATCCACGCCAGCGAATGCTTCATCCATTCCTTGTCGTCGCGGTCCGGATAATCCTCGTGTGCATGTGCGCCGCGGCTTTCATGACGCGCTTCGGCGCAATACATGGTGGACACGGCGTTCGGCACGAGATTGGTCAGTTCCAGCGTTTCCACAAGATCCGAGTTCCAGATCAGCGAGCGGTCATGGACCTTGATGTCGGTCAGCTTGGCGGTCACCGCATCCAGTTTCTCGACGCCTTCCTTGAGCACTTCGGCGGTACGGAACACGGCGGCGTTGTTCTGCATCACGCGTTGCAGTTCGTCGCGGATCTTGGCCGTCGGGATTTCACCGTCGGCATGGCGCAGCTTGTCGAAGCGCGCCAGCGCCTTGTCGGCCGACGCCACATTGAGCGGCGGCAACGTGCCGCCCGGTTTGACGATTTCCGCGGCGCGGATTGCCGCTGAACGTCCGAACACGACCAGATCGAGCAGGGAATTGGTGCCGAGACGGTTGGCGCCATGCACCGAGGCAGACGCGCATTCGCCGATCGCCATGATCCCCGGGCTGACCCGGTCCGGATCGTCCTCGGTCTGCGCAATGACCTCGCCACGATAATTCGTCGGCACGCCGCCCATGTTGTAGTGCACCGTCGGCAGCACCGGGATCGGATCCTTGGTTGCATCGACGCCCGAGAAGATGCGCGCCGTTTCGGTTATCCCCGGCAGGCGCTTCGCCAACACGTCGCCACCCAGATGCTCGAGATGCAGGAAGATATGGTCGGACTGATCGCCGACGCCCCGGCCCTCGCGGATTTCCACGGTCATGGCGCGGCTTACCACGTCGCGCGATGCCAGATCCTTGGCTGTCGGCGCGTAACGCTCCATGAAGCGTTCGCCGTTGGAGTTCGTCAGATACCCACCCTCGCCCCGGGCGCCTTCGGTGATCAGGCAGCCGGCACCGTAGATGCCGGTCGGGTGGAACTGCACGAATTCCTGGTCCTGCAGCGCGATGCCGGCCCGCGCCGCCATGGCGTTGCCGTCGCCGGTGCAGGTGTGCGCCGAGGTGGCCGAGAAATACGCACGGCCGTAACCGCCTGTCGCGAGCACCGTCATGTGCGCCTGGAAACGGTGAATTTTGCCGTCGTCCAGGTTCCAGGCGACAACGCCCTGACAGGCACCGTCGTCATCCATGATCAGATCGATGGCGAAGTATTCGACAAAGAATTCCGCGTCGTTCTTCAGAGACTGCTGATACAGCGTGTGCAGGATCGCATGGCCGGTCCGGTCCGCCGCTGCGCAGGCACGCTGTACCGGCTTTTCACCGAAATTGGCCATGTGACCGCCGAACGGACGCTGATAGATCTTGCCGGTGTCGGTACGCGAAAACGGCACGCCGAAATGTTCTAGTTCGTAAATCGCCGGCACCGCTTCTCGGCACATGTATTCGATAGCGTCCTGATCGCCGAGCCAGTCGGCGCCCTTGACGGTGTCGTACATGTGCCATTTCCAGTTGTCCTCGGCCATGTTGCCGAGCGAGGCGCTGATGCCGCCCTGGGCCGCCACGGTGTGCGAGCGTGTCGGAAAGACCTTGGTGATACAGGCCGTCTTCAGGCCTGCCGCCGCCATGCCCAGCGTCGCGCGCAACCCTGCACCGCCGGCGCCGACGACGATGACGTCATATTTGTGGTCAACGATCTCGTATGATTGAGGCATCCGGACTAGCTCCCAAAGGTCAGGCGAATTACGGCGAACACGGCACAGGCGCCGATCAGGTAGACGGCGAACTTGACGAGGACCAGCGATGTCAGCTTGGCGGCTTCGCCATGCACGTAATCCTCGATGATCACCTGCAGGCCAAGCTGCGCGTGATAGAACATGGTGACGATCAGCAGCACCAGCAGCACCGGGTTGTAGTGCGTCCCGACCCAGGCCTTGAAGGTCGTCAGGTCGGCACCGACGACGGATGACGCCGAGAGCACGAACCAGATCACCAGCGGCACCAGGGCCATGCCGCTGACCCGCTGCACCCAGAAATGATGCGCCCCTTCATGCGAGGCGCCGAGGCCGCGGACCCGGCTCAGTTGCGAACGAAGTTCCATGATCAGCCTCCCACCGCATAAGCCAGACAGAAAGTGCCGATGGTGAGGACCACCGATACGACGAGCACGGCGATGCCGCTCATCTTCAGTTGATCAAGCTCGAAACCCCAGCCGGCGTCCCACGCCAAGTGGCGGATGCCGTTTGCCAGATGATACCAGAGCGAGAACACAACGCCGAACAGCACCAGCCGGCCGAACCATGATCCCATGATCGCCTGCGCCGTGGCGAAGACGTCCGGACCGTAGGTCGCGGCCATCAGCCAGTAGGTCAGCATCACGGCGCCGCCGCAAAGCGCGACACCGGTAATTCGATGGGTAATGGACAGAACGGAAGTGATCTGCGGCTTATAAACCTGAAGGTGCGGAGAAAGAGGACGATTCCGGGTAGTCATAATGAATGCCTTTCTTTCGGCAGCGCGTACATCCGCGGGTTTCAACCGGTAATTAAGTGGTACCCGCCGCCTTCGGGCAAGTCAACTTTCACGGTGCATTGCAGCATTATTCAGGTCCGCAAATCAGGCCTGCAAAGGAAATTTCCACGAAGCAGCCCCCATAAGTATCATTGTGTGGACAAACTGTGGATAGTTTGGGGAAAACGTCACCTGTTTTACACAGGAAAGTAACTTTACCCCCAACATTCCACGTAGCGGCAAAAACCGTTCAGGCGCATTGTTAGCCTGCACGCGAGTACATCGTCACGGTTCTGCCGGTTCGCCGGCGGGGCTGGTCGCGGCAAGGATGGGGGAACTACTGGTCCCGCATCGGCGCCACGACGCCGCTCGTGCCTGCGGCCGGACTTCGGTCCGCCGCTCCGACCGCTCGCTGCCCAGGTGAACGGTCGGTGTGCAAGACGGTGACGGAGTGTCCGTTTGCTGCCGGGATGCGCAAGTGTCCGGGGAGCGAGCGCCGAGAGACAGGCCGATCTCTGCCCAGGGTGCGGCCAGAATCAAAGCGAGGACACGGTGTCTCATGGGCGAACGGAGCCTGGCCGGCTCCAAGAGGCGTCAGGTGCACTGATCCAGCAGTGCCAGGTGGAGGTTTCCCAGGACCGATACCGCTGACGCCTCTTTTATTATGTCTGCTTCAAACAGACCCGGTCAGCGCGGCATCAGCACCCAGTAATCGAGATCGAGCACGACGTGCGGCAGGTACTTGCCGTCCTTGCCCTTGAGCGGGAAATCGGCCGGCGGATGATCCTTCGTCGCCACGGTCCGCAGCCGCAAAGCACCGAGATCATCGCGCCCGGCGCACTCGGCCTTGTCGAGAATTTCCGACCACGCAAACACGGTATCGCCGGCGAAGATCGGATTGGTGTGCGAGCCGGCATTGATCGCCGCGACGCGGAACGCGTTGGCAAGACCGTTGAACGACAAGGCGCGGGCGATGGAAATCACATGCCCGCCGTATACCAGCCGCTTACCGAAGCGTCCCTGCGCCTGGGCGAACTGGTTGAAGTGAACCTTCGCGGTATTCTGATAAAGCCGCGTCGCCATCATGTGTTCGGCTTCCTCGACGGTGCTGCCGTCGACATGATCGATCTTCTCGCCGGGCGCGTAATCGCCCCACAGATCATTGCTGCCGGAAAGCGTCGTGTCGTAGGCCGAGAAGTCTGTCCCGGCAGGCAGCACCAGTTCGGCGGCTGCCACCGCACTTTTCAATTCAGGCACCAACGGGTCCGGCGCCGGGCTGGCCGCGTCGCGCTTGTTGACCATGACCCAGCGCTTGTAGTCGACGACCGTCCCGCCGTTCTGGTTGGTCGCCACCGAGCGCACATAAACGACGCCGGTTTTGGCGTTCGAGTTTTCCTTGAGGCCGATCACTTCCGACGTTGTGCGGATGGTGTCGCCGGCATGGACCGGAACTCCGAAAATCCCCTCGGCATAGCCCAGGTTGGCGACCGCGTTCAGCGACACCTCGGGCACAGTCTTGCCGAACGCGACGTGAAACGCCAGCAGGTCGTCGACGGGCAGCGCGGCATAACCGACACTTTTCGCGAACGCGTCCGAGGACTGTACCGCGAACCGCCCGCCATAGAGCGCCGTATAGAGCGCAATGTCGCCGTCGCTGACGGTGCGTGGCGTCGCGTGCTCGAAAACCTGGCCGAGCGTGAAATCCTCGAAGAAGTTGCCGGGGTTGGTCTTTGCCGCCATCTCAGGCACTCCCGGCCGCGATGGCGTCGGCCAATGCCAACAGACGCTTGGCGCCGGCGACATGCAGGTTTTCGATCAGCTTGCCGTCGACGACGACAAGACCCTTCCCTTCCTTCGCGGCCTCGGCATGCGCATCGATGATTTTTCTGGCCCAGGCCACTTCCGCATCCGACGGCGCGAAAACCTCGTTCGCGGCATCGATGGTCTTGGGATGGATCAGCGTCTTGCCGTCCATGCCGAGATCCCGGCCCTGTTCGCACGACGCGCGGAATCCGGCGTCATCTGAAAGATCGAGATGCACCCCGTCAAGAACCGCGATACCGACGGCTCGCGCCGCCAGAATGCATTGCTCCAGCGAGTACAGGAACGGCAGCCTGTCCGGCGTGTGACGGCAGTTCAGATCTTTCGCCAGATCGGACGTTCCCATCACGAGGCAGCCGACGCGCGGATGTGCAAAGGCGATCTCGCGGGCATTCAGAATCCCGAGCGGCGTTTCCATCATGCACCAGATCGCCATGTCCGCAGGTGCGCCGGCCTTTTCCATGATCGTCACCGCCTCCAGGATCATGGCCGCGCTTTCGACCTTCGGCAGCACCACGGCATGACATTTCATCCGGGCAATGGCCGCCACGTCATCGCGGCCCCATTCGCTGTCGAATGCGTTGGCGCGGACGCAGATTTCGCGGTTGCCGTAACCGCCTTCCTCGAGCGCCGCCGCGATCAGTGCGCGGGCCTCGGTTTTCGCTTCGGGGGCAACGGAATCCTCGAGATCGAGAATCAGACCGTCAGCCGGCAATTCGCGGCCTTTCTGCATGGCCCGGGTATTGGACCCCGGCATATAAAGAACGGAACGTCTCGGACGGGCGGTGCTGTCAGTACTCACGGTGATCTCCGGTGTCGATTATGGTGCAGCGCAATAAACACCAATTGTGCCAACTATAAAAGTCCGTAGCGCTGTGGCAAGCTCACCCGATGGACGTGATCTCCCTGCAATCCCGGGTCAAAACCGGCTACGTCGGAAATGCCATTGCCGTGCCGACACTCAACGCCTGCGGCGTTCATGCCGTTGCCGTCGACACCGTGATCTATGCGCACCATCCCGGCCACGGCCCCGTGACGCCGGAACGGATTTCGCCCGCCGATCTGTCCGCACGACTGGAAACGGCATTTTCGGACAGCCATCCGCCAGCGTGCCTGCTGAGCGGTTACCTCACCAGCGTTGATCAAGGCCACGCAGCCCTTCAGCAACTGCAGCGGGCACGCCACGATGGGCGTCTGCAGGCCTATTATCTGGACCCCGTGTTCGGTGACGATGCGGAAGGCACCTATGTCGACCCTGCCCTCGTCGCCTTTTACAGGGATATGGCATTGCCGGCATGTAACGTGTTGACGCCGAACCGGTACGAACTGGCCCAGCTCAGCGGCATGCCGGTGGAGAATATCGGTGACGCTGAAACCGCTGCCCGCGCCATGATCGTAAAAGGGCCGGACACCGTCGTCGTTTCCTCGGTGCCGGGCCCCGGCGGACGCATTGCCAATGTGCTGGTGAGCCGGGACGCCGCCTGCGCCGTCAGCGTCGACAGCCTGAAACTCCGCGCCAAAGGGACCGGCGATATGCTGAGCGCCGCCTTCTGCGGACTGCATGCTCAGGGCATCGCGCCCGATGATGCGCTCGGAATGGCGGTCGCCTTGGTCGATGCCACTGCAAAAGACGCAGCCCTGTCGAATGCCGATGAGCTCAACCCACTAAAAATATTAGGGGCTGACATAGATAAGCTCGAAGTATTCATATCTTTGCCCATTCGACT
>JAYNVG010000036.1:0-32163 GCA_038100295.1 Thalassospiraceae bacterium
AATCCTCCCTTATGCAAAGACCTCAATCTGTCCCAAGGTCGCTGACGTCAAACAAGCTTCAGTTCCCGCTTACCGTCGGGATTCTTGATCATGTTGCCCTGCATCTTGGTGATTGATACCCGGATCGGGGTCATCCATTTCTGGATTTGCGTTGCCGGCTTGACGCCTTCGTATTCGCTGCCGAACACGACGCTGTCGAAATGGTTCATCAGTTCATCAAGGGTAGGTTCGTCGGCATAGGCCCCAGTCGACACGGAAAGAAACGCAGCCACAACAAGAGTTGCGCCACATCGTGGCGCGCGCATAACCGGGCGCAAAATCGTCGAGATGATCATAACGGTGAGTCTAGCACGCCACGCCCGGCGGTCTAACCCTGTCCGTCGTCAATTTTAAGTGAATTCAGAATGCGCTCGGCAATCGGACGGTAGGCATCAAATTGCTTCACCGGCGCGGTGTATGACCAGATATGCGCGATACCGCCTTCCGGACGAGGCAGAACGAGCGCCCACTTCCGGAACGGCTGGCCCTGGTGAATATAATTAGCGACGAACTGATGCCCTTCCAGCTTCAATCCGTATTTGGCATAGATCACTGGTTTTTCACCGACGAACTGAACACCTTGCGCCAGTTCCGACAGACTCGACTTCAGGTTATCGATGGCCAGACGCGCCACGTTGCCCTCTCCTGCCGGCTTGACATTCTGCAGTGAAACGATGGCGTCATAGGCTGGCGTCCCGCGCGGACCGCTGATGGCATTGGTGAAAGCGCTCAGCTTCTCGAACTGCCAGGCCGACGGGTATTCGACCCGGTAGCCGTAACCGGCTTCCGAAAAGACGATGACATCGGGCGCGCTTGCCGATTGTTCGGGTTGCGGCCGGCCTGCGGGGATCGCTTGCGTATCGTTTTCAGCACGCAGCGGCGGCTGTTTCGCTTGCGGTTCCTGCATTTCCGCCAGTTTGGCAGGCTCATCGGGCTTTTCGTTCGGCGCCGGGCGGAAACTCGCGAGAATCCACTCGAACTCCGCGGTTAGCTTCTCGAAGTGACTAATCGGCGCAAAAAACATGAACACGAAATCTGTCTGCTTACCGCGCGCAATCACGACCTTGGTTTTGGTCGAACCGGCTTCATAAACCGCCACACCGGCGGGCAGACCGGCAACGACTTCCGAGCCTTCGCCGACTTTCCGAGACCACGGCTTGCCGTCACCGAGATAGTTCTGTTCAAGTTTGTAGAACATCGCGGGCGTGGCAATGCCCGGGTTGGCGTCGCCTGTCTGGATGTTCACGCCATAACCCTTGCGTGACTGGATGGCGATCTGCTGACCGCCTGGCCGCTCCTGGAATCGGGCATCCGGCGGCGCCACGAGCATGTAACCACGCGCCGGGTCCTGATAGGCGACAGGCCTGCCGGGGGTCGAATTGATCGTGCCGGGGGCAGACTGCGCACCGTTCGGCGATGCGGCGGCGACACTCGGGAAAATGCTGTGTTGCGGCACCATGCCGGGGGCACCCGTAGGGTCGCCCGCAAATGCCTGGTGCATATTCGTCACCGCCAGTATGGCGGCACCGATCAAGATGAATGGCTTTTTGCGCATGACTGCGCTCCCTTGTCTCCGTCGCGCCTGAGGCGGCGCACCCAAACCGCGCAAAGTCCACGCACGGCGTATCCCGTCACAATGATCGCACCACGTGGTTAACAATCCATGAATCAGGTCACTTTTAGGCTTAATCGAGGCTATGTATAAAGCAGGATGGGCGGAAGTCAGGAACGCCGGAAACGGCGCATTTTCGCGAAGTTTTCCGCGCTAAGTTCTTCAAACAGGGCACGTCTTCTCTCAACATCGACACCGGACGCCTCCAGTGCAGCGGCCCCCAGCCGCAGGCTCGCCTCGACGGTTTCCGGCATCGCATGATCGACACCCATTTCAGCATACGTATCGGCGACATCCCAGTCATGGGCGCGGACATGCACGGGTACATGCGGATAAATCCTGCGCACCGTACGGACCATGCCTTCGGCGACTTTCGGGTCGTCCAGCGTGACGACGATCAGCCGGGCATGTGCCGCACCGACGGAACGCAATACCTCGGGCCGGCCAGCACTGCCGAAGTACACATGGTAGCCATGTCGGCGCGCCCGCTTGACGCGATCCGCATCGGAATCGATGGCGACATAGGGCACGCCGGCGGCAGCCAACATGTTCGCGACCGTCTCACCCACACGCCCAAAGCCGGCGATCAAAACCGGGCGCGTATCCTCGGCAACGGCGCCGTGCACCTCGCCTGGAATGACCGGCTGTATCCGCTCGGCAATTCTAGTTCCAGCCCAGACCATGCCCGGCGTCAGAATCATGCTGAGCACGACCACGGAGACCAGCAGGTCTGCCTGCTCCGCCGAAAGAATCCCTTCACCGAGGGCCAGCGAAAAGACGACGAAACCGAATTCACCGGCCTGCGACAGCAGGAACCCGCTTCGGATCGCCACGCCGAGGGGCGTTTTGAACAGCAGCGAACATCCGATGGTCATGATGGTCTTGATCGCCAGCAGAACCAGCGTCGCCATGCAAATGTCGAACGTATGGTCGGACAACGGCCCCGGGTCCAGGCTCATGCCGACGCCCATAAAGAACAAACCCAGCAACAACCCACGGAACGGCAAGATATCGGCTTCGATCTGGTGGCGGTATTCCGACTCGGCCAGCATGACTCCCGCCATGAAAGCCCCCAGCGCCAGCGACAATCCGACCTGGCTCATGACCCAGGCGAAACCCAGGACCATAAGCAGCGCCATCGCCACGAAGGTATCGCTGTTGCCGATGCGGGCAATGGCATGCATTGCCGGCCCGATGGCATACCGACCGGCCAGCACGACGACGAGGATTATGCCCGCGGCCTGAACCATGGCGAGCCCCATCGACGTGCTCACCGCGATCTCGCTGCCACTGAACAGGGGCAGCAACACCATGAGCGGCACCACCGCCAGATCCTGGAACAGCAGGATCGCGAAACTGTTGCGCCCATGATGGCTGGTCAGTTCGTTTTTCTCTGAAAGCAGTTGGACGCCGAACGCCGTCGACGACAAAGCCATGCCGAAACCGATCACCAGCGCCATTCTGATATCAAGATCGAAGATAAAAACCGCACCAGCAGCCAATACCGCCCCGGTGCTGACGACCTGCAGCCCACCAAGGCCGAAGACAAGGCGGCGCATGATCCACAGCCTTTGCGGCTTCATTTCGATACCGATCATGAACAGCAGGAAGACCACGCCGAACTCGCCGATATGACGGAGGTTTTCATGCTCGGTGATCAGGCCGATGCCGTACGGACCGATCACCGCGCCGGCCGCGAGGTAACCGAGTTGCGATCCGAAACCAAGTCGCGTGGAGATCAGCACGGCAACCACCGCTGCCCCCAACAGACTGAGTATCTCAACCATTCAACCCGTGCCCCCGGTTTCTAGGAACCGTTTATCGGCTCAACGCGCATTTCCCCTGCCGGGCCACTGACCCGATAGCGTTTCAGCGACTTTGCATCGCCCTCGCTTCCCAATCTGCCGACATTTAGGTCTATCGTCCAGTTGGCCAGATCGACACGCCCCTTGCCGACGAGACTCATCTTACCGGAGCGCAACAACAGGTCTTCGCTGGAAGCGATGCCCTGCGCAATCGAAAAACTGGCATTCAGGGACTTGAAGGGCAGCACGTTCCCTGCTTCGGGCACCAGACCGCCGACAAGTTCGGCTATCGTCAGTTCGCCGTCCTGTGCCACGACCTCGGCTTTGCCAGTCAGTGCTTCCATCAATTCGTGCAACGTGCCGCCAACGGAAAACAGATTAAGCTCGAGCGTCGACTTCCCGCTGAGCACCGGCACCTCGGCCTTGCTGGCTGCGGTCAGCATCGGGCCGATATCGACCCCGACGGCACGCGCCTCGACGGCCAGGGCACGCATGCCTTCCGACGCATCCAGAGTGAACGAACCCCGCATCGAGCCGCCATATACCGTGGAATCCTGTAGCATCACCTGCAGGCGGTGCGTGCCTTGCGGACGCTCGATGGTCGCTTTGCCGATGCCGAGTTCAATGTTGCGCCATAGCGCACGTTGCCAGGAAACCTCGATCTTACCGCTGGGCATACCGGAAATCATCAGGGGCATTTCCGCCACGGCCATGGCGTCGCCGAAGGGTACCAATCCCATATCGAGTGTCTGTGCATCCAACTGGCCATCTGCAACGGGTGCGCCGGAAGTCACGTCACGCACGGTAACATTGCCGCTCAGTGATGTCGCTCCGAAGGCCAGTTCCATCCGGCGCACATCGATCACGTCAGCGGCAAGCTCGACGTTCGCTTTGAGTGACAGGGCGCCTTTGCCGCGTGCCGGCAGAAATGGCCCGATCCAGTCGTTCAACGCTTCAACATCGCTGCCGGTAAATACCAGTTCCCCCTCGCCCACCATACGCTCGCGCATGGCCATGGACCCATTGACGGTGCCCTGCAAAAGCGCCGACATGAAAGACAGATTGAAAGGCCAGCGGTTTCCCGATACCAGCAGTTGCGGATCCGACGTGGAAACGCTGAGCTTGATATCTTGCCCGTTGAGCACACCGGTGCCGTTCAGAACCAGTCCATCCTCGACCTGCCCCTTGCCCGGCTCGGCATTGATGACGTTGAATTTTTCAAGTTTCAGCGAACGGGTTTCTCTGCCGGAAATGCTGAAGGCCGCGTTATCGATCTTCAGTTCCTGCAGGCTCATGTCTCGCCACCAGCCCCAGGCGTGGTCAATTTCCGGCGCCAAAGACTTGTCTGCGGGCATTTCATGAGATGTCACGATGTTCAAGGCAGGATCGCGCAACACGATCCTTTCAATATCCGCACTCCCCGAAAGCGCACCCAGCGCGCTGGCTTCAATTTCCAGATATGGCAGGCTCAAATTAAAAGCATCGCCATCGCCGGCAGATACCACGTTCATCGCCTGTAGGCGAAGGGACGGTAGAATGCGGAATGAATGGTCGCCCTTGATGCGGATTTCCATTCCAACGAGTTGAGATATGAAGCGTTCCGCATATGGGGCGCTGATCGATGCCGGCAGTATAATAGGGCCAAGAGCCAACGTGGCGATGAAAAGCATCACCAGCATGCCGAGTGCGATGCCGAACTTTGCCAGCAGAGGGAATCTGGACGGCGAGCCCTCGACCTCGACGGTCCAGTTCTCCTCGTCTACGGATGTTCCGCTGTCGCTATCGTCGACCAGTTCTGGCGTATTTCTCACGTCGAATTCCAGCCATTTCAATCCCGGTACACCGCTGTCAGCAGGCACCACTTCTGCCCATCATAGCAGACGACCGATATACATTCTGTTCACGCAGTAATCGCTGAAACTCGTGCATAAATCGTAAACACGAAAATCGAGACAACTTTATTGAATAAATCTAGCGGAAATGCGGCATCTACATTGACAATCATTAAGACCTGCCATAGAAGATTGATATTACTCGGTAATTATTCTTCCTCGCCGTCAGGCTAGACTGTCCGGCCGGAGCTGCCGCTCGATGCAGATTTATTTGCCCATTGCCGAAATCTCGGTGAACATTTTCCTCATTCTGGGGATGGGCGGGGGTGTCGGGTTCCTTTCAGGTCTATTTGGTGTCGGCGGTGGATTCCTCATGACGCCGCTTTTGATTTTTATCGGCATTCCCCCCGCCGTCGCGGTCGCGACCGAAGCCAATCAGATCGTCGCCAGTTCGGTTTCCGGTGTGCTTGCGCATTGGCGGCGGGGCAATGTCGATCTGAAGATGGGCGTTCTGCTGCTGCTAGGCGGCGTCATCGGGTCGAGCTTCGGCGTGTGGCTGTTCACCTTGCTCAAGGGACTTGGTCAGATCGACTTGGTCATCAAACTGTCCTACGTGGTGTTTCTCGGTATCATCGGTTCGCTGATGCTTATCGAAAGCATCAACGCCATGCGCGCTTCGAAGAAGAAACAGCATAAACGCAGCCACTCTCACAACTGGATGCACGGCCTGCCCTTCAAGATGCGGTTTCGCAAATCCAGGCTCTATATCAGTGCCGTGCTGCCGATCATCATCGGCATCTTTGTCGGTATTCTGTCGGCGATCATGGGCGTCGGCGGCGGCTTCGTGATGGTGCCGGCGATGATATACCTGCTCGGCATGCCGACGGCGGTGGTTGTCGGCACGTCGCTGTTCCAGATCATTTTCGTGACCGCCAACGTCACAGTCCTGCAGGCGGTTTCGAATTACTCGGTCGACATCGTGCTGGCCTTGCTTTTGCTGATCGGCGGCGTTATCGGAGCACAGTTCGGCGCCCGCTTCGGCGGCCGCATGCAAGGCGAGCAATTGCGTGGTATGCTGGCGCTGATCGTTATCGCGGTCTGCCTGAAACTGACGTTCGATCTGGTGGTCACACCTGATGACCCATACTCGTTCGGCGTCGGAGGACATTGATTATGCTTAAGCGCCTCGGAAAGAGCCTGGTTTTGTGCCTTGTCCTGCTGCTCGGCGGATCGGGCCTGCAAGCCAAGGATCTGGTGATCGATCTGTCGGCGCCGATCGTGCAGATCACCGCCGGCTTTTCCGGAACCGAATTGTTGCTGTTCGGTGCGAAGCGCGGCGCTGGGGACGTCATCGTCGTCGTACGCGGCCCGCTGGAAGCGCAGACCGTACACCTGAAGGAGCGCAAGCTCGGCATCTGGGTGAACACCGAGCACCTGACGTTCAGCGACCTGCCTTCATATTATTGGGTCGCATCGAATCGGCCGATCTTCGACATCCTGCCGGCCGATACTCTGACCCGGCTGCAGATCGGGCTGGATGAAATCCAGATCACACCGACCGACCCGAACGCCAATCCCGCCGAGGCAATTGCCTTCCGGGCCGCACTGGTACGCGACAAGGCCCGTAAGAAGCTTTACTCGGAAGAAACATCCCCGCTGCTGTTCCTGAATGATATGCTGTTCAGAACCAAGATCAACTTCCCGGCCAACGTTTCCGTCGGCGAATTCGCCATCGAAACCTATCTGGTCAGGAACAAAGAGATCATCACCAGTGAAACAACGCTGCTGAATGTCCGCAAATTCGGCCTCGAGGCTGAAATTTACGACTTCGCGCATCAACAATCGCTTCTATACGGGATATTTGCCGTTATCATCGCCTGTGTAGCCGGCTGGCTAGCCAACGCCGCCTTCAGGAGGAGTTAGGCCATGAGTGACAGCACTGACAACAAACAAGCCACTAAGGAAACACCGGCCAGCCAGTTGACCGGCCGCACTTTTCTTTGCGTTGTCGATGAAACCGAAGAGTTCGCCGCCGCGCTGCAGTTCGCCTGCCGCCGTGCCCACAACTCCAATGGCCGCGTCGCGTTGTTGTACGTCATCGAACCGGCCGAGTTTCAGCACTGGATGGCCGTCGGCGAACGCATGCGCGAAGAAGCCCGCGAAGAAGCGGAGGAGATGCTCAACGTCGTCGCGTCGGTCGTGCAAAAACGCATGGGGCACATGCCGGTGCTGTATATCCGCGAAGGCAAGCTGCGCGAGGAAGTCGTGAAATTGATCGAGGAAGAAGACGGGGTTTCCCTTCTGGTCCTCGGCGCTGCTTCCGGAACGGACGGCCCGGGACCGCTGGTTTCGTATCTGGTCGAGAAAATGGCCGGCAAACTGCGCGTACCTGTGACCATCGTCCCCGGCAGCCTGAGTGAAGAAGAAATTGCCCTGATTACCTGACCGGCGCAGCTCAGCCGGCATGTCGGCGGCCCGCTGGGGCTGCTCTGGAAATTTATGGATATTTACCTGCCCATCGCCGAATTGTCCGTGAACGTATTCCTTTTGCTTGGAATTGGCGGCGGCATCGGCGCGCTGTCGGGCATCTTCGGCGTCGGAGGCGGGTTTCTGATGACGCCGCTGCTGATCTTCATCGGCATCCCGCCGGCGGTTGCCGTCGCCACCGGTGCCAATCAGATCGTCGCAGCATCGATTTCCGGCGTTCTCGCCCACTGGAGACGGGGCAATGTCGACGTCAAGATCGGCGTGGTACTGCTGGTCGGCGGGCTGCTCGGCTCGACGGTCGGCGTCTGGGTGTTTTCAGCCCTGAAGGCGATTGGCCAGGTCGATCTGGTAGTCAACATCTGCTACGTGGTTTTCCTGGGCATAATCGGCGGTCTGATGCTGATCGAAAGCATCAACGCGATGCGCGCGCAAAAGGCACAGAAGCGCAAGAAAAGCCATGTCCACAACTAGACGCACGGCTTGCCATTCAAAATGCGGTTTCGCCGCTCAAGGCTGTATATCAGCGCCCTGCTGCCGCTTGCAGTTGGATTCTTCGTCGGGCTGCTGTCGGCGATCATGGGGGTCGGCGGTGGTTTCGTGATGGTGCCGGCGATGATCTACCTGCTCGGTATGCCGACCGTGGTGGTGGTCGGCACATCGCTTTTCCAGATCATTTTCGTTACCGCCAACGTCACTATCCTGCAGGCCGTCGGCAACCAAAGCGTCGACATCATGCTGGTAATGCTGCTGATCATCGGCGGCGTGATCGGCGCACAGTTCGGCGCCAGACTCGGGGCCAAGCTCAACGGCGAACAACTGCGCGGTCTGTTGGCGATGATGGTGATCCTAGTCGCAATGAAGCTTTTGCTGGATCTGGCAACGCGACCGACGGATCTCTACTCGATCATCCGCGTGATCGGATAATCAGCCTTCCGCCGCCTCGCGCAACGCACCTATGGTCTTGGCGTAATCGACACCTTTGAATACGGCACTACCGGCAACGACGACATCGGCGCCGGCGGATACCACATCGGCGATGGTGTCGACGTTGACGCCACCGTCGACTTCAAGCTCGATCGGCCGGTCACCGATCATGTCGCGGACGCGTCTGATCTTGTCGAGCTGCGACGGAATGAAGCTCTGCCCGCCGAACCCCGGATTGACGCTCATCACCAAGATCAGATCGACCTTGTCGAGCACGTACGACAGCACGCTTTCCGGTGTCGCCGGGTTCAACGAGACGCCGGCTTTCTTGCCGAGCGAGCGGATCACTTGCAAGGAACGGTCGAGGTGTTTGTCCGCTTCCGCATGCACGGTGATGATGTCCGCCCCGGCGTTGGCGTATTCCTCGAGATACGGCTGCGCCGGATCGATCATCAGGTGCACGTCGAACGGCCGCTTGGTATGCGGGCGGAGCTTGGAAATGATCGGCGCACCGAACGTCAGGTTAGGCACGAAATGCCCGTCCATGACATCGATATGCACATAATCGCACCCGGCGTCATCGATGGCGCGGATTTCCTCACCGAAGCGGGCGAAATCCGCGGACAGGATCGAGGGGGCGATTTTGATCATGGAATGCTCCGATCAGGCTGCCTTGGAGTAGGTTCCGGCACAAGCGCGGCTGTTGGCACTGGCGCGTTCCAGGAACGCCTGCTGCGCCGCCGCGTTGTTGGCATTGTCGCCCTTCCAGGCGCTGAGTGCACTCTGCTGCAGGGCACGGCCGTAGGAGAAGCTGAGCTTCCACGGCAGATCCGAACCGGCATTCATCAGATCGAGATGCAGGGTCGCATCCTCTTCGGACTGACCGCCGGACAGGAACATGATGCCCGGCACGGCGGCGGGAACACAGCGCAGCAGGGTTTCGACGGTTTTCGCCGCGACTTCTTCGGGGGCAGCCTGCGTTGCGCATTTCTTGCCGGCGATGATCATGTTCGGTTTCAGGATCGTGCCTTCCAGATACACTTCCTGCAGGTGCAATTCGTGATACACGGCTTCCAGCACTTCTTCCGTTACCTCCTGGCAACGGTTGATGTCGTGTGCGCCGTCCATCAGCACTTCCGGCTCGACGATCGGGCACAAACCGCCTTCCTGGCAGATCTTAGCATAGCGGGCCAGCGCATGGGCGTTGGTGTGAATGGCGTAGCGGCTCGGGATGCCGTCGGCGATATCAATTACGGCCCGCCATTTCGCGAAGCGCGCCCCGAGACCGTAGTATTCGGCGACCCGGCCCGGCAGACCATCCAGGCCTTCGGTGATTTTTTCGTCGGCACGGCCCGGCAGTTCCTTGGCGCCGGCATCGACCTTGATGCCCGGAATGACACCGTTGTCCTGCAGTATCTTGACCAGCGTGGTGCCGTCGGCGGCGGACTGGCGGATCGTTTCGTCATAAAGAATCACACCAGATATATAGTTACCGATCCCGTTCGAACGGAACATCATCTCGCGGTAATCGCGGCGTTTTTCCTCAACGTTATCGACTCCGATAGATGCCAGGCGCTTGCCCATCGTGCCGGTGCTTTCGTCAGCGGCCAGCAAGCCCTTGTTGTCGGCGACCATGGCGACGGCGGTTTCAAAAAGTTCCTGCTTGTTCATTCTGTATACCCTCCAACCTTGAACTGACCGATCGACCGGTCAGGCTAGTCTTTGCTTCGCTTCGGCCGCCACGGCCTCCGCGGTAATGCCAAAATGTTTGTACAAGTCACCGGCCGGTGCCGAAGCCCCGAAGCCGTGCATGCCCACGAAGCCCCCTTCGGGGCCAATATATTTATCCCAGCCGTGGCGCACCGCGGCTTCGACCGCAACCCGCACCGTTCCTTCACCCAGAACCCTGTTGCGATAATCCGCGTCCTGGCGATCGAACAGTTCCCAGCAAGGCATTGAAACAACGGCGGTGCCGATCCCCTCGGCTTCAAGGGCATCGCGCGCGGCGGTCGCCAGATGCACTTCCGAACCGGTCGCCAGCAGTGTCACCTTGCGTGCCGACGCTTCGGCTTCGGCCAGCACATAGGCACCTTTGGCAGACATGTTTTCATCGATATGGACCGTGCGCAACGTCGGCACACCCTGACGCGAAAGGGCGAAACCGGAAGGGCCGGATGCGTTTTCAAGTGCGGCCTGCCAGCATTCCACGGCTTCGACACCATCGCAGGGACGGAACATCAGGAAATTCGGCGTGGCCCGCAGCATCGACAGGGTTTCCACCGGCTGGTGGGTCGGACCGTCTTCACCCAGCCCGATGCTGTCATGAGTCAGTACATAGAGGACACGCAGGCCCATCAGCGCCGACAGCCGCATGGCCCCGCGCATGTAATCGGCGAACACCAGGAACGTACCGCTGGTCGGGATCAGCCCGCCATGCAACGAAATGCCGTTCATGGCAGCCGCCATGCCGTGCTCGCGCACGCCGTAATGGATGTAGCGGCCGGCAAAGTTGTCAGGCGTAAGGGAGTCCGTATCCGGCGTTTTGGTATTGTTCGAACCGGTCAGGTCGGCGGAACCTGACACCAGTTCGGTGATAACCGGGGTCAGCACATTCAGGGATTCACCGGAAGCAACCCGCGTCGCCCATTTCGGCTGCTCTTCGGATACCCGTTTCTTGTGCGACAAAACGGCTTCGGCGACACCCGCCGGCAAGGTACCGGCAACGGTACGGTTGAATTCTGCGGCCTTGTCAGCCGACGCCAGACGCCCTTCCCAGGCTTCGCGATCGGCACTTCCCCGATTGCCGGCGGCACGCCAGGCCTCCAGAACATCAGCCGGCACCTCGAACGGTCCGGCTTCCCAGCCGAGCGCCTCGCGGGCACCGGCGATTTCCTCGTCACCCAGAGGCGCGCCGTGGGTCGATGCGGTGCCGGCCTTTTTCGGCGCACCGAAGCCGATAGTCGTCTTGCAGGCGATCATCGACGGCTTGTCACTAGCCTTGGCGGCCTCAATCGCTTTGGCGACGGCGGCATGATCGTGACCGTCGACCGACTGCACATGCCAGTTCGAAGCCTCGAAGCGTTTCTTCTGGTCATCGGAAACGGCCATGCTGGTGCTGCCATCAATGGAAATGCCATTGTCGTCGAACAGCACGATCAGTTTCGACAGCCCAAGGTGCCCGGCCATCGAAATGGCTTCATGGCTGATCCCTTCCATCAGGCAGCCGTCACCGACGATGGCATACGTGTAATGATCGACCAGCGCGTCGCCGTAGCGGGCATTCATCATGCGCTCGGCAAGAGCCATGCCGACGGCGTTGGCAATGCCCTGGCCTAGCGGCCCGGTCGTGGTTTCAATGCCCTTGGCGTGCCCGTATTCAGGATGCCCCGCCGTCTTCGCGCCGAGCTGGCGGAAGTTGCGAAGCTGATCCATGGTCATGTCTTTGTAGCCGGTCAGATGCAGCAACGAATAAATCAGCATCGAGCCATGGCCTGCCGACAGCACGAACCGGTCGCAATCCGGCCAGTCGGGATTGGCGGCGTCGAATTTCAAGAATTTCGTAAACAGCACCGTTGCCGCGTCAGCCATGCCCATCGGCATGCCCGGGTGGCCGGATTTAGCGGCCTGCACCGCATCGGCTGCCAAAAAGCGGATGGCGTTCGCCATTCTCATTTCCAGGGATTGTGCATCCGATGACATAAAAAACTCCTCATTGAGACGGCGCCTTTGCGCGTCTGTCGTTCCTCGCCGAACGGCCTTGGATATCCCTTACGGGCATCCCCCTCAGGCCTGTTTTTCCCAGGACAATTCCAGGCCGCCTCCACCCAGAAACGATCCGAAAATCACCGGATCGCGCAGAAGAGCCTCAGTCATATTCTCTGCCACAGTGAATACCGTTTCACCGCCCTGCGGGCAAGAACAAGCGGACCCTTTTTTGGGTTTTTTACGGCGTTTCAGAACAGCGCCCGTTTGTGCGCTACAAACTACGATTCGCCGAATTCGGTAACGTAACGGTCGGAAAGCCGAATATCCGATGATTCCCTCATTTTAGACAAAAAAACATTGGTGTGCTTGAAACCCCGATCTTCAGGTGGTTACAAATCTTGTTTTCGACAAATTCCTACCGGCCAACCTCCATGTGGCGATAGATAATCGGCGGTTTTCCTGGCATTCCGGCAACTCGCGTCACAACTCGAAGCCACATGCGTATTCCCATTATTGAGATCAATCAGGCTTCCGGCTGGCCAAAAACAATCTTCCAAGCAGGAATATCCACATCTATTTCCCTGATTTCACGTCTGCATCATTGACCCTGAAATTACATTCCTCAATTGTTGTGCAGGGAAAATGCACATTAGGAGTGAATGGCTTCGTGACTGAAATCGCTTCTGTGATAGCCGTTTTAGTTGCCCTTGGCGCGCTCTGGCTGGCCAGCCACGCCAACAAACATGTGGATTCCTCGTTCGAGGAATACGGTCGGCATCTTGGAAAGCAGGTCCGTGAGGCCCAGAACGCCTTCAATGCCAAGGCCGAGGAAGTGCAGAAACACCTCCGCGAGATCGAACGTGATATCGAAAGCATCAAAAGTCACGAGCGAAACGTCTCGGAAAAGCTCAACACCCTTACGCAACGCGTGACAGTGCTCGAACATGATCTGAAGAACATGACCGAGGCCCTGCCGCCGCAACTGCTGCAGCGCCGCGCGGCCAAGGGCGGCGACCGGTCGGCCTGAACCTGCCCAGGCCCTTGCAGGTCTGTTCCTTAATGCCTAATTATTGCAAGCATTCATCCGATTGGGGAACCGTCATGACCGTTGCCGAAACCATCGAGCGGAAAGTTGCCGACGCCGTGCATCCGGTGCACCTCGAAGTCATCAATGAAAGCCACATGCACAACGTGCCGCCCGGTTCCGAGTCCCACTTCAAGCTGGTGATCGTTTCGGATGCGTTCGACGGAAAACGTCTAGTTGGTCGTCATCAGATCATCAACGCGACACTCAAGGCGGAACTAGACGGACCTGTTCACGCGCTTTCGATGGAAACCCACACCCCGGCGGAATGGGAAGCACGCGGCGGCCGTATCATGGCGTCACCGGCCTGCCACGGCGGCTCGAAGCACGACCCCGCTTTTAATGCCTAGACCAAACTAGTACCTAGACCGGCGTTTTCCTGAACATCAGTTCGAAAACCGCGCGCGTTAGCGGTGCGCTTCGCTGCATCTGCAGGTTGCTCTCCACGTGGTCCGGCTGCTTCATCCCCACCAACGCCGTGGTCAGGCCGCTGGCCGAGCGTGAGAATTGCAAGGCGCGCTGAAAATCATCGGCCAGATCCTCGCCCAGCCATTTTATCAGGGACTCGTTCATCTTCGGCACCTTGGCCTGACCGATGCTGCCGCTGCCGACGACCGCCAGGCCCAGCATACGCGCGGCGGCAATCGCCGGCACGGTGGCCTCGCCAATCCACTGTGTCGGACGTTCGATCGCTTCCGGCATGGTGATCGACAGCGGCATCTGCACGCACATAAACCGGTCAGGCTTGTCCCCCGCCGCCCGCTTGGCCAGGGCCTTGGCACCGGCAATCGAGATATATCCCTGCTGCCCTGGCGTCCCTCTGAAAGCTCGCCAGGTGGCCAGCCCGTAGCAACCAATCCGGCCGGCATCGGCCTCCTGCTCCAGCACCTCGAATGCGGCCAAAAGCCGGGCGTCAAAGACGCTGCGTTCGATATGCGCCAACTGCGCTTCGGGATTATGCAGATAGAAAACGTCGATCTTCTCCAACCCAAGAACGTCCAGGCTCTTGGCTATGCGATCGCGAATATAGGACGGGTGCATGCAGTGGTTGCCGCCAACGAGATCGCTTTCTCCGATACCGTCCCTGCCCATATAGGTTTCCTTGAAGACGTTCGCCGGGGTCGGCAGATATCCGGCCTTGGTGCAGATGATCAGTTCGTCGCGTCGGGCCTCGCCGGTGGCGAAAAGCTCGCTAAGCGCCTTGCCAATGGCCGCCTCGCCCCGACCGCGGCGGTAATTCGCGGCGGTATCGATGACGTTGATCCCGCCGTTCACGGCAGTCCTTACGGCGACGCTGACCTGGATATCGGTGTCGTCATCGACCGCCCCCAGGTAGGTGCCGATGCCGACGCTGGACCAGTGCAGGTCGAGCAACTTGCGGTACTGGCCTGGCTGCGGCTTGAACCGCTCTGCATATCGTTGCGTTCCCTCAGGCGTCGCCGATACCACATCTCCGTTTGTGCTGTTCGTCACGGAAGTCTCCTCGCCGACATTGTAACATTGACGATCCATAGATAGCATCTCTGAGCGTTTCAAGAGAGGTAAATGCTCGATTGGGTACTGGGTCGCAAAAAAGGCGCAAAGACGCGCAAAACCGGCCAGAAAAAGAAACCGTCTTACGAGGAAGCCAAGCGCGTTGCCGCAAAAGGTGATGCAAAAGCACGCGCCGAGCTTGCCTCGCATGAGGATCTTGAACCGGAGTTTCTTTATTTCTTTGCCTCGGACGAAGACGCCGGCGTGCGCCGCGCCGTCGCCAAGAACGAGGGTTCGCCTCTGCAGGCCGACCTTATCCTCGCCAAGGATATCGATGACAGCGTGCGCGAGGAACTGGCCTACAAGATCGGCCGGCTGGTGCCGACGCTGACTGAAAACGAAAGCCAGCAGCTCGCCGAAATGACCTTCCAGGTACTGGAGATATTGGCCCAGGACCAGGTGCCGCAAATCCGCTCCATCATCGCCGAGGAAATCAAGCATCTGGTCAATGTGCCGAAGCGGCTAATAAAGCGCCTTGCGGAAGATGCCGAGATCACCGTCGCCGGGCCGATCCTGGAATATTCGCCGCTTTTGACCGATGAGCAGATCCTGCAGATCGTCACGAGCGGGCTCAGGGGCGGATTGCTCGAAGCCGTGGCCCGTCGCAAGAACATTTCCAACCGCATTTCCCAGGCTGTCGTCGACCAGGACGAAGACCCGGCGATCGCCGAACTGTTGAAGAACCAGACAGCCGAAATCAGCGAGAAGCTGATGGAGGAAATCGCCATGCAGGCTGAAACCCGGCCGAATCTGCATCTGCCACTGGTTGACCGACGCAGCCTGTCAAAAGCGACTCTCAGACGGATTGCGACATTTGTCAGCGCCGCGCTTGTCGAACGGATGATTTCGTCGAACAAACTGGAAGAGGACCTGGCGCACGAAATACGCCTCGCCGTGCGTGAACGGATCGATGCCGGCGACATCGAAGAAGAAAAGCCGAAGAGCGCCGCGGACGCCAAGGAGGCCGACAGGCTTTTCAAGGCCGGCAAGCTCGATGAGTATGCCGTTCTCGACGCCATCGACGAGGGCAACCTGGAGTTTCTGCAGCGCAGTTATGAACTACTGACGGACCTGCCGTCCGATCACGTCGACCGCATGCTGCATTCTGGAAGTGCCAAGGGGCTGTGCGCGCTAGCATGGAAAGCAGGGCATGGTGCCGATATCGCCGTTTCACTGCAACGCCGCATCGGCAAGATCCCTGCGAAATCGATGATTCACGAAGCCACTAATGGCGGATATCAAATGGAAGAGGAGGAGCTTGAATGGTACGTCGAGTATTTCAAGAACTGAGACGTATGAGTGCTGGCTTCTGCCGGGCACCCTATTTGGCTCTGCTTCTGGTGGCGTGTTTATACACAAAGCCGGTCCACGCCGAGGAAAAGAACACTTTCTCGGTCGAGGAAATCAAGGATGCCGCAGAAGGCTTTTTCGGCAGCACCACGGCCGGACTTGCCGAAGTGATCGAGCACATCTTCTCCGATCTTGGACAACCGACCGCATACATCACCGGCGAGGAAATCAGCGGCGCCTTTGTGGTCGGCCTCCGTTACGGCAAGGGTGAGTTGAACATCAAGGCCGAGGGCAACTCGAAAATCTTCTGGCAGGGTCCAAGTATCGGTTTCGATGTCGGCGGCAACGCCTCCAAGACCTTTGTGCTGGTATACGGCCTGACATCCAAGGATGCGATATACAAGCGCTTCCCGGGGATCGAGGGGACGTTCTATTACGTCGCCGGTCTCGGCGTGAATTATCAGGGCGACGGCGACATCAAGCTGGCACCGATCCGTACCGGCGTCGGTCTGCGCGCAGGCGCAAATATCGGCTACCTGCATTACAATCAGGAACACTCCTGGCTGCCTTTTTAGAGAACCTGCAATTTTCGGCGTTTACGGTGGTTAATCCTCTATTTTAGTGTGCATCTGTAAAGTCTCGCACCGATGCAATCACTTCAGGGTATGCCGTGACAGTCAACGACTACAGATATGCCGTTCTTAATGTAGAGGAAATACCCTGTACGTTTCCGCATGGCAGCCCCCTTGCCATGGCTCTTGATCTGTGGCGCGGCTGGTCAGGGGAACGGCAGGCGCCGACGTGGAAAGACGTAGAGCTTTATTTACTGCCCCCAATCGTGTTGCCGCAGACTCTCGTCGTCGATGTCATCGAGGCGGGACGGGATTACCACTCCCGTTTCTGGGGCACCGAATACACCGAACATTACGGTGCCGACGAAACCGGTCTGTTGCTGTCGGAAAGTCTGGGGCCTAGCTTTATCGAAGCGACCCGAAATCAGTTGCAGACCGTCCTCGAACGAAAGGCCCCGTGTGCGTTCGACGTCGCCATTCGCGCACCACGTTCAGGGGTCGTGCAGACCAAGATGAACCTACGCCTCCCGATCATGGACACGCCTGATGAGGTTACCAAGATTCTGACAGTCAGTCTGTTCAACGAAACGACCATTGATCACAGGACAAAGCTTCATAAAGCCATGTCCCAGGACAAACAACGAATTAAGAACGACAAATCCAACTGAACTTCGTCTCAGGTTCTGGCCGGCACTGCGCTCAGGTTTGCAACGAAGATCACCTTACCGTCTCCGGCGCGATAGAAATCGTCCAGTCGGGCTTTTTCCTCGTATCCCATCGCCACATAGAACGCCCGTGTCGATGTGTATTTCCCCGACGACGATGTATCGACATAAACATGCACCGCCCCCATACCGCGCATGATGTCTTCCGCTTTGCGCAGGATTACACGGCCAAGTCCCCTGCCCTGCAACGCCGGATCGACAGCAATCCAGTACAAATCGAAGGCCGTTTCAGTACCGTCTATCTTGCCGAAACAGGCGTAACCGACGATCAAGCCGTTGTGTTCGGCAATGAGAAACTCATAGCCGGAAGCTGCGCCCTTGTTCAGCCGTTCCGAGACGAGTTCGGCGGCGATCCCGGTTTCATCCTCGCTGAAGTATCCGGTTCGCCGGACAAGGCCGGCGACCTCATCGACATCGCCCGCAACTACCTCCTGGCGCCATTGCCATGCCGATGCCTCAACGTCCGGGACGCGTGAAGTGTTCCTTGTGACAGTTGAAACGACTTCGGATTGTGTCCGTGCACTGGTCGATTTTGAGGCCTGTTTGCTCGCCAGTGAAATGATCTTTTCAAGCAACGATGCGTAGGCGATACCCGCTTCCGCCGCCGCAGCAGGAAATCCGGCATCCGGTGAGATCGCCGGATTGGCATTGATTTCGAGCACATACGGCGTTTTCCCGTCGACCCGGAAATCAACTCGCGCGTACCCGTTCAGCGCAAATGCATGCCAGACCGTTTCCGCGACAGAGACGAGTTTCTGCGCCAGTGCCGGTTCAAGAACTTCGATCCCGAAGCGGCGATTCGTCGTGTGATAGGCGGCATCGTCTTCGTCCCATTTAGCCGCATAATCGACGATGCGATCACGGTTTTCCGGAAAGCCAGTGAAATCTATTTCCTGTATCGGCAGGACACGAACCGATTGCCGGTTACCGATCAGGGCGACATTGAATTCCCGCCCGTCAATGAATTCCTCGCAAAAAAACTGACCGCCATATCGGCGCGTACGTTCGGCGATTTCTTCCTCGGCATCGGCGCCGGAGACGATGGACTTCTCATCCATGCCCAGCGAACCATGATACGTATCCGATTTGACGATATAGCGCTTTGACGGCATGCAGCTAGCACCGTCTTCGGACCAGTCGGCAGTCGAGATATCCATCAGACTCAGGGTTTTCTTCGTCCGGCACTTGGAAAGCGTCAGATTGAATGCCGCCGAACCACACCCCGTGAAAGGGACGCCGAGGTGTTCCAACATGGCCGGCACCAACCCGATCAAGGCGTCATCGCCGTCGATACCATCCACCAGATTGAATACGCACATCGGCCGACGCACGGCGATTTCGTTCAGAACGCGGAGGTCAAGGCCGACACGGAACACTTCGCTCCGATAGCCCAGACTGCTCAGCGTGGCGGCAACAATTTCCGCCGCATGCACAGTGTCCAACTCATCCGGCCGGTCTTCACTGCCGGCATGGATCACCGGGACATATCCCCGGTCGATCCCCGCCACTTTTTCCATTGTTTAGGCTCTCGCTTTATAGGCAACCTGCAACGGATAGCGCGAACGAGCCGCCGCCAGGATCATCTTCAGCAGATCGTCGAAACCGATACCGTTCTGTTCGGCCAGAATCGGCAGGTCGGAGTGCGTCGGATGCAGACCGGCGAGCGGATTGACCTCCAGGAACACGGGTTCGTTCACGGCGTTTGATCGCAGGTCGACACGACCTGCATCACGGCAGCCCAGCGCATGGTAAGCCTGCAACGCCACGTCACCGGCACGCACCGCTTCCGCATCCTCGGGCTTGTGATACGATACCAGCGTTTCGCAGAATTCCTTGTTGTTGAAGGAATAGACACCGGCTTCGGCGTTCTTGTTGACGCATACTTCCATGACGCCGATGACCCGCGCGTCGGCACCGTTTCCGATGATCCCAACGGTAAACTCACGGCCCGGCAGATATGCCTCGACCAGGGCCGGCTGTGAAAACCGCGCCACAAGTGCGCGTGCGGCGTTCTTCAGTTCAGCCTCGGTTTCCACCAACGATGCCCGCTCGCACCCCTTGCCTGTACCTTCAGCCAGGGGTTTCACGAACGCCGGATAATGGCGCCATCCGGACAGATCCTCGGTACCGGTTTCCATGACCATGAACGGCGCCGTGGCGACACCGGCATCGCGAACAATGCGTTTGGCGACGGACTTGTCGAGCGTCGCCGCCATCGTCAGCGGATCCGAGAACACATAAGGTTGATCGAACAGTTCGCAAACAGCCGGAACCTGCGCTTCACGGGAACGGCCGTGTACTCCTTCGGCGATCGAGAAGACCAGGTTCCAGCGCACCCCTGATGCAAGCCGCGCTGCCAGCTTGCGGCCGTTGCCGACACGTTCGACATGATTGCCGAGACGTATCAGCGCCGCTTCGATCAGATGGATCGTGTCTTCGGTGTCGAATTCGGCGACCTGTTCCTCAGTGAAACCGGCCGCCAGATATTCGTCTCGGCTGTCGTAGACGAAACCGATCGTGTTCATCGAAGAACAAGCCCCGACGTGTCACGACCGGCACCCAGACTGCCGCCTGGATCGGGGTAACGGTAGATACCGCCCTCGAAGTTGCGGAGCAGGATGTCGTCACCGTCACGGCCGACCAGATATTCCGGCAGCAGCGGAATCTTGCCACCACCGCCTGGTGCATCGATCACGTACTGCGGCACCGCGTAGCCGGTCGTATGACCGCGCAGGCCTTCGATGATCTCGATACCCTTGGAGACCGGCGTGCGGAAATGCGACGAACCGGTGATCGGGTCACACTGATACAGGTAATACGGACGTACACGTCGCATCAGCAGACCGTGATAAAGTTCACGCATGATCTCGACATCGTCGTTGATGCCCTGCAGCAGAACCGTCTGCGAGCCCAGCGGGATACCCGCATCGGCCAGGCGCGAGGTCGACTCGGTGACTTCACGGGTCAGTTCACGCGGGTGCGTGAAGTGGATGCTCATCCACAACGGATGATGTTTCTTCAGGATCTGCGTCAGCGATTTGGTGACCCGCATCGGCAGCACCGTCGGCACTTTGGAACCAAGGCGAACGAATTCGACATGCTTGATCGCCCGAAGGCGGCCGAGCAGGTAATCCAGTCGGTCGTCTGCGAGCGTCAGCGGATCCCCACCGGAAATCAGCACATCGCGGATTTCCGTGTGCGCTTCGATGTAGGCAAGCGCCTGGTCCCACTGTGACTTAGAGAAGTTGTAGTCGCCACCGGCCTCACCGACCATGCGGGACCTCGTGCAGTAACGGCAATACGTTGAGCAGAAACCCGTCGAAAGAAAAAGCACACGGTCCGGGTAGCGATGAACAAGACCCGGCACCGCGGCGTCGTGGTCTTCACCCAGCGGATCGTCGGCTTCACCCGGGGTTTTCAGGTATTCGCTGCCGACCGGAATGTGCGTGCGACGCAGCGCCTCGGTCGGATCGTCGCGGCTCATCAGACTGGCGTAGTACGGCGTAATGCCGACCGGCAGGGAACCCTGATGACGCATCACGGCGTCACGTTCCTCGTCCGACAGGACGAAGATCTTTTCTAACTGCTGCAGCGACTTGAGGCGAGAGCGCAATTGCCAACGCCAGTCGTTCCACTCACTCAGGCTTGCTTCTGGGAAATAACGTCTGCGGAAAGCTGCCGTCCCGTCACCAACGGGAAAGAACGGACCACGCTGGTGCGTCTTTTTCGGCTTGATAAAAGAAATGCCGACACGCGTTTTCAGGGTGTCAGCGGCTTTTTCATTGTCGTTGAGAATAAGGGGTTCGGACGTACGTAAACTCGGAGGCTCTTCAGCCACCTTGAGGGAAGTGTCCATTTTTTCAGATGTCTCCGGGACCGCTTAGCCGTCGCGCGAATATCGTCGTTTCTGTCACGTGGGCGGAAACGACGCGCAATTTATAATATCTGTGTATAAATCAATTTGTTTGTAAAAATTGGCTGATTATTAAGTTTTTTATTGCCTTAAAATAGGACGGGGTCGGGAATTTCCGTGAAAAAACCGAAATACGGAGTCCGGCACAAAATACAAAAATTTTATGTATAGAAATACCAATATACGTCAATCGGGTTTTATTTTATATTGCGTTTATTGAATATGTTTCCAAACAACGGAAACAACGTACACGGGAGGTACAAAATGAAACTGCTGAAATTAGCGTTGCTCACGCTTGCTCTGGTCGGCTTCGGATTGAACACAGCTGACGCCAACGAACGTTACGGCAAGCAAAAAGTCGTCTATCACATCAACTACAATGGCGGCGAAAACGACAAGGCTTACCGCGCCGCGCTCCGCAACATCCAGAACCACATCAACGCCGTCGGTGCCGAGAACATGGACGTCAAGGTGGTCCTGCACGGCAACGGCGTCAGCCTGCTGAAAGACGCCAAAACGAACATGAAACTTCAGGGCGACGTCACCAGCCTGAAGACCCAGAACGTCTCGTTCGCTGTCTGCAACAACACGCTCACGGGCCGCAAGATCAACTATGAAACGGATCTGTTCGAGGTATTCAAGGACAACATCGTCCCCAGCGGGGTTGCCGAATTGAGCTACCTGCAACAACAGGGCTATACCTACATTAAACCCTGATCCCAGCTAAATTCCTGATGCACGGGACCGGCGTCATGCGTCGGTCCCGTTCTGTATCAGAACCTGTGATGAGCGAACTGTGAAGGAAAATGGGGTGGCTGATGGGATTCGAACCCACGACCCTCGGCACCACAAGCCGATGCTCTAACCAACTGAGCTACAGCCACCACAAAGCGCCCGAATACGGGCCCCGATGAGCGGGAGGCACTCAATAGCCCCTGCCCCGGTTTCCGTCAAGGGATCGAATGCGCACTAACCCGCCGAATGTCCCTTAGAAAACAATCTCGATCAGACGCGGGCCTTCCTGCGCCACGGCATCGGCGATGGCCGGAGACAACTCGGCGGCATCTTCGACACGGACAGCGGCGACACCCATACTTTCGGCCATTTTTACCCAGTCGATTTCCGGCTCGTTGAGGCTGAACAAGCCTTCCGCCACGTGTCCCATTTTTTCGACCCCGACGCCCTTCATTTCGCCTTCGAGGATGCGGTACGCCCGGTTCGAGAAGATGAGGACGGTGACGTCGAGGCCTTCACGGGCCATGGTCCAAAGCGCCTGATTGCAGTACATCGCCGAGCCGTCGGACTGCAGTACGATCACACGCCGGTCAGGACAGGCAATGGCTGCCCCCACCGCATATGGCAGACCGACACCGATCGCGCCACCCGTGTTCTGCAGCCACGAATGCGGCGGGGCGGCGCGGCTGTCGGGGAAGAACGCCCTGCCGGTGGTAATGCTTTCGTCGACGATGATGGCGTCTTCGGGCATGTTGGCGCGAAATGCCTGGGAAATAATTTCTGGCGTGATCGGACCGGACAGGCCGCTGACGTCCGGGGCCGGCTCGGCTTCCACCAGGTCCGGCGCCACATCTTCTGCTCCCAGCGCAGCAATCAGCATATCGAGTGCACCGATCGTGTCCTGATTAGGGCCGGCTAAGTTGAGGATCTCAGCCCCCTCCGGCGATAACCGGCTCGGCTTATCCGGGTATGCAAAGAAACTGACCGGTTCCTTGGTACCGAGCAGGATCACAGCCTCGTAATCCTTCAGAGTTTCAAGTGCATGGTCGACGGGATACGGCAGCTTGTTGACGGCGACGCGGCCTGCCCCCCGGTCGATGCGGCGGTTCGACGTTTGCGCCAGAAGCGTGGCACCTGTAGCCGCCGCGACCTTGCCGGCTTTTACCAGTCCCTCGCCGTACAGCACCGCGCCGGACAGGAAGATAACGGACTTCTTGCCGGATTTCAGCACATCGGCCACGGCCGCAACATCCGCCTCGACAACCGGGTCCGGCGCGTCTCCCAGCAACGCCTCGCTCAACAGGTCGGTTTTGGACCACGAGGAATCGGCGGGCAGTATCAGCGTCGAAATCTTTCCGGGCCATGACTTGGCCTTGGCCACCGCCCGCGCGGTATCGATGGCAACATCATCGGCCTTGTTGGTGGTTACCACCCAATCCGACACAGGGCCGACGATACCCTGAATATCCGACGTCAGCGGTGCATCGTATTCGATGTGGTAGGTCGCATGCTCGCCGACGATGTTGACCATCGGTACGCGGGCCTTCTTGGCATTGTGGACATTGGCGAGGCCATTGCCGAAGCCCGGCCCCAGATGCAAGAGCGTTGCCGCAGGCTGACCGGTCATCCGTGCATAGGCATCGGCGGCGCCGGTGGCCACATTCTCCTGCAATGCCAGGACGCAGTAGATCAGGTCGAGCCTGTCGAGCGCCGCGACGAAGTGCATTTCCGAGGTGCCCGGGTTGGCAAAACAGACATCAATACCCGAGTCCGCCAGGGTGCGGACCAATGCTTCGGCGCCATTCATATTCAGAATTCCTGTACTAGGTTAAGCATCTCAAAGACGGTGACATCCGGCACGCTAATCGGCATAGTGCCGCCACACAATAACCGGAGGAAAAAACATGCCGCAACTCGTCGATGCCATGGCCCGGTTGGGCACTGAATCGGCATTTGAAGTCCTGGCCCGGGCCAACAAGCTGGCGCAGGGCGGAATGGACGTCATCAATCTCGGTATCGGGCAACCGGACTTCAAAACGCCGGGTCATATCGTCGAAGCCGCCGTCAAGGCGCTCCGGGACGGCCATCACGGCTACACGCCGGCCAACGGCATCCCCGAACTGCGCGAAGCGGTCGCCGCCGACATCCTCAAATACAAGGGCTGCGAAGTCAGCCCCGATAACGTCGTCATCATGCCGGGCGGCAAGCCGACGATGTTCTTTGCCGTGCTGATGTTCGGCCAGCCGGGCACCGAAATCATCTATCCCAACCCGGGTTTCCCCATTTACGAGTCGGTGATCAAATTCTCCGGCGCGAAGCCGGTGCCGATGGCGCTGCATGAAGAGAACGGTTTTTCGTTCTCCGCCGACGAGGTCCTGAGCCTGATCACGCCGCAGACCCGGCTCATCATCATCAATTCCCCCGCCAACCCGACCGGGGGGACGGTGCCGCGCGAGGAAATGGACAAACTGGCCGCAGGGCTTGAAAAGCATCCGAACGTCGCCGTGCTCTCCGACGAGATTTACGGCCGCATGCTTTATGACGGGCGCGAACACGTCAGCATGCTGGAATACGAGAACCTGCGCGACCGGGTGATCATGCTCGACGGCTGGTCCAAGACCTATGCCATGACCGGCTGGCGGCTCGGCTACGCGGTCTGGCCGAAGGATCTGGCCGAACATGCAACCCGGCTTGCCATCAATTGCCATTCGTGTGTCAACGCGCCGACCCAGTATGCCGGCATTGCGGCACTGACCGGGCCGCAGAATGACGTCGACATCATGATGAAGGCGTTCGACGAACGACGCCGGGTCATCGTCTCGGAACTGAACCAGGTCGAGGGTTTCCGCTGTATCGAGCCGGGCGGCGCTTTCTATGCGTTTCCGAATATCGAAGGCACCGGCATGTCGGCCAAGGCACTACAGGACCAGCTACTGGAAAAAGCCGGCGTCGCCATCATCGCCGGCACCAGTTTCGGTGCCCAGGGCGAAGGCTACGTCCGCTTCTCGTATGCAAATTCCACGGAAAACATCCGAGAAGCGATCCGCCGGGTGCGGGAGTTTCTGGGGAACCGTTAAAGCAGCACCGGGTCCAGAAGACCGGCTTCTTCAGGAGCACCCGTCATCAGGTTGAGGCATTGCACGGCTTGACCCGACGCCCCCTTGCCGAGGTTGTCGAGAACGCCGCAGACGACCGCCTGTGATCCGTCCTTGCTGGCATAGACATGCAGCCGCAGTTCGTTGGTGCCGTTCATTTCTTCGGCATCAAGGATCGGTGCACCCTCACCCTTCACCAGATCGGCGACGGTGACGAACCGTCTGCCCTCGTAATGCACGGCCAGAATGTCATGCAGGGCTTCCGCGCTCGGTGCGCCCGGCAAAGCCGACAGATGCAACGGCACCTGTACGATCATGCCTTCGCGGTAGCGACCGACGCTCGGCACGAACAGTGGCGTCATGGACAGGCCGGACCAATATTGGATTTCCGGTATATGCTTGTGCCCGAGGTTCAGGCCGTAAACCCGAAACGGAGTGTCGATCGGTTCCGGCGCAGCAGGATCCTCGAATCCGGCGATCATTTTCTTGCCGCCACCCGAATAGCCCGAAACGGCGTTGATCGTCACCGGCCAGTCGGCGGGCAGAAGCCCGTCGGCGACCAGCGGATGCAGGATCGCCACGGAAGCGACCGCATAGCAGCCGGTATTCGCGACCCGTTTCGAAGACGCTATGATCGCTGCCTGGCCCGGATCCATTTCCGGGAATCCGTAATCCCAGCCTTCGGCGGTCCGGTGCGCGGTCGAAGCGTCGATGACGCGGACATCGGGGTTTTCGATCAGTGAAACGGCTTCGCGCGCCGCATCGTCGGGCAGGCACAGGATCGCGATATCGCAAGCGTTCAGCATCCCGGCCCGCTTCACGGGATCTTTCCGGTCCGCATCGTCGAGTGCCAGCAGCGCAACATCGTCACGCCCCTCGAGCCGCGATTTGATCTGCAGCCCGGTCGTTCCCTCGGCGCCATCGATGAAAATACTCGTAACCATGGCGACTGTTTAACGCCCGTCCGCGGTCCTGTCATGAAAAACTTCGCGTTAGATGCCATATGAACTTCACGTATTCGGGACTTTCCGTCGTTCGCGGATTAAAGCTACCATCAGGGAAACGGGAGGATTCCGACATGCAAAAAGGAAACTCGGCGCTTTCGGCGTCTTTCCTCGGTTATGGCTGCTTGGGCATGTCGGCTGACGGATTTGCATTTTTGCAGCGGCCTTCCACGCCGGCGACATGAAAGGTATCGGGATTAAAGATGATACTTGCGACTTCAAAGACATTCACTCATCCGGCGTTCGAACTGACGTCGGGTGCGGTACTTCCTGAACTCACACTGGCCTATGAAACATGGGGAACGCTCAATGCGGATGCATCGAATGCGATCCTGATGTGTCACGGGTACACCAACCACCCGCATGCGGGCGGCGACGCCGATGGCTGGGCGCACAACCTGCTGGGTCCGGGCAAGGCCATCGATACGGATAAATACTTCGTCGTTTGTTCGAACATGATCGGCTCGGCATTCGGCAGTTCCGGTCCCGCCAGCATTAATCCCGGCACAGGCAAGCCCTACGGCCCGGATTTCCCCGCCTATTCCACCGTCGACATGATCCGTGCCCAGCACCTTCTGATCGACAGTCTGGGGTGTGGCCAGTTGAAAGCGGTGATCGGTTATTCATACGGCGGGCATCTGACGTTTCTTTGGGGCGCGCATTATCCGGAGCGTATGCGGGCACTGGTACCGATTGCCGGCGTCATCGAGCGCAAGACGACAAAGCAGGATACAGACCGAATCCGCGCCCAATTCGAAGATTGTAGAGGCTGGAATGGCGGCCATTATTACGGCAACGAGGACGAGCCTGGCGGGGTTCGCGAAAAGATGATCGAAACCCGCATCGGCACGCTGACGCGCTACGGCCTCGGAGATTACCTGAAGCACAACGGTGAAGCCCTCGACGCGATTGCGCGGATCATCCGCGCCAATGCGGAAAAGTGGTCGTACCAATTCGATGCCAATTCGCTCTACAAGCTTTATGAAGCCGGGATCGGTTCAAAGGCGGAGGCATCGAGGATCAAGGCACCGATGCTGAACGTGCTGGCCAATTCAGACAGTGTGGTCGACGTAAAACTTGGCCAGCCGACGGTTAAACTGTTGAAAAGTCAAGGTGTCGACGCCACGTTTCATGAAATAGACACGCCCTATGGACACACCGGGCCGATGCTGGATGCGCATAAGTGGGCGGACACATTGAAGGCGTTTCTCGACAAAACGCCCTGACGACCCAAGGAAAAGTCGAATGCATATGACAAAATTTCACGTCCCGGTTCTGGCCGCTGCGATTTCGATCGCACTTGGTGTTGCCGCGACCGATGCCCGCGCCCACGGCGCTTCGCACAAGAACGAAGTTGCGCAATCGCAAGCTAAACCGGAACCGACGATTGAACAGCAGAAGCTCAACAACACCCTGACGATGCTGATCGGTGCCGGCGGTTTTACTGGCGGCAATGTGATCGTGTCGAACGGTGACGACGGCATGCTGATCATCGATGACAAGCTCCCGGCCATGACCGACAAACTGATCGCGGCACTCGACGAGCTTGGCGGGGCCGAGTCCCTTCGCTTCGTCCTGAATACGCATTGGCATTTCGACCATACCGGGGGGAATGCGACTTTGGGCGAGCAGGCCGTAATTATCGCCCACACCAACGTTCGCAAACGACTTTCGACGGACCAACACATCAAAGCACTCAACATGGATCTTCCGGCGAGCCCGCCATCGGCATGGCCGGTGATTACTTATGACGACAGTGTTTCCGTCCACTTCAACGGGGAAGAACTGAAGCTCGTCCATATGCCGGCCAGCCACACAGATACCGACACGGTAATTTATTTCACCAAGTCGAATGTGCTGCATACCGGTGATCTGTTCTTTAACGGGCTGTTCCCGTTCGTTGATGTCGACAACGGCGGTAATGTGCTGACGCTGACCAAGAGCATCGTCAAGCTGATGGATGGATATCCGGCAGACGTGACTATCGTGCCCGGCCACGGCCCGCTGGCCAAGATGGCCGATCTCAAGACTTTTCATACGATGCTTACGGAAACCACGGCCAACGTGATTGCGATGAAAGCTGCGGGCAAATCGCTCGAACAAATCAAGGCCGCCGGCGTGCCGGCCAAGTGGGCCGGCTGGGCGTGGGGCATCGACGCTCAGACTTGGAACGCGTTAATCTACAGCAGTCTGTAGGCAACCTCAGTCCTCGCCCAGATATCGAGCCTTGATCTCACGTTTGAGTGTCTTGCCGGCAACGTTGCGCGGCATATCATCAAGGATGACGACGTCGCTCAGTCGCTGGAACTTGGCTTCGACACGCCCGTTGACCCAGTCCCTGATTTCTTCCGCCGTAACTCCGGCACCGGGCTTCAGGACCACGGCAGCGACCGGTGTTTCCCCCCACTTGTCATCCGGCACACCGAAAACAGCCGCTTCGGCGATGTCCGGATGCTCGACCGCAATTTCCTCTATATCTCGAGGGAAAACGTTGACGCCGCCGGAGATGATCATCTCTTTCTTGCGATCGACCAGATACAAAAACCCGTCTTCGTCCACATAACCGATGTCGCCGGTGTGCAGCCAGCCATCGACGATGGCTTCCGCCGTCAGGTCGGACCGCTTGTAATATCCCGGCATCATCATCGGTCCGAGACCGCATATCTCACCCGGCTCCCCGGTCGGCAGTTCGTTACCGTCGGGGCCGACGATCTTCATTTCGTTGAACGGCGTCGGCACACCGACGGAAGCCATCTTCCGCTCGACATCGTATTTGTCGAGAACCGTCATGAAGCCTTCGGTCAGGCCATACAACTCATAGAATCGTCCCGGCAGGGCCGCGATCAGGCGCTGCTTGTGTTCAAGATGCAGCGGCGCGCCGACGGTCTGCAGCATTTCCAGACTTTCAAGACGTTTCGGATCGAAACCCGGCGCATTCATCACCGAAACGATCTGCGACGGCACCAGGATCGTATGCGTGACTTTTTCGGTCTCGATCGCATGCATCACTTTCTCCGGCTCGAACCCCGGCAACAGAATGTACGTGCAGCCGACAAACATCCACGGCATCAGTGTCAAAAACGCACCGTTGAAAACGATGGAACCGGAATGCATCACCACGCTTTCCGGCGTCATCCGCCACTGGCTTGCGAAGATCGCCCCGTAGTTGCCGCGAATGCGGTGGGTATGCACGATCCCCTTCGGCTCACCGGTGGTGCCGCTGGAATAGATGATGTTGTAAGGATCATCCAGATCTATACCGGCATCGGGCGGCTCGGTGTCGGCGCTGCCATCGATAAAGACGTCATAGGCGACAAAACCTTCCGGCGCGGTGTCACCGGTCAGTATCCAGCGCCCCGCCTTCACCATCGGCACGTCGGCACGTACGGCATCGAGGGTATCGGCAAACGACGGCGCCGAGACCACCATCACGCAATCCGATTTGTTGAGCAGCGTTTTCAGGCCCGCCGCCTGCAACAGCGTACTCGACGGCACCACCACCGCGCCGATCTTTGCCGAAGCCCAATACAGATCAAGGAGTTCAAGGCAGTTCGGCAGGATCGTCGCGACCTTGTCGCCCTTGGCGATACCGGCCTTCAGCATGGCATTGGCGAGCCGGTTGATACGTGCATTGAATGCACGGTAGGTCAGGCGCTGGTCCTTGAAGACCACGGCCAGATGGTCGCCCCTGTATCGCGCATGCCGCGTCGGCAGTGTCCCGATGTTCATGGTTCCTCCCGGTCAGCGTCCAAGGCTGCCTGTTTCTTCTTAATGGGAAATATCTCCACCGGCTTTGCGTTAAATCAAGTCATTCCCAGCAGAACCCGTATACGAACAATGGTCTTTACGGTTGTTTCTTTGATCTTTGCATTGGAAAGTCCCCGACTTCTGGCTTCCTTGAACGTCTCCCTACCGAAAGATCGTAACGATGCCCCCCTTGCCCGACTGCCCTAAATGCAATGCCGATTGTGTCTATGAAGACGGTGAAATGTTGATCTGCCCGATGTGCGCCCACGAGTGGTCAAAGCACCAAAGCGCGGAAGGCAGTGACAGCAGCAACGTCGTGCGCGATGCCAACGGCAATCCCCTGCAGGATGGCGACGATGTCGTGGTGATCAAGGACCTGAAAGTCAAAGGCTTGTCCTCGGTCGTCAAAGTCGGTACCAAGGTCAAGAACATCCGCCTCGTCGACGGCGACCACGATATCGATTGCAAGATACCGGGGATCGGGCAGATGGGCCTGAAGTCGATGTTCGTGAAAAAGAGCTAAGCTCGCCTATCCTGAACATGAACCGGGAATAAATTCATGAGGCACCGCCCGGGTTGCCCCGGGCGGCATATTTTCGATTTGAAAGTTATTTGCCGAGAAGTCGTTTCGGCAACACCGCCGCGATGGCAATGAAGATTATACCCACGACGATACCGGTGATCTCACCCGGCAGGCTGGCAAACAGCGCTGGATAATCCGTACCACTAATCACTCCCAGCGTCGCCTTGCCGCCGACGATTTTATCCAGCAGGCCGGTCGAGTGCACCCACGCATAGCTGCCCATATAGAGTGCTGCACCTATCAATCCGCCTAATACGAAGAATACTGCATCCTTGCGGCCCGTCGCGGCAGCGGTCAGGCCTGTCCCCGGACAGAACCCGGATATCGCGAACCCGGCACCGAGCAGGATGCCGCCGACGAATACGCCGATGTAGGAATCCTTCACCGACAAGTGCCCGGCATCAATTATCCCACTCAGCAGGCCGACGAACATCAGTACCGAACTGAATCCAATGGCCAGCAGGATGGTCTTCATCAGGTGCAGGTCTGTCAGGTTCAGCATGCGGATGATGTATCCCGGATTGGTCGCGCCGACCCGGTCGAGCGCAACACCGAAGGCCGCACCCAGGACGATGGCGAGAAGAAGCGAGGTCATGATCTGTTGCCCTTTCTGAACAGGAGGAGAGCAATGGTTATGCCGGCCCCGAAGGCACCGGCGGCGAAGATGTAACCGGACACGGCTGTCTGCATCATGCCACTCATCATGTGGCCTGATGTACAGCCACCCGCCAGACGCGCGCCGTAAAGGACGATCATCCCGGCCAGGAACGACATCAGGTAACGCTTCCAGGGGTTATCTCCGAAGTTTTCTCGCCAGACTGCCGGCATCTGCCGTTCCTCGGCGGGAACACCACCACGCAGAAGCGCCGATAAACCCGCGCCAACGATCATCGCGACCACGAAGACGAAGCTGTAGTTCAGGGGATTGGCGACGTTCTTGGCATAGCTGCCGCCGCTTTTATTAAGATATGCGTTAGGGCTGGCATAACCACTTTTGGCGGTTTCGGACGTCACGACCACATCGGGACTGACGGCATCCCAAAGAATACCGTCAAAAATGACGAACTGCGTTGATACGCCGATAGGTTTAACCAGCAGTACCGCGGCGAGAAAGACAGCGCCGAGCAAGATGCCACCGGTTTTCCAGGAAAGAACCATGTTGATCACTCCATTAACATATTCATTAATGCGAATATATTAATGGCATAATCGAACCACAATGATCTGGATCAAATTTTTTATCCAAACGAAAAAGGGCCGCCCGAAGGCGACCCCTTTCCATACAGAACTGTAAAAAGCTCTTAGCGTTTGGTAAACTGATATTTGTGTAACTTGTTGTAATCATTTAGAGAATTCACATTATTTTGCCGCGTGCCTCCAGCGTGCATCGTGTTTGAACTGCAAAAATGCGTCCTATTTGAACTTCTCCATAAACTTAAAGATCTCATCGCGACTTTGTTTAGTTGCTGTTTCGTTGT
>JAYNVG010000037.1:0-31635 GCA_038100295.1 Thalassospiraceae bacterium
ATCCTCCCTTATGCAAAGACCTCAATCTGTCCCAAGGTCGCTGACGTCAAACAGGCGGCAAGCTGCCGTCCCGAGCGGAACTGGCTTGCGTCACCGATTGTTGCCACCAGGGCCGTTGCAATAATGACCCCGACACGGAGGATCGCCTCCGCATCGGCTGCGTCGTTCTTGTTGGTCTTCACGAACGGGCACACGTACTGCAGTGGGATCAGGCGGACCCCGTGACCCAACCTCTGCAGTTTCTGCGCCCAATGATGCGCACTTGCGCAGGCGTCCATGCCATCAATGCCATATACCGGTAAAGGGATCGGCTTTTGCCGCGTCATATATGTGACACTAGGTCCAGATTTTCTTGCCGTCAGTGACATACTCATACCCATGGACGCTTCTGACTTCCCAGTCGACATTGTCCGGCACAGCCACTATCCGCAGATTAGTATGACCCGCGTTAGCAAGCGTGCCGAGCCGCTCCACGGTTCGAACAAGCGCATCGTCACTACGGTCCATTTCGCGACAATAGAACGGACGCTCAGGCTCACCCTCGCCTTCAGATAAATAGCAGCATAGTCCGCCCGGATCGCAGTGTGAAAATCGCAGTCCCTTAATTGCTGCAAGCATTTGCCAAGCGATTTCGCTCAACGAGAATACGCTACCGACCTCTGCATTTACGACGACCTTCCCCATATCCGGCACTGCTCCCACGGTTTCATTTTTGCTGTCCAGAACGGCCCCACCAACATTCAATTCGTCCCGTCATCGAATAACCCTCAGGCTTCCCGGTGCGGCAATAAACGAACATTGAGCACATAGAAAAAATGGCCACACTCTCGAAAGAGGTGGCCAAGTTTTCGGTAAACTGGTGGGAGGGCCAGTTACCTGTCTTGGCCACCAAATTCCGGGTGTCAAATTTGGCGCCCTGTGCCGACGGGTACGGCCGAAAGATTGGCTCCGACCCCTACGACGTTGAAAATTCTGGTATTGAATACGTCGCAACATTGTCTCTCTGGCAGTTAGGGGCCATGCCTTATGGCAGTGCCACACTACTGAGAATCGACTGGGCAGCTCCTTCGAACGTACTCCACGGCGCCTCACGGTAGCTCTGGCCGCGAACGACCAATGATGCTCCGGCATAGAATTTTTCATAAAGTTGGTTTCGTCCGGCAAACTCGGACCCAGTCAGGTCCCATACGAGCTTCATCAGCTTCATCCGCGAGAGTGCATCCGTACCGGGTGCGTGGAAGAAATCCTCGAAGGTCTCACGCAACTCCTTGTTTTCAAGCGCAGATGCATCGGCCGGCATAAGCAACGGATTACCCCCGGCAAGCTCGCGGATAATGTCGATAATGTTGGTGTGATTTTCCTGGCACCAGTTCAAGGCGGCGTACATGTATCGGCGGTTATAGGTGACATAACCCTCATCTCCTCCCGGGTAAGAGGTTTCTAAGCCCTGGACCTGACCATGAACCATGCCCGCAATCGCCCCCTCATAGGCAGCGAGTCGGCCAAGCGTCTCCTGAACGGCCGGGATTTTGATATTCCCCGATACCTCCGCGACCCGCTTCGCCAAACCGGCGAGCAATGACATTTTCGACCAGAAACGGACGTTGCTCTGATGGTTCGAAAAGCAGTTGGCCGGAGATTGGATCCAGCAAGCGCGCGACAACTCGGTGTCGTTGTGCACAAACACCCTCTCCCACGGCACTTTCACCTCATCGCAAACAATCACGAAGTCGCCCTCGTCGTATGCATCGCTCAGCGGATAGTCGACCCGGTGCTTGATGCCACGGGCATACGGTTCGCGAGACCACAACGCAAGACCGGGTGCATTACATGGGATAGAGCACGTAATCGCATAATCCTTGAACTCTGGTGCCAGTGGTATGAAATTGCTGATAAGTATTTCAGTCGCATAGGCTGCCGCAGTCGCCATCATTTTCATGCCCGAAATAACGACACCATCGTCCTCCTCGCGAATGACCCGAAGGCCCGGGTCTCGCCGACTTTCATTCTGTCCGAAATTGTGTGCACGAATGCCAGCCGGCGGAATGGCGGCGAACACCGGGTAGCCGTCCACGCGTCGCAGTTCCTTCCAGAACGACAAAAAATTCTCACGATAATCGGGCTGCAAGACATCGGGCTTCATCGCCAAGCCGGTCAATAGACCACCGACATGATCTGGCGACCGCCCGAACAAACCGCACGTCACATCCGCTATGGCTTTGTGCGTCATCGTCCGCTTCAAAAGATCTTTAGCGGATTTTGGACGTATCCAATAGGCGCTGAAGACATCGCCGTCCTCTTTGGCGGTTAGTGCTGCGTCATTCGCCTTTATGTCATAAATGGCGGCGACGGTTTGAGCGGTACCTGCGAAGTATGGGTGCGTCGTTACATCAGTAACTTTCTCGGAACCAACGTAAATCTGCCGACCATCGACGAGTTGCTCCAAATATTCCGAACCGGACTTCAACATGTTTCCCCCTCGTTTTTTATTTGATCGGGTTTTATTTATGTGTTGTTCGTAAAATCGAATCCGCTTCCGACAAACACGCCCAATCGAATCAAACGGGTAACCAATAAATAAAATTTATTGGCTCAGGCTCACTGTACTCATAAGAACGCGGAGCGGTCGTCTAATGCCACGTGGTGCTGATTATCCGGTGCCCCGCAAATTGAGATGTCGTTGTATCCTGAGGCATTAGCCACTCGCTCGTTTCCTATTCCAGTCACGATACCTCGACATTCCGCTTGGAAAGCCGCCAGAACAGCCAAACTCCGACGCCCGCGAGCAACACGAATCCCGTCAGTACTATGGCCAGTTCCTGAACGAAAATGGCGATGCCCGCACCAAGCAGCACAAGACGGCAGGGTATCGTCAAGATGACGCCGAGATATCCGGCAGACGCGACTGCAATCGCCAGCACTCCAATAGTCGACGAACACGCCGCGACGAATACCTCCGTTGCACTGCCATCACCGAGCAACTCGGGGTGGAATGCAAATGCAAATGGAATGAAGAACGCCGGCGCAGCGACGAGCACTGCCTTTGCGGCTATGGTAATTGGATTTGCCTCAGCCAGCGATGACGCCGCATAGGCCGCAACAGCAACCGGGGGTGTCAATGCGGACAACACGGCAAAGAAGAGGAGGAAGAAATGTGCGCTCATTTCCGGCAATCCCAATCCGATCAGGATCGGTGCAGCCAGGACCGCCGACATAATATATGCACTTGGTGTCGGCATCCCCATACCCAGCAGGATGCAGATTACCGCTGAGATGACCAGTGATAGAAGCAGGCCATCGCCAGCAATCGTGTAAATGAGCAACGCGACCTTGCCCGAAAGGCCGGTCATGCTGATCCCGCCAACGACCAGACCGGCTGCCGCGCAAGCAGCCGCCACGGGGACCATCCGGATGGTCGCAAGAACCAACATGTCGAATGCGTCTTTTACGCCGAGCCTTCCCGAGCGTCGCAGTACTGCAACGGCGAGCACGCTGATTATTCCGAATATGGCAACGTAGTTGACGGAGTATCCGAGAAAAAGCGCGACGACCAGAACGACGATCGGGATCAAGAAACGGCTGCCGTTGCGCAGGGTCGACATCAAGGACGGCACGTCTTCGCTGTTCATTGAACGGAGATTGAGTTTTCGTGACAACAGGTCAACGACGACAAACACACCCAATAAATAGAGGAAAGCAGGCAGTATCGCCGCTTGGACGATTTGCGCATAAGGGATGCCGGTAACCTCAACCATAATGAAAGCTGCGGAGCCCATAATCGGCGGAAGTATTCCTCCGCTCGTGGACGCCGCAACTTCTATGCCGCCAGCCAGCGAGCCGGAATATCCAAGACGCCGCATCATTGGGATCGTCACCGATCCCGTGGTCACGACATCGGACGTCGGACTTCCAGAAATTGTGCCGTACATCGCCGACGAGACAACGGCTACTTTCGCCGGGCCGCCGACAGATCGCCCGCTCAACACTGCTGCCAGATTGAAGAAAAAATCGCCGCCACCACAACGTTCAAGGAAAGTACCAAAGGTAACGAACAGGAATGCATACGTCGCTGCCACGCGTATCGGAGCACCAAACAAACCGTTGATCGTAAAGGCCGTCTGGTCGAGGAAGTGCTCATAACTGATGGTGCCGTGGGCGAGGGCTCCTGATAATTGATCCCCCCATAAATTATAGATCATCATAGTTGCGACGATGATAGTAAGTGCCAGCCCAACTGCCCGCCGCGTTGCTTCTAGGGTTAGGAGGCACAGCGCGCTCCCTGCTGCAATATCCCAAGCCGTCAGCGGATCCAGTAAAGAGATTCGGATGATAATTGTGTCAGCGTTCACCGCATAGTACGCACCGGCGCAAAGTGCGGTTACGCTGAGGAGCAAATCAGGAACCGGCACACGATCCGTCACTCCCTCAGGGGTCGCGCCAATCACCAGAAACACGAGCGCAAGCATCAGCGCCGTAAATATGGAAGTTAGTTCGATTGGGTCGAGAATCGTAGCCGCAGCAGCATAAAAAACAAATGCCGCGATACCAAAGGCAAGGCTCTTGGTCGCAAGACCAAGAGCCCCCTTCGGCATTCTCCGTCCACCAACCGAAAACAACAGACCGACCACGCCAGAAAGTGGTTTTTCTTCGTGACCCAATGTCATGCGTGGCTCTCTTGTTCGGGACGTGGTCATTGTTATTTCGCCAGCCCGACTTCGCGATAGTAACGTTCCGCACCCGGATGATACGGGATTACCTTCAAAGAAGCGAACAAGTCCGGCGAAAGCTTCTTCATCGCCTTGTGCACGGCACGTATCTTGTCTACATGAACCGTGATCGCCTTCGCCAGGTTGTAGGCTATATCATCCGACATGGCAGAATTTGCGACCAGCACGGCGCTCAAAGCAACTGTAGGAACGTCCTCTTCCTGCCAGGGATAACCGCCTGCCGAGATTACATAGGGCTCCGCACCGGTTTGCGCGGACACTTTTTCAATAACGTCCTGATCCAGCGGCAGTATCCTCAGATCCATGGTCTGGGACACCTGAACGAACCGTTTATCCGGCACGAACACGCCGTTCCCGCCCATGTCGATGCGCCCATCGTTAAAAAGATTCACCATATCGCCGCCTGGCGCGAAGACAATCTGCCCGCCCCAGGATTCGATGTCTTCGTAACTGACACCGTACGCCGCAAGAATCTGACGGTTCGTCTCTTGAACCATATTGCCGCGTTGGTTCACCGCGATACGAAGCGGCGGCTTCTTTACGGCGACGTCGCGCATGGTTTTAATGCCGTACTCGTCTGCGAACTTTGCCGTGATCACCATCTGCATCGGAGCCCAGTTATACAGCACACCGATAGCACGAAGATTGTCCACTGGCGCCTTGAACGGCGCCTGGCCTTCCGCTGCGGCCTTCAATTCAATATTGTGAATGATGCCGAGATCGGCCTGCCCGGCAGAAACGATGGCAACGTTTGCGAGACCACCTCCCGATGTTTGATAGGTCACAACGTTGTTCGAGTTGTCTTCCCGGTAGCTACTATCGATGCCGGCACCCAGCATGGACCAGAGACCGGCCGGGCTGCCGCCGGTGATTGTCAGCCGCGTTCCGTCCTGTGCGCAAACAGACGCAGTTGAAAAAATAACTGCCGCGATGGCAGCAAATACCAAAACAGGTAGTCGCATGATTGTTCCTCCTAGTTTCATTTCCGCCAACATAGCATGGCGGAAAAACGTGATGGCGTTCCTTTAAAGGACGCCGGCCTCTCTCAATCGCTCGAGCTCTTCCGGCTCGTAGCCAAGTTCGTCGCAGTAAACTTCGTGATTATCAGCCCCAAGACCGCGTCCCAGATGATCTATTGATCCGGGTGTCTCCGAAAATTTCGGCACAACGTTTTGCACGACAACATCGCCGAGGTCCGGGTCCAGAATCCTGACCAGTGCGTCGCGCGCTGCATAATGGGGATCATCAAAAATATCGGCGATATCAAAAATCTTGGAATACGCGACCTCGAACTGATCGAAACAGGCCTCAACTTCGTCGCGATCACGCAGCCGCACCCAATCGGCGATGATTCCGTTGATTTCCTCCGAATGCTCGACCCGCCGGCTATTGTCGAGGAAGCGTTCGGTTTCAATCAGGTCCCCCCGGCCTATAGCGTTGCACAAGCGCACCCAGACGCTGTGAGTGCTCGCTGCCATGGTGATATACTTTCCGTCCTTTGTTTGATACGTCGAACTTGGCGCGACATAAGCAACGTCGTTACCGGTCCGTGTATGGACTTCCTGCAATTGGTCAAACTGTAACGGATCAAAATCCAACAGACGAAACAGCGCTTCATAGAGTGCCAAATCGATCACTTGACCGGTCTTCCCGCCAAGGGCGTCCCTCTGATATAGCGCCACCATGACCGCAAACGCACCATACACACCGGAGATCAAATCCCCCAACGGGTACCCAGGCGACATCGGTGGACCGCCCTGGTCTCCAATCAGGTTTGTGAGGCCGCTCATGGCTTCCGCGATGCGCCCGAATCCAGGGCGGCTCTTGTACGGACCTGTCTGCCCGAAGCCGGAAATACGCAGCAGTACAAGTTCTGGAGAAACCGCCTTCATCTTGTCGTAGCCCAGGCCCCAGCGCTCCAGCGTGCCCGGCCGATAGTTCTCGACCACAACATCAGCGCCGCGAACAAGATCCAGGAAAACCTTATTTGCTTCGGGTTTCGACAGATTAAGCGTAACGCACCGTTTGTTGCGGGCGATCGATTTCCACCACAACGGTACCCCATTTTTAAATGGGTTGAGCTTGCGCTGCCCATCTCCCGCCTCTGGGTGTTCGATCTTGATCACGTCTGCTCCGAAATCAGCCAGGAGAACGGATGCGAAGGGCGCCGCCACCATATTGCCAGCATCAATCACCTTGACCCCGGCGAGGGGCTTTCGTGGACTGGCCGATGCTCGGGAGAACGGGTGTTTGTGCTCAGGCATCGCGGACCTGCTTGGCCTTGCCGAGATTGCCAAGGAAAGCATTATCCCGAATTTCCCGCAGATCATCGTCATACTGCATGAATAAGGATGATGGCACCTGCGTCCCCAGGCCTTGTTCCGTTGCCCGCTCATAGATGAGCCGGCCGAGTGCTGCGAACTGAATGCCCATGCCTACGTTGTTGTTGTGATAGGTGATCTGGCTGCTCGTCGAACGGCCGTGAATATTACGCTTCACAAGCAGATCCCCAATCTCGTAGATATCGCCCCAGCGCAATGTACCGCGCAGCAAATGAGGGTAGAGTTCCGGCTGCTTATCTAGCTCGACCGATTCCTTCGAGTTGACGACAATTATGTCGCTTCGCAACACTGTCTCGTCGTCGGTCTCTCGCCTGGGCAGGAAATAGTCGCTTCCGATCATTGTATTGACGTGCGTCCCGGGCTCAAGCCAGGCCCCGTCAAAGACAGGCTCGTTGGAACTGGTCGCTGTTGTGACGATGTCACAGCCCTCGACTGCCCCCTTCGGATGATCGACTGCAATAGCTTTGACTGGCAGACGGTCCTGCAACATTTCAGCGACGTTTTCGCGGCGCTCCTTACGGGTGCTGTAGACCCTGATCTCTTCGATGTCCGTAACGGCCAATGTGCACTCGGCCTGCAATAACGCCTGAGTGCCAGATCCGAAAAGCCCCATAACCTTCGAGTTATCGCGTGCCATGCGCTTGGTCACAACAGCGCTGGTCGCAGCAACGCGAATTGGGTTAAGAAAGAAATCCTGAAGAACGGCGAGAAGTTCGTTCGTCTCGGTGTCGAACAAAAAGGCCAATGCAGAAAACGCTCCGGGAAAGCCAAGACGAGCATTTCCGCGCTTGCTCTTGACGCTGACTGTCGCCGAATTGATGCGCAACCCCATTGAGCGAATACCCGGCACGATGCCAGCCATCTCGTTGAACCAGTAGTAATGATCGGGTTCGGCAGCGCGGGGATGGTATATCCGGCGTCGCGGCAGTTCCTGTGCCGTTCCGCGACCCATTTCCATATATGCACCTTCAATCGCATCGATGCATTCCTCTGTCGTGACAAGGCCTGCCATATCCTTGTTGGATAGTATAAGAGTCTGTTTCATTCTTGGTCTGATTCCATGAAGTTTTTTCGTGAAGATCAGACTAAGAAGGTTTCAGCCACTTAAACAAATTAATAAAGGAACGATTTTTATAATTTTTTTTTATAGCGATTACCCGAAAGACAGCGCTACGCCTGGGCTGCCCCCATACCTGATACAAACGGTAAAAAACGATACACTTTAAGCGCAATGAGCAACTTCAGCATGCTTATTGGCTATTGCACTATGCCGGATGGCATCGGATTTAAAGCGACGCGAACCCGCCGTTGACAAAAAGAAGAGGCGGCGCGTCCCTTGTTTCGATCCTGACCACACGCCCTAAGAAAATCACATGATCCCCGCCGTAATAAGTGAATACCGTCTCGCATTCCAAGACGGCAACGGCCGCCGGCAACACGGGCGCGCCGATAGAGCTGCCACGCACATCAAGGCCTTCAAACTTGTCATCAGCAGGGCGAGAGAACCGCAACGCCAAATTTTCCTGATCTTGACCAAGTATATGTACCGCGAAATGTCCCGCTTTCTTGAAAGCATCCAGACTCGGCGCCGTCTCCGAAAGGTTCCAGGAGACGAGAGGCGGCTCAAGGGAAACCGAGGACAAGGAGTTGGCCGTTAATCCGACTCTTACTCCATCTTTCAGCTGAGCTGTGATAATCGTGACACCTGTCGCGAATTTCCCCATCGCCTTTCGTAAGGCATGCCCGTCAACGAGCGAAGCCGCCCCATTGCTTGGCGCCGGCGTTTTGAGTTCCTGTGTATCGGAGACCATCATGCTCACTCCTCAACCGATAACAGCTAAAGTCGCTGACTCCTGCCGAACCGGTGCATTCACGCCACGATTTCTGCGTCGTACAAATCCTGCACGACCTTGCGCATCTCGATAACGGCTCGATCCGTCGGAATGGTTAGCATCGGGTGATCAGGGTCCAGATCCGACATCCGCTGCTGCTCCTCGCATGCCCAAAGATCTTCTTCATTCACATCGCGGATGAAGTCATGCAATGCCCCCATGATTTCCTTGGGCCAATCGACGTGCACTACCTTAAAGAAATGGGTCGACTTCTCGGTCTCCGGAGTAATGAGCTGATAGATGGTCAACCCGAGCTTCCCGTCGCCTGCTGGCAGCTTACTCTCTTTTCCGCCGGTGCCGTTTCGCGCAAAGCCAACTTCGTTAATGTAGAATGATGGCGCGATGAAAATAGAATGATTCCAACCGTCGGCAATATCATCAATATGCCCAAGGTTCTTGAATTGGCCAGGTGCAGGAACGCCCGTCCAGTCCCATCGGACCATCGTCTTGTCGCCGTCATATTCGACATTCGGAATCGTTTCCCCTAATGACTGCGTGTCACCGCCGAACGACGGATTGTGGAGGTACGCCTGATGAAGCAGATCGCTCAGGTTGTCATTCAGGTAGAGATAGTTTGACTTGATGTTGAAATAAAACATGTGCCCATTGGCGCCACTTACATCGAGCTTGTCGCAGACAGGTATCAACGCTTCGTTCGCCTGCTTTTCATCTCCGGGCCAAACCCACACCGCGCCGTAGCGCTCGACGGCAGGATAGCTCTGCACCCGAAGGGATTTAGGCACCTTCTTTTGACCGGGGATCCGCACGCAGGCGCCATTGGGACCGTACTGAAGACCGTGGTAGCGACATATGACATTATCTCCTTCGACGCTACCATGACACAACGGCATATGCCGATGAGCGCAGCGGCCGTCCAGGACGGCAATCTTGCCGTCCGTCGTCCGATAAAGTGTCAACGGTGTATTCACGATCATGCGGCCTACCAACTGGCCATTGCCCAATTCGGAGGACCAGGCCGCCACATACCAACTATTCCTGATCAACATGGCGATTACCTTTCGCGCCAACCCGTTTTGCTCTGTCCTTGCCGTGCCAAGCGCCATGCAGGGCGAAATTCCACACGGTCGGGACGTTCCAATTCGGGCCAGAGAATATTGATTTTAAAAGGGAAAAAAATTCAAAATTGCATCTTAATTCATATATTTCCCTAATACGCCGCGCCGGGCTGAGTATCACTCTCGATTACGACGAGCACCGGCTCTTCACGAGCGGCGCCATCATCTGCATAAACGCCTGCGCGGGCGGCGCCGGACGGTAGTCGGATCGGGTCGCGATCCCAAGGATTCTCGTAAACGGCTTTCCCTTAATGGACAAAATCGCGAGGCCTGGATGAGCAACGAGTGGTAAGGCAATCTTGGGGAGGAGCGTAATACCACAATCCGCTTCAACCAAACTCCCCAAGGTAAAGTGGTTGGAGACTTCCTCAACCGGCTCAAGCGTGATGCCGTTCTGCGCAAAGAAAATATCTATCTCCTTTCGCACCATAGTATCCCGGCGCATGAGCAGTACCGACTGTGATGCGATGGTCTTCGTCGTAACGGTGCGTGATGCCGCAAGTATGTGATTTTTTGGAACGAGGACAACATACTCGTCCTCCGTGACCGGTCGAAACTCCAGCCCGGAGCTTTGCGACGGCTTCGGGCCAAAATAAAAATCGAGTTCCCGCGCTTCGACCTGACGCTCGAGGCGAACTGTCGGTTCATCACTGAAGTGAACGCGTATGCCCGGGTACTTTTCTCGAAAACTACCAATGATCTCAGGCAGCATGTAGGCTGCGAGCGTCGGTGTCGCGCCGACACGAACCTCCCCAATCTCCAGCGCCGCAACTTTCTGAAAGTCGACGAGCAAGTCATCCAACTCGGAAAGAATGCGCGATACGCGCGTATAAAGCACCTCACCTTCGGGCGTCAGAACGACGCCTCGGGTGCGCCTGTAAAACAGAGGAACACCAAGACATTCCTCCAGAGTGCGAATCTGCGTGGTCACAGCTGGTTGACTGCGACCGACCATCTCGGACGTCTTGATGAAACTGCAGGTCCGAGCCAGAACAGCGAAGCTCCGCAGACGTTCTAATGTAACCGTCAAACAAAAGCTCCTGATGTTTTTCGCCGCAATACATGATCTTTCAATTGCGTGATTAGGTCAAGAAACCAGGTGCTGCGGGTCCTTGATCGCATTCATTGGGTGACGGCTATAAAACGTTAGAGCCACAAGGCTCAACGCGCGGCGCTCGTTTTATAGCCCTCTCAAACAGCGAGGAAGGCGTCGTCGACTGCCGTCGGCCGGTCAAGAACGTGCTGATCTACGCAATACCCTATAAAATCTTCCAGATTTTTTCGGTTGGGCTCGAGTCCGGATTGCCAAGTATCGGATGCGTAATCCTGAATTTCCCGCTCAAGTGTGTTTCGTGAATGCATGATCATCGAGAAATTCGCGTCGATGTAGTAATCACGCGCCGTTGCTCTTGCTGTATCGAAAAGGTTGCACAATTCCGCTGCCAATGTCGGGTATCGCTCCAGCAGTGGCGTTTTCAGCGCAAGAACGTGCATGATCGGAAAATAACCGTGGTTCTTAAAATAGTCTCGCGTCGTTTCTTCCCAACGCGGGAAGAGTCGTGATATCCCGTTGCCGGGCATCATAATCGCTTCCGGCGGATGCGGGTTTATGTAAGCATCAACGGTCCCGTCACGTAACGCCGCATAGGGATCAAAGCCATCCGGGGCGCGTTCCAAATGCAAACCGCCCCCGTAGTCTTTCTCGATCTCCTCTTTATTCTGTGCAACCCATTTGATGTCACGCCAATCGACACCGTAGTCGCGCTTCAAGTCCCCTTTGGCGAGAACCGACATGGTCACCTGAAACGCCCAAATGGCGACGCGCTTGCCGACAAGATCGGCGGGAGATTGAATGTTTGCCTTATCACTGACGAAAATGTGGTTCTGGCTGAAAAGTCGGCGCGGAAAAATCGGCAAAGCGATCATATCCGACATACCCTGCTCTCGGGCCACAAGATACGACGCAAGCGACACTTCGGCACCGTCGAACTCGCGCTCTACCAGCATACGCCTGTGCCGTTGTACGCCATGCCGACGCGGCGGCACCATGCCGACCTCAAGAAATTTGAGGCGTGGCACACCCTCTGGTTGCCTCCCTTCATAAAACAATGGCAGATGCCGATCATACAAATCGATGGCGATACGAAGCGATTCTTCCTGCATTTTTCAAGCCAGTTACGTTAATGAAATCTGACCAGAGCCTCAGGCATCAAGGTTCCTAAATCCAATTTATTTTTTGCTCGTATTTATAAATTTCGACGGCTTTCCGGACACAACGCGATTTCGGCCAAGCGATCAAGGTTCGAACACAGGACGGCGCTTTTCTCGAACCGCCTTGATTCCTTCCTTCACATCCGGTCCCCGGAAGCCCAGCATTTCCAATGCCAGTGAAGCATCGAATGTCGGTGCTGCCGATCTTAACCAACCGTTGAGCGCGTGCTTCGTCCATCGGATCGCCGTAGGCGACCCAGCCGCCAGCTTCTTCGCGATCTCCATTGCCGTATCGTGCAGTTCTTCCGGCTCCGTACAAAGCGAGACCAATCCTATCCGCTCCGCCTCTTCACCGGTCAGTCGCTCACAAAGCATAAGATAGTATTTGGCCTTTGCCATGCCGCAAAGTAGCGGCCAGATAATCGCGGCATGGTCGCCGGCAGCGACGCCCAACTTCGTATGTCCGTCTATCAAATTCGCTGTTTTCGACGCGACTGAGATATCCGCCAGGAGAGCAACAGCAAGCCCTGCCCCAATCGCCGGCCCTTCGATCGCCGATACTATTGGCTTTGTACAATTTACGAGGTTTTGCACAAGATCCTTCGCCTCTTTCCAGACCGTGATCAAAGCGCCGAAATCCTCGGTCATTTCCTCAACAATATCCAGATCACCCCCGGCGCAGAAGGCATTTCCGGCACCTCGCACCAGGACAACTCGAACGGACGGATCCCGATCTATGTCACACCAAATATCTGCGAATTCGGCATGGATTGCCGCGCTCGCCGCGTTCAGCTTGCCTGGATTTTCGATTGTGACACGTAGAATACCGTTCTCGGGCCAGTCGAGTTTCAAGCCTTTATACTTCTGATAGCGATCGGTCATGAACTTCCTTTCGTCTTCAACTCACGTTTTCTTGGTATGTGACGCCGTCATTGCGCCCAAGTAGAGAAAGACGTCTTAGACGACGCGCACGCGACGATCACCGGGCTTGGTTGCCAGGCGAGCGCGTCTTCAGCAGCAAATTCGCGCAACGCCTCCAACACGGTTTCGGCTCCGAGCGCATCCGCATAATGCATCAGTCCGCCCCGCCAACGCGGGAATCCGTAACCGAACACGGTGACCAGATCGATATCCATCGCCCGCGATGCGATCCCTTCGTGGAGAATGTCGGCGGCTTCGTTGATCATCGCATACAGCAATCGATGCTGGATTTCCGCCGCACTGAATTCCCTGCGTGTAACACCAGAAAACCGGGCTTCCACGCGAATTATATCCTCGATCAATGGATCTATGACCTTTCCCGCGCCACCAGGATAACGGTACCAACCGGCACCGGTCTTGCGCCCCAATCGTCCCTCATCGACCAGTCGGTCAGCAATGGGAATGTAACGTCTTTCCTTGTCCCGTGTCGCATCCTGGCGGCGGCGATTGGCAAAGGCGATGTCGAGACCGGACAAATCCTGCGCCTCGTATGGCCCCATGGCGTAGCCAAAGGCAACCATTGCGCCGTCCACTTCCCAAGGTGTTGCGCCGTCCATCAATAGTGTATCCGCAGCCTCCCGGTATCGCGCTAGGATCCTGTTGCCGATAAACCCGTCGCACACACCGGCGAGAACCGGGACTTTGCGCAGTTTTCGCGCAATGTCGAAGCCGACGGCAAGCGCCGTTTCCGATGTTTCACGACCTTTGACGATCTCAAGAAGACGCATGATATGCGCTGGCGCAAAGAAATGCAGGCCGAGGACCCGCGACGGATCGCCCACACTCTCAGCGATCTCGTCGATGTCCAAATACGAAGTATTGGTTGCCAGAACAGCCTCTGGCGGCAACGCTGCCTCTAGCTTTTGGAAGACACTGATCTTGACATCCATACTCTCGAACGCAGCTTCGATCGCCAACGATGCCCCTGCCGCAGCGGAAAAATTGTCGGTGATGGTCAGCCCGTCGCGCAGCGAAACCGCCTTCTCATTCGACAATACCTCTCGCTTCACGCCGGCTTCGATAAGGTTATCAAGATTGTCTTGTGCGTGTGCGATACCGTCGGCACCGGTTTCCAGGACGATTACCCTCATTCCTGACATCAGCAATGCATAGGCGATTCCAGCGCCCATAGTGCCGCCCCCGACCACCACTGAATCCGAGACGGGTGAAACCGATATCCCTGCCGTCCCTGCACTTGATCCGGCGGCGCGTTCTGCGAAAAAGACGTGCCGAAGTGCTTTAGATTGCGGCGACCCGCGCAGCGCCAAAAATTTCGCGCGCTCCTCTTTCAAACCTGCCTCGAACGGCAGTCGTGTCGACTGCTCGATCAACGTGATAGCTGTCAGCGGGGCGAGTTGCCCCTTCATTTTCGTTCCAACCGTCGCCCGCGTCGTTTCCAATAGCGCCTCTTCGAGCAACGCCGCCGGCAAATCTCTGACAGGAACGCACGTGGACAACAACTCGGCGTTCAAGGTTTCCCCATCTTCTATAGAATTCGCGGAAACAGCATCGACAAGACCGATTTCTTTGGCTTGTGCCGCGGATATATTCTTACCACTTGAAACCATCTCAAGAGCATGCTGCAAACCGACCAACCGCGGCAGTCGCTGAGTTCCGCCGGCTCCGGGCACGACACCAAGCGTTACCTCCGGCAAACCGAGTTTCGTGTCATGTTCGACGATCCTGTAGCGGCACGCCAGCATCAACTCCAGACCGCCCCCCAAAGCCGCACCACGCACTGCAGCGATCCAGGGAACGCGGCTGCACTCGATCCGATCGAGGACGTCGGGCAGATGCGGAGGGACAGGAGGCCCGTCGAACTCCTTGGCGTCGCCACCCGCGGCAAAGATATTGCCGCGCCCGGATAGCACGACACGCTCAAGGTGTTCACTCTCGGCCCAATCCACCGCTTCCAGCAAGCCTTCCCGAAGTTTCAATCCGATCGCGTTGACAGGCGGATTGTCCAACTCGACATATCCCGTCCTACCTTCCGTACGACGCAAGACAACCATTATGACTCCTTTAGATTTAAGTATAATAATGCATTATAAGCATTATACTACATAATTCCTGGGCGTCATCGATGAAGTCAACGCAAAATTTCAACCACACAGCGTATTCGCCAGTTCAACGGTTTTAGCGCACACAGCGTATACAGCCCTGCAGCCTAGGTAAGCGGGAAAGGAGAGGTTTACGGGAGCCCTCGTGTAGGTGGATCACATCTCGTCAAGGAAGCCGTGTTCGCGGATCAGCGTTACAAGTTCGTCGACCGACGTCTGCAACGGTTTGCCAGAAGTATCGAGCCGCACCGTTGCATGTTCGTAAAGCGGTTCGCGGCTTGCCAGAATGGACTTGAGTTGCTCCATCGCTTCCGGGCGGTCCTGCATGGGGCGCGTATCGCCCTGAGCAAGTACGCGCGACATGTGGTCTTCCGGCCGAGCCTTCACCCATACAGTATGAAAATGAGAAAGCAGCATTTTATAGGCATTCGGTTCGGCAACGATCCCGCCTGCTACAGCGAGGATCAGCGTATCATGTGTGGCGATGATGCGGCCCATCGCTTGCGCTTCATGAGTGCGGTACCCTTCCGGCCCATAGAGCGCAATAATCTCTTTCACCGGCATCCCCGAATGATCCTCGATCTCTCGATTAAGCTCGACGAACGGGACCCCCAAGGCCTGCCCCGCCATGGCGCCTAGAGTGGACTTTCCGGCACCTCGCAGACCAATGAGGCAAATCCTGTGTGCCCTCAGCGTCTCAGGGGGTAGCGGGCTGAGAACATCCAGGGCCTTCTGCCGCGTTTCGGCGGTCGCCAGACGATACAAATCGGCGATACGCATAACGTCCGATGTCCACGGATCCTCTTCACCTACAAGCCATTCAATTCGATGATCGAGAGAAATTGCGACCCGTTGCAGCAATCCAATAGATATATTTCCCTCGCCCGCCTCAAGCTGGGCAATATATCGTGGGGATACCCCGGAATTTTCCGACAGTACGCGCCGGGACAGCCCTTTCAGACTCCTTGCCTTCCGGACACGCTCCCCGACGCGCTGCAACAACGCTTTGCCCTCGTACTCAAGATGGCTTCCCAATTCAGAAGAGACTGTTTCGCCACGAAAATTTGTGATTTCAGCCATATAGCCGCCAGTTATGAAATATACTGCAGATTCTAGGGTGGCATGGAAGATTTACAATGTATTTTAAGCACCCGGATCTTCAACAAGCGGGACCTCCGCACAACGAGCAAGCTCCTTCTCCACTATCCCACGAATGTGCGCCGTCGGTGTGGATTTCTCGAATGACACCGGATCAATGAAAACGCTCACGAAATCACCGTCAAAGCACATTGCGCCTCCCTGCCATCCTTCGACATGGAATCCGATCGAGGAATTTCCCATACGGTTTGGCCTCACTGTGCAGATGAGACGGTGGCGTGGCGTCACTGGCGCTTTGAAGTTCATCGACATGTTGACGAATGGCATACCGATGCCGCGATCCAATTCGAGTTGATACCAACCGCCGCCGAGATAGTGCTCCCACCAGGCATTGATGGCGTCCAACGCAAACCAGGGGAGACGCGGCGTGTACACAATTCTGGCTGGGTCGCAGTCGCCCCAAGTGACCCGAATTTCATGCTCGAACGGCATCAGTATGTCTCGACGTGATAACGGCCGTCCTCGCGCATGGTATCGCGCACCTGGGTCCAGGATTGCCCGGACTCCGCCGAAATTTCCTCGAACGCAGCGCCAACACCTTCTTCCATTTCCCGAAGACCGCATATGTAAATATGGGTTTTCGGATCATCCAGAAGCTCGGCGATCGTTGCTTTCTCGATCAGCATCCGGTCCTGCACATACTCACGGGGCACGCCCTTGATACGACTGAAAACCAGATGCTTCTGCAGCAAGGTATCGGGAACTTTCTTCAACGGACCGAAATACGGAAGCGTGTCTGGCGTCCGCGCGCCAAACAGCAAAACCATGTCTCCGCGTGCGCCGACGGCGGTGCGCTGGCGCCGCATCGTAAAGGCGCGGAATGGCGCAGCCCCGGTCCCGGTGCATATCATCAGCAGACGTACCGACGGATCATCCGGCATCAAGAACGTCGATCCGAAGGGGCCGGTGACATGAACCTCATCTCCTTTTTCCAGGTCGCACAGATAGTTCGAGCATATGCCCCCAGGTTCGCGCTTCACCGTCAACGAAACGTTGTTGTAGTTGGGGCGCTCGCCGTCACGTGGGCTAGAAACAGAATAAAGCCTTGGCAAATACGCCTTCCCGGACTTTGCGTCGATACCGGGCGGGATCACCCCAATCGACTGTCCTTCAAGTACCGGGAAAGGTTGCGCGCCGAAATCGAGAATGATGTGCCGTACATCCGAGTCCGCATCCTTCGCCGTCAGCCGGTACGACCCCTGTACCTTTGCCGTTGCCGGCTTTACCAGATTGTATAGATTAACGGATGCTTTTGGTGCCGACGCTGGCGGCTTGCTCTTTCCTCCGGCGCCCTCGTGCGCATTCAACAGCAATTCAGCCATCGCTTCGTCAAGCGCCTCGACCTGTCCGTTAGCTGCGCCCCCAATCTCTTCCTGATCGGGAAGCTCTTGCCAAGCGTACTGAACGTCCAGGGAATACGGCATCGATACGACACGCCATTCGTCAATGGATCCCGTGGGGCAGACCGGAATGCAATCCATACAGAAATTGCACCGCGACGCATCGACGACGACATTGTTTGCATCGTGCTGAATGGCCTGCACGGGACAGGTCATTTCACAGGTGTAACACCGGATACAAATTTCGGGGTCGATGAGATGTTGTTTTATCGGATTGCTCATGGGGTATGTACCTTTAACCTCCCCGCACTAGCGATATCTAGCGAATCGTCCCAACATCGCCGACCGAAGGGGCCTACACGATTTTCGGCGCCCACTGCCACGTCGTTGCATAAATTCGGCATCTAACTTCCGCCTTACCGCCGAACGTTGCGAGCGCCTCATTTGCCGACCAGGTCTGGATTCGAAGCAGCCATACCTGAGGCATGCGGAATCGCATCAAGCGGTGTGCAGTTTCACAAACTCGAAATCGCCCGGCTTGTTGTCGATTCCGACTTTCGGCGCAGCGATCCAACCGGCGTACTCACCCGGTTCGGTCACAGCCACCATCAGGGATTGGACAAATTCGCCATCCGCTTTAGACGGCAGCCACTCGGCAAAGCCGGCGTCATATTCAACACCAGAGATCGCCTTCCCTTCAGGATCGAACAAGCCTTGCGAAAAGACGCCGATCTTCCGGTTGAATGCCTCGTGCGGGAGTTTGAGTGAAAACTGGATATCGGCTTTGGCAATGATCTTGTTCCACCGACCAACACCACCCTCAGCATCGCGCGTGTAATCGTCGCGAAGCCTCATGTTGATGGCAGTCAGAGCTGGAACGTCGCGTTGTACCACCTTGCCATTTTCGAGGTCCCAAACGCGATAGACGCTATCGGTAAGTTTGTGATCGTCATCGATCCGGCTCTCCATGAAACGACCCTTGATACCGGCGTTAAAGGCATTCGCCGCGTTAGTCGATACTTCCTGTCCAAAGAGATCCAAACTGAGGGAATAGTGAAGATTCAACTTCTTCTGGATCGTCGGCAGGTCGACCACGCCCAGATCTCGAATGCGGTCAATCTCATAAGGATCCTTAATCCCGTTTTCGTTCATCACTTGGCAGGTCCGCTCGATAGTACGGCCGACGCCGGTTTCGCCGACAAACATATGATGGGCTTCTTCAGTAAGCATAAAACGGCACGTCCGAGACAGTGGATCGAAACCGGATTGCGCCAAACTTTCGAGTTGCATCTTCCCGTCACGGTCAGTGAAGTAGGTGAACATGAAGAATGAAAGCCAATCCGGCGTTTCCTCATTAAACGCGCCGAGCAAGCGGGGCGCCTCTTCGGACCCCGACTTGCGGCGCAGCAGATCGTCAGCCTCTTCACGACCATCGCTTCCGAAGTATTTGTGCAGGAGGTAGACCATTGCCCACAAGTGACGCCCCTCCTCAACATTGACCTGGACTAGATTGCGCATGTCATAGAGAGACGGCGCCGTCTTGCCCAGGAACCGTTGCTGCTCGACAGATGCGGGTTCGGTATCGCCCTGAATGACAATCAGCCGCTTGAGCATATTGCGGTATTCACCCGGCACTTCCTGCCACACGGGTTGCCCCGTGTGTTCACCGCACGGAATTGTGCGCTCCTCGTCTTCCGGCGCAAGGAGAATACCCCAACGATATTCCGGCATTTTGACATAGCCGAACTTCGCCCACCCCTTAGGATCGACCGAAACGGCGGTACGGAGATAAACATTGGACTCTTGAAATTGAGCGGGGATCAGGTCCGTCCACCAATCGATGTACCCTGGGTGCCATTTCTCGAGCGCCTTGAGTACTCGGCGGTCAGACGAAAGCCCTACGTTGTTCGGGATTTGAGTGTCGTAACTTACGTTCATATTTTCGAGCATTGGCATATACTTCCTCTGTCAAACACGTTGCATATTGTAGTTGCCGCGCTTACCAGTGCCGTAGCGCTGCAGGGCTCCATCTTCACCAACCGCATTGGGCCGCTGGAATATCCAGTTCTGCCAAGCCGTCAGGCGACCGAATATTCTAGTCTCCATTGTCTCTGGCCCGGCGAACCGGAGGTTCGCTTCCATACCCGTCATTGCATCGGGACTGAACGATGCGCGCTCCTCCAGGAAAATCCGCACTTCGTCGTCCCAATCTATGTCATCAAGAACGAAGGTCACCAGACCAAGCTCTCTAGCCTCCGCCGCCTCAAGGTCACCACCGACTTGCCCTCTCAATACATCAATCTTTTCCGGCTCACCCAGAAAGCGCGTCTCGAGACGGGTCAGATCGTTGCTCATGGGGTAACGGCTAAAATTTGAATCCGCTAACTTGATACGGGCGTTCGGGCGATTGTCACCATCGAACTCACCCTCCATCATATATGAACGGTCCACCGCCCAGAGGATTTCCGCCAACACACCGGCGAAGCACGACCCATTCTCAACCAAAGCCACAAGCGAGCGTGCAGTAAGGTCAACCCGCTTCAGAACGCGCTTCCAATATGCAAGAATTTCATTCGCCAGCCAGTGATCCGAATTAGCCGTCAGCAGCTCTTCATGGGCGAGAACCGCATCCGGGTCTCCTTGACTGCGGAATACGATCAACCCGAGGTCCATTTCGTTAAGCCGCAGATGCAGGATCGCGTCGTCGAGCTCCCGCGCCAGACGCAGCAGATAGGATTGGTCGCCTTGCGATATTAACTCGGCGACCGATGCGGGCGCACCACCGTCTGGACCGTTGATCGTGACTGTCGCCTTGCGGGCGTCCCGGTCTATAGAAACCTCGACAAGGGAATAGGTTACGGAACCATCTTCAGCGAACGAGCGGGTGATCGGCCCCAACCCGACCCCCTCGTCCGCAGCCTTGCCGGACTGGTCCGCGAACGCCTTAGCGCGGGCGGCAACCGCATCACCAAACGTGGAATTCGGCACGATTTCGTCGACCAAACGCCACTCGACGGCGCGCGCGCCCTTGACCCCCTCCTCGACCGAACAGAATATATCGGCAAGGTCTCGGCGCACCTTGCGCTTGTCGGTCACTCGAGTCAGGCCGCCGGTGCCAGGCAGCACGGCAAGCAACGGGACTTCCGGCAACGCGACTGAGGAAGAACTGTCATCGGTCAGGATAATATAGTTGCAGGCTAGGGCAAGCTCGTACCCGCCACCTGCGCACGCTCCCTTGACGGCGGCTATATACTTCTGATCAGAGTCCGCTTCCGCAGCCTCGAAAGCATTCCGCGTCTCGTTCGTAAACTTGCAGAAATTTACCTTGTGGGCGTGCGCTGCCCCCGCGAGCATCCGGATGTTGGCGCCGGCGCAGAAAACATTGTCTTTGCCTGACTGCAACACGATCACCTTGACCTTGGGATGCTCGAAACGCATGCGTTGAACGATATCCGCCAACTCTATGTCGACACCAAGATCGTAGGAGTTGAGTTTCAGTTGGTACCCCTCAAAGAGCCCCCCATTCTCATCAACATCCATGAATAGGTTGGCGATATCACCGTCGTATTCCACCCGCCAATGACGATAACGGGAAGGGTCGGTCTGAAAGTCGATCATCTTTGCCACGGGCAATGCCCCCTTTGATCACATTACTCAGTTTATTTTATGCATCATATTGCAATTTTTTATGCATGTAAATGCATAAATCATTTTAATGCTGGATATTTTTTCGTTTATTTCAATAAATTAAACGGCATTGCCGGAAAAAAGATAAAAATATTTTGTTGCATTATTTTGCATTTTCCGAACATGACATTTCCATTGCGACCCGGCGGCGCCATTCGTCGATATTGGCCTGCGTCACCCCCATAAGGGCCTTGCTTCCGTGCAGGAACGCCTCGGTCACACTCTTCTCTGCACGTTCTTGAATACGGCACACAGCGCGCGCACGCCGCATCCTTGCCTTCAGGCAGGCGTTGGCGAAGTGAATTAAACCTTGCACGAGATATCGCTCGGCCGAAGCGGGCGGCAAGCGAGTCCAGACCGCTTCCAGGAGCTCATGCGATTCCCAAAAATATCCACGATCGAACGCTTCGATCCCGCCACGGAACGCTGCACTATCCGCAAACTCGTCCACCATCACACAGCTCTGTAGACCGCCCTTTAAATCGTCAAACAGAGCATCGGCAGGACGCGGTGTCTTCCCGGGAACATGCGCCGCCACGGGGAGCCCGAGCGTAGTGCCAGACTTGTCAAAGCGTCCGCTCAACAGCCCGCTCTGCCAGATAGCCAATCACATCGGAACTACCTTGCAGCGCTAATCGCTGCATGTGGAACCGTAAACCGCGCAACCCGCCCAACTCCTCTCCATTGCCAGCGCGTCCAGGGCCGCCGTGCACACATTGCGGCATTACGATAGCGTGCCCCGTATGCGCCTTACCGACAGTGCTGTCGATAATCAGAATCCGACCGTGCCATGGGGCGAGGCCGGAAGTCACCGCCGAGTGGACCGACGAATCGTCCGAAAACAGACTTAGCGCCAACGAACCTTCCGCACGCGTTCCCATCCGGACGGCATCGCCAATATCATCGTAAGGAAGGACCGTCGCACACGGGCCGAACACCTCGGTCGCATGCAATGCCACCGCTGCCTCGGGCGTGTCGCAGAAAAGTAGAACCGGCGCAACGAAGCCTGAATCGGGCGCCATCTCCGGCATGTCCGCTTGGGCAACAATCCGCGCCTCCTCCATGAGAATACCGATATTGGTTTTTGCCTCGTCTCGTTGCGTAATATTGATCAGTGGCCCGACCCGCGTGCCTTCTTCAGCCGGATCACCAACCACCAGCGCCTCGACTTTCTCCGCAAGCTCATCAGCGAAGGCCTTGGCAAATGCAGTTGGCACAAAAATTCGACGGATATTGGTACAAAGTTGCCCGGCCTTCACCGATAGAGCCTTCACGACTTCGCTCACTGCAAGGTTGAAGAGGTCCGTCCCCGGCCCCACATCCGGTCCCAAGATTGAAGCATTGACGCTATCTGCTTCAATGGTCAGTCGCGGTGCAGCGTCGAACTCCGCCAACTGTGTCCGCAGCACCTTTCCCGTGGTGGCCGACCCCGTAAACGCCAACGAGTCCATGCAATGAAGGGCTGTAAACAGACCTTCGGCGCCACCACAAATCAGCGACATTGCGCCTTCTGGCAGCACGCCCCCGCCGATGACATCACGCACCATACGTTCGGAAAGCATTGCCGTCGATGTCGCCGGTTTGGCGAGGCTTGGCACGCCCGCCAATGTCGCTTGCGCCATCTTTTCCCACATACCCCAGGCGGGGAAGTTAAATGCATTAATTTGCACGCCAACGCCCGGCCGCGTGGTCCAGCAATGCCGGACGAAGAATACTGGATCACGTGCGAGTTGATCCTGGTCGGGCTCGATGATTGACGTTGCATCACCGAGAGACTTGCCGTATCGGGCATACATCTTGAGCGTGAAAATAGCGCCGTCGATATCAACGGAAGCGTCGGCATCCGTGTTGCCGGAATTTTCTCGCGCGATCACGACATAACGTTCACGGTTCGCCAGCAAGATATCGGCCACAGCGGAGAGGAGCCCGCCCCTTTCGGCAAAGGTTAATGCATGCAGCGCTGGGCCCCCTTTCAAGCGGGCGTACTCCAATGCACCGTGCATATCTACGCCGTGTGCATCCGCAGTCGCAATCGTTTCACCTGTAACGGGATTGACCAACGGGCGCCCAGCCTCTGTCCCGGTTTGCCAGCGTCCTTCGACGTACGATTCAAGCTTCATTGGTCTTAAATTCCTCGTTGGTTTTGGAAGCCTCCAGGCGCGTCACGAAATCCGTAACCACCGCGAGCGTTGCTTCGGGCCGATCGACATGCGGCGAATGGCGGCAGCCATCCAGCACCACCAGGTCAACAGACTCGGGGCTGCGTTCTTTGATGGCACGAACTTGAGCCAGCGTACCGTATTGGTCATCGGCTCCCTGCACGGCAAGTGTGGGCACGCGCAACATATCGAGGGCGTCTTCCACGTTCCAAGCTTCAAAGCCCGGATCCAGCCAGGCATCGTTCCACCCGCGAAATGTCGCTTCAGGATCGCGGTGGTACTTGGCCATGCGGTCCTTCATATCAGTAGTTTCAAACATAACTTTTGCATCGGCGATCTCGGCCAACCCCATCGGCTCGGCGAAAAAGTGAGGCGCGATTGCAATCAATCCCCGCAATCGGAGGTCAAACACCTTGCCGGCGTAGATTGCCGCAATCGTCGCACCGTCGGAATGCCCCATCAGTATGAGGCCCTCGGCGGAGATTGCGCCAAGGATTTCCGGCAGGACGCTGATTGCTTCACGTGTCATGTAAGTCAACGGACGCGGCAAGTCGTCGGCGTCGGATTGACCGTAACCTGCTCGTGAATAGGCGAACACCGGGTGGCCTGTTGCCTGTGCAAGCTGTTCGGGGAAATCACGCCACAACGCGAGGCAGCCGAGACCTTCATGCAACATGACAATAACCGGGCGCCCGCAATCCGCGGGCGCCGGTCCGAACACACCCCATTCAAGAGATCTTCCGCCGACCTTCAATTGGCCGGTCGGCTTCGACCAGTCAATAATCATTCCGCGGCGCCTCTCAGCTTGAAACGCTGAATCTTACCCGTAGCAGTCTTTGGTAGTTCATCGATGGCATCAATCCAACGGGGATACTTCCACTTACCGATGCTCGCCTTGACGAATTCCTTGAGTTCTCGGAGAACGGCATTATCTTGACCATCCTTCAACACAACAAAGCCATGCGGCTTGTCCAACCCGTCGTCATCACGTCGGGCAACGACGGCCGCTTCGAGCACAGCCGGATGAGACATTAGCGCTTGCTCGACTTCGAAGGGAGATACCCATATGCCGGACACCTTAAACATGTCATCCGTGCGTCCGCAGTAGATATATCGGCCGTTGTCGGTCAGTTCATATTTATCTCCGGTACGCGTCCAGACACCCTCGAAAGTCGCACGGCTCTTTTCCCGTTGGTTCCAGTATGCATCCGCAGCGGAGTCCCCTCGAACCAGTAGTTCGCCAATACCACCGGCCTTCACTTTCTCACCATGATCGTCGACCAAACGAAGCGAATATCCAGGCACCGCGGTTCCCGAAGTGCCATATTCAATATCGCCGGGCGCGTTCGAAAGAAAGATATGCAACATCTCCGTCGATCCGACACCATCGAGGATATCGACGCCGAGAACATCATGCCATTTCTTACCAACCTCACCGGGCAATGCTTCGCCTGCGGAAATACAGATTCTGATCGCCGCGTTTACCGCCCCTCCCATCTTTTCCCAGTAGTGCAGCATACCAGCGTAGAACGTGGGCACGCCGCAGAAGATCGTCGGACGTTCGTTGGCGATGATCTCCGAGACCGCCTCCGGGGTCGGACGACCATTAAAGAGGACGGTGGTTGCGCCCACCGACATCGGAAAGGTCATGGCGTTGCCAAGGCCGTATGCGAAGAACAACTTGGCGATGGAGAAGACGACATCGTCCTCGCGCACACCCAGAACCCGCGCTCCGTAGGTGTCGGCAGTGCACTTGAGGCTCCCGTGGACGTGGAGCACCCCTTTCGGGCGCCCCGTCGACCCTGACGAATACAGCCAAAACGCCTGCTCGTCCGCCAAAGCATCGACAGCGGGCGCCGGTTCGGTATTTTCCAGGAAATCGTCGAATAGCACAGTGTCGGCAGGCGCGTCTTTACCGATTACGACAACCATGCGAATGAACGGGTTGAGCGGTAACGCGGGCGCGATCGTTTCATACAACTCTACTGAAACAAACAGGCACGATGCACGGCTGTCATGAAATATTTCATCGTAAACGGATGTCGAAAGGAGCGTATTGAGGGGAATGGGAACCACCCCGGCCTTAAGCGCGCCCCAGAACAGTACTGGGAACTCAAGTTGATCCAGCACCAACATAAGCGCCCGCTCCTCACGCTTGATCCCCGCCTTTGCAAAAGCGTCCGCCACACAACCGGTCAGCAAGCTCAATTTGTCGTAGCTGATCGTGCGTTTACCGCCGGTCGCTTCGCGAAATGCGGTTTTTTCACCTCGGCCTTCATCGACATGACGGTCGACGAAATACTTCGCAGCATTCTCTTGCATTGACGATTCCTCTCAAACGCTTGCGCTGACCCTCGGCAAAGCCAAGACGACCGGGCAAATCTTAATTACTTTCCGGTGAATTCGATTGCCCCTTGCGGCAAAAGGTAAAGCACGTAAACGTCCCCACCGGTTACTGTCGGATAATGACCGCTACCAGCCTCATAAACGTACCAACCTTCTCCGAAACCATCGAAACGTGGGGCGCCGTCAATGACCATGACCGCCCCGATCTCGCCGTTCGGATGGATGTGGTGTGGTCCGCGCACATCTTTCATTCGCACGACATCGACACTGAACGCTCCGGCATCCGCACCGTGTTTAATCGCCCGCCCGAACCGGATCCCACCGGTTTCGTGCTGCAACAACCATCCTTCGTCTTCGCCTTGGGCACAGATTTTCTTTAAATTCTCGAAATCCTCACCGCCCGCCGGCCAATTACGATTTAGATATCCTGCCAGCCGCGGCTCAACAGGTTTTCCCGATATATCGGCCGCAATACCGGAGACGGCAGTGTCAGACCAAACCGGCTTGAGACCGCCAGGCTCGGGCTTTAGCATCTGTGGATGAAAAATCCGTTCCGCTATTTCAACTCGTCGCCCGAGGTAATCCGCCTCGCGGTGATGCTGTACATCCGTTATCCCCTATCCCTACGCCAGGTCGAGGACATCCTGCACGAACGAGGCATCGACATCTGCCACGAAACTATACGGTTCTGGTGGAACCGATTTGGTCCGCTATTCGCGGCCGAAATACGGAAGCGTCAGATGCATAACTATTCGAATTGGCGCTGGCATCTGGACGAAGTGTTCGTACGGATCAATGGCGAGACGTATTATCTATGGCGTGCGGTGGATCATGAAGGTGAGGTGCTGGAAGTCATTGCCACGAAACGGCGGGATCGCAAGGCTGCACTCAAATTTTTGAGGCGGGCTATGAAGAGGTATGGTCGTCCAAAGGTGATTGTTACGGACCGGCTTCGGTCATACCGAGCAGCGCTGAATGTAATCGGTAATGCTGCCAAACAGGAATGTGGTCGGTGGCTCAACAATCGAGCCGAAAACTCACATCAGCCGTTTCGACGACGAGAGGGTGCGATGTCGAAGTTTCGGGACGTGAAGACCTTGCAGAAGTTCGCATCAGCCCACGCCTCAATCCACAACCATTTCAACCACGCACGTCATCTCAACCGCCGAGATACTTTTAAACAAGACCGAACCGCGGCCCTAGCCGAATGGCGTCAGCTTGCGGCCTAAACGTTGAGAGCGACCGGCATTAAGCGCACGTCCAGTTTTGTCTGACAACGCCGCCCCAACGTAATAGAAGTAATCGCGTTCTACCAAACGATGGACACCATCGCCTTCATCGCTGACCGAAATCGAACTGGTTATAGGCAGTAACAACATCGCATGGTCGTCATGACTATGCCTGGGCATCCTGTAGTTTTTGGCGTCCGACCGGATACAGGTTGCCGCATCGATGTTCGCGAGATCGACCAAAAATTGCGTCCTTCTGCTTGGCAACGAAGATGCAACACTATCGATTTACTTCGACAAAGTCACTACGCGACAATGTCAACTCGGTATTGTCACGTTAACCCGCTTCGAAAACCCCCTGGCAACCCAGTACTGGCTGGCTACGATGCAATCGCTGTAGTCCACGAACTCAATGCAGCTGACCGAAATCGCTTCATCGTCGATCTAGATATGAGATGCCGTTGAATGTTGAAATGGTTATAGAAGGCAGAGAAAGATGAGAGGAAGCGCTGCGCTGATTTGGCCGATTTGAACCTCTGCTGCTTACGCTCTCGTCGCCGGGTTGGTTGATGCGAATTTTCAATCCGGTTGTTCAGTCGTTTCCCGACTAGGTTTTCAGCGCTTGGGAGAACATCGCGAACAGCTGATATCGACGCTTGCCATTTGTCGGTTACGACGGCGACTGGCGTTGTTCGATGTTTTTTAAGCGTACTGCGAAGGAACTTTACGGCGGCGACTTTGTTGCGGCGAGACTGGAGAAGCACATCCAGAACTTCACCTTCATCATCGACAGCGCGCCAAAGATAATGCTGTTTGCCGCCTATTCTCAAAAATACCTCATCAATGTGCCAGGTCGAACTTGGCTTCGATCGTTTCAGTCGAAACCGTTTCGCATAGCATGTGCCAAACTTCTCGACCCAACGGCGGATCGTCTCATACGAAACGTCGATACCACGTTCCGCCAATAAGTCTTCAACGTCGCGATAGTTTAATGAGAAGCGGAAATACAGCCAAACGGCGTGCTGAATGATCTCTGGCGGGAAGCGATGACGGCTGTATGAGATAGATTTCATCTCATGAGACTAACACAGAGCGAGAATCGGTGGTTAACGTGATGGCATGGACGCCCCCTTTGCGGCGTCGGATGCGCCATACTTCGAGGCGTGTTCACAACCTCATGCATAGATAGGAGGCGTCCATGACGGATGTTACGGTTATCGGTTTGGATTTAGCAAAGAGTGTGTTTCAGGTTCACGGCGCCGATGGCGATGGTCAGCCTGTGGTGCGCAGGAAGTTGCGACGAAGTCGGGTTTTGCCGTTCTTCACGGAACTGCCCCCATGCTTGATCGGCATGGAGGCCTGCGCGAGTGCGCATCATTGGGCGCGGGAACTGCAGAGGTTGGGCCACGAGGTTCGCCTGATCCCGCCGCAGTACGTACGCCCGTTCGTGAAGACCAACAAGAACGACGCGGCTGACGCGGAAGCAATCTGCGAGGCGGTGACACGACCGACGATGCGATTTGCGCCGGTGAAGTCGGCGGAGCAACAATCGGTTTTGATGCTGCATCGAGCACGGGAGTTACTGGTGCGCCAGCGGACCATGCTGATCAACGCGCTTCGCGGACATTGCGCCGAGTTCGGACTGATCGCCGCGCAGGGCATCTCCAGAGCGGCTGACCTGATACGCATCATCGATGACCCGGAAGATACCCGTCTTCCCAGCTTGGCTCGCGAGGCACTTGGTCTGCTGGTCGAACAACTGAATGCGGTTCGGAGCCGGATCAAAGCTTTGGAAGCACACCTTCTGGTCTGGCACCGCTCGAACGAGGCAAGCCGACGGCTGGAAGCGATCCCCGGCGTCGGGATCATTACGGCAACGGCCCTGGTGGCAACGATCGGTGACGGCAGTCAGTTCCGCTCGGGACGACAACTCGCCGCCTGGCTCGGCCTTGTGCCGCGACAGCATTCGAGTGGCGGCAAGGACAAGTTGGGACGAATATCCAAGCGAGGAGATGGCTATATCCGGCGCTTGCTCGTACACGGCGCCAGGACCGTATTGCGCTGGCGCCGTGCCAAGCCGGAGGCCGAGGCGGGATGGGCCGAACAACTGTTGGCACGCCGGCCAACCAATGTCGTCCTCGTCGCCATGGCCAACAAGACGGCCCGTGTCGCCTGGGTCCTGCTTCGGCATCAACGTGACTACATGCCGGCGACGGCCTAATAGAAAGTATTGAATTGCGAGGGTAACCACGATTTGATGGCGAAACAGGGTCAACCGGGAACGACCAAACCCGAGACATTGTCCGAGCACCAAGCTCGTTAACGTGACAGGGCGTCGCTCCTTCGGATTCCATCAGGGCCAGCGGTCATGTGCCGCGTCAACAGGCCGGATACATGACTGCAACCCCTAACCGCCAACCAAATCAATATCCCCTTGCAAGATCGGGGGCGTCCATACATGACAATGCCCGGTCAAGTCCAGATTAATGGATATAATTTTTGGTAGGGACCGGCAGTGTCAGAAGAAACCGCGTTTTGACGAGTTGTGGTCTGTCCCTACCAAAAACCGCGCCCGTGCCAGCGCACGGATTTATTTCCCTGAAACAGAGTTCTAATACCCAGATATAAAGGAATGAATTCCCTGTTCTCCGATTTAGGGAAATTGCCCGTAAGCGCACCAGAAACTGCTGCTTTCAGAGGCACGAAGGTTTAGATGTTTAACTAAATTCAGGAATATTCCCAGTATTTTCCCTGCAGATCAGGGAATGCTGCGGAGACGGGTTCGCACCGGACTGCGCCCACCGCCATTCCCTTGTTGTTGCCGGCCGTTATTGCTCGATGGTCGGAGAACTGCCCTGCACGGTGACGCGGCGCAGTTCGCGGGGATAGGTCTTGTCCTCGTATCTGCGCACCCGGTGCATGGTGGCACGGTTGTCCCAGATCACCAGGTCGCCGACCGTCCAATTGTGCGCATAGACGAACTCGCGCTGCGTGGCGAATTCGGTCAGTTCCTGGATGAAGATCAGCGCCTCCGGCACCGGCCAGCCCTCGATGCGGCCGATATGCGAGGACAGATACAATGACGTCCGCCCCGAGCTTTCGTGCTCGCGCACCAGGCGTTGGCGCACCGGTGTGCAGCGGATCATTTCCTCTTCGGTGAATTCGGAGAAGCCGAACTTCTGGCGCGAAAAAATCACCGAGTGCTGGCACACCAGGTCGCGCGCCATGTCCTTCAAATTATCCGGCAGCGCATCCCAGGCGGCGCGCATGTCGGCAAACTCGGTCGCCCCGCCATGCGGCGGGACCACGCGCGCGTGCAGCATCGAATACTTCGCCGGGATCGCCTTGAAGCTGCTGTCACTGTGCCACAGCCGGTTGCCGAGATTGTACATACGGCGGCGGTCGTCGGCGGGCAGTATCTTGCCGTCGACGCCGACGTTGGTGATGTCGTTGATCTGCTTGTTGGCGAGCCGCCTTCTCTCCTGATCGACGGCGGTCGGAACATCCTCGATCTTGCCGAACCGGGCGCCGAACGCGAACTGGCTGTCGTCATCGAAGGTCTGACCGGGAAACACCAGAACCGCAAAATGGTCCATGGCATCGTCGATGGCGCTGATCGTCGACGCTGACAGATCGCCGCTGAGATCGATGCCTTCGACGCGCCCGCCGATGTGCGGCGTCAGCGGTGTGATGCTGAGATCGCCGATGCGTACCGCCTGCGATTGCGGCTGCGTTCTTTCCTGTGTCTGCGTGCTCATTTTGCCGTTTCCCGAACTTGATGCCTGCCCAAATGACGTGATCCCGTGGTTCTGGCGCGTTGCCACGCCGGCCACGATGGTTGTCTTGCAGGAAATCTTCGCCGGAAACCCGGCCCGGCACAAGTAGGTGGAAGTTTCCTCGCGGTATGGCGGGAATTTCATTCGGACCGGCGTAACGCCGGCGGCCTATACCGCCGTCTGGTGCCGTTCGATGCAGACGTCCAGAACTTCTTCGGGGTCGCGCTTCCACCAGTTTTCAGCGGAGAAGATTTCGACCTCGCACAGCCCTTCGAAACCGGCGTCCTCGACCCAGCCCCGGATCGCGGGAATGTCGATGATGCCGTCGCCCATCATGCCCCGGTCCAGCAGCATGTCCGTGGTCGGCACCAGCCAGTCGCAGACATGGAACGCCAGCAACCTGCCCTGTTCGCCGGCGCGGACGATCTGCGCCTGCAGGTCCGGGTCCCACCAGACATGATAGACGTCGACGGCGACACCCACGCCCCCATGGCCTTCCCCGGGGCCCAGCCTTTCGCACATGTCGAGCGCCTGGCCCAGCGTGTTCACGCAGGCCCGGTCGGCGGCGTACATCGGGTGCAGCGGTTCGATGGCCAGCGTCGGGTCAGAGAGCGCAGGAACTCACTCCAGAAGGTCTCTGCTTCCGAGACG
>JAYNVG010000011.1:0-94822 GCA_038100295.1 Thalassospiraceae bacterium
TTCGCAGATCGCCGGGTTGCGCTTGTGCGGCATGGTCGACGAGCCGACCTTGCCCGCAGGGTAGGGTTCCTCGACCTCCTGCAATTCGGTTTTCTGCATCAGGAAAATCTCGTGCGCGATATTGCCGCAGGTGCCGGCAATCATGGCCATGACCGAAATCATTTCAACCAGCCGATCGCGTGCGGTGTGCCAGGTAATCGCCGGCTCCTCCAGGTCCAGGTTCCGCATCAGCCGTTCGCGGACGGCGAAACCCTGGTCACCGAGTGCCGCCAGGGTGCCGACGGCGCCGCCGAACTGACCGGTCAGCAGGCGCGGGCGCATTTCGTCCATGCGGGTCTGGTGGCGCCGGACTTCATCGAGCCAGATCGCCGCCTTGTAGCCAAAAGTCACAGGTTGTGCATGCTGGCCGTGTGTGCGGCCCGGCATGGCCGTTGCCGCGTGGGTCACAGCGTGATCGGCCAGGCTGGCGGCAAGGGTTTCCAATCGGCCTTCGATGACGTCGATGGCATCGCGGATCTGCAGGATCATGCCGGTGTCGATAATGTCCTGGGTGGTGGCGCCCCAGTGCACGAATTCACCCAGACCATCCGGGCATTTGGCGGCGATCATACGGACCAGCGGCACAATGGGGTGTGCGGTCTTGTCCATTTCACGCTTCATTTCCGCAAGATCGAACAACTCCGCATCGCCGGCATCGCGGATGGCATTGGCTGCTTCCTCGGGGATGATGCCCAGCTCGGCCTCGGCGTCGGCCAGGGCGACCTCGACATCGAGCCACGCCTGTACGGTGCGCAGGTCAGAGAAAATGTCGCGCGTTTCCGGTGTCGAGAATTGATCCCTGAAAAGCTCGCTGTCGATCACATAGGCGCCCATGGCTGTTCTCCCGGTTTTCGTTGCGGCTATTCAATCACAGGGTCGCGGGAAGAGGGAGTCGCTTGCGATCATCTGCGCTGGATTCCGGCCTGCGCTGGAATAACAGCTCAAATCTTATAAAATTAGTGACATCACTATATAGTTATGTAACTAAATATTAAATGAAGCATGATCGTCCCGCTCTGAAAGTGAATGCCACGGATGCCAACCAGCGCTTTTCGCGCCTTCTGGCGGAAAGTGAGCAGGGCCGCGACGTGATCATCACCAAGCGCGGTCATGCGGTGGCCCGGCTGGTGCCGATGCAATTCGAGACCCCGCCGATCTCGCCTTTCGGCATCCCCTCGGATCACGAAATCCCTGATTTCGACAAGCGGACGGCGTTGATCGCCACCTGCCGGCGCATGAACGCGGTCGGCCTCAATCAGGGCACCAGCGGTAATGCCTCGGTTCGTGTCGACGGCGGATTGCTGATTACGCCGTCCGGTCTTGATTATGACAAGACGACCCCCGTCGATATCGTCAAGATCGACATGAACGGAAAAGTCCTGCGCGGACACCGTGCGCCGTCCAGTGAATGGCATTTTCATTGCCGGGTCATGGCGGCACGCCCCAAGGCGGGCGCGCTTCTGCATACCCATTCCGTCAACGCGACGACGCTGGCCTGTCTGGGCCGCTCGATCCCGCCGTTCCATTACATGGTCGCCGTGGCCGGCGGACGCGATATCCGCTGTGCGCCCTATGCCACCTTCGGTACGGAAAAGCTCGCCGATGCGGTACTTGACGCGCTGGATGGACGGCTCGCCTGCCTGATGGAAAACCATGGGATGCTGGTACTGGGCCGCGATATCGAGGATGCCTTCAAGCGCGCCGTGGAAATCGAAACCCTGGCGGAACAGTATCTGAAGGCGCTGGCGGTCGGCACGCCGAAGCTGTTGACCGTCGGCGAGATGGAGGTAGTACTTGAAAAATTCAGGAATTACAGCGCCTGGGCCGATCCGAAGCGCTGAGCCAGGGACACGAGGCTGAAAATGAAAATACCCGATTTACCGTTTACGCTGACCGACTGGGACAAGATCGAACCCGTCGTCTATCCCGGAGAAACCGGCGAGGCGGTCTGGCGGACCGTCAATGTCGGCGATATCCGTATCCGGGTCGTCGAGTATTCTCCCGGCTATCTGGCCGATCACTGGTGCGACAGGGGGCATATTCTTTATGTGCTCGAGGGGGAACTGACGAGCGAACTCCGCGACGGGCGCAGCGTCGTCATGACGCCCGGGATGAGCTACCAGGTCTCCGATTTCGGCGACGAGCCGCACCGCTCGCGGACGGCAAAGGGCGCCAAGCTTTTCATCGTCGACTGACGCCGGTCACACCTTCGTGAAGCACGAGAATCCCGTTGCCGGAATCCGGAATTGGGAATATATATATCGCCGAAACGCGACAGACCCCGCGTTTTGGCCGGGTGCCGAAAGTTCGGCATCGCCATCCAGGTTTCATCGAAATAATCAGGAAGACTCTTCCGCTTGCACAACTTGTGCTTGGCGGCCTTTTGCTTGTTCAGACTCAACCCGCATTTGCCCAGGCTGCATCCAGACCTGAAGCGACGCAGATCACCAACGCCCAGGAATGCACGCAGGCGATTGCCGACACCCAGGAAGCCCGCAGCAGCAATCCTGAAATCGGTCCGAAAGCAGCCAAGATTTTTGACGAGGTGATGGAGCTTGCCGCGAAGCGCTGCGAACAGAAGCAATTCGACAACGCCGGTGAACTCCTGAACATCGCGCGCGGCATGGTCGCTTCCGAATAACTGCTGCCGACCGCTGGACGAAAAAGCCCCGATCCTTGGATCGGGGCTTTCTTTTGGGCTGGCCGGCGAACTTTTAGTGCACGTCGGACCAGATTTTCCGTTTCAGTGCGTAGAGCATGGCGGTGAACACGATCAGGAACAGGATCACCTTGATCCCCATGTTCTTGCGGTGCTCCAACTCGGGTTCCGCCGCCCAGGACAGGAATGTGCTGACGTCCGACGCCATCTGTTCGGTCGTCGCCTTGGTGCCGTCCTCGTAATCGACCACGCCTTCGCCCAGCGGCGGTGCCATGGAAATGGCGTGGCCCGGGAAGTAGTGGTTGTAATACTTGCCGTCCGGCAGCGAGAAGTCGGCGGGTGCCGCTTCTTCATAACCGGTCAGCAGGGCATAAAGATAGTCGGCGCCCAGCGGAAAGCCTGCCGGGTGGAACAGGGAAACGCGCAGTGCGGAATCCCCGCCCGAACCGCGGGCCTTGGTGATCAGCGACAGATCCGGCGGTGCGGCGCCGCCATTGGCTGCGGCGGCTGCCTTGGCGTTGGCGAACGGTGCAGGCCAGTGATCCGCCGGCGTCGCCGGACGGGTGAACATGTCGCCGTCATCGTTCGGGCCATCCTGGACTTCGTAAGCGCCGGCAATCGCCTTTACCTGGTCCTCGTTGTAGCCGATGGATTCCAGGTTGCGGAAAGCGACCAGGTCCAGCGAATGGCAGTTGGCGCAGACATTACGGAACACCTGAAACCCGCGCTGCAGGGCCGCCCGGTCATAGGTGCCGAAAATGCCGTTGAACGACCAGTCCTTGGACGGGACTTTCGGTCCGCCGCCGGCAGCCTGTGCCGAAGTGGCACCGGCAAGGATGCCGAGGCCGAGTGCAAGGGCGGTGAGTGTTTTGGTCATCTTCATGGTCTTACTCCGCCGCCTGGGTTACCGAAGCGGCAATACTGTCCGGAAGCGGTTTCGGACGCTCCAGAATGCCGACCATCGGTACGATGATAATGATGTGGAAGAAATACCAGAACGTCGACCACTGACCGATCGTGACCAGGATGCCTTCCGGCGGCTGCCCGCCGACCCAGCCGAGCACGACGCAGTCAATCGCGAAGACCCAGAAGAAGAACCGGTTCAACGGGCGGTACTTCGACGAACGGACCCGCGAGCGGTCGAGCCACGGCAGCAGAAGCAGCACGAGGATCGACGCGAACATCGCGATGACGCCCGCCAGCTTTGCGGTCATCAGCCAGCCGCCGAGTGAAACCACCTGGTACACCCAGTAGTCGCTCGTGAAGGCACGCAGGATCGCGTAGAACGGCAGGAAATACCATTCCGGCACGATGTGCGGCGGCGTCACCAGCGAGTTGGCCATGATGTAGTTATCGGGATGGCCGAAGTAGTTCGGTGCGAAGAACACGAAGAACGAGAAGAAGATCAGCATTATTCCGAGGCCGTACAGGTCCTTGATCGTGTAGTACGGGTGGAACGGGATCGTGTCCTGTTTCTCGTCCTTGATTTCGACGCCGGTCGGGTTGTTGGAATGGTGCATGTGCAGCGCCCAGAGGTGCAGGAACACAAGACCGACGATCACGAACGGCAGTAGATAGTGCAGCGAGAAGAACCGGTTCAGCGTCGGGTTGCCGACGACGAAGCCGCCCCACAGCAGTTGTACGATCCATTCGCCGACCAGCGGAATGGCCGAGAACAGGTTGGTGATCACGGTGGCACCCCAGAAGCTCATCTGACCCCACGGCAGCACGTAGCCCATGAACGCGGTGGCCATCATCGCCAACAGGATGAAAATCCCGATCATCCAGAGGATTTCGCGGGGCGCCTTGTAGGAGCCGTAGTAGATGCCGCGGAATATATGGATGTAGACGACGATGAAGAACATGCTGGCGCCGTTCATGTGGATGTAACGGATCAGCCAGCCGGAGTTGACGTCGCGCATGATGCGCTCGACCGAATCGAAGGCCATGTCGACATGCGGCGTATAGCTCATCGCCAGCGTAATGCCGGAAACGATCATGATCACGAGCACGATCCCGGCCAGCGAGCCGAAGTTCCAGAAGTAGTTCAGGTTCTTCGGCGTCGGATACTGGTGCAACTGCGAGTCGAGGAAGGAGAAGATCGGCAGCCGATGCTCGATCCAGTTCACGACGCTGCTGTTGGATTGGAAGTTAGAGGTTCCGCTCATTGTTTTTTCCCCCTCAGCCAATCAACACGGTCGTGTCGCTGGTAAATTCATAACCGGGCACCGGCAGGTTGTTCGGTGCCGGACCTTTGCGGATACGGCCGGACGTGTCGTAGTGCGAGCCGTGGCAGGGGCAGAACCAGCCGCCGAAGTCACCCTTCGGTTCGCCGGATTTCTGACCCAACGGAATGCAGCCCAGGTGGGTGCAGACGCCGACCATGATCAGCCATTCGGGTTTCTTGACCCGCGCGTCATCGCTTTCAGGATCGGGCAGATCGCTGAGTGGGACGGATTCGGCTTGGGAAATCTCTTCTGCGGTGCGGTGACGGACAAATACCGGCTTGCCGCGCCAGATCACCGTGATGCTTTGGCCGACGGCGATCTGCGAGACATCGACCTCGGTCGATGCCAGCGCCAGCGTGTCAGCGGCCGGGTTCATCTGATCGATAAACGGCCACACGGCCAGTGCCGTGCCTGCTGCGCCTACGGCAACCGTGCTCCAAATAAGGAAATCGCGGCGCGTCTGTTCATCGATTTCTGCGCCGCCACTCGTGGGTTGGCCCGCATGGTTTGCGGTTTCGCTCATGGAAATTCCCCTCGATTGACCAATTACCCGACACCGCCGAAACGGTAAGCTGTTTTTTGCGGAATCGGATCTGCTCACCCAAGGATCCGGCCCGCTTTATCGTACGTGGGAGCCGACGCCTGTTTCAAGCATACAGCGCACGAACGGTAAATGCCGCCCCCGAAAAGCCCCGGAGACGTTCAATCGTTATACTTGATGACCCAAACGTTGCAAGGGTTTAGATACTCTGCGATACCCGCAGTCGGGCGAATGACAGGCATTTGCAGTCACCAGAGGGAATCTTCGGGGAAAGTCATGGATATCAATCCCTCTGCAGCAATTTCGCTGGCTCTTTATCAGCCCGATATTCCGCAAAACGCCGGCAGTCTGTTCCGCACCGCGGCCTGTTACGGGGTGCCCGTACACCTGATCGAACCTTGTGGATTCGTTCTGTCGGACAGCAAAATGCGCCGTGCCGGGATGGATTACATGGCGCATGTCGATCTGACCCGCCACCAGAGCTGGGAAGCCTATGTCAAAGCCCGCGCACCCGGCCGGTTGGTGCTGATGACGACCCGCGGTGACGCGAAACTGCCGGATTTCCGCTTCCTGGCCGGCGATACCCTGCTTCTGGGCCGCGAAAGCGCCGGCGTCCCGGACGAAGTCCACAATGTCTGCGATGCCCGTGTCTCGCTGACGATGGCGCCGGGGCTGAGATCGATGAATGTCGCGGTATGCGGTGGTATTGCACTCTATGAGGCGCTTCGCCAGTTGCAGGCGCTGCCCGGGTGAATATATATGGGTGAACATATATATATGTAAGTGCATGCAGAATTCGATGACGTTCCATGGAGTGAGTGAATGAACGATGTGGCCGCCGACGGTCCGTTCGGCGATGCGCACAAGCAGCGTGCCGAAGCCTGGTTCGCCGATGTCCGCGACCGGCTGTGCGCCCGTCTCGAGGAACTGGAAACCCAGGCCAAACCGCATGCGCTGAACGAGGCCTTTGCGCCCGGCACTTTCCAGCGCAAGACCTGGGCGCGCGACGGCGGCGGCGGCGGCACCATGGCGGTGCTGCGCGACGGCCGCGTGTTCGAAAAGGCCGGCGTCAATATCTCCACCGTACATGGCGAGTTTTCCGAGGAATTCCGGGGCCGTATACCGGGCGCCGACAAGGATCCCCGGTTCTGGGCCACGGGGGTTTCCGTGGTCATTCATCCGCGCTCGCCGCTGGTGCCGATCGCGCACATGAACACACGCATGATCGTCACCACCCAGGGCTGGTTCGGCGGTGGCGGGGATCTGACCCCGGTTTATCCGGACGAGGCCGAGACGAAACGTTTTCATGCGGCCTATGAAGACGCCTGCGGCAGGCACGGCGCGGACTACTACGAGCGATTCAAGAAATGGTGCGACGAGTATTTCTTCCTGCCGCACCGGGGTGAAGCGCGCGGCGTCGGCGGTATTTTCTACGACAATCACTTTACCGGCGACTGGGAACGGGACTTCGCCTTCACCCAGGATGTCGGCAACGCTTTCGTTTCCGTTTATCCGGACATCGCGCGCGACAAGATGAACCTGACCTGGACGGCGGAACAGCGCCTGGCACAGCGCATCAAGCGCGGCCGTTATGTGGAATTCAACCTGCTCTATGACCGGGGCACGATCTTTGGTCTGAAGACCGGCGGCAATGTGGAGGCCATCCTGATGAGCCTGCCGCCCGACGTCGCCTGGCCGTAACAACCGAACCTGATTTAAAGGAGATATAACATGGGTATAGAAGGAATTGGCCTCGGCGGTCTGTTGATCCTGATCGCCGACGTCTACGCCATCGTCAAGACGCTGGGCAGCACACAGGCGACCACGGGCTCCAAGGTGTTCTGGGTTATCCTGATCCTGCTTTTGCCGATCCTGGGTGTGATTTTCTGGTTCTTTGCCGGACCCCGGGACTGACCTTACGTCGTTCATTCTTATAAGGGGGGATCAGATGGTACAACAGGCTTACACCGCGACCTTCATGCGCGGCGGCACGTCCAAGGGCGTGTTCTTTCGCCACGATTCCCTGCCGGATGATCCCGGCCTGCGTGACAGGATATTCCTGCAGGCACTCGGCAGCCCCGATGCCTACGGCCGTCAGCTCAACGGCATGGGCGGCGGGGTGTCGTCTGTCTCCAAGGCGGTCATCGTCGGGCCGTCCGCGGTCGACGGCGCCGATGTGGATTACACCTTCGCGCAGGTCGTCATCGACAAGCCGGAAGTGGATTATTCCGCGACCTGCGGCAACCTGTCGTCGGCCGTCGGCCCGTTCGCCGTCGACAGCGGCCTGGTACAACCCGAAGAGGGGCTGCAGACGGTCCGCGTCTACAACACCAACACCAAAAAGATCTATCACGCCACGTTCTCGGTGGCGGATGGGGTGTTCCAGCCGGTCGGCGATTTCGAGATCCCCGGCGTCAGCGGTACCGGGTCCAGCATCCGGCTCGATTATCTCGATCCGGGTGGCGCCACATCCGGCATGCTGCTGCCGAGCGGCAATGCGCTCGATGTGCTGGACGTGCCAGGCGTCGGAACGGTCGAAGCGAGTCTCGTCGACGCTTCGAACGCCGTCGTCTTCGTCGCCGCCGAGCGGTTCGGCAAGACGGCGACGGAAAGCGTTGCCGATCTTGAATCCGACAAGAAGTTCATGGCCGACCTGGATGCCGTACGTCGCACCGCCGCCGTGGTCATGGGGCTGGCGAAGACGCCGGACTCGGCGTCGCTCGGTAATCCGAAAATCGGCATTGTCGGCAAGGCCGCCGCGGGAACGACCCTGGCCGGCACCACATTCAGTGCCGATCAGTGCGACCTCGCGGCGCGGATCGTATCCATGGGGCAGGTGCACCGGGTGCTGCCGCTGACCGGCGCCATGTGTCTCGGCGTCGCCTGCCGCATTCCGGGCAGCGTGCCCAACGCCATCTGCCGCGAACAGCCGGGCGATCTGCGGCTCGCCAATCCGTCGGGGATACTCCCTGTCGATGCCAGGGTGCACACCGCCGGCAACGGCGTGGTCGCCGAAAGCTGCACGGTTTACCGCACCGCGCGGCCCCTGATGATCGGTCAGGTGCTGGTGCCGGGGTGATTTTCAATGGTGATGCCAAAGGTGATCCACGTCACATCTAAGTTATTCAGATAAAATATAGAATCCGGCTTCTGGGGTCTTTTAATCAGGGGCTGACATGGAAACATCATCTGGATTGTCCGGCGATCGTCGGCAGCATTACCGTCTCGTCCGGCCGCAACTGTATCTGCGGGTCGGTGGGCATACTTTCCATACCGTTGAGTGGAGTTACGGCGGTCTGGTGATCGAGGACCGGACCGGACTGCTGCCGACCGGTGCCTTGCTTCGGACCGACGGTTTGGCCGACGAGGATACCTATCGTCAGGCCCAGCCGCCGTATCAGGTCGATATCCGGGCCCGGGTCGTCCGCGTCATGCCGGAACGCAAGCAGGCGGCACTGACGTGTCTGAAGCTGGACGACATGGCCTACCGGATTCTCAGCGGCATCGAAAACGGCGCCGATCTGTCTATGGTCGTCCCAGCCTGATCACACCCTTGACCGTTTCCGGATCGACGGGTTTGCCCTTGCGGTAGATTGCGATCCGTCCTTCGCGGGCCAGCCGCTGCGCGCACCTGCGCACCGGTTTCATGACGCTGCGCCAGTCCTCGCCACGCTCGGCACGGGCCGCATCGGACGGGTCGATCGTCTTGCCCGGCCCGCACGCGTCGACGAGCCGCAGAATATGCGCACTAATCCGCTCTTCCAATCCAACCTGTGGTTTTTCAGTTTCAGGCATCGAACCACTTGCGCCAGGCGTCCCAGCCGATCACGTGCTCGGCGACGATGGCATAACCGCCGCCCCTCGGATGTACGCCGTCGCCCTTGATGTAATGGCTCGACCAGCCGGGATCGGCGGCGGTCAGGGTGAAGATGTCCAGATACGGCACGCCCAGCTCGTCGGCGACGTTTTCGAACATGTCGGACAGTTGCGCGTTGCGGCTCGACGACAGGAACCGTTCGCGTCCCGGCGCCGATGAAAACGGCATGTCGTCGTCATTCACCGGCAGCGGCCCGATCCACAACGTCGGCAGCCAGTCTTTGGCTTCGCTGATCATGCGTCGGGCCGAGGCAACGGCATCTTCCGGCGTATTACGCAGTTCGCCATTTTGCATCGCCATGTCGTTGCAGCCGAACGAAAACACCAGCGCACAGGGGTTTTCCGCCGGCAGCCGGGCTTCCGCCTCGACGCGCCAGCGTGCCTCGATCATCGTCGTGGTGTCGCCGCGGATACCGGTGTTGTACATGGTCACGTCGTGACCGGCGGCGCGCTCTCGCTGCATGACGCGGCCGGGCCAGCCGAGGAATTCCTCGTCACCGGTGCCCAGCACCAGACTGTCGCCGATTAAACAAACCCTGAGTGTCGTCATCCGGCCGTAAGCTCCCCCTTGTCGATGATGGATTTGAGATATTCAAGGCAGGCGTCGCGGTTGGCGACGAAACCGCCCTCGGTCCACCAGTCCTCGACCGCGCGTAGCGCGGTGCCGATGTCCGGTCCCGTCGGAATGCCCAGCGCCTTGACGTCCGCACCGGCAATGGGCAGTTCTGGCGCTTCCCATTTAAAAGCGGTTTCAAGTGCGGCCAGCCGTGTGGCGGTTTCGCTTGCCGGCAGCTTCGCGTCGTCGGCAAGCCGCGCTGCCCAGGCCAGGATCAGGGCATCGACGACGGTTTCGTTGCCGAGCTTTTTGATGCGCGGCTGAATATCGTCGATGGCGTCCAGAACGTTGAAGATCGGTGCGAATTTTTTCATGTTGATGAGGCGGCTGGCCTCCTTTTTCGAAAGCCTGAGCCTTGAGGCAACGCCGGTGCCGTCGCATTTCGGGCTGAGCACGGCGCCCAACTGGCGCAACCGGTCCGGCTTCAGGCCCTTGATGATGACGCCCCGGGACGCCAGCCACGCGGCGGCGCGCAGTGTCCCGATTTCGGTCGCTTCCGGCAGGATCACGTCTAGCACATGCGCATCGCGCATCATGATGAAGGCGTCGGCGGGCTCCAGCGCCGTCAGGGTGCGCAGGATCTCGTGGCGGATACGCTCCGCAGAGATGTCCTTGAGATGCTCGGCATGTTTGCGACACGCACTGAAGGCGCCCTCGTCATAGGGCGGTCTGCCGAAATGCGCGTAGAAGCGGAAATAGCGGAGAATCCGCAGGTAGTCTTCCTGCACCCGTTGTTCGGAAATGCCGACGAACCGGATACGCCCGTGCGCCAGGTCGGCGATGCCGTCGTGATAATCATAGACGTCGCCGTCCCTGTTCGCGGACATGGCGTTGATCGTGAAGTCGCGCCTGGAAGAATCGACGATCCAGTCGTCAGTGAAGGCGATGACGGCGCGCCGGCCGTCGGTTTCGACATCGCAGCGAAGCGTGGTGATCTCGAAAGCCTGCCCGTCCTTGACGGCAGTGACGGTGCCGTGATCCAGGCCCGTCGGGATGGATTTGATATCCGCCGATGCGAGCCGCTGCATGACCAGGTCGGGAGCTTCCGGGGTGCCGATATCGATATCGGCGACCGGGCGGCGGGCGAGGGCGTCACGGACACAGCCGCCGACATAACGGACATCCGCGCCGCCGGCGGAAAGAGCGTTCATCACGCTCACGGTCGCCGGGTCCGACAGCCAGGGTTCCGGGTTAAGTTTGCCGGTCGGCTCGCGCGTGGCATTCAGCGAGATCACTGCCCGGGCGCTTTCTCGTAGCGGGGCGGCTGGATCTTGCCGTCTTCCAGCCGGGGCGGGATGTAACGCCCGGAATCGGCGGGATCGCCTCCGGTCATCGCCAGCGTGATCAGCGACGCGGCAAGCAAAACGAAGCCGGCGACGATCGACCAGAAGATCGGCCCCTTCTGCAGGCTCGGCTCCTCGCCGCCGTTTTTGCGGGCCTGCATGCGGGCGTACTTGTTCCATGCCAGATACAAAAGGAACGGCAGAACCAGCGGTAATACGTATGTGAAAATTAGCCGTCCCATGTTTATTCCGCCTCGCCGACCAGAACGTCATACAGATTGCGGATCATGCCCGCCGTCGCGCCCCAGATATAATAGTCGCCATAGGGCATCGCGTAGAACTCCCGTTTCAGCCCCTTGTAAATGCGTGAATCGCGCCGGTGGTTGCTGGCGTCGAGCAGGAACGACAGCGGCACCTCGAATACCTCGGCCACTTCGAAATCGTCCGGATTGACGGTATAGACGGGATCGACGATGCCGACCACGGGTGTTACCGAAAAGCCGGTCCGCGTGATGTACTGATCGAGCCGGCCGACGATCCGCACATGCTTCCTGTCCAGGCCGACTTCCTCTTCCGCTTCGCGCAGCGCCGCTTCCTCGGGCGAGCCGTCTTCCGGCTCGATGTGTCCGCCGGGAAAACTGATCTGGCCCGGGTGGTGATCCAGATGGTCGGTGCGCTGGGTCAGCATCATGGTCAGCCCGTCCTCGCGCTCGACCAGCGGCACAAGCACGGCGGCATGGCGCAGTTCCGTACCCGGCTGCATGTCCGGATTGAGGTCGTGATCGCCGCGTGAGGACATTCGTACGCCGTACGTCTCGAATGATTGCCCCAGGCGCTCGATGATGATGGCGCTTTTCATGTTTCCTCCGGCGCCGGACCGAGGACGAATCTCTCGCCGGTGCTTTCAACGATCAGCATATCGCGTCCGTGCACGTCTGCCACTACGGCATTCTCCGCAAGTTCATAAAAGACGGCTCGATTGATCCTTGCTTCCGTGCCGTCCTCGGCCAATCTGATATAGGGACGCGGCTCGGCCGTGTCAGGGTCGATTTCGACGCGAATCGGGTGCAGCGCATCAGCGGTGACCCATTTGTCGACGTTGGTCCTGAATTTGAGGGACTTCACGTGTTTGTCATTTGTCTCAACCATCTCGACAGCCAAAAATGGGGCGTCGTCGACCTTGATCCGGGCCATTTCCGCCGGCGTGATGAGCCAATAGGCCCCGGTATCGTCGCGACGCACCACGGTCGCGAACAGATTGACCATTTTTTGGCGGGTTATGGGCGTTCCGTGGTAATACCAGGTGCCGTTTGCGTCGATCCGCATATCGATGTCGCCGCAGACAATCTGGCCCGGACGCGGGGGAATCCCCGCCGGCGGCGGGCAGGGCGCCCCCGGAGATTGCGCAAAAGTAATATTTTCGACCTTTTCCGGCGTATCGATCATCCGTTACGCTTCCTAACAATCATCTACAGGAGGTTTCGACGTGCCAGCGACAACCACCCCACCCGATAAAGATAGCCCGAACGGCGCCGAGCGCCATAGCGCAGTTGCGGAAGTCGAAGCCCTTGCCGAACGCATCACGGCAGCCCGCGCCGCTGTCGGCCAGGCGATCTTCGGTCAGGAAGACGTGGTCGAGGAAAGCCTGGTCACGCTGCTGGCGGGTGGGCATATCCTGCTGATCGGTGTTCCCGGTCTCGGCAAGACCCGGCTTGTGGAAACCCTGGGCACGGTATTCGGACTCGACGACAAGCGCGTGCAGTTCACGCCGGACCTGATGCCGGCGGATATTCTGGGTTCCGAGGTGCTCGAGGAATCGGAAAGCGGCCGCCGTTCGTTCCGCTTCATCAAGGGCCCGGTCTTCACGCAGCTTCTGATGGCCGACGAAATCAACCGGGCCAGCCCGCGCACACAGTCGGCGTTGCTGCAGGCGATGCAGGAAAAGCGCGTGTCCGTGGCCGGGCAATACCATGATCTGCCGCGCCCGTTCCACGTGCTGGCGACTCAGAACCCGCTGGAACAGGAAGGCACCTATCCGCTGCCGGAAGCCCAGCTCGACCGCTTCTTCATGCAGGTGAATGTCGAATACCCCGATCTCGACGCGGAGCGCGACATCCTGGTCCGGACCACCGGCAACGAAGACATCAAGCCGGGCCGTGTCATGGACCCGGAAAGCCTGATGGCTGCGCAGCGGCTGGTTCGCTCGATTCCCGTCGGCGAGTCCGTGTCGGAAGCGATCCTCACCCTGGTCCGTGCCGGGCGGCCGGAATCCTCCGACCTGGCGCTGGTGCAGGCGAACGTTTCCTGGGGACCGGGGCCGCGTGCATCGCAGGCGCTGATGCTCGGTGTCAGGGCGCGCGCCGTGATCGACGGGCGGATGTCGCCCAGCATCGACGATGTTCTGGCGCTCGCAAGTCCCATTCTGCGTCACAGGATGGCGTTGACGTTTGCTGCCCGCGCCGAAGGCATAACGTTGGAGGAAATCATCGGCGCCCTTTGTGAGAGAATCGGCTGAGGGAATAAAGCATGGCCGAGCGCGTCAAGCGTTCCCACCACAATGCCGAGGCGCTGGCCGCCGGTCTGCCGCCGCTGATGGTCGCAGCCGAGCGGGTGGCGACAACGGTCTCGCAAGGCGTGCATGGCCGCCGCCGTGTCGGTCAGGGCGAGACGTTCTGGCAGTTCCGACGCTATCAGTCCGGTGACAGCGTGCAGCGCATCGACTGGCGGCAATCGGCGAAAAACGATCCGGTGTTCATCCGCGAAACCGAATGGGAAGCGGCGCAAAGCGTCTGGTTCTGGCGCGACGGCTCGCCGTCGATGTCGTTCTCCTCGGGAGACGAATATGCCAGCAAGCAGGAACGCGCGGAACTTCTGATGATGGCACTGGCATCGCTGCTGGTCCGGGGCGGCGAACACGTCGCGCTGCTCGGCACCGGCACGCCGCCGGCATCCGGCCGCCATGTACTGACCCGGCTGTGGAACGAACTCGAAGGGGGCAAGGCATCGCAGGGCAGTCTGCCGGCGTTCGAAATGCTGCCCCGGCACGGCCGTCTGGTGATGTTCAGTGATTTCCTGTCGCCCCTCGACGATGTGCGGATGGCGATCAACGCGTTTGCGCATCATGGCGTCAAAGGTCATGTAATCCAGATCGTCGACCCGGCCGAGGAAACTTTTCCCTATGACGGCCGCATTCAGTTCGAAGGACCGGAAGGCGAAGGCAGTGCCATCATCGGCAATGTGGAATCCATCGCCGGTACCTATCAGAACGCCTTCAAGGCGCATCTGGCCGGAGTGCAGGCGACGGCGCGCGCCGCCGGTTGGGGATATACCCGACACCGCACCGACCAGGCACCGGAAATAGCCCTGATGACTTTGTATGTCGCACTCAGCGACCAGGGCAGGCACTGATGTTTTCGCTCGGCCCGCTCGCCTTCGCACAGCCCTGGGCGCTGGCCGCGCTGTTGGCGCTGCCGGCAATCTGGTGGCTTTTGCGTCTGACGCCGCCGTTGCCGAAGCGGATCGTGTTCCCGCCGATCAGGCTGCTGTTCGGGATCGTCACCGAGCGCGAGACCTCGGCCAGAACACCCTGGTGGCTGCTTGTGCTCAGGCTTTTGCTGGCGGCGCTGATCATCTTTGCCGCGTCCAGGCCGCTGTGGCATGCCGAAGCCGAAATCGGCGGCGGTGGCCCGGTTCTGCTTGTTGTCGACAACGGCTGGGCATCCGCCGAACGCTGGGACATGCGCCGCGACGTCGCGGTGGCGATCACCGACCGCGCGGTCCGTGCCGGCCGCCAGGTGATCGTGCTGACCACGGCGCCGCCGGCGGACGGCAGCGCGATCACGGTATCGGCGCTGGCGCCGGGCGAGGCCCGAGCCGCGATTTCCAAACTAATCCCCGAACCCTGGCCGACCGATCGCGGACAGGCGGCGCAGGCGGTGGCCGACTGGGCCGAGGGTTTTTCAGGCATCGCCGATGTGCGCTGGCTGTCGGACGGTCTGGACGGTCCGGGTGCGGACGTGCTGTCCGAACGCCTGCGTCCGCTTGGCACAGTGACGGTGTACGGTGCCGGCGACACGCCGGTGACGGTGCTGCGCCCGCCGGAATCCGTGCCCGACGGCCTGAATGTGACGTTGGAACGTTCGTTGGCGCAGTTGGAAACGCAGAGCCTCGAGATCCGCGGACTCGATCGTGACGGCCGGGTGCAGGCGGTGGCGACGGCTGTCTTCGACGGCGGGGCGGTGGCGGCGGAAACGACCCTCGGCGGCCCGGCGGAAATCCTCAATCGCATCGAACGGGTGCAGATCGAAAGCGGCACCCATGCCGGCAGCGTGGTGCTGCTGGATCAGCGCTGGCGTCGTCGTCCTGTCGGAATTGCCGATGTCGACGGTGCCGCCGCAGTGCAGCCTTTGTTGAGCAATACCTATTATATCGAGCGCGCGCTGGAGGGGACGACGACCATACAGCGCGGGGCGCTGGATAGCCTGTTCGCGCAGCCGATGTCGGTGCTGATCGTGCCGGACGGGCTGGAATTCACGGCGCCGCAGGTCGCGGTGATCGAGGAGTGGGTCGCCAAGGGCGGCATTCTGGTCCGCTTTGCCGGACCGGCGCTGGCCCGGCGCACCGGCGACAGCGTTCCCGGTGCCGACGTCGAACCGCTTTTGCCGGTGGTGCTGCGCGGCGGCGACAGGTTCATCGGCGGTGCCATGTCGTGGCGACAGCCGATGGGGCTGATGCCGTTTCCCGAGCATTCACCGTTTGCCGGCCTTGCGGTGCCGCAGGACGTGCGCGTCAACCGCCAGGTGCTGGCCCAGCCGGCGCCCGATCTGGCTCAGAAGACATGGGCGCGACTCAGCGACGGCACACCGCTGGTGACCGCCGATCAGCGCGATCAGGGCTGGATCGTGCTGTTTCATACCTCGCCCAATACATCCTGGTCGACGCTGCCGATCAGCGGCGTCTTCGTCGAAATGATGCAACGGCTGACGGCGCTGGGCCGGGGCGTCAAGAATGCCGGCGAAACACCGCCGCTGCCGCCTTACCGGATCATGGATGCGTTCGGGCAGTTGTCCGAGCCGGCCGCCAACGTGCAGCCGATCGATGCGGCTGCCGTCGATAACGAACTGGTTTCCGAGCAGCATCCGCCCGGCATTTACGGGACCGAGGAATTGCGCCGGGCCTTCAACCTGACGACGTCGCTTCCGACACTGAAACCGTTACCGCTGGTCGCGGACTGGCGCCGCGCCGTGTATGAAAAACCGACGGAACGCGACATGACCGGATGGCTGTTACTTGCGGCGCTGGTCCTGTTCCTGATCGACATGGCAGCCGGGCTCCTGGTTCGTGCCGGCGGCCGTGCCGTGCGTCCGGCCGCTGGCGCCGCTGCGCTTGTCCTGATGACCGTGCTTGCCGCCGCGCCGGGGCACGCCGATGAGAAATTTGCCCTCGAAAGCAGCCTCGAGACGCGGCTTGCATATCTGGAAACAGGCAATGCGCGCGTCGACGAAACCAGTGCGCGGGGACTGGTCGGTTTGACGACGATGCTGGCACGCAGGACGGCCGCGGAACTGGGGGCGCCGCAGGGGGTTGAACCGGGGATCGACGATCTGACGTTCTTCCCGCTGATCTATTGGCCGGTGACGCCGGAATACGAACTCGACAACGTTTCCGCGCTGGCGGTGAAGGAATACCTCAAGAACGGCGGTACGGTGCTGTTCGATACCCAGGACCGTGGTGGCGGGGCGCAGGCCCAGGCGCTGCGGGACCTGGCGATCAGGCTCGACCTGCCGCCTCTGGTACCGGTCGAAGCGGGACATGTGCTGACCCGTTCGTTCTATCTGATGAACGACTTCCCGGGCCGCTATGCCGGTTCGGCGCTGTGGGTCGAACGCGCCGGCGAGCGGGTCAATGACGGCGTCTCGCCGGTTGTCGCCGGGTCCAACGACTGGGCGTCGGCGTGGGCCATGGATGACGCGCAACGGCCGATGTATCCGGTCGTGCCGGGCGGTGAGCGGCAGCGCGAAATGGCGTTCCGCTTCGGCATCAATCTGGTGATGTACGTGCTGACCGGCAATTACAAGGCCGATCAGGTGCATCTGCCGGCGATCATGAAAAGGCTCGGCCAATGAACGCCAACATCCTCTGGACACCGGCGCTGCCGACGTCGGTGATCGCGGTGCTGGCGGCCTTAGGCGCGGCGCTGTTGCTGGTGCAGATGCTGCGCGCCGGCCGGCGTGGCGTGATCGCCCGTGCGCTGCTGCTGACGGCGCTGGTTCTGGCTTTGCTGGAGCCGCGCGTCAGCGTCGAGGAACGCACACCGGAAAACGACATCGCCATCGTTCTGGTCGACGAAACCACGAGCCAGAAAATCGGCGAGCGGCGCCAGCGCAGCGAAGACGCGGCGCAGAAGATCGCCGCCGACCTCGAAGCGATGCCGGGCATGGAAGTGCGTACCGTGACTGTCCGCGACGGCGACGGCCGCGGCACGCGCGACGGCAGCCGGCTGGTCGGCGCGCTGGTCGATGCGCTTGGCGATCTGCCGCGTTCGCGCTTCGCCGGTGCAGTGATGATCACCGACGGGCAGATACATGACACCGAACTGGCCGCCGGCGGCGGCATCGCCGGGCCGCTGCATGTGCTGATCAGCGGCGATCGTGACGAGAAGGATCGCCGGCTGGTGATCGTCGATGCGCCGGGCTACGGCATCGTCGGCAACGAAATCAGCGCCCGTTTCCGGATCGAGGACCGGGTCGCCGGCGACGGCAAGTTCGGCTCGGATTTGGTCGACGTTACCATTCATGTGGACGGCATCGCCCGCGAAACGCTGAAGTTGACCGCCAACGAAGATCACGAATTCAAGATGACGCTGGAACACGCCGGGCCGACCTTCATCGAGATCGAGGCCAAGGCAGCCGAGGGTGAGCTGTCGGCGGTCAACAACCGCGCCGTGGTGTCCGTCAACGGAGTCCGCGACCGGCTCCGGGTGCTGCTGGTGTCCGGTCAGCCGCACGCCGGCGAGCGTACCTGGCGGAACCTTTTGAAATCCGATCCGTCGGTCGATCTGGTGCACTTCACGATCCTGCGTCCGCCTGAAAAGAACGACTTCACGCCGCTCAACGAGATTTCGCTGATTGCCTTTCCGGTGCGTGAGCTGTTCGAGGAAAAGATCGACGAGTTCGACTTGATTGTCTTCGACCGCTACATCGTCCGTGACGTGCTGCCACCGCTGTATTTCCGCAATATCGCCAAGTACGTGCGCGGCGGTGGTGCGGTCCTGCTGTCGGTCGGGCCGGAATACGGCGGTTTGCGGTCCCTGGCGCGCACGCCGCTGGCCGAGATCCTGCCGGGTGAGCCGACCGGTCAGATTTTCGAGAAACGCTTCAAGCCGCGCATTTCCGAACTTGGCCACCGCCATCCGGTGACCAGTGCGTTGCCGGGTGCTGTGGTGCCGGGCCGCGATGATCTGGAACCGAGTTGGGGCGCCTGGTTCCGACAGGTCGGTGTCACCAGCGGTGTCGCACCGATGCTGATGCAGGGCGTCGACGGCAATCCGCTGCTTTTGATGGAGCGGGTCGACGAAGGGCGCGTTGCCCTGATGGCGAGCGATCACCTGTGGCTTTGGGCACGCGGTTATGACAACGGCGGACCGCAGGCGGAACTGATGCGGCGCATTGCGCACTGGTTAATGAAGGAACCTGAACTGGACGAGGAAGGCCTGTTCGCCTCGGTCGAGAACGGCGAGCTTCGGATCGAACGGCGCAGCCTCCAGGCCGGCCCGGTGGAAGTCAGCGTGGAAAGCCCGAGCGGCGAAAAGTCGACGGTGGCACTGGAGCAACAGGCTTCCGGCAAGGCGACGGCGCGGGTCCCGGTGTCAGAGGTCGGTCTTTATCGCGTCGGCGACGACACCCATGTGGCGTTGGCGCCTGCGGGGGCGCTCAATCCGCTGGAACTGGCCGATCTGCGGGCCACGGAAGGACCGTCGAAGAAAATTGCCGACGCTGCCAACGGCGGCGTGCGCTGGCTGATCGACGGATTGCCGAGCCTGCGCGGCGTGCAGCCGGAACGCCAGACGCACGGCTCGGGCTGGCTCGGCTTCGTACGCAACGAGGCCTTCACGGTGACCGGCGTGACCAGTGTGCCGCTGGCGCCATGGTGGCTGGTGATCCTGCTCGGGATCGGCTTCGCCAGTCTGGCGTGGTGGCGCGAAGGGCGCTGATCAGCCCTTGATCGGCTCGGGCGTCTGCTGGTCCCAGTAAGGATTTTCCCCGAAGCGGTCGGCAAGGAAATCGACGAAGGCGCGCACCCGCGGGGACAGGTGACGGCGGTGCGGATAGACGGCATAAACCGATATCGGGTCGTCCTCGAATTCAGACAGAACGATTTCAAGTTCGCCGTTGCGAACCTCGCCGCAACAAAAAAACGTCGGCGCCAGGCAGACGCCAAGGCCGCGCTTGGCGGTGTCCAGCAGGACCTCGCCGTTGTTGGCGCGCATGCGCCCGGAGACGATCACGGAAATCTGTCCTTCCGGCCCCTTGAAGGTCCAGGTGTCCGGCTCCAACAGGTAATCGTAGATCAGCGCGTCGTGGTTCTTCAGATCCAGCGGATGCGCCGGGCGCCCCTTGCGGTCCCAATAGGCCGGGCTTGCCAGAAGCACGCGGCGGCACGGCGCGAGACGCCGGGCGATCAGCGAGGAATCCGGGAGACGTGAAATGCGGATCGCCACATCGAAGCCGTCCTCGATGACATCGATATGGCGGTCGTTGAGGGCCAGATCGACCTCGATCTCCGGATACGCGAGCATGAAATCGGCGATGGCGGGGCCTAGGTGCATGGTGCCGAACGACATTGGCGCGTTGATCCTGAGCACGCCCCGAGGTACCGCATCGGCGTTGTCGAGGGCATCGATGGCTTCACGAGCCTCGTCGAGGATGCGGCGACTGTGTTCGTAAAAGGCACGGCCCTCATCGGTCAGCGACAGGCTGCGCGTGGTGCGGTTCAGCAAGCGGACGCCGAGCCTGTCCTCCAGTTTCTGGACCTGCGTGCTGACGGCGGCCTTGGACGCGCGAAGCTGGCGTGCGGCGGCGGTAAAGCTGCCCGCGTCGACGACGGCGGCGAACACGGTCATGCCTTCAAGCGGGTCGTTGGTCGCCATGGAGCCCTCATTTGTTCAATAATACGAACAATGTATTCAATATTACATGGAATGTCCTGAATTAATTGCATGCATATCTTCCCTTCAACGCCAGCGGAAACAGTTCCGGGCTTTTGAATGAAAGAGGATATGACCATGAAGACCCTGCTTGTACTCGATACCAGCCCGCGTCAGGACGCAGTTTCCCGGCAACTGACCAGCCGCTTCATCGACAAGATGAGCGCGCAGTTCCCGGGAGCCCGTATCGTTCACCGCGACATCGGCGCCAATCCGCCGGCACACATCGACGACGAACTGATCGACGCCCTGCGCCGTGAACCGGAAACCCTCAGCGAGCGTCAGAAGGCGGCCCGCGCCGCGTCGGACCAGATGATCGCCGAAATGAAGGACGCCGACGCCATCGTCATCGGTGCGCCGATGCACAACTTCACCATTTCCGGTGCGCTCCGCACCTGGATCGACCACGTGGCACGGCCGGGCAAGACCTTCGGCTACGACCCGGAAACCGGTCCCATGGGGCTGCTCGACGACAAGCCGGTGTTCGTGCTGTCGACGCGCGGCGGCAAGTACGGTGACGGCAATCCGGAAAACCCCAATCCTGCGGATTTCCAGAGCGGCTATCTGCGCCACATTCTCGGCTTTATGGGGCTGAAGGACGTCCGTATCATCGCCGCCAACGGCATGGACATGGGACCGGAACCCCGCGCCGAGGGGCTGGCCGAAGCCAACGGCAAGATCGACAGCGCCATCTCGGCGCTGGCGGCCTGACGGCACAAAGGAGTCACGAGATGATCAACGTTACCAATTTCGATGAACTCGGCACCTTCAGGAACGACTGGCTGGATGCTCATTACCATTTCAGCTTCGCCGGGTATCACGATCCCAGAAAGATGGGACTGGGGCCGCTTCGGGTCTGGAACGACGACACGATCAATGCCCAGACCGGGTTCGATCCGCATCCGCACCGGGATATGGAAATCATTACCTACGTGCGGACCGGGGCGATCTCGCACCGCGACAGCCACGGCAACGAAGGCCGCACCGAGGCCGGAGACGTGCAGGTGATGAGCGCCGGCACCGGGATCGTGCATGCGGAAATGAACCTGGAAGACGAGGATACGACCCTGTTCCAGATCTGGATCATGCCCGACAAGGCGGGGCATGCACCACGCTGGGATGCGCGGAAGTTTCCGAAAAAGCCGGTCTCGGGCACGTTGCCCGCGCTGGCATCCGGACGTGATGCGCACCCCGACGCGATGCGCATCCACCAGAACGCCGCCGTGCATGGCGGGCGCATCAACGCCGACGACACGGTCACCCACAAACTGGGTGCCGGTCGTGCCGCCTATCTAGTGGTCAGCGAGGGCGCGGTGGAGGTCAACGGCACCTTCGTCGATACCCGCGCCGGGGCGACGATCCGGGATGAAGACAATCTCGAGATCAAGGCGCTCGAGGACGCGGAAATCGTCCTCGTCGACGTGCCGCTCAGCTAAGACTTGTTGCTAACCTCTCCCCCCTTGCAGGGGAGAGGTTTTATTTTGCCGCGACTGCTTCGATTTCGACGGTCCAGTCCGGATCGGCCAGCACGGAGACGATCAGCAGGGTCGATGCGCAGATATGGCCATCGAGCATGCGGTCGCGGACCTCGCGGTAAAGTCCGACATCCTCCGCACGGGTCAGGAACGCCGTCACCTTGACGATACTTTCCTTGTTCATGTCGGCATCTTCCAGAATGTCGATGATGCGCTGCCAGCAGACCTCCATCTGTTCGGCGCTGCCGCCGGCAAGGCTGCCGTCGGCAAGCGTGCCGACCTGTCCGGAAATATGCATCCAGGTTTTCGCATCGCTGACGCGCACGCCGTGGGTGTAGGCCGATGACGGCGGCGCGACGCCGGTGGGGCTGTGTCGGGTGATCATGTGTGCCTCCTCGAAAGTCTTGTTGGACAGCGGCGTCCATTCGGCGATCATAGTGTCAGAATGACAACCGCAAGTCATCGCCGCAGGGGAAGGGAACGTCATGAAGGAAATCAGCCTGGCCTGTTGGGATTACGACCGTGCCATGCCCGTGCTGGACGGGCGCATCGGTGTCGAGGGGTTTTCGCTTCGCACCGAGACCGCGCCGCCCGGCAAACTGTTCCCTCTCGCCGTCGGCGACGCACCCTATGACGTCAGCGAGCTGTCGTTCGCCAGTTACGTGATCGAAGTGGCGCGCGGCACCTGCAAATACATCGGCATCCCGGTGTATCTGTCGCGGGCGTTTCGCCATGGAGCAATTTATGTCCGGGCGGATAGCGGCATCGAGACGGCGCGGGATCTCGAAGGCCGTGCCGTCGGTGTACCGGAATACGCCATGACGCTGGCGGTCTGGGTACGCGGGATACTCGCCGATGATTTCGGCGTCGACGTCTCGGCGTTGAAATACAGGACGGCGGGTCTGAACGAACCCGGCCGGGTCGAACGGCTCAAGCTCGACCTGCCCCCCGGGATCGACCTCAAACCGCTGGGCACGGACAGGACGTTGAACGAAGCAATGCTGGCGGGCGAACTGGATGCGATCATCGCGCCGGCGCCGCCACGTGCGTTTGCCGAGGGGGACCCGGCCGTTCGGCGCCTGATCGATCCGGCGGGACCGGCGGAGCGGGATTATTTCCGGCGCACCGGGATCTTTCCGATCATGCATATCCTCGGCATCCGCAAGGACGTCGCGGCAGGGCATCCCATGCTGGCAAGGCGGTTATACGATGCCTTCGAGGAAGGCCGGAAAATGGCCATGGCACGGGTCAAGGCGGTCGCCGAAGCGTCCGCCAACCGCGATATGTCGCCGTGGTATGCGGAAGCCTACGAGCAGGCGGTCAGCGCCATGGGTGCCGATTTCTGGAGCTATGGCGTCAAGGGCAACGAAGCCGCGCTGCAGGCCTTCGTGCAGCACGTTCATGCACAGCATCTTTCCGAGCGGCTTGTCAGCATCGAAGAGCTGTTTCACCCGGATACCCTCTGAAAGCCCGGAAATCTGCCACGGGCGGCAAATCCTGCCGATTGTCCGCTTTTGCCCGCCGCAAGGGGCGGTTTTTGCGATATTCCCATATCTAAGTCATTGAAAAACAATAATTTTAAAGTTGGCACGCCCGTTGCTTATTTATCTGCGAGAACGCCGGCCAGAAGCGCCGGTTCGGGATCGAATGCACGGCCGAAAATGGCCGGCGGATAAAAAGGAACGGGATAATGGATGCTTTACGCATTGGCGCCTCGGGTATGATGGCGCAGCAACGAAACGTCGAGGTTGTCGCCAACAACCTCGCCAATATGAATACCACCGGCTATCAGCGCCGGCGCAGCGAATTTCACGATCTGATCTACAAGAACAGCCCGCGCCCGGATGGGAGCGGCTCGCGTGCCGGCCAGCAGGTGCCGGGCGGCGTGCAGTCGGGCCTCGGTGTCGATCTGATGTCGGTTTACCGCGTCACGGAACAGGGCAGCCTGAAAGCCACCGACAACACCTTCGATCTGGCGATCCAGGGGCGGGGTTATTTCCAGGTGCAGTTGCCGAACGGCGACACCGCCTATACCCGCGATGGGACGTTTCAGATCGACAGCAGCGGTGCCCTGGTGACCCAGGACGGTTTCCCGGTACAGCCGGGAATCTCGGTGCCGGTCGATGCGGTCGACGTGTCGATCAACGCCGCCGGTGAGGTTCTGGTCAAACAGGACGGCACGTCGACGCAGAGCAACGTCGGCACCATCCAGATCGCAATCTTCCCGAACGAGGGCGGTCTGCGCGCCGAAGGCAACAACCTGTTCACGGAAACGGCGGCCTCCGGCGCTGCCTCCGCGGTGACCGCGGGCCAAAGCGGGTCGGGTGCGATCCTGCAGGGCTTCATCGAGGTCTCGAACGTCAACGCGGTCGAGGAAATCGCCGAAATGATCCGTGCCCAGCGGGCCTACGACATGAACTCCAAGGTCATTCAGACGGCGGACCAGATGATGGCGCCGTCGAACGGCCGATAACAGATACGGTTTCTCCACGTCCCAAAAACTGACCGGCGGGCAACCGCCGGTCTTTTTTTATCAGTACTCACGTATCCAGCGGGTGATGATCGCGGCTTCGAACGCATCGGAGCGGTCGCGCCAGGTGGCGGATGCCGCGCGCGATGCCGCGCCATATCGGCCCGGGTCGTTTTCCAGCCATGCGCGGCGGAGCGGATCATGGACGAACAGGGCGAAGATCAGGCGCCGGCCCGACCGTGCATCAAGGTACCCGGCGAGACCCTTGATGTAGCGCATGGTGCCGCTCTTGGCCCAGACGCGATAAGCCGTGTCGGGATCGCGGAAGCGACCGCGCAGCGTGTCGCGGGCACCGCCCGGTGTCAGCAGGCTGTCGAAGCGCCAGCCGTCGAATCGTCTTTTCAGGGCGTATTTCAGGATCGCCGTCATCTGCGCGGGCGATGTCCGAGATTCGGTGCTCAGGCCCGAATGATTGGCGAGCGCGGTGGCGAAGCGTTTGAGCGAAGGAATTTCCCGTTCCAGCCAGATGCCGAGGGTATCGGCGGACTGTTTCAGGGTTTCCGCGCCGCTGCCGAGGGATCGAGACGCTGCCAGCCCGGACACCTCGGCCACCATGTTGTTGGAATATTCCAGTCCAGCGCGGGCGATTTCGATCAGCGGCTGGCTGCGGATCTGCGCCAGCACGACGGCGCCGGGCGGGGGTGCGCCTGTTTCGGGGGCCGGTAACTCGATTCCTTCGGCCTTGGCGAAGCGATACAGCATCGAGGCCGCTAGCCGGTCGGGCTCGCGCACCGGGACGTCCATCGTGCCGGGACCTGTATCGCCGGCGTCGGGAATCAGCGGTTTCGCTTCCGGCGGTGTGGTGTAGGCGCTCTGTCCGCCGGCAATGGCGGGGCGCGTCAGCAGCACCCGGTTGAATTCGAGGTTCAGCCCGCCGACGCCCTGGTTATAGGGGGCTAGCGCCGGCTGCGCCGGTTCGACCTCGGCAATCACCGGCAAGGCGCTGGCATACAGAAAGCGGCCGTCCAGCCGCTCGATGCCGATGTCCTTCATGCGGATCGCCAGCGCGCGCAGATCGCCCGCCGTCAAAAGCGGATCGCCGTCACCGGTCAGAACCAGATCGCCGCTCAGGGTGCCGGACTTGAGCGAACCGCGGGCGAGCAACTGGGTCGTGAAACGGTACGTGGGGCCGAGAACGCCGAGGGCCGCGACCATCGTCGGCAGCTTCGCCGTCGAGGCCGGGGGAAAGCCCTGTCCGGCATTGGCCTCGGCCAGAATTTCCCCCGTTTCGGCATCGCTCAGCTGGTATCCCCATTCGCTATCGCCGATGCCGAGCGCCTCCGCTGCCCGGCGGTCATCCATCCGGGACAATGCGTCCGGTGACAGATCAGCGGTCGACGTCAGCGGGCTTGGCGGCGCAGCGCAGGCGGCGAGCAGGGACACGGCGAGGATCTGAAGCAGGTGTATTGCACTGGGCATGACGACAATATAGACCGGCGCTGCGCCAGCGGCTACGTTTGACGAAACATGGATACCAATACGCCCGAACCACAAATTACCCGGAACCTTGCCTTCGCCACCATAACCGGCGTCACCGCCGTACAGGTGATTGCGACCATGGCGATGCTGATTCCGGCCGCCGTTGCGCCGGAAATCGCGCGGACGCTGGATCTGCCGGTGTCGATGATCGGTTTTCAGATTTCATTGGCCTACGTCGGCGCAACGCTGATGTCGCTGGCCGCCGGTCTGGTGCAGCGCAGGCTGGGGGCGATACGGGCCAATCAGGTCGCCGCCTTCATCATCATGATCTCGCTGTCGCTGATCGCCGTGCCGTATGCGGCGATGCTCGGCATCGGTACGGTGGGGATCGGCATTGCCTATGGCCTGACCAATCCGTCGGCGGCGCATCTGATGATGAAGGTCGCGACGGGTGCCAACCGCAACCTGATATTTTCCATCAAGCAGACCGGGCAGCCGCTGGGTGGGGTCGTCGCCGGCCTCGTGGCGCCGCCGATCGCCGTTGCCTTCGGCTGGCAATGGTCGTTGCTGGCGGGCGCCGGACTGGCGTGTCTGGTGATGCTGGCGATCCAGCCGTTACGGTTCTACATGGACGGTGACCGCGACCCGACGACGCGGTTTCGCGGTGCGGTCTTTCGCGATGTCGGGTTGCTTTTGCGGCACCGGGGCCTGCGCTCCCTGGCGTTTACAGGGTTGTGTCTCGCCGCGGTGCAGCTAGCGCTGATGGGCTTTGCGGTCGCCATGCTGGCCGACGAGATCAAGCTCGATCTTGTTACCGCCGGTATCGGGCTGGCGGTGGTTCAAATCGCCGGTGTGATCGGGCGGATCGGCTGGGGTGCGGTTGCGGACCGCAGCCGGAATGCAATGCGGACCCTGATCCTCTCGCAGCTCCTGTCCATTGCCGCCGCACTGGCGACGGCGGCGCTGTCGCCCGGCATGCCGCTTGTGCTGATTTTCGGTGTCCTGTTTGCATTCGGGGGGTCCGCAATCGGCTGGAACGGCGTGTTCATGGCCGAGATCGCTCGCCTGGCGCCGGAAGGCCGGACCGGCAGTGCCACCGGCGGCGCGCTTGTGCCTGTCTTCGTCGGCGTCATGATCGGCCCGATGCTGTTCACCGGCATTCACGAAGTGTTGGGCCTGTATACGCTTTCGTTCGCGGTGATTTCCGTGCTCACCGTGATTGGTATCCTGCCGCTGCTGGTGATCGGGCGCACTGCGCGAAAAACACCCTAATCCTATACCCAAGCAGGGATTTGCCCTTTAGTATCGGCGCAGGAGATTGCCATGCCTTATGCATACCGAGATGAGAACGGGAATATCCTCGCCGTTTACGAACAGCCGGTCGATGGCTGTGACGAGGTCGCGCCCGACGATCCGGCGTTGAAAGCCTTTATCCAGAAGAATCTGCCGACGGCGGCCGTCGACGACTGGGTTCAGTCGGACTTGCAGTTGGCGCGTGTTCTCGAGGATTTGATCGAGGTGCTGATCGACAAGAAAGTCATCATGTTTTCCGACTTCCCCCTGGGCGCGCAGAAAAAGCTGCTGGAACGCCGCGGCCTGCGTAAAGAGTTCTCGTATGTCGAGGATCTGTTCGTCGGCGGCGAGGAATTCGAGGATTCCGACGAAAACAATTCAGGCGGGCTTCTGTAACTCTTAGCTTATCCGTTTTCCGCCATCTGCGCGGACGGCGCATGCCGCACCCGGCCGGGGCCGGTCCGCTGGTACAGATCGGCAATCATCCGGCTTGCGGTCTTTTCGAACATGAACGGCAGGACGGCGTGCACGGCACAGACGACTGCCGCCGCGAACATGGATATGGCGAAGCCCGAAGCCATGCCCATGTGCTCGAAATAGGTCTCGCCGACTGAATGCGGGTGCCGCGTGAAAAGTTCAAGCATGGGAAACTCCGTTCCGTCTCAGGTTGCGCTTGAAGGAGAAGATAGACCGGATTTTCAGGATAATGTTTGCTTTTTAACCTTTAAATTCTCAATATATTAGAAATATTTTCTATTATATGAAGGTTAATTGGAATGGATTTATTCGACAGGAAAATCCTCGCCCTGCTTCAGGCCGATGCGTCGATGCCGGTCGCCGAAATTGCCGAGGCGGTCGGACTGTCGACGACGCCGTGCTGGCGGCGTATCCGCAATCTCGAGGAATCGGGGGTCATAAGGCGCCGGGTCGCGGTGCTGGACCCGGTCAAGATCAATGCCGGCGTGACGGTATTCGTCGGCGTCAAGGCGGGCCGACATGCGGCTTCATGGCTTGATACCCTCGCCACGGCAGTGCAGGAGATCGAGGAAGTGATGGAGGTCTATCGGCTGTCCGGGGAAATCGATTATCTGCTGAAGATCGTCGTGCCCGACATCGCCGCCTATGACGATGTCTACAAGCGCCTGATCGCCAAGGCCGACTTCGCCGACGTCAGTTCGTTCTTTGCCATGGAAGAAATCAAGTCGACGACGGCGTTGCCGCTCAGATATCTGGTTTAGGCGGCGTCCGCCGGTCCCTTAAGTTCCAGCATGTTGCCTTCGGGATCGTCGAGATAGATCGACGGGCCTTCGCCTTCGGCGCCGTTCCGGGTTTCCACCGGACTGGCGGATACCCCTTCGGCTTCGAGATACGCATGGATGGCTTCGCTGTCCCAGGGGTCTATGCGAAGACAAAGATGATCCATGTTCAGGCCTTCCTTGCCGGGCGCGGCGCCACCCTTGCGGCCCAGTTCGCCGTTGACGTCGACCAGATCGATGAGAGTGCGGCCGGCACGCAGTTGAAACAGGCCAAGGCGTTCAATCGGCCGTTCCATGCTGCAGCCGAGAACGCGCTGATAGAAATCCAGCATCACCCCGATGTCGCGCGCCCGGATGACGACGTGGTCGATGCCGAGTATCCGGAACGGAACGGTCATCTCCGCTCAGCATCCCATGGCGTCGGCAACACCCTCGGCGCTGTCGGTGATGATGTCCCAGTCGCTGGTCGCTTCGAAGTCCTTGGACTGATCGACGCCGTATTCCGTCGGCCGGTTGATATAGGCGGTGCGCATGCCCTGGGCACGGGCCGCTTCCAGGTCGTCGTTGTGCGCGGCGCCCATCATCACTTCATGGGGTTCCATGCCGAGCAGCGCGATGGCGTTCTGATAGACTCTGGGATCGCGCTTGTAAGCCTTGTGCATGTCGCTCGAGAAGACGAAATCCCACGGAATGCCGGCCCGCTTGGCCATGCTGGCGAGCAGGGTCAGGGAGCCGTTCGACAGCGGTGCGATGAGGAATTTCTTTTTCAGGCGCAATAGCCCCGGAATGCTGTCCGGCCACGGATTGATGCGATGCCAGGCGCGGTTCAAATGATCGCGCTCGTCTTCGTTCAGCATATCCAGCCCGAATTGCGGCAGGATTTCATCCAGCCGTTCGCGGTGGATGACGTCGATCGGCGTCCATTCCCGTTCACCGGAAATGACGGGCTTCATGCCCGGACGATATCCGGCGCGCCAAGCGCGGGCGAACGCATCGCCGTCAAAATCCTTCAAACCCTTGTTTCGTGCGACAATTTCGCCTTCACGGGCAATCGACGAGCGCCAGTCGGAAATGGTTCCGAATGTGTCGAATACGATTGCCTTGACGTTATCAATAGACATGGCGTTGACTCCTCCCATGGACGACTTTCGCCGGTTTCATCCGACCGATCAAGGCACGGTACGGTCCGTGCCGAAGGAGATTCGTTTTATCCGGCTGTTGACGGGATTTCTGGCGGCTGTCCTGATGCTGGCGTCGCCGGGTCCGTCACAAGCCCAGGAAGGTCTGGTCGATCTTGAGCTGATCATCGCCGTCGATATCTCAGGCTCCGTCGACGACGACGAGGCCTATCTGCAGCGCCAGGGCTACATCAAGGCGTTCCGCGATCCCAAGGTGATTGAGGCGATCCAGACCGGTCTGCACGGCGCCATCGCCGTCACCTATTTCGAGTGGGCCGGCTCGCATCACCAGATGACCCTGGTCGACTGGAAATTCGTCAACAACAAGCAGAGCGCCAACGATTTCGCCGATGCGCTGGCGTTCGAGCCGGTCACAGTGAACGTCTGGACGTCCATCAGCGGTGCCATAACGGTCGGGGTCAGCAGCTTTGAACGCAGCCCCTTCAAGGGCAAGCGCCGGGTCATCGATATTTCCGGGGACGGCGCCAACAACGACGGCGCGCCGGTTTTACTGGCCCGCGAACTGGCCTTGAAGACGGGGATCACCATCAACGGCCTGCCGATCGTCAACGACAAGCCGAGCCGTTACGGACGTCGGCAGATCCCGAACCTCGATTACTATTACACCGACTGCGTGATCGGCGGGCCGGGCGCGTTCATCATCGTCGCCAACGGCTTCGAGGATTATGCCCGTGCCGTCAGGCGCAAACTGATCCTCGAAATCGCCGGCGCGCAACCTGCCAGGCAACCGCACACAAGCGGTATCGTGCCGGTATACGGGCACGACAGGCCGCCTTGCGATGTCGGTGAAAACCTGCGCCAGGACTGGGACGACTTCTAGGCCGCCCCGGTCCCGGAACAGGTTCAGAGGTTATTCAGCCGCTTCCTTGTAGGCATCGATGGTCGGGCAGGTGCAGACCAGATTGCGGTCGCCATGCGCGTTATCGATGCGTCCGACACTCGGCCAGTACTTGTCGCGGCGCAGACCGGCAACCGGATAGGCCGCCACCTCGCGGGAATACGCGTGCTGCCAGTCGTCGGCCATCACCACGTCGGCGGTGTGCGGAGCATGCACCAGCGGATTGTCGTCCGCCGGCCAGTCTCCGGCCTCGACCTTGTGCGCTTCGGCGGCAATGGCGACCATCGCCTCGCAGAAGCGGTCCAGTTCCTCGCGCGGTTCGGACTCGGTCGGCTCCATCATCAGCGTATGCATCACCGGCCATGACATGGTCGGGCTGTGGAACCCGTAATCCATCAGCCGCTTGGCGATGTCGTCGACGGTCAGGTGCGCGGCGTTCTGGATCGGCCGGGTATCGATGATGCATTCGTGTGCCACCAGCCCGCCGGGTCCGGTATAGAGGATCTTGAAATGGTCCTTGAGCCGTGCCGCGACATAGTTGGCGTTGAGGATCGCGACCTGCGTCGCCTTTATCAGCCCCTGGCCGCCCATCATGGCGATATAGGCCCAGGATATCGGCAGGATCGAAGCCGAACCCCACGGTGCCGACGACACCGCGCCGATGCCGCCTTCGGGACCGCATTCTGGCACCACCGGGTTGCCCGGCAGGAACGGCGCCAGATGCTCGCCGACGGCGATCGGGCCGACACCCGGGCCGCCGCCGCCGTGCGGAATGCAGAACGTCTTGTGCAGGTTCATGTGCATGACATCGGGGCCGAAGCGGCCGGGCCGGCAGATGCCGACCATGGCCTGCAGGTTGGCGCCGTCCATGTAGACCTGGCCGCCGTTGTCGTGAACGATCCGGCAGATGTCCTTGATTTTCGTTTCGAAGACCCCGTGCGTCGACGGATAGGTGACCATCAGCGCCGCCAGATTCTCGGCATTGGCCTCGGCCTTGGTTTTCAGATCCTCGACATCGACGTTGCCGTGATCGTCGCAGTCAACGACGACGACCTTCATGTTGGCCAGCACGGCGCTGGCCGGGTTGGTGCCGTGTGCGCTGGACGGGATCAGGCAGACATTGCGGTGATCGTCGCCGTTCTGGTGATGGTAGGCGCGGATCGTCAACAACCCGGCGTATTCACCCTGCGAGCCGGCGTTGGGCTGCAACGATACTGCGGCAAAGCCGGTGATCCGGCACAGTTTTGCTTCCAGATCGCTGATCATCTCCAGATAGCCCTCGACCTGGTCGAGCGGCTGGAACGGATGGATCCTGCCGAACCCGGCCCAGGTGATCGGTATCATCTCGGACGCGGCGTTGAGTTTCATGGTGCACGACCCCAGTGGGATCATCGCCCTGTTCAGCGCCAGGTCCTTTTCCTCGAGGCTGCGCAGGTAGCGCATCATCGCGGTTTCCGAATGGTGCGCATGAAACACCGGGTGCGACAGGATTGCACTGTCGCGCAGCAACGAGCCGGGCAGACCGTCTTCGGCATCGGCGTCGAGCTTGGCGATATCCAGCCCGTGGTCCGCTTTACCGGAAATGACGGCAAGCAATTGAACGACGTCTTCGCGGGTCGTGGTCTCGTTGACGGAAATGCCGACCCGCCCGGCGTCGATGCGGCGCAGGTTGTAGCCCGCCGCTACGGCACGCTGGTGTACGGCGTCGGCATCGCCCTTGGTATCCACCGTCAGGGTGTCGAACCAGTTGGCGTTGCAGATTTCCAGACCCAGTTCCCGGAGCCCAGCGGCCAGGACCGAAGTGAGCCGGTGCACGCGGGAGGCGATCCGCTTCAGCCCTTCGGGGCCGTGATAGACGCAATACATGCTGGCGACGTTGGCCAGCAGTACCTGCGCCGTGCAGATGTTCGACGTCGCCTTTTCGCGGCGGATGTGCTGTTCGCGGGTCTGCAGGGCCATGCGCAGTGCCTGACGGCCCTGGGCATCGACGGAAACCCCGATGATGCGCCCCGGCACCGAGCGGCGGTATTCCTCGCGCGTCGCCATGAACGCAGCGTGCGGTCCGCCGAATCCGAGCGGAACGCCGAAGCGCTGTGCCGAGCCGACGACGATGTCCGCGCCCCATTCACCGGGCGCCTTCATCAACACCAGCGCCAGCGGATCGCAGGCGACCGTCAGCAGGGCGCCGGCATCATGAATTTTGTTCGCCAGGTCTGCATAGTCGTGCACGTCGCCGTCGACCGTCGGGTACTGCACGATCACGCCGAATACTTCCGCCGGATCGAGATCGCTGAACGGATCGCCGGTAACGACCGTGAAGCCCAAAGGTTCGGCACGTGTTTCGACCACGGCGATGGTCTGCGGCAGGCAACTGTCGGCGACGAAGATCGTGTCGCTTTTGCTTTTTCCGGATCGCTTCATCAGCGTCATAGCTTCGGCGGCGGCCGTGCCTTCGTCGAGCAACGAGGCATTCGCCAGCGGCATGCCGGTGAGATCGATCATCGCCTGTTGGAAATTCAGCAGCGCTTCCAGCCGGCCTTGCGAGATTTCCGCCTGATAGGGAGTGTAGGCCGTGTACCAGCCGGGGTTTTCGATCAGGTTCCTGAGGATCACGCTGGGGGTCAGCGTGTCGTGGTAGCCGAGACCGATCATCGACTTCATGACCTTGTTCCGCCCCGCCATCCGGGACAGTTCGGCCAAAGCCTCGGCTTCCGTCAGAGGTTGCTGATCGAACGCTTCGACGGTGCGGATTTCGTCCGGGACCGCCTTGTCGATCAACTCGTCGAGACTTTTCAGCCCCACGACCTTGAGCATGTCGGCAATATCGGCATCGGAAGGACCGATGTGCCGACGCGTGAATTCATCCTTGTATTCAAGGTCGTCGAGGCTGGTTCGGCTCATTCATCGAGCTCCTTAAGGAATTCCTTGTATTCGGCTTCGTCCATGAATTCGTCGAGTTCGGTCATGTCGGAGAGCTTGATCTTGAACAGCCAGCCGTCGCCTTCGGCGTGATCGTTGACGGTGGTCGGCGCATCGGCCAGATCCTCGTTCACTTCGACGATTTCTCCTGAGCAGGGCGAATAGACCTCGCTCGCCGCCTTGACGGATTCGACGACACAGGCTTCGTCGCCCTGCTCGAGGTTTGCCCCCACTTCGGGCACTTCGACATAGACGAGTTCGCCCAGCTGCTCCTGCGCGTGGTCGGTGATGCCGACGGTGCCGATGTCGCCGTCGACGTCGATCCATTCGTGGTCTTTGGTGTATTTGGTGGCCATGCGTGCTCTCCTGCTTTTGGCTGGTCTTTGTTGGTGCGGGCTTAGCCCTTGTGATAACGGTGTGGCTGGAACGGCATTTTGACGACCGACGCGGCCACCATGTTCTTGCGAACGGCAAGTTCCAGTTGCGTGCCGATGGCGGCATAAGCCGCATCGACATAGCCCATGGCGACGGGGCCGCCGACGCTGGGTCCGAAGCCGCCCGACGTCACTGTGCCGATGGCCTCGCCGCCGGGCACATGTACGAGCGTGCCGTCGCGGGCTGGTGCCCGTCCTTCCGGCAGAATACCGACGCGCTTGCGTGTCGGGCCGTTGGTCAGTTCGTTCATGATTCGTGCGGCGCCCGGAAAATCGGCGGCTTCGCGGCGGCGCTTGGAGATGGTCCATGCAAGGCCGGCTTCGATCGGTGATGTTTCCTCGTTGAGGTCGTTGCCATAGAGGCAAAGTCCGGCTTCGAGCCTGAGCGTGTCGCGCGCGCCGAGACCGATCGGCATCACGTCGTCATGGGCGGTCAGGGCTTCGGCGATGGTTTCCGCGTCACCCACGGGAATGGAAATCTCGAATCCGTCCTCGCCGGTGTACCCGGACCGCGTGACATGGCAACCGACACCTGAGACGTCGGTTTCAATGGCGCTCATGAACGGCATATCGGTGCACGCGGGTGCCATCTCCGACAGTACCGCCGCTGCTTTCGGCCCCTGCAGGGCAATCAGGGTGCGGTCATCGATGACTTCGAGTTCGGCGGCGCCCTTGGCGGCTTCGGCGATCATCGGCAGATCGATATGCTTGCGCGAGGCATTGACGACGATGAACAGTTTATCGCCCCAACTGGTAACGATCAGATCGTCGACGATGCCGCCGGCGTCGTTGGTGATCATGGTATAGCGGCCTTGGCCAGGTTGCAGGGCCTGGACGTCGCCTGGCACCAGCTTTTCCAGTGCCGCCGCCGCACCGGCGCCATGCAGCCAGGCCTGGCCCATGTGCGACACGTCGAACAGTCCGGCCTTGGCGCGGGTGTGATTGTGTTCTTCGAGAATCCCAGCCGGATACTGTACAGGCATTTCATATCCGGCGAACGGCACCATTTTGGCGCCCATCCGGCGATGAAATGCCGCTAACGGCACGGTTTTCAGATTTTGACCGGTTTCGTGTCCCACACGGCTCCCCTTTATGACAGATGGCGGCTTTCAGCCAATCTCGGGCAGGATGCCGGTCGATCGCTCAAAGCGCCCCCTCTGTCTCGGAACCTGAAAGTGTCACCTGGCCGAAGCATGAGCCGGGTTTACATCTTCGGTGGGTGTGACTTTTTGCCACATCCGCTTTCCAGAGCCTCAACCCGTTGCGGTCCTTTTGCCTGAGAGATTCCGGGGCGGTTGCTCCTTCGGCGCCGGCGTCGTGTTGCCGGTCTCTCCCACAACGGTGTGACGAGGTACTCGTCTCAGTGGTGATCATTGCAGAACAGGCGTGAGGGGTCAACAAAAGCAGCCCGGTGTTTACTGCAGTCGGTCCTTGATGGCCTTGCGGTTGAATTCGACCTGATCCTTGGTCAGTTCGAAACCGCTATAGATGCGGTAATAGTCATTCCGGATATTGGGCGTGATCGGCAATTCCACCTTGGTCGGCGGCGGCAGGATCACGATCTGCGTCTTGTTGCCCTTGAAAGAAATCTCCATCGTCAGCGGCTCGCGATAGAGGATGTTCTTGTTCGGATCGGTAACGACCACGAAATACGGCAAGGTCGCGGTTTGCGTCTTGTTGGCTGGCCCCATTTCGGCGGCAACCACGGGGGCGATTTCGATAACCATTTTCCCTGAGTTGGTATCATTATCGATGTTGCTCAGGCAGCCCAGGCTCATTTCACCGATCTGAGCCCTGACCTCGACATCGGTGATGTCTCGGCCCGGCCCATCGCGGAACTTTGTCAGCGAGGCGGCATCTTCAAGGACAAAGTAGTCCGGGCATTGCAGGACGATATCTTTTTCCATTAACGGAATACTGTCGCACGCGGCGAGGGAGATTGCCGTCGCCACCACCAAGAATTTCGGCAGCAGCCGCATCAGCCTCTGACTGTGAGCATTGTGTCGCGGGGCAGCGGGGCCGGCCATGGTGTGGTCTCCTGGTTCGTCGCTGGCCTGAAATGTAAAGGACGCATGGCTGAGCGACAAGCAAAGGTCTGGTAAAGGCCCGCGGCAACAGGCGGGTGCGGGGGAAGCGCTCAGGGGGTTTCGAGGCTGCGGCCGCGTCCCGGGTCGACAAGGCTGATCAGGGTCGCTGCCAACTTGGCCAGTGTCCGCGAACGGCTCCAGGCATTGTCTATGCCCTTGGCGATATCGATGCCGCGCCTGAACGCCTGCCAAGCAGCCTCGTTTTCGCCGTCGATGGCATGTCCCTCGGCGATTTCGGCGAACATCCAGACCCGTCTCAGATCTCCCGTGACCTCGCCCGTGGCTTCCTGGGCCAGGGTTTCGGTCGCATTCCAGGAATCATCGCCGATGGTCTCCTGGCGGGCTGCGATGAGCCATAGCGTGTGCGCCTTGAGACGCCTGTCCTCGATCATCTCCGCGGCTTCGACGGCACGCTTGGCGGCGGCCTTGAACGCGGCCATGGCGGCCTCGCTGGTGGCGGCTTTGTCGCCGTGTATCTGCGTCATCGCCAGCGCGATACGGCTGATGGCGAAGGACCGGGCGTATGGCCGCTCGATGCGGTCGATGGCGGCAAAGGCCAGGTCCAGGGTCGTGTCGGCGTCTTCGGTGCGCCCGGCGCTGGCCTGGGCCAGTGCGATCCGCCCCAGCACGACGGCGCGGTAGCGGACGTTCTCGATGCCCGACGCGGTCGCCAGCGCGGCGACGGCATCGCCGGCACGGGCCTGGGCCTCGGCGGCGGACATCAGCACGGGGATCTTGTCGGACGGGCTTGAAACCGCATCCAGCATTTCTAGGGCGCGCGCGGTTTCCTCCATGTCGGCAAGCGCCGAAGCGACATAGCGGATGCCGGCGCTTTTAGAACTGTCACGCGGCAGTGCCCGCGCGTCGCGCTCGGCCGTTTCCAGTTCGATTTCGGCGAGATCGCGGGCGTCGGCCCGGGCATAGATCACGGCGGCGCGGGTTCGAAAGGCGATCTGTTTCAGGACGTCGCCGACGTCATCAAGGTTATCCAGCAACCGGTCGAGAGTCTTGCGCGCATCGTCCTTGTCGCCGCGCCGGATCTGGATTTCGGCGATGGCGGCAAACGCGTCGGCCTGTTTTTCACGGTCCGGGATGATGCCGGCGGCGGCCAGTGCGTCATCCGGTCTGCCGACGGCGGCTTGTGCCTCGGCGATGTCGCGCAGTGCCACCATGACCAGACGCGGATCCTTGATGCGCGCCAACGTTTCCATTGCCTTTTCACCCAGTCCGGCGCGGGCCTCGGCGATCAGAATCTCGCCCAGTGCCCAGTCGCGCAGTTCCGCCTTGGCGATGGCCTTGGCACTTTCAAGGGCTTCGGCGAGCAGGCACAGCGTGGTCGGATTTTCGAAGCACGCGCTTGAGTCGCGAGTCGGATCGGCGGTCTCGTCGGCGCGGTCGGCCTTCATCAGGTCCCGCGTCGCCGGGTGGTTCATCAGTTTCGAACGCGCATCCTTGATGCTTTCGGCGCGCGCATCCTCAAGCTGGCGCATCAGCTTGCGGACGCCGACGGCGTATTCGAGCTTGCCGATCAGGTCCATGGTGATGCGCCCGGACGGCTCGATCCCGTTGGCGCGCTGATAGATGCGGATCGCGGCCTGCGTCGATTTGTCCAGCACACCGTCCTCCGGCCCCAGATACAGGCCCAGACGGGACAGCGCCTGCTGCGCCCGTCGGACCATCGGGCTGGGCTGCAGGCGCGCCGCCGCGGACGGCTGTTCTTCCAAAGGCGGCAGCGAGGCCTGCACGGGATAGCCGGGAATCGCCAGCATCGCAGTCACGGCCAGGAAGACGGCATGACGCACCGTCCGGCGATGTGCGCGCCGTTTGTTGCGTTCCGTTGGTATCGGGCGACGATCCTGCATATTCGACATTATAGCTGTTTTTCAGGGTTCGTGGTGCACCAGGCCAAATACGCTCGGCAAGATGCGCTTGGCGTCGGGGTGTCTACCCCTTAAAACGCCCGGATGGCGGTTTACACGGAAATCGACGACGATGCACTGATAGACTTCATTGCCGGATACGACATCGGCGAAGTGCTGTCGTGCAAGGGAATCGCCGAGGGCATCGAGAACTCCAACTTCATCGTCACCACGACGACCGGCCCCTACATTCTGACACTTTATGAAAAACGTGTGCAGATCGAGGATTTGCCGTTCTTCCTAGGACTCATGGATCATGCCGCCGCGCATGGCGTGCCGTGCCCGGTGCCGCTCAGAACGATCGCGGGCGAAACCCTGCGAGAGCTGGCCGAGCGACCGGCGGCGCTGGTCACGTTTCTTGCCGGGATGTGGGCAAAGCGGCCGACGGCGGAGCACTGCCGCCAGGTCGGCGAGGCATTGGCGCGGTTTCATGTCGCCACGGCGCATTATTCGCTGAAGCGTGCGAATGCGCTGGGCGTAGGAGCCTGGGCCGGTCTGATCGAGGCATCCGGAGATGGCGCGAACGGGGTCATGGACGGACTCAGCGGCATGCTGGCCGGCGCCCTCAAGGACATCACCGGGCAGTGGCCGGACGATCTGCCGAAAGGGGTCATCCACGCCGATCTGTTTCCGGACAACGTGTTCTTCCGGGCCGATCATCTGTCCGGGATCATCGATTTCTATTTCGCCTGCAACGACCAGCTCGCCTACGACATTGCGGTGTGTCTGAACGCCTGGTGTTTCGAGCCGGACCTGAGCTTCAACGTCACCAAAGCGCGCCGGCTGCTCAAGGGTTATCAGGACGTACGCCCGCTGGAGCGCGCTGAGATCGACGCCATGCCGATCCTGGCGCAGGGTGCGGCGATGCGGTTTCTGGCGACCCGGCTGTACGACTGGCTGAACACCCCGGAAGACGCCTTCGTGACCCCGAAAAGCCCGGTTGAATATATCCGCAAGCTGGATTTTCACCGCAACGTCAAGGGACCGGACTCCTATGGCATCGACTGAACAGAGCGAAAACCTGATCGAAATCTTCACCGACGGTGCCTGTTCGGGGAATCCCGGTCCGGGCGGCTGGGGCGCCATCCTGCGCTGGAAATGCCACGAGAAGGAACTTTTCGGCGGCGAGGCGGAAACCACCAACAACCGCATGGAGCTGATGGCGGCGATCAGCGCGCTGGAAAGCCTCAAACGCGCATCGCAGGTGGCGATCTATACCGACAGCACCTATGTCCGCGACGGCATCACCTCGTGGATACACGGCTGGAAACGCAATGGCTGGAAAACGGCAGCGAAGAAACCGGTGAAGAACGAGGATCTTTGGCGCCGCCTGGATACGGCGATCAGCGGCCACCGGATCGACTGGCACTGGGTCAAGGGTCACGCCGGGCACCCGGAAAACGAACGTGCCGACGAACTGGCACGTCAGGGCGCGGCCGAAGCCCTACAAAAATAGATATCGCGCGCAGCGGATAAAAAAAGGACACGGTCTATGGGGGAACCGTGTCCTTTCAGGGATCCCGCCATCCGGCGTTGCAAGGGAGGTCGCATTGCCGACGGGACGTGGCTGAGAGTTATCTCAGGGAGTCTTGATCAGGCGTGGCCGAGGCTCCAGCGCATACGCTGCGCGGCGCTCAGGGCGTCCTTGCCGGCGGACTGGAATTCACGGCCGCTGATTTCGGTGCCGACCGGGTCTCCCCAGCGGTCACGGGTGGCGGTTTGGCCGGGGAACCAGTTGGCGAATTTCTTTTCCGTGTTGAACATGTCAGTATCCTCATGTCATGCCCGGGGGGAATGGGCTGTAACTTTCTGAAACCATATGTACGCCCCGTTTCCAAAGGGCACAAAGGATAGTTTTTCATTCTATGCATGAGTATTTATTCATGTATAATTCATGCATGACCTGAACGGGAATTCGCCATGGCCCATCTGCCCCCCATCGCCGCGCTGCGCGCGCTTGCCGCCGCCGCCCGGCATCTGAGCTTCACCAAGGCCGCCGAGGAACTGAACGTGACGCAGAGCGCGGTCAGTCATCAGATCCGCCATATCGAGGAATTGTGGGACATCCAGTTGTTTGAGCGGCGCCCGCGCCAGCCGCTGCTGACCCCGGCCGGCGAGCAGTTGTCCGGTATAGTCAACGACTTCATCGACGAACTGGCGAAGGCGCTGGAAGACCTGAAGGCCGACGAGGGGCATACGGCGTTGCGTGTCGAAATGCTGCCGTCACTGGCGGTGAAGTGGCTGGTGCCGCGGCTGCAGGACTTCAGGACGGAGCATCCCGAAGTCGATGTCTGGTTGTCGACGCGCCAGGATATCCGGCCGGCGATGACCAGTTCTCTCGATGCCGTGATCACCCTGGGGGACGGGCAGTATCCAGGGTTCTCATCATGGGAACTGATGCGCGATTACGTGATTCCGGTGGCGCGGCCCAGGTTGCTGGAAGAATACGGCATGCCGGAGACGCCGGCGGATCTGTGCAAGTTGCCGCTGCTGCTCAGGCATTCCGGCGTTCTGTCGCCGGGCTGGGAATACTGGTTCGAATATGCCGGGGTCGCGCCCGATGTGTATCAGTCGGCGCTCCGCGAAGGCACGCGCTTCCCCGATACCAACATGGCGATCCAGGCGGCGTTCGAGGGGCAGGGCGTGGCACTGGCGCGCAGCGCGCACGTGTGGGAGGACCTGGAAACCGGACGTCTGGTCCGGCTTTTCGATATCCACTGTCCGTCGGATGTGTCGGTGTATTTCGTGTACCGCAACGATCAGGTCGAACGACCGGCGCTGATCGCGTTTCGCGACTGGCTGCTCAGAGAGGCCCGGGAATCCCAGGCGGCGTTCGATGCGGCGGAAAAGGCGGGAAACAGCTAGACGGGCGAAGCACCGGGACACCGCGGATGGCGGCGTCCCGGTTTTCGTATCAGAGTTCGCTCAGCATCGTCTCGGCGCTGGTTTTCTCGAACACGCCTTCATCGATGTGCAGGGATTTCACCGTGCCGTCATCGACGACCATGGAGAAACGCTGGCAGCGCACACCGAGGCCGCGAGCCGTCAGGTCGAGCTCAAGCCCGGTGGCTTTGGTGAAGTTGGCGGAACCGTCGGCCAGCATGGTCACGGAATCGCCGACGTTCTGGTCCTTGCCCCAGGCGCCCATCACGAACGGATCGTTGACGGAAACGCAGGCAATCGCGTCGATCCCCTTGGCTTTGAGGGCGCCGGCGTTGGCGACGAAGCCCGGCAGGTGCTTGGCCGAGCAGGTCGGCGTGAAGGCGCCCGGAACCCCGAAAATGGCGACCTTCTTGCCGGCGAAGAATTCATCGGTTTCGACGGCGCCGGGGCCGTCCTCGGTCATGACGTTGAGCGTAACGCTCGGAATCTTGTCTCCAACCTTAATGGTCATCGTGTCTCTCCCGGAGATGGTTGTTCAAAAAAAATGCGTTTTGCCGGCAAGCACGGCATGCCCATGACATAGGGACATTGTTGACGGATGCAAAGGGTTTTTCGTGCCTGAACAGTCGTCGCGTGATTTTCGCTGGGATTATTTCAACTCCCCGGCAAGGCGCGCCGGTGCGGCATCTCGGAAACCCTCCATCACGGTATCGTCGCTGAGCAGTTCGGGCAGCGCCCGCCCGCCCGGTGCCGCGGCGCCGTAAACGGCGTTGAAGGGGATGCCATAGCGGCCGAAGGACGCCAGATAAGCGGCGATATCCGCATCGGGTCTGGTCCAGTCGGCCTGCATCGCGATCACGTCGGGGCTGTTCAGCAGTTCCAGGATGCGGCCCTGTTCGAGCACCAGGCGCTTGTTGACCTGACACGTGATGCACCAGTCCGCGGTGACGTCGACGAACACGATCAGGTCTTTCGCGACCAGCCGGTCGATGGCGGCGGGATTGAATTTCTGCCATTTGATCTTGCTGACGCCGGGCGTGGCGGTATCGAGCGGGCCGTCGATGTCGCCGATTTCGGCGGTTGTGATGGCGGCGATGGTGGCCAGCACCAGGGCGAACGGTGTCGCCTTGCGGATTTCCGGGACCATCCCCATCACCGGGCCAAGCCAGATCACGGACAGGATCAGCAGAACGCCGGTCAATGCCGCAGCGAACGTGCCGGCGGCACCGGCAAGGACGCTCAGCAGCCACAGCGCGGTGGCGGCCAGTGCCAGGCCCAGCACGAATTTGAGTCGCACCATCCACGGCCCCGGTTTCGGCATGAAGGTGACCAGCCGGGGCACGGCGGCGATCAGCAGATAGGGGGCCGACAGGCCGAGGCCGAGCACGGCGAAGACGGCGACGATGTCGCTGGCGCCACGCGCCAATGCAAAGCCGATGGCGGTACCCAGAAACGGCGCCGAGCATGGTGTCGCCAGCAGGGTCGCGAATATACCCTGCAGGAAATGCCCGACCACGCCGTCCCTGTCACGGCCATGTCCACCTGCGCCGGCGAGGATGCCGGGCAGGCGAAAATCGAAGAAACCCCACATGTTGCAGGCAAACAGCGTGACCAGAAACGCCATCACGATCAAAAACCACGGCTGCTGGAACTGGATGCCCCAGCCGATGACGGCACCGGCGGATTTAAGGGCGATCAGCGCTCCCGCCAGGACCAGAAACGCGAACACGATACCGCTGGCCGAGGCCAGAAAGCTGAGCCGAACGGTCCCCGTCGCGGATCCGCCGTGCTTGACGATGCTCAGGAACTTCAGCGACAGGACCGGCAGCACGCACGGCATCAGGTTCAGGATCATCCCGCCCAGAAAGGCGAACAGCAGAATGACCGGCAGCGTGTATGACGCCGGCTCCGCGTGTGTCACGGCAAGGATGTCTGGCGTGAAAGTGCGGGGCGCGGCGAGACTGACCGAGGTCTCCATGGAACGCCCGCCGTCGAGCAGCGTCAGTGTGACCGGTTGGCCCGTCAGTTTGGCAGCGGCCTCGGCGGGTGTGCCGCTGAAGCCGGAAACCGGCACGCGCAGGGTCGCTTCGAGCTTGCCGTTGTTGACGCGCACTGTCGGTGCGCCGTAGCCGAAGCCGACAGGCCCCTCGACATAAAGGTCCGGCCCCTTGAACGGGATCGCCGATGCTGCCTGCGCGGCGATATAAAGCCCCTTCTCGGAGGTTTCCGTCCACGCCGCGCGGATCGCCAGCCGCGCCGCGTCGCCCGTCAGGGGAACGCGGGATTCGTACTGTCCGATGATATGTGCAAGCGCCGTCGGCGCGCCGTCGCCGGCGGGCAGTGTCATCGTCAGATGGGCATCGTAGGGGATGCAGATTTCCTTGCAGGTCAGATAGCGAACAGTCGCCTTGATCTCCGCCGGAAGCGACGGATCGGTGGCTTCGATATCGAAAGGCAGGACCACGGCGTTTTCGTAGCCGAGGGTTTCCAGCCCGAGCACGGAAAACCGTTCCGGTACCGGCCAGCGCATTTCGCCGATCCGGGCATTTTGCGATTCCTTGAAATCGGGCTGCGGCGGGAATCCGGCATCACCGGGTGAACGCCAGTACACCTTCCAACCCGGCAGCATGCGGAACTGCAGGCCGGCAAGAACCCGGCCGTCCTGGCCGAGACCGTCTCTGGCCGCGATCAGCCGTACAGCGGACTGCTGCTCCTCGGCCCAGGGGGACTGCGCGATGCCGGCCTGTGCCGGCGCTGCCGGCAGCCCGGCGACAGCGGCCAGGGAAGATACCAGAGCAAACAGAAGTGTGGCGAAAAGGCGTTTCATTCGCGTCCTTAGGTCTTCGGTCCCGGGTTTCTATATCATTCGCCATACTCTGGGCCGCAAGGCAAGGCCGAACGGCGATGTCACAGGATGTTGAAACTGCGTGAAGACCTCTGTCGACGAGTGTTTTTGCCAGCCGCGCCCGATATGTCATAATGCCGCCGTATTCGCGGCGCAGACTTCCATAGTATCTGCGGCGGTTGGAGCGGGAGTATCGCGTGAAAGGCTTTTTGCAGGATCGTTCGCTTGACGACAGCTACCTGACCGGCCGGTTCCTCGTGGCCATGCCCGGCATGCAGGACGACCGCTTTCAACAGACGCTGATCTACATGTGTGCCCATGGCCCCGACGGTGCGATGGGGCTTGTCATCAACAAACCGCTCGAGACCATCACCTTTCCCGATCTGCTGAGCCAGCTCGACATCACCATGCCGCCGGCCGGCGAGGGGATCGAGGTGCTGTTCGGTGGCCCGGTAGAAACCGGCCGCGGCTTCGTGCTTCATTCACCCGACTACATCCACGACGCCACCATGGTGGTCGATGACGAAGTTGCGCTGACGGCGACGGTCGATGTGCTGCGCGCCATCGCCGACGGTTCCGGTCCCCGCCAGCGGCTTCTCGCACTTGGATACGCGGGCTGGGACAGCGGCCAGCTCGATGCCGAGATCAAGGCCAACGGCTGGCTCAGCGTCGATGCCGACCCGCAGCTTCTGTTCGACACGAATATCTCAACCAAATGGGAACGGGCCATGGCCAAGCTTGGAATCGATCCGCTGATGCTGTCCGACAAGGCCGGTCATGCCTAGAGGAAACAGCCCTAAAGGGCGCGGACGAGGTGGCGAAAGCAAGGGGCCGGGCAAAAACGATCCCGATGCTTTCATGCGCGAGCTGATCCGCCGCATGGATGCCTGCCCGACGGCGGAAAAACTCAACGACGAGGTGTTGATGCCGTTCGTCCTGGCGCTGGAAAAGGTCTGCGGCGCACGCGGCTATGTCATGAACATCTATGGCGAAACCGCCAACATCGTTTTTTCCGGAAATGCCGAGGACACGGAGGCGATCTATCAGATCGTCGAAGCCTACATGGACGACCAGCAGGACGACGACTGAGGTCAACGTCATGGCGGACCCCAAGCGCATTGCAAGCACCTGGCTTTTCGTGACGTCGATCGACACGGATCAGATCAGCGCCGCCGCCGCCGCAAAACCCGGATGTGTCATCATCGATATGGAGGATTTCACGCCGCCGCGCCTGCGCGCGCAGGGCAGGGACATGCTGGCGGACAGTCTTGCCAGGATCGCCGCCGCCGGCGCCCTGACCTGCGTGCGCATCAATCCGACCGGCTCGGCGGATCATGACGCGGACCTCGCTGCCGCACTCGACGCCGGAGCGCGGGTCATCTCCCTGCCGAAGACCCGTTCCGCGGCCGAGCTTCATGCCCTGAACGACGCCATCGCGGCACATGGCGGAAAAGGCGGGAAACCGCAACTGCTGCCCTGCATCGAAACGGCGGAAGGTCTAGTGAACACGTACCGTATCCTCTCCGATGCACCGCCGCTGATCGGCTGCCTGATCGCATCGGAGGACATGACCACCAGCCTCGGCGCACCGCGCGACCGTTTCGGCACCGCCATCCGCTACGCCCGCGAACGCTTCCTCGTCGAATGCCGCGCCGCCGGGGTCGAGCCGGTCGACTGTCCCTATACCTGGGCCGACCGCGAAGGTCTCGTCGCCGAGACGGAAGTCGCCAGGGCGCTCGGGTATCATGCGAAATCGGCGGCGCGTGCGGATCAGATTGCCGTCATTCGCGATATCCTCGAACCGTCGGCCGCCGAGATCGAACATGCAAAACGCCTGATCACCGCCTTTGAGAAGGCCGAGAGGGACGGTCGTGACAGGGTCGAGGTGGACGGGCAGATCGCCGAGCGCCCGTCGTATCTGAATGCGCTGGCGCTGCTGGCGAGGACGGATAGAGGGGCTTAAGTCCGTTCGTTCGGGTCGACGACGTTAAGCTCGATCACCGAACCGTCGACGATCAGCTTGCCGGCGTTTTCGAAATTGACGGTGATCTTGTCGCCGACGACGGTCTGCACGCGGCCGAGGCCAAGCTCGGGCGCCTTCGGATGGCGGACGAAAGACCCCTGCGAAATCAGAAAATTTCCGGGATGCAGGGCCATCGTGTCAGTTGAAACGGGCGCTGAGTGTGTCGGCGGATTCCAGCCCCTTTACCGGGCCGATGGCGGCAACGCTGGGCGTGCCCCGGAACAGCCGCTCGGCGACGGCACGCACGGCGTCGTCATCGACGGCATCGATCTTGGCGACGATTTCCTCGGGCGGGATCGGGCGGTCGAACAGCATCAGGTGTCTGGCCAGTTGCTCGGTCCTGGACGAGGTGCTTTCGCGCGCCATGAGGATGCTGGCCTTGAGCTGGGCGCGGGCGCGCTGGGTTTCTTCCGGCGTCAGGGTCTTCGCGACCTTGTGCGCCTCGTCCGCCAGCAGCGGGATCAGATCGCCCAGATGCTCCTCGCCGGTGCCGGCGTAGATGCCGAAGATACCGCTGTCCTCGTAGCACGACAGGAAGGAATAGATCGAATAGGCGAGGCCGCGTTCCTCGCGGACTTCCTGGAACAGCCGGGACGACATGCCGCCGCCGAAAACGGTCGACAGCACGGACGCGGCATAGAAATCGTCGTCCTTGTAACCCACGCCGTCGAGACCGAGCACGATATGCACCTGTTCCAGATCGCGTTCCAGGCGGATGTCGCCGCCTTTGTAAGCGGCCTGTTCGCGACCGTTACCGGACAGTTTGGGCAGCGGTGCAAAGGTCTCCGAAATAAGCTCGACCAGATGATCGTGATCGATCTTTCCTGCGGCGCAGAACAGGCTCTGCGGCGCGGTGTAGCTCTGGTGGCGGTAGCCGTTGACGTCGTCGCGGCTCAGTCCGCGGATGATGTTTTCGGTGCCCAGCACGGGGCGGCCGATGGCCTGTTCGGGATAGGCGGCTTCCTGAAACAGATCGAAGACGATGTCGTCGGGCGTGTCATGGGCCTGGTGGATTTCCTGGCAGATGACGGATTTCTCGCGTTCCAGTTCGCCCGCGTCCATGGTCGCGTGCATGACGATGTCGGACACAAGATCGACGGCCAGGTCGATGTCGTCCTTCAGGACCTTGGCGTAATAGGCGGTGTTCTCGCGCGACGTATAGGCGTTCAGGTGCCCGCCGACGGCTTCGATCTCTTCGGCGATCTGGCGTGCCGTGCGGCGCTCGGTGCCCTTGAAGACCATGTGCTCGAGAAGATGCGAAATGCCGTTCACTTCAGCGGCTTCGTCGCGCGCTCCGATGCCGACCCAGGTGCCGAGGGTGACCGTTTCGACATTCTGCATGCTGTCGGTGGCGACGCGCATGCCGTTATCCAGCGTGGTGACGCGAACGCTCAAGATGCCTCCGCCTTGACGCCCAGGGTGTCGTCGACCAGACGCTCGATGATGTCGAGGCTGTTGTCGATGGTCTGGCAACGCTCCTCGCGCTCGTAAAGGTCCGTCATGCGCGCGGGCAGTTGCGGGCGAACGCCGGTCGCGGCTTCGACGGCGTCAGGGAATTTCGCCGGGTGCGCGGTCGACAGCACCACCATCGGGGTCCCGTCGTGGCCGTTCTTGGCACGTGCCGCGGCAAGACCGACCGCGGTGTGCGGATCGATCAGCATGCCGTTTTCCTGATACAACGCACGGATGGTTTCGGTGGTCTGCTTGTCGTCGTAACGCGCCGCGTCGAATTTTTCGCGCACCGCGCTCAGCATGCCCTGGTCGACACGGAAGCTGCCGTCCTTCCTGAACGTCGTCAGCGTGCTTTCGACCTTGGCGCCGTCGCGGCCCATCATGTCGAACAGCAGGCGTTCGAAGTTGGACGAAATCTGGATGTCCATGCTCGGGCTCAGCGTCGGCACCACGGCATCCATGCGCATTTCACCGCTGTCGAAGAAGCGGGCGAGGATATCGTTGGCATTCGCCGCGACGACGAATTTCTTCACCGGCACACCCATCTTCATGGCGGCGTAGCCTGCGAAGACGTTGCCGAAGTTGCCGGTCGGCACAGTAAATGAAACTTCCCGCTCCGGCGCGCCCAGATGCAGCGCGGCGTGCACGTAATAGACGATCTGCGCCATCACCCGCGCCCAGTTGATGGAGTTGACGGCGGACAGATGGTGACGGTCGCGGAAGGCGGTGTCGTTGAACATCGCCTTCACCAGGTCCTGGCAGTCGTCGAAGGTGCCGCGAACGGACACGTTGTGTATGTTGTCGGCCAGCACGGTGGTCATCTGGCGGCGCTGAACCTCGGACACGCGGCCTTCGGGGAACAGCATGAAGACGTCGAGTGCATCCTTGTCGCGGCAGGCCTCGATGGCGGCGGAACCGGTATCGCCCGACGTCGCGCCGACGATGGTGACACGCTCGCCGCGTGCCTTGAGAACATGGTCGAACAGGCCGCCCAGCATCTGCATGGCGACATCCTTGAAGGCCAGCGTCGGCCCGTGGAAAAGCTCCATCAGATGAATGTCGTCGCCGATACTGACCAAAGGCGCGACCTCGCCGCCTTCGAACGTCGCATAGGCTTTTTCGATGATGGCGGCCAGCGCGGAATCATCGATGCAGCCACCGACGAACGGCTGGATGACCCGGAAAGCCAGTTCGTTATAGCTCAGCGATTTCATCGACTTCAGGTCGTCGGCACTGAAACGGGGCCATTCGGCAGGCACATACAGGCCGCCGTCCCGGGCCAGACCGCTCAGCAAAACATCGTCGAAAGCTAGTTCAGGCGCGCGCCCACGGGTCGAAATATACCGCACTCAATGATCTCCCTAGCAGGGCGCAATGGCTGCAGCCCCCGTCAATTCGGCTAAACCTATCCATCGAAGCCGGGCGAAACAAGGACGACGGCATGCGTGTTGCCTGTTGAAGTAGAAATTGCTCTCGGGCATGATTTGAGCGTGGACGGTAAGGGAGGGGCTGCGCGTGACGAAGAATATCCTGAAGTGTCTTTTGAGTTTCACCTGCGTACTTGTTCTGTTTGGCGCCCAGGCATCATAGGCGGCGGACAAGGTCGTGATCGGCACCGGCGGCAAGACCGGCGTCTATTTCGCCACCGGACAAGTGCTGTGCGAGCTGCTGAAGGCCAAGGGCGTCGACTGCGATGCGCCGCCGAGCGGCGGCTCGGTCGCCAATCTGAAGGCACTCAAGGCCGGCGAGATCACTTTTGCCATGGCCCAGTCCGACTGGCAGTTCCATGCCCAGCACGGTTCCAGCAAATGGGAAGGCAACAAGATCGAGAATCTGCGTGCTGTTTTCTCGATCTATGCCGAACCGATGCAGGTGGTGGTCAACCGCGACGCTAAGATCAAGAACTGGTATGCGCTCAAGGGACACAGCATCAATATCGGCAATCCGGGCGCCGGGCATCGCGAGACCATGGAAGAAATGCTCGATGCGCAGCGCTGGAAGCTCGATACCTTCAGCGCCGTCAGCGAACTGCCGTCGTCCGAGCAGGTGGATGCCTTCTGTGCCGGCAAGTTCGAGGCTTTCGTCTATGCCGTGGGGATACCCAACGCCGCCATGCAGCGCGCGGTCGGCGAATGCAACGGCATGCTGATCGAACCGCACAACACCATCATCCGCAAGCTGGCAACCGCGGCGCGTCCGTATTATTCGAAAGTGACGATCCCGGCCAAGACCTATTGGGACGGCCAGAAAAAAGTCGATACCTTCGGCGTCATGGCGACGCTGGTGACGACGGCAAATGCCGACGCGGCGCTTGTCGACACACTGGTGAAGGCGGTGTTCGAGGATTTCGACGGCTTCAAGGCGAAACACCCCGCCTATGCCGGGGCGACGCCGGAAGCCATGGTCAAGGATGGTCTGAGCGCGCCGCTGCATCCCGCCGCAGAGGCCTATTACAAATCCAAAGGCTGGCTGAAGTAAGCTTCGGCGATCAATCCGGCAGGTAACGCGCCTTCAGGTGGGCCTTGAAGGGGGCGGCTTCGAGCGGCCGTCCGGTGGCCTTGGTCAACAGATCGGGGCCTGACAGCAGTCTGCCGTTGGCGTGAATGTTTTCGCGGAGCCACGCGAGCAGAACCGAAAAATCGCCCTTTGCAATGGCGCCGGGGATGGCAGGCTGGGCCTCGCAGGCAGCCTGATAGACCTGTGCCGCGGTCATCGCGCCCAGCGTATAGGTCGGGAAATAACCAAGCGCACCGTCATACCAGTGGATGTCCTGGAGGCAGCCCTTGGCATCGTTCGGCACTTCGATGCCGAGCAGCGCCTTGAACGCCGCATTCCAGGCGTCGGGCAGACCGGCGACGTTCAGCTTGCCGGAAATGATGTCTTTTTCGAGCCGGTATCTGAGGATCACATGCAGCGGATACGTGACCTCATCGGCATCGACGCGGATATAGCTGCGCTCGACCGTGTGATAGAGACGAAGGATATTCTCCGCGTCCCAGGCCGGACCCGAACCGTTGAACGTTTCGCGGATGATCGGCAGGGCGAATTCCAGGAACTCCGGCGAGCGGCAGACCTGCATCTCCATCAACAGCGATTGGCTTTCGTGAACAGACATGCCGAGCGCGCTGCCCACCGGTTGCAGCCGCCATTTTTTCGGCAGACCCTGTTCGTATAGTGCGTGGCCGGTTTCGTGCAGAACGCCCATCAGCGCCGAGGTGAAATCACTTTCGTCATAGCGGGTGGTGATGCGCACATCGTCGGGAATGCCGCCGCAGAACGGATGGTGGCTGACGTCGAGACGGCCGCGCTCGAAATCGAAACCCAGCACATCCATGAACTTCATGCCGAGCTTGCGTTGCGTTTCCTCGGCGAACGGGCCTTCCGGCATCAGCGCAGGACCTTTCTCGGCCTGATACGCCAGCACGTCGTCCAGAAAGCCCGGAAGGAATGCCGCCAGATCGTCCAGCACCGGGTCGATGTCGCGGGCGCGGCCGCCCGGCTCGTAGGTATCCAGCAGGGCATCGTATGGATCGAGGCCGAACACCTCGCCGTAGCGCGCCGCCTGTTCACGGACCAGTTCGATCAGTTCCCTGAGCGGTGCCGCGACGATGGCGAAATCGCTCTCGGCACGGGCCTTGCGCCAGGCCTGCTCGCAGGTGCTCGATGCCCGTGACAGCCGTGTGACGAACGCCTCGTCGAGCGCACCGGCTCGGCGGTGCTGGCGGTCGATTTCCTTCAGATTGGCGGCCTGCCAGGGACCGAGCAGGGCAGCGTCCTGTGTTGCCTTTGCGATCAGTTCGGCGGTTTCCGGGCTGACCAGCAGTCCGTGCGAGATCGCCTTCAGTTCGGCCAGTTGTTCGGAGCGAGCCTCGGCACCGCCCGCCGGCATCACCGCGGCGTAATCCCAGTGCAGCACGGCCTCGGCTTCGCCGAGCAGGGCGATGCGCCGGAAGCGGGCTTCCAACTTGTCGTAAGCATCGGAAAGGGGGGCGTCGGGCATGGCCGGGCCGAAGTCTAGAAGACGAGAACGAAAAGCAGCCGGTCCGCGATCATCGCCAGAAAGATCATGAACAGATACAGGATCGAAAACAGGAACAGCGGTTTCGCATGCTCGGTGCCTTCGGTCTTCCACAGACGCCAGGTGCGCTGCCAGAACATGGCGCCGAGGACGACGGCCGAGACAAGATACAGCCAACCCGACACGCCGAGGAACGCAGGCGCCAGGGTGGCGGCGATCATCAGCACGGTATAGATCAGCATCTGCCGCTTGGTTTCGCGCTCACCGGCGACGACGGGCATCATGGGGACGCCGGCGGCGGCATAATCGCCGGTGCGGAACAGGGCCAGCGCCCAGGAATGCGGCGGCGTCCACAGGAAAATGATCATGAAAAGGGCAATCGCGCCGGGGTCGATGCTGCCGGTCACCGATGCCCAGCCGACCAGCGGCGGGAACGCGCCGGCGGCACCGCCGATGACGATGTTCTGCGGCGTGCGGCGTTTCAGCCAGGCTGTATATATAAAGACGTAATAGAAGATCGTCAGCGCCAGCAGACCGGCGGCTACGGTGCCGACCTTGATTTCCATCATCACGATGGAGCCGATCGCCAGAACCACGCCGTAGGTCAATGCCAGTTTCGGGTCCATGCGGCCGGCCGGAATCGGGCGGTCCATGGTCCGGCGCATGATGCGGTCGATATCGCGGTCGTACCACATGTTGATGGCACCCGCGGCACCGGCGCCGATGGCGATACACAGCACGGCGATCAGGCCGGTCTGCGCATCCGCACCGCCCGGCGCCATGAGGATGCCGACCAGCGCGGTGAAAACCACGAGGGACATGATCTTCGGCTTCAGAAGCACGGCGAAATCATTGACGCGGAACCGCGGTTCGTTCGGTTCCGTTGCCGTGGTCTCCAGATTTTGCAGTGTCACATCGGTGCGACCGCTATCGCTCATTATCTATCAGCCCGGTGGCTGCCTTCCTGATCATGTCCGCAGGAGACGGTTTATAGAAGATTGTCCCGGCAACTTCCAGACTTTCCGCTATTCCTGTGGGGCGCGGGCCAAGACCCGCCTGCCGGCGATCCAGATGAACATGATCCCGCCGATCACCGCGATAACGCCGCCGATGCCGATGCCGACATGGCCGATCCAGTTCCCGATGACATCCATGCCGGGGGCGGTGTCGGAGACCTTTCTGGGTGCGCCGTAGCCGCCGGCGATGAACAGGCCCAGGCTGTGCAGGAGCTGGCCCAGACCATATAGCCAGAACGACGCGCGAACTGCTTTCCAGCGGACCAAACCGCGCTCCAGCAACGGCAGCACGAACAGAATGACCAGCCCCATCGCGGCCACGTTCACGCCGCCGATGACGCCGTGATAATGCGCCGGGGTGCGGGTGTCGGTACCGTCGACGAAGATGCCGAGCAGGCCGCCGGCGAAGAACACGACCAGCGACAGCGCCAGCGCCAGCCGGGACGTGCGGGCGGCTTCGGCTTCGGGCTTCGGCGTGCGCAGCAGGGTCGCGCCGATGATCAGGCCGATGAAAATCGGCACCGGTGCCAGGGCGTATTGATAATGTGTGTAAAGCACCCGTTCCTCGGCTGAGAACGGCGCTTCGATGAACATCAGCGCCAGTCCGCCCAGTGCCAGCAGGGCGTTCACGGCAAGGGCCAGCAGCATGATGCGCGGCGTTACCGGGGGCCGTCCCAGCGCACGCCCGCCCAGCAGGATCCAGCCGCCGATCATCACGGTGGTGTTGAAGAACTGCAGCATGTGACCGCCCGCCCAGAACAGGTCCTCGTTTTCGGCGGCGATCTGCGGCATCGCGCCGAGCCGGTTCCAAGACACCGCGAAGGCGGTAACGGCGGCAAGCGCGATCACGGCGAGGGCCAGACCCGTGCCGTCGATGGGTTCCAGCGGGCCTGTGCGGGTCATTCCATTGGCCAGTATGCGCACGGATGCCAGCACGATGGCGAAGACGACCAGCAAAAGGCCGACGTAATAAATCGGGTCGATGATCGCCGGCACGTAATTGTTGAGCGACGGCTGTCCGCGGTCCATCAGCGCCGGCGCTGCCAGCAGGATGAAGGCGACGGCCATCGCGGCCATGGCGGCGGCACCGAGACCCGGCAGTTTCGGGCTGCCGTCGGCAAGTCTGTAGCCGCCGATCAGCATCAGAATGATGCCGACGGCCAGGTACCAGACCACGAACGAAAACACGACGTGGATGATCAGGCTCTTCTCATAGAACGCGACCGGCCAGGGAAACAGGGTATCAGCGCCGGGAATCCGCGAAATCGCCAGCAACAGCGCATAAACACCGGCAATGGCCAGCGCGCCGAGCGCAATCACCGTCCAGCGGCGCAGTTCGCGCTGCGCGGCGGTTGCGGTGAGCGAGGTTCTGAACCCTTCGACCGGATCCCATCGTTGTTCCTGGGCAGGGCGCAGCATGGGGTCAGCTACCCTGATAGGGATACATGTGGACGGCCATGGCATAGACGACGACGCCGGAAATACCGACATACATCCACAGCGGCCAGGTGATGCGGGCGATCTTTTTGTGTTGGTCGAAGCGTTCGCGAAGGGCGCAGATCGCCGTGATCGGCACCAGCGGCACGATGGCGATGGCGCCCAGCACATGCACGAAAAGAATGGTGAAATAAACGTAGCGGACCGGGCCTTCGCCGCCGAACTGGGCGAAACCCGCATTCAGTTTGTAGATCACGTAAGACACCAGAAACAGCGCTGAGGCGACCAGCGCCGAAATCATCATGGCACGGTGTTTACGCCTGTCGCCGGACTTGATGAAGTAATAACCGAGCGACAGGAAGACCACCGAAATGCCGTTGAACAGCGCATTGGTGTGGACAAGCTGATCGTAATTCATGGCATGGAAACTTTCGCGACGGCTATTGCAGCGGCTTTTCCGTGAGCCTGAGGAAGATGCTGGCATACATAAGCAAGGACGCCGCCGCGAGAATCAGGCCGAGGATGATGTTTCTACGTTTGCGATTCGGTGAAACTTGCGTGTCGTTTTCCATATTCTTTTTCTCGCTCATGGTGTTGCTCTCACTCGTCGACAATGCCGTGGGGTTCCGGATCGTTTGACTTGGTCCCGGTTCCTGGGCGTAGATTTAGGCGCTTAGTGACGGAAATGCACGGGTTTTATATCCCCTGGCATGTATCGCCGGGTGGTTTTTTCCGATCTAACCCCTTGTCATTCAAAGGGATCACCCGCAAAATCAACGTGAGAATAGTGTGAAAATATCGTGCATGAATGCGATTGGCGACTTGCCCCGTCGCGGTCACGGCATTAAAAACACGCACAGATACCTTGTGTGCCGCTTTTAGGTTTCATGGGGGCGTCTGCAATGAAAATTCAAGGCGGCTCGATCGTGGGCGGCCAGCAATCAGGTGAGACGAATGCGAAACAAGCTCAAGATTTTCGTGCCCGCGCTGGTCGGCGCGTTTATGTCCATTGGACCGGCGCTCGCAGGCCCGAATGGCGAAGTACGCTCTGCACCCTGGCAAATGTGGCTGCAGGAACCTGGGTCCCCGACCGCGGACCGAATTGTTGCCTTCAACGCCCAGCTTATGGTGATCGAGACGCTGATCGTGATCTTCGTGCTCGGGCTGATGGCCTACATCGCCGTCCGCTTCAACGCCAAGCGAAACCCGGTGCCGTCGAAGACGACTCACAACACGTTGCTCGAAGTCGTGTGGACCATCGTCCCGATTTTGATCCTCGTCGGTATCGCCATTCCGTCGCTGAAGCACCTGTATTTCGCCGACCGCACGCAGGAAGCGGATATGACGCTGAAGATCACCGGCAACCAGTGGTACTGGAATTATGCTTATCCTGATCACGGCGACTTCACCTTCGACAGCATCATCGTCGCGGACGGGGATCTCAAGCCCGGCCAGCCGCGCTTGCTGACCGTCGATAACAAGGTGGTGCTGCCGGTTGAAACCAACATCCGCCTCCTGATGACCTCGAATGATGTGATCCACAACTGGGCGCTGCCGTCGCTGTCGGTCAAGCTGGACACCGTGCCTGGTCGTATCAACGAAACCTGGACGCGCATCCACGAGAAATATGTCGGCAAGACCATTTACGGCATGTGCTCGGAGCTTTGCGGCGTCAACCATGGCTTCATGCCGATCGCCATCGAGGCGGTCTCGAAGGAAGACTTCGAAAAATGGGTCAAGGAAGCGCAGGCAAAATACGCATCGGATGAAATCAAAACGGACGACAAGGTACGCCTGGCAGCCGCCGGCGCGACCCGTTGATCATCCGCAGATATTGAAGAGAGGGACGTAACATGGCGAACGCAGCTGACGCCCACCACGACGATCACGCTCACGACGATCACTACCCCAGCTTTTTCTCACGCTGGTTCTGCTCGACGAACCACAAGGATATCGGCACGGTCTATCTCTACCTGTCGATGTTCGCGGCGATCGTCGGCGGCGGCATGTCCTGGTACATCCGTCTGGAACTGATGGAGCCGGGGATTCAGTACATTGAGGACTTCCAGTTCTATAACGTGCTGCTTACCGCGCACGGCTTCCTGATGGTGTTCTTCGTCGTCATGCCGGCGATGATCGGCGGCTTCGGCAACTGGTTCGTGCCGCTGATGATCGGTGCGCCGGACATGGCGTTCCCGCGCATGAACAACATCAGCCTGTGGCTGACCTTTGCCGGCCTCGGCATGCTGCTGATCTCTGCCTTCGTCGGCGCCGGCGTCGGTACCGGCTGGACGGTCTATCCGCCGCTTGCCAGCAGCATCTATCACCCGAGCGCCGCCGTCGACTTCGGCATCCTGTCGCTGCACCTTGCCGGTGCGGCGTCGATCCTGGGCGCGATCAACTTCATCGTCACCATCTTCAACATGCGCGCACCCGGCATGACGATGCACAAGATGCCGCTGTTCGTGTGGTCGATCCTGGTCACCGCGTTCCTGCTTCTGCTGGCGCTGCCGGTGCTGGCCGGCGCGCTGACGATGCTGCTGACCGACCGTAACTTCGGTACGCACTTCTTCGATCCGGCAGGCGGCGGCGACCCGATCCTGTGGCAGCACCTGTTCTGGTTCTTCGGCCACCCGGAAGTCTACATCATCATCCTGCCGGGATTCGGCATCATCTCGCAGATCGTTTCCACGTTCTCCAAGAAGCCGGTGTTCGGTTATCTAGGCATGGCCTACGCCATGGCGGCGATCGGTGTCGTCGGCTTCGTCGTCTGGGCGCACCACATGTATGCGGTCGGCCTGGACGTCGATACCCGTGCCTACTTCACGGCGGCGACGATGGTCATCGCGGTGCCGACGGGGGTCAAGATCTTCTCGTGGCTGGCGACGATGTGGGGCGGCTCGATCGACTTCAAGACGCCGATGCTGTACGCCTTCGGCTTCATCTTCCTGTTCGTCGTCGGCGGCGTCACCGGGGTGACGCTGGCTAACTCGTCGGCGGATCTGGTGTTCCACGATACCTACTTCGTGGTCGCGCACTTCCACTACGTGATGGCGATCGCCGCGATCTTCGCGATGTTCGGAGCTTGGTACTACTGGATCGGCAAAATGTCCGGCAAGCAGTACAGCGAAGCCTGGGGCAAGGTGCAGTTCTGGCTGTTCTTCGTCGGCGTCAACCTGCTGTTCTTCCCGCAGCACTTCGCGGGTCTGGCCGGCATGCCGCGCCGTATTCCGGACTATCCGGACGCTTATGCGGGCTGGAACTACATCAGCTCCGTCGGCGCATTGATTACCGCGCTCGGTACGGTGATGTTCTTCGTGATCCTGTTCAGGACCTACGCCTCTGGCGCCAAGGCCGAGCAGAATCCGTGGGGCGAAGGCGCGACGACGCTGGAATGGCATGTGCCGAGCCCGGCACCGTTCCACACCTTCGAAGACCAGCCGGACATGTCCGGCAAGGCACCGGCCGAGTAAGCCGGTAACCGGGAACGGATACGATCGTGAACGCAAGCCGCAAAAATGTCCGCTCGGCGCTGGTGTTATTTACCTTAGTCGCCGGCATGGTCGGCTTGTCGTTCGCATCGGTGCCGCTGTACCGGATCTTCTGTCAGGCGACGGGCCTGGGGGGGACGCCGGGTGTCCAGTCGAGCGCGCCGGAAAAGGCATCGGAGATCGATTTCCATGTCCGTTTCGACGCCAACACCAACCCGGCCCTGCCGTGGCGCTTCAAACCGGTACAGCGCGAAGTGACGCTGAAACTGGGCGAGGAGCGGCTGGCGTTCTACGAAGCCACCAACCTGTCCGACAAACCGATTACCGGCACGGCGACGTTCAACGTGACGCCGCTCAAAGCCGGGCAGTTTTTCGTCAAGATCGACTGCTTCTGCTTTACCGAGCAGACCCTGCAGCCGGGCGAGACGGTGGATATGCCGGTGACGTTCTATGTCGATCCGGCGATCTATGAGGAAGTGAATACCCGTGACGTCAAGACGATCACGCTTTCCTACACCTTCTATCCGAAACAGGATGATGCGAAGGTGTCGGAAGTGCGCAAGCCGTCTGCAACGGGGGAGAAGGGCTGACGGCGCGGACCGAAAGGGCCGTTTCGTCATGAGTAATTAAAACCCGAGGGGAAAATACCGATGAGTGGTGCGAAAAGTCATCCCTATCATATCGTCAATCCAAGCCCGTGGCCGTTTGTCTCGAGCCTGCTTGCGTTCACAATGGCGATCTTTGCGATCATGTACATGCACGGGGGCTCCTTGACCTTCGTCCTGGCCTGTTTCGCGGCGCTGGTGCTGGTCTCCGGGCTGTGGTGGCGCGATGTGGTCGCCGAGGGCCGTAACGGCCACGATCACACCGAACCGGTGCGCCACGGTCTGCGCATGGGGATGCTGCTGTTCATCGTCTCCGAGGTGATGTTCTTCTTCGCTTTCTTCTGGGCTTATTTCAACGCCTCGATCCCGGCGCTCAGCTTCGTCGCCTCGCCGACGTGGCCGCCGGAAGGGGTGGTCCCGCTGCCCACTTGGGACCTGCCGTTCCTGAACACGCTGATCCTGCTGACGTCGGGCGTCACGGTCACGTATGCGCACCATGCGATCCGCCTCGGCGACAACAAGAAGGGCGCCGCCGGTATCCTGCTGACGGTGATCCTGGGCGCGCTGTTCACGGCCTGTCAGGCTTACGAATATGCTCATGCGTCTTTCGGCTTCAAGGACGGCATCTATTCGTCGACGTTCTATCTGGCGACCGGCTTCCACGGTTTCCATGTTCTCGTCGGGACGATTTTCCTGTGCGTCTGCTATTTCCGCACGCTGAAGGGGCACTTCACTCCGGAAGGCCACATCGGCTTCGAAGCGGCGGCCTGGTACTGGCACTTCGTTGACGTTGTCTGGCTGTTCCTGTTCACCGCCATTTACTGGTGGGGTTCGCACGGCTACACCGGCCCGATGGGTCACTAAGCGTCAATCGCACACTGCGACGAGAAAGGCCGGGGATTTCCCCGGCCTTTTTCATGTGCAGCATTCCTCGATGATCTGGATCGGGGGCAGGTCAAGGTCGACATCGGGACCGGTTGTTGGCTGCCTCCTAAAGCAGACCCAGCAACGACCACCACAGATAATTCAGCGGCACGAGGAGAGCCAGCGAGGCGATCGCCAGCACAACGGTCATCTTGGCGCCGTCCTTCAGCGCGATCCCGCCCAACTGCATGGCGACGATCAGCGGCGGCACCTGATAGGGCAGGATCACCGTCGAATAGGCAACGATCTGGCTCATCAGGACGGTCTTCAGCGGAATTCCGGTCAGGTTCGAGATTTCGTTGGCCAGCGGGCCGACCACGGCCGGCACGCTGGGCGCTGTGGCGACCATGTTGACCACCGTGCCAAGACCGATCATCGAATAGAACGACATCAGTGGCGCGTCCTTCGACAACGGCACATGTGCAAGAAGCCAGCCGCCGATCCAGTCGCCGGCACCGGTTTCAACCAGCAGCGCGCCGAGGCTGAGAATCCCTGCCACATATATGGCGGAGGGGAAGTTCACCTTGGTTTTCAGGTCGTCGCCGCTGACCAGCCCGAAACGCGGCCACAGACAGACGACCGCGGCGGACATCGCCACCCAGGCCGGTGAAATATGGTGGATGAAGTCGGTGACCCAGAACCCCAGCGTGATCGCCAGAACGACCGCGAGGCGGCGTCCTTCGGCGCTGAGCGAGGCAACGGGCTGCGCTTCCTGGACCGCGACCGTATCACGTTTTTGCGCCGGAAACAGGATCAGCACCAGGCAGATGATCAGAAACAGCTTCGCCAGGCCGTTCACCGGCATGTGCGTCAGCATGTATTCGCCGTAGTTGAAATTCAGGTGGTACAGATTTTCGGCGACACCGACCAGCACCATGTTCGGCACGTTGGCGGGCAGGATCGCGCTGGATGGCATCCAACTGGCAAAGGCCAGCGTCAGGATGAGGCCGGTGCGCTCAGGCGTGCCAGGCTCGTAGCCCTGGCTGTCGGCCAGCGCGATGACGATGGGGATCAGCAGGATGATCCGCCCCATGGTCGACGGCATCAGCATTGCCAGGGTGACGGAAACCAGGGCAACGCCGCAGATCAGGCGGAAGTAGCTGCCGGCGAACTTGCCGGTGATGGTCGTCGCCATCCTGGCGCCAAGGCCGGTTTTCTGGACCGCGACGCCGATGATCAGGCCGCCGAAAACCATCCAGAAGGCGGTCGAATGAAACCCGGAAAACACAACATCCGCAGGGCCGACGCCGATCACCATGGCCAGGGTGAAGAAAACCAGCGCCGTCAGGAATTCCGGAATGGCCACGGTGGCGTAGAACCCGACCGCCAGCAAGCAAAGCGCGGCACCGGTTAGTGCGCTTTGCGGCACCCCGGCCGGCGCCGGCGACAGGAACAAAACGACCGCCGAGACGGTGGTTGCCAGGGCGATCAAATGCGGTGGGGAGCGGAACAGGCCGTTGGACATGCGTGACATGGTTTTCGTTATAAACCCGGGAAAGCGGTCGACAACACTTAATTCGACATGAATGCTGGTCTATGATGCTCTGCAACGGGAGAGATATTCATGGCCGATACCGAGACCGATCAAAACGCCCTTTTCGACGCCGAGAAGAACGCGAAGATTTATGCCGATTTCGCCGAGCGTTCGCAGCGCATCGTCAATGCCTTCCTGGAACGGCAGAAATCCGGGGAGAATTATAACGTCGCCGACCCCGTGGAGATCGGCCGGATGTTCATGGACGCTTCCATGAAAATGCTGTCGAACCCTCAGAAATTCGCCGAGCAGCAGGCCAGGCTGATGCAGGGCTATGCCGAAATATGGCAGGCGACGGCCAAACGCATGGCCGGCGAAGAGGACGTGAAGCCGGTCATCGAACCGGCCCGTGACGACAAGCGCTTCAAGGACAATGCCTGGTCCGAGGACGCGGTTTTCGACTTTATCAAGCAGTCCTATCTGCTGACCTCCGACTGGCTGCACAATCAGGTCCGCGACGTCGAGGACACCGATCCGAAAACCCGCGAAAAATTGCAGTTCTATACGCGCCAGTTCATCGATGCGCTGTCGCCGACGAATTTCGCCGCGACCAATCCGAAGGTTCTGAAAATGGCGTCGGAGACCAAGGGCGAGAATCTGGTCAAGGGGCTGGACCAGTTGCTCAAGGACCTCGAGCGCGGGCAGGGCGAACTGCGTATCTCGATGACCGACACCGACGCCTTCGAACTGGGGACGAACGTCACCGTGACGCCCGGCAAGGTGATCTATCAGAACGACCTGATCCAGCTTCTGCAATACGCGCCGACGACGGAGAAAGTTGCCAGGCGACCGCTGCTGATCGTGCCGCCGTGGATCAACAAGTATTACATCCTCGATCTGCAGCCGAAGAACTCGTTCATCAAGTGGGCCACCGATCAGGGGCAGACCGTGTTCGTTATTTCGTGGGTCAATCCGGACCAGCGCTATGCCGACAAGCGGTTCGAGGATTACATGCTGGAAGGGCCGCTGGCGGCGATGGACGCCATTACCGAGGCCACCGGCGAGAAGGAATTCAACGTCATCGGTTACTGTATCGGCGGCACGCTGACGGCGGCGACGCTGGCGTACATGGCCGAGAAGAAGGACGACCGGGTCAAGTCGGCGACATTTTTCACGACCATGGTCGATTTTTCCGAACCCGGTGAACTGGGCGTGTTCATCGACGAGGCGCAACTTCAGCGGCTCGACGAGCATATGGAGAAGACCGGATTCCTGGATGGCCAGTATATGAGCCAGGTCTTCAACATGATGCGCGACAACGACCTGATCTGGTCGTTCGTGGTCAACAACTACCTGCTCGGGCGCGAGCCGATGGCGTTCGACCTGCTGTACTGGAATTCCGACAACACGCGGATGCCGAAGATGATGCATTCGCTGTATCTCCGGAAAATGTATCTGGAAAACAAGCTGGTGGAGCCGGGCGGCATCGTGCTGGACGGGGTCGGCATTGATCTTACAAAGATCACGGTGCCTGTCTATTGGCTTTCGACCAAGGACGATCATATCGCGCCCTGGAAATCGACTTACATGGCGACGCAGCTCTACAAGGGGCCGAAACGGTTCGTGCTGTCGGCGAGCGGCCATATCGCCGGGGTCATCAACCCGCCGGCCGCGAACAAGTACTGCTACTGGACCAATGCCAAGACCCCGGCGGACGCCGACGCCTACTTCGACGGCGCCACCCAGCATGAAGGATCATGGTGGCCGGACTGGCAGAAATGGGTCAAGAAGTACGCTGGCGGCAGTGCAGATGCGCGCACGCCCGGCGACGGCAAACTGAAGGTTATCGAGGACGCGCCCGGATCGTACGCCAAGGTGCGTATCTGAGTTTTTCGATCAGCGGCCAAAGAGCAGCGCGGTATGCGCCTGCAGGGTCCGGAACAGGCGCCCCGGGACAACCGGGTCCTGGCGCTGTCCGGCCAGAATAAGCGATCCTTCACCCATGCAGATGAACAGGTCCAGCAGTTCCTCCACCGCGAGGTTCTTGCGGAGCGGCGCAGACTCCATGGCGGCCTGATAATAGGGGCGGAGCTTTTCAATCGTTCGTTCGATGCTATTCGCGGTGATGGCGCTGACCGTCTCCGGGTATTCATAGCGTTGCAGGGCCACCGATGCATACAGACACCCTTCGACGACCTCGGGGTGTTGGTCCAGGGCGTCGGCGTACAAACCGAGGATATTCAGCACGCGCTGCACCGGATCGTCGCTCAGCCGCTCGGCACGCAGGCAGATATCATCGAACAATACAGCTTCCGCATCGGTAAAGCGGCTGATCAAGGCCTCGGCAAGTGCCGCCTTGTTCGGAAAATGATGAAAGAACGCCCCTTTGGTGATCTTGGCCTGGTCAATGATGCGGTCGATGGAGGCGCCACCGAAGCCGCGTTGCAGGATGATCGCCTGGGCAGCGTCGAGAATGTTTTGACGGGTGGCCTCACCGGAACGCGACATCACAAACCATTTAGTATGTTAACGATGAACATGTGATATATATCACGCCTAAATAATTATTACAGTTACAATTTTCTTCATTTACATAACAGACTAGTTGGTATAGTTACCCGTCCTCCCTGGCGGAAACCACGGCTATTGCAGCCACGCCGGGCAGTTGAACCAATAGGAGGGTAACAGTGAACCAATACATCGACTGGATGATCAGTGGTCCCAAGATCGGCGGATGCAGCTGCGATTATGGCTGCCCGTGCGAATTCAACGGTCGCCCCACGAACGGGGATTGCGAAGGGATGGAGGCGATGCGCATAGACGAGGGTTACTTCGGGGATGTTCGTCTCGATGGCCTTGTCTTTGCCGTCCAGTTCCGCTGGCCGGGCGCGGTCCACGAAGGGCGCGGCACGGTGCAGGCTTTCATCGACGAGCGCGCAACGGAGGCACAGCTCGAAGCCCTGTTCAAGATACTCAGCGGCGAGGAACAGGAACCGACCACGGTCTTCAACATTTACGGTTCAACGATCGAGACCGAGTTCGATCCAATTTTTACGTCCATCGACTTCGAATGCGATATCGAGAAAGCTACAGGCTCGTTCAGCATACCGAAAGTCGCGAACTTTGATCTTGAGCCGATCAAAAATCCGGTCACCGGTGAGGATCATCGCGCACAGATCAATCTCAAGACATCCTTTGAGTTCAAGGTCGGTGAAATGGCCAGTGCGACGATCAAATCCCATGCTCCGGAGATGCAGATGAATTGGGAAAAGGTCTACGGCGTGCTGTGCCATGTGAGTTATGGACCTTACGGCATCGTCAAGGACCATCTTCTGGACAGTGCGGCATAGGGCTTTGGCCATGCAAACCGATATGCTCCCCAGAATGCTGCGCAAGGATCGCCTTTTGGCGGCCCTTGCGCTGGCCGCCGTCAGCCTGTTCGCCTGGATATACACGGTGTTCGGCGTCGGCATGAACATGTCGGCAATCGACATGACGGGTATGCCGTCCGACATGCCGATGCCGGGGATAGACTGGACGCCCGTCAACGGTCTGCTGATGTTCGCCATGTGGTGGGTCATGATGGTGGCCATGATGCTGCCGTCCGCGGCCCCGATGCTGTTGCTGTACCAGCGCGTTGTTGCGCGGCGGAACCCTGAACGCCAATACGGCGATATGTTTATGTTCGCGGCGGGGTATCTTGCAATCTGGGCTGTGTTCAGCCTGGCCGCGACGATTCTGCACGCGGCAGGTGAGGTATCGGGCTGGATCAATGGCATGATGGTTTCGGCGTCAGCGACTTTGAATGCCGTGCTGCTGATCGCCGCCGGAATATGGCAAATGACGCCGCTTAAGCACCGCTGTCTCGAAGCCTGCCGCGCCCCGGTGGAATTTCTCAGCCGAATCTGGCTGCCGGGGACCGCCGGTGCGTTCCGAATGGGCATTTCCCATGGCCTGTTCTGCGTCGGTTGCTGCTGGGCCATGATGCTGCTGCTGTTCGTCGGTGGGGTGATGAATCTGTATTGGATCGTCGGACTGGCGCTGTTTGCGCTGGCCGAGAAACTGATGCCGGGATGGCCGCTGTTCGATCGATTTGTGGGCGGCGCACTGATCCTTGCCGGTGCGATTGTGCTGCTCTCGGCTTGATCACCAACGTATTTGCCCGAGGGAGTCTTTGGGGGCATAGTTTCGGCCATGGCCGAGGGTAATGTTGCGAGTGTGGAGTTGACCGGTGGCGCGCAGATGGGCGTCGCCTCTGCTGACGTGCACAGTCACCTGGAATTGCTCGCCGACATGGGGCGGGATTTCGCCACGAGCCAGGATCTCGAAGCGACCCTGTCCCGTGCGGTGAAGCGGATTACCGACTACGTCGATGCCGAGGCCGGCGCTCTTTTCATGCTGTCGGCGTCCGGGGAAATCCTGCGCTGTGATGCCTGCGTCGGTCCGGTCGAGATCACCGGCCTCGAGATCGGTGCCGATCAGGGCATCGTCGGCTATTGCGTGCACAACGACAGCGGGCGAATCGTCCGCGATGTCGCCAATGATCCGGATTTCAATGCCGCCGTCGACGACGAAACGGGCTTCAAGACGAAATCGATCCTGTGCGCGCCGATGAGCGTCAAGGGCGAGCGGATCGGCGCCATCGAGCTGATCAACAAGCGCGGCGGCGACGGCCTGTTCGATGACCAGGACCTGCACCTGTTGCGGGCATTGTCGGTGTCGGCGGGGCTGGCCGTGCTGAACGCCCGCATGGCGGCGGAACTGGTCGAGCAGGAGCGCGTCAAACGCGAACTGGAACTGGCCGCCGAAATCCAGCGTTCCCTGCTGCCCGAGCAGAAGGAGTCCGATTTTCCGGTCAAGGGCGTCAACCTGCCGGCGCGGGTCGTGTCCGGCGATTTCTACGATTTTTATCCGCTCAACGACGGCCGCGTGGCGTTCACGCTGGGCGACGTCTCCGGCAAGGGCATGAACGCGGCGCTGATGATGGCGAAGTCGGCCAGTCTGCTGCGCTGTCTCGGCAAGTCGATCAAGGAACCGGGCCGGTTGCTGACCCTGGTGAACGAGGAAATCTGCGAAACCGCGACACGCGGCATGTTCGTGACGCTGGTGCATGGTATTTACGATCCGGAAAGCGGCTATGTCCGTCTTGCCAATGCCGGACACGAGCCGCCGCTGGTGGTCTCGGCCGACGGCAGCTTCCGTGCCATCGAAGCCGAAGCGCCGCCGCTCGGCATCGCGCCGGCGCTGCTTGACGAGGACGGCTTTCCGGAAACCGAATTCAATCTCGATGGCGGGCGGCTTTTCGTCTTCACCGACGGGGTGACCGAAGGCTATGTCGCCGACGGGGTGGAGTTGGGCATCGACGGCCTCAAGGACATGATTTCCGCCGCCGGCAAGGGCAATGTGCAGGACGTCCTCGACAAGGTTCGGGCAGCGATCGGCGGCGAAGGTCGCGTGCTCAGGGACGATGTGACCCTGCTCGCCATCGATGACGGGACCGCCGTGCATACGACCGAGGTCAGCGTCGGCGCGGCGGAACCGGGTGCCACGGATTCCCCCGGTGAAAAAATCTTCCAGTTGCGCGTCACGGCGAAGGCCAACCGGTTACGGCTGATCCGTAACGCGGTTCGAGAAACGGCGATCTTTTGCGGCTTTTCCGAGACCGATACCGGCGATATCGTGCTTGCCGTCGACGAGGCCTGCCAGAACGTGATCCGCCATGCCTATGGCCATGAAGGGGAAGGCGATATCGCCATCGAAATCCGGCACCGGCCGGATGCAATGATTCTTTACATCCGCGATTTCGCCGATCCGGTGGACATTTCCAAGATCAAGCCGCGCGATCTCGACGATCTGCGCCCGGGCGGCCTTGGAACGCACCTGATCGGCGAAGTCATGGACGAGGTTGATTTCTTGCCGCCGCCGATAGATGGCGGCAATCTGTTGAGGCTGGTAAAAAAAATCGGGGGCTAAGGTCAAATGGAGCACCAATTATCCGAATCCGGCGGCGCGCTGGTCATCGCGTTCTCCGGCGATATCGATCTGCAGACCTCGCCTGATGCCCGCAAGGCACTGCTGGAACTGGTCGGCAAGGGCAAGCCGATCCTGGTCGATCTGTCGGGTGTCGGCTACATCGATTCATCCGGCGTGGCATCGCTTGTCGAATGCCTGCAGAGCGTCAAGAAATCGGGCCAGAAACTGGCGCTGGTATCGGTCAGCGACGGGGCGCTTCGGGTTCTGCAACTGGCGCGTCTCGACCGTGTGTTCACGATCTGCGCTAATCTGGACGAGGGCGTGAGCGCCGTGGCGTAACGGTTTGCCCGGCTTGGACGGGATAACGGGGGGACAAAACTTGGCGGCGCAAAAGCTCAGCGCGGTACAGAAAATCGAAGGGATCGGCAAAACCGCCGTTGCCTTCGTTGAGTCCGTGGGGAACGGCGGCATTCTTGTGGCCGAAAGCTTCTATTGGCTTTTGTTCGGTATCCGCGAACGCCAGCCCGTCCGTCTCAGTGCCGTCATCCAGCAGATGATGGAAATCGGCATCGCCGCGATTCCGATCATATTGATGCTGACCGGGACCATCGGCGTCATGCTGGCCATTCAGGGCATCCACACGCTGAGGATATTCGGGGCCGAGAGCAGGGTCACCATCGGCATCGCCTTTTCCGTGGTGCGGGAATTCGCGCCGCTGATCACCGGGATTCTTGTTGCCGGCCGCTCCGGGTCGGCGCTTGCGGCACGTATCGGCACCATGAAGATCAATCAGGAAATCGATGCGCTGAAGGTGATGGGCATCAACCCGACACGCTTTCTCGTCGTCCCGGCGCTGTTCGCGATGCTGCTCATGGTGCCGGCACTGACGCTGCTCGGCATTTTCATGGGACTGTTCGCGGCGGGCCTTTATGTCAATGCGGACCTCGGCATTTCGCTCGCCGCCTATGCGCACGATACCATCGATATCCTGTCGCTCGACGATCTCGGCCACGGACTTGGTAAAAGCTGCATCTTCGCGGTGCTGATCGCGGTGATCGGCGTCGTCAACGGCGCCGGCGTGCAGGGCGGCGCCGAAGGCGTCGGCAAGGCGACCACACGTTCGGTGGTGCAGGCGATCTCGGCGATCATCGTCACCGACATGCTGTTCGCCTTCGTGGCGACGCGGGGCTGAGCATGCGCAATCCACAAAGCATCATGGAAGAGCGCAAATCCCGCCACCGCCCGCCGACGGGGCCGACGGCGGTGATCGAGGTCGAGGACCTCGTCACCCACTACGGCGACAGGATGATCCTCAAGGGCGTCAGCATGCAGGTGCTGGAAAACGAGATCATGGTCATCATGGGCGGTTCGGGATCTGGCAAGTCGACGCTGCTCCGCCATCTGATGGCGCTCGAGGTAAAGACCTCGGGCACGATGCGCATTCTGGGAAAGGATATCGACAGGATTTCCCGCCAGGAGTTCCTTGATGTCCGCAAGAAGCTTGGCGTTGCGTTCCAGTCGGGTGCGTTGTTCAGCTCGATGACCGTCGGCGAGAACATCATGCTGCCGCTTTACGAGCATACCGATCTGGATGCGTTGACGATGGAGATCATGGCACGGATGAAGCTCGAAGTGGTCGAGTTGTCCGGCTTCGAGAACCTGATGCCGTCTGAACTGTCCGGTGGGATGATCAAGCGGGCGGCGTTCGCCCGCGCCATCGTCATGGACCCGAAGGTGCTGTTCTGCGACGAGCCGTCGGCGGGCCTTGATCCGGTGGTGGCGTCGGCGCTCGATGATCTGATCCTGGACATGCGCGACGCCATGGGCATGAGCATCGTCGTCGTCACCCACGAACTGGACAGTGCCTTCAAGATTGCCGACCGCATCACCATCCTGGACCGTGGCGATATCCTGATGATCGGCACCGTCGAGGAAGTGCTGGCATCGAAATCGGACCGGGTGCAGGCGCTTTTGAACAGAATACCCGAAGAAGACACAATGGATCCGGATGAGTATCTGAACCGGCTCGTCGGCGAGGATAATCCGGGCACGGCGCATTTATGAGGACGGACACGTGAGAACAAGCAAGATCAACTATTTCATCGTCGGTCTTTTCGTGATCGCCATGATCGCCGGGCTCGTCCTGGCCGTCGCGCTGCTGACCGGCCGGACCGGGGCCACCGACAGCTATCACGCCTATTATTCCAACGTTACCGGAGTCAAATTCGGCACCCAGGTGGTCTACGAAGGCTATCCGATCGGTCAGGTGATCGAGGTGACGCCCGAGGAAAAAGACGGGCGGATGCGCTTCCGTGTCGACTTCGACGTGATCGAGGGTTGGCGGATTCCTGACGACAGTATCGTCGAGATAGCGGCACCCGGGCTGCTGGCCGCGGTCACACTGGCGGTCGAGGCCGGTCAAAGCACCGCTGCGCTCAACCCGGGGTCGGAAATCAAGGCCGCCGAACGGGCCGATATGTTTGCCGCCGTGGCCAATGTCGCCGGTGATTTCGGCGACCTTTCCAACAATTACCTGAAACCGCTTTTGAAGAACGTCGACAGCACGGTGACGCAGATCGGTGAGTTCCTCCAGATCGGCGGCGAAGGGCGTATGATCGCCGCCGATGCTCGTGACACCATGGGTATGGCCCGCAACGTCATGGCCGATCTCAAAGATCGCATTCCGACGATCGCCGGCAAGCTGGATACCATCCTCGGCGACGTCAGCGTCACCAGCAAACGTCTGAATGAAATCCTGACACCGGCCAATCAGCAGAAAATTCTCGGCATGATCGACAACCTGAACGCGGCAACGCAGAAATTCGATACCGTGCTGATCACCATGAATTCGATCCTCAAGGATATCGACGATCTGGTGCTCGATGAGGAAGGCGATCTGGCGAAAACCATGAAGGAAAGCCGCTACATCACCGAGTCGATTGCCCGCAACATCGATGCCATCAACCAGAATATGGATGGCGCGGCCCGGAACCTTTACGAGTTCAGCCGGCAGATCAGGCAGAACCCCGGATTGCTGCTCGGCGGCACGTCACCTGAAGACAAGGGAGCGGTACAATGACGTCACCAACAAAGAGACCGGTCCGTACGATGTGCCTGCGCGGGGTCATGTTGCTGGGTATCGTCCTGATGTTTGCCGGCTGCGCCGCGCAGCCGCCGGTGCCGTCCGACAAGTATTACCGGCTGCAGGCGGTGTTCGCCGCCGCGCCCGCAACGTCGGTGAAGTTCCCCGGCAATTTCGAGGTCGAACGGTTCACCGCCGACGGTCTGACCGCCGGCCGGCCCATCGTCTATGTCGAAACCAACGATCCTAACCAGCTCAACGAGTACCACTATCATTTCTGGACGCAGCCGCCGACGGTGATGCTGCGCGACGAGCTGGTAACGTACCTGCGCGCCTCGAAAATCGCCGACAGCGTGGTGACCCCTGAGATGCGCCTTGAGCCGCAGTACGTCATGACCGGGCGTATCCGCAAGCTGGAACAGGTGCTGGGCTCGCCCAACCGCACCCGCCTCGAGCTTGAAATATCCCTGCGCCGCCCGACCGACAGCAAGCTGATGTTCTTCAAGTCCTACACCCATGAAACGGTGCAGACATCGCAGGGCGTGCCGGCTGCCGTCGACAGCCTGAACGAGGCGCTGAATATCATTTACTCGGATCTGCTGGCCGATCTTTCCAGCCTATGAGTGCGCGCCGCCGCCGCAAACCGTCCGGGCGGGGACGTCCGGCGCCGGTCCGGCCGGCTGAAACCGTCGTCATCTCCACGATCGCGCAGCATGGCGACGGCGAGGGCCGGCTGGCCGACGGTACACGCATATTCGTACCGCTGACCCTGCCCGGCGATGAAATCGTCGTGCAGCCGGGCGGTAAGCGGGGGGATGGTGTTTCCGGCACGGTGGTCGAGCGGCTCGTGACGCAGGATCGGGCCCAGCCGATCTGCGACGTGTTCGGCACCTGTGGCGGCTGTCAGTTGCAGCACGTCCCCGAAGAAGCCTATCGGGACTGGAAATCGGATGCAGTCCGGACGGCACTGGGACGGCACGGGATTGACGCCCAGCTTGCACCGTTGCTGCAGACACCGGTCAACGCCCGGCGCCGCGCCACGCTTGCCCTTGTCATGACGCAGGACGGGCCGGTTCTGGGATTCAATGCCGCCTATTCCGACCGCGTCATCGGCATCGACGGCTGTCCGCTTCTGGCGCCGGCGCTGGCCGGTTTGTGGGCGCCGCTCAAGGCATTCTGCAAGGTGGTGTTCACAGCACCGATGCGCGCCGATATCCGTATCACGCAGGCCGGCGCGGGATCGCTGGAAGTCGTCGTCATCACCGATCAGGGATTGGATCTGCGCAAGCGCGAAGCCATCGCTGCTTTTGCCGATACCCACGATCTCGCCCGGTTCTGCTGGCAGGCGCCCGGGAGTTCTCCTGAACCGGTAGTGCAGCGCCGCCCGGTGACGTTGAATATCGGCAAGGCGGAAATCGAAATGCCGGTCGGCGGGTTCCTGCAACCTTCCGCCGAGGGGGAAGCGATCCTGCAGAAGCTTGTCCTGGAAGCGGCAGCTGGCGCCAAGCGTGTTGCCGATCTGTATTGCGGCATCGGCACCTTCGCATTCGTGCTGGCCAGTGCCGGCAAGCATGTGCTGGCCGCCGACGACAATGCGGCGCAGATCGCGGCGCTGGATCAGGCGGCTGGCCGGGCCGGGCTTGGCGGACATATCAGCACGCAGGTCCGCGATTTGAAATCCTCTCCGTTCGAAGCTGCGGCCTTTGTCGATTTCGACGCCGTGATCTTCGACCCGCCCCGCGCCGGGGCGAAAGCACAGGCGGAATGCCTGGCCGACAGTGCGGCTAGGACCGTCATCGCCGTATCGTGCAATCCGGCGACGCTGGCCCGTGACCTGCGCATTCTCATGGACGGCGGCTACGTGCTGGAAAGCGTCAATCCCGTCGATCAGTTCCCGATGAGCTATCACGTCGAAGCGGTCGCGGTGCTGCGCCGGCCCGCCTGAGGGGGCCGCTTCCGCTGCCCGGCGATGAGTGGTAGCCTTTGCCGATGAGTACGGATTCGAACGCCGAAGCGGTTCTGACGATCGGCCGGTGCCTCGACGCCGACGGCGATGTGCTGCGGGTTCCGCCGGGCGGCGGCGAACAGCCGCTGCTAACCGGCGCCGGACTGCACGCCGGCGACAAAATCATGACCGCGGATGATGCGACGGCATCGCTGAAGTTCAGTGACGGTACACTGATCGCATTGAGCGGCGACAGCGTGCTCGCCATCGACGGCTTTGCCTATGAGAGCGATACCGGGGACGACGGCGCGTATTTCACGCTGGCGATGGGCGTGTGCGTCATCGAGGCCGGGGACCTGGCCATTAGCGCCGACGATTTCATGATTGCCAGCGGCGACAGTAATTTCAGCCTGCGTGGTGCCCGCATCGCCGTCCGCGCCGATCCGCTGGCATACGACATGGTGACTCTGCTGCCGTCCAGGCGGGGGCCGCTGGGGGAAGTATTGGTGCAGAACAAGATCGGTGTGCAGTTGCTGAACCGCGCTTTTCAGACAGTGCGGCTTGGCGGCGCGGAGACGGATATCCCGGCTCCGCTGACCCTGCCGTCGGGCGTGCTGCGTGACACATATGCCGGCCCCGGGATGGCCGATGCGCTGTTCCCGGTCGATGCCGCCGAGAATGCCGAGGATCTGTCGGAGCAGTTCCAGCCGTTCCGCGCCTTGCAGGACCGGTTGCTGGAGCGTCAGTTCATCGCCCGCCAGGTATTCCCGAGCGACGGCCCGGTGAAATCCGGCGAGGGCGACACGTTTCTTGAGGATGCCTTCGAGGGAACGCGGTTCCGGCTTGCCGAACCGGACCCTGAAACGACAGGCTGAGGATCAGTTCATTTCCAGGGCGCGCTTGTAGACGTCGATCAGCTCTTCCATCTCGGCGCGGTCGGAGGTGTCCATTTTGCGGAGCCGGATGATCTGGCGCAGCACCTTGATATCGAAACCGGTGCCCTTGGCTTCGGCATAGACTTCCCGGATATCGCCGGCCAGTGCGGCCTTTTCCTCTTCCAGGCGCTCGATCCTCTCGACAAAGGATTTCAGACGCTCGCTCGCGACGCCACCGACATCGGCCATGATCTATGTCTCCACTGCGTAGTTTGACGTTCAGCGCGGCACGTTAGCCCCGTGTACCGGGCCGGGCAAGCCACTTGGCAGCTAATTTCCTGGGGATATCGGGGATTATTCCGCGGGTGCGGTGCCGTGGTGCCTGGACGGCACCAGGATCGCCGTCGCGACGAGAACGATGGCGGCACAGACAGCCATTACCATGAACAGGGAATTGAAGCTGCCGCTGGCTTCGTGGAGCCTGCCGGTCATCTGCACGGCAATGGCGCCGGTGCCGAGACTCAGAACCGACTTCGCTGCATAGACCCGGGAACGGTATTCGGTGCTGATGAAGTGGGCGACGATCCAGTCGTTGATCGGAATGATGCCGAAGGTCGCCAGCATCAGCGGCAGGGTGACGGCAAGCGACAGCCACCCGGCGGCGGTGATGGCGAGTGCGCACATGACCAGTTGTCCCAGAACCAGGCCGATATAGATCCGTTTGGTTTCATACCGGTCCAGCAGTTCGCCGACAGCAAGCTGCGCGAAGGCGGCGCAGGCAAAGACCAATGCGGTCACAAGGCCGATTTCAGAGGTTTCCGGCAGCATCGTCGAAAGCCGCTCGTCCATGATCTTCGGCAGCGAGATCGTCGTCGCATGAAAGATCACCCCGCCGACCAGGGGGGCGACGACCAGGAAAAGGAAGACCCGTTTCTGGATGGACAACGGCACCTTCGGCGGCGTTTTTTTCTGCTTCACCCCGGCGCCGTGCGAATTGTCCTTCAACAGATGCAGGCCGTACAGCAGGCCGATGCCGATGGAAACGAAGCCTGGAATGATGAACGCCATGCGCCAGCCATACAGATCGGCGATGGCGCCGGTGGTAAGCGCGGCAAGGGCGACACCCATGTTGCCCCATACGCCGTTGATGGCGAGCGCGCGGCCGATCCGGCCCGCATCCTCGACCACGAGGGCGAGACCGACCGGGTGATAGATGGCGCCGAATATTCCGACCAAGGCCAGGCCGATTTCGATCTGCAGCGGGTCGGTCGCGTAGCCGGTCACCACGGAGGCACTGCCGATACCGACGAAGAAGACGAGCATCATGCCCCGTCGGGACCACTTGTCGCCGAGCCAGCCGGCAGGCAGCGAGGCGCCGCCGAAGAAAAAGAAGCTCCACGTGGTCAGCAACAGCAGCCGGCCGTAGGAATCGGCAAACTCGCTCTCCATGGTCAACACCGCGGTGGTGAAGATCAGCATGAAGAAATGATCGAGCAGGTGCCCGAGGTTGAGGAAAAAGAAGTTACGGCCAGCGTTTGTCATGACGGCACCCTAGCAGGGAACGAAGCGGCTGTATCACGACGTCATGACAAAAAATATCGCGAACTGGACATATGGTTCGGCACGCCGTTCAGGCGTGCCGTTTCTTGGAAACGGTGATGATCGAGTGGGTTAGCGGGCCGCTTTTTCCGCGGTGAGTGCGTTGGCGTACGCGCGCTCGGCGTAACGCAGCATGCGGTAATCCAGTGTGTTGTCGGTATCGGTGGCGAGGGCAAAGAGCCGTTCAGCCCAATGTAACTGCTCACGCACGTAACCGTTCCAAACGAATTTAACCACGTTCAATCTCCCTTTCTGGAACTTCGTGGACCGTATCAAACGATTGTTACATTATATATAGATCGGAAATTATTCAGAGTGTGATCGGGATCACCTTTGCACTCATTTTTCAGGAGATTTCTGAAAAGTCCCGGGTTTCTACGGCTAAATGGTCAACAACGGCGATCAGCGCGTCTGAATTATTTTTCCCTTTCTTGATATTTTCGTCGAAACAGCGGACCTGTCTGTGTGCGCTGGTGCCTCTTTTCTCTATCTTTTTAAGGTTCAATAACTCGTCCATACAGCCGAGCGCCTCGGCATCCTCGTTAACCAAATCTATCAGCTCGTCGATCAGCTCCGAACACGGCACGATTTCGCCGCGGCCGAAATCGACCAGCCCCTCGTCCAGGCCATAGCGCTGCGCACGCCAGCGGTTTTCGGCGATCAGCATCACCGCATACTGCCGCCAGCGCTGGTTGCGGGTCTTCAACCGCCACAGCATCCTGAGAATACAGACGTACAGCGCCGCCACCGCTGCCGCGTCGTGGATATAGGTGCAGACATCGCAGATCCGCATTTCAAGCGTCGGAAAGCGCGCGCTCGGGCGGATGTCCCACCAAAGCTTCGTCGCGTCCTCGATGATCCCGGCGTTGACCAGCGCCGCGACGTGGCGATCGTATTCGGCGTGGCTGTCGAAGGCATTGGGCAGGCCGGTGCGGGGCATTTCGTCCCAGACACTGAGCCGATAGGATTTGAGCCCGGTGTTCTCGCCCTGCCAGAACGGCGACGAGGTTGTCAGCGCCAGAAGGTGCGGCAGGAAATAGCGCATCTGGTTCATCAGATCGATGCGCAGCTCGTCGTCGTCGATGCCGACGTGAACATGCATACCGCAGATCACCAGCCGGCGCACCACGGCCTGCAGATCGTTGGCGATGGTGGTGTAGCGCTCCTGCTCGGTATATCCCTGCTCGGACCAGTGCGAAAACGGATGCGTCGATGCGGCGATCGGCATCAGGTCGAATTCCCGTGCGATATCGACGATCGTCGCACGCAGTTCGCCCAGCATCTGCGTCGCTTCAGGGACCGAGCGGGCGACGGCCGTATTTACCTCGATCTGCGATTTCAGGAACTCGTGCGCAACCTGGTTGCCGAGCTTGGCGGCGCACTTTTCATACATTTCCTTGGGCGGATCGGCGGCAAGGGCGCGCGTTTCCATATCGACCAGCAGGTATTCTTCCTCGATGCCGATGCTCAGGCTGGGCGCGCCGCCGACCATCAGAAACGCTCGACCCGGTGCAGGCCGGGAATATCGAAGATCGGCAGGACACTCTCGGACAGGATGTCCACCCACCTCAGGACGCCGCCCTTGTCCTTGATCAGATCCTGGTTGATCTCGACGGCGCAGTTGGCGATCCCCGCCGCCGCGCCGTGCATGTCGATGGTGTAGGCAAGGTCATGACCGGAATAGGGTTCGTTATCGCCCACACGCAGCTCGAACCGGTCAAGGTGTTCCATCAGCGGCACCGCGATACGCGGGTCACGGTTCCACAGCACGCCGATGTCCCAGGGCCTGGGCTTGCCGCCGAAGCTGGGGCTGAAGCTGTGGATCGACAGGATCGCCGGTGCCGGCCCCCGGTCCCACAGCCGGGCCAGCGCCCGGTTGACCGCGTCATGATAGGGCTCGAATATCTGCCGCACCCGCTGGCGCCGGGCTTCCGGGGACAGATCCTGGTTGGCGGGAATGCGCACCCCGTCGTTTTCGGGCATGATGCTGTCGGGATGGCCGGGTGGGCGGTTGACGTCGATCACCAGCCTCGAATATCCGGCCAGTACCGCCTGTGCGTCCAGCCGCTCGGCCAGCCCGCGGGTGACCGCAGCGGCGCCGATATCGTAGGCGATGTGCTTTTCGAACGCCTCGTCGGGCAGGCCGAGACGCCCCAACTGGGCAGGGACGACGTTGCTGGCGTGGTCGCAGACCAGAAGCATGTGTGCGCCGCCCTCGCGATTGATAACCTCGAACGGGGGCGGGTCTTCGGGGCCGAGCAGGTCAGGCCCGTCATTGGGAAGCGTTGTCATGAAAAAATTATAGCGTGCCCTTTGCCGCTCGGCGATACGGAAAAGCCTATCCTTGCAATCAGCCGCGCGGCGGATTAAGTCCGGGGCTTCGAGAGGTGAACGCCAATGAGCCAGCCGCAACACGTTGAAAGCCCGTGCATCAGCATCTGCGAGCTTGATGAGGAAAGCGGATATTGCCGTGGCTGCTGGCGGACCCGTGACGAGATCGCGTCCTGGTCCAGGGCCAGCAGCGAACAACGCCTCGCGATTTTGAAAAAACTGCACGAACGGCGCGATCTGGCGCGCGGAGTGACCCGACGCGAGACTCGCAGGCGTAAAAGCACCACCTGACGGAGATTGTGATGACGGATATTCTGTCCCGGCTGCTTGCCGAACGGGGCTGGCTTTTATGCGACGGGGCCATGGGCACCAGTCTGTTTCAGCGCGGCCTGGCGACGGGGGAAGCCCCCGATCTGTGGAATATTACCCAGCCGGACAAGGTCCGCGACGTGCACCAGGGATTTGTCGATGCTGGCTCGGATATCATCCTCACCAACTCCTTCGGCGCCAATGCGCTCAGGCTCAAGCTGCACGGTGACCAGCACCGCGTCCGCGAATTGAACGTCGCCGCCGCGAAACTCGCCAGAAGCGTCGCCGATGCGGCGGGCCGCCCGGTCATCGTCGCCGGCGACATCGGGCCGAGCGGGGAGCTGATGCAGCCGATGGGCACACTGACCCCTGAAATCGCCGAGCAGATCTTCGCCGAACAGGCCCAGGCATTGAAGGAAGGCGGCGCCGACGTGCTGTGGATCGAAACCATGTCGTCGAAGGAAGAATACGCCGCCGCCGTTGCCGCCGCCGCCAGTTGCGGCCTGCCGGTGGTCGCCACCATGAGCTTCGATACCAACGGCCGCACCATGATGGGTGTGACGCCGGAACAGGCGGCGTCGTTCGCCTCGACACTGCAACCCGGGCTGACGGCATACGGGTGCAATTGCGGCGTCGGGCCGGCGACCCTGATCGATACCGTGCTCGGCATGAAAAAGACCGCGAAACCGGATGACATCATCACCGCCAAGGGCAACTGCGGCATTCCGGTCTATGTCGACGGCGCCATCGCCTATACCGGCTCACCCGATATCATGGCGGATTACGCACGGATGGCACGCGATGCCGGGGCGCGCATCATCGGCGGCTGCTGCGGCACCACGGACGTACACGTCAAAGCCATGCACGATGCCCTGGTGGATTACACGCCCGGTACGGCACCGGACAGGGCCAGGATCGAAGCGGTTCTGGGGCCGGTCGATCAGGCGTTGCCGCGTCCCGACGGGGCGCCGGAACGCCCGCGCCGCCGCCGCCGGAACTGAGCGCTTACCAGCTGCCGGTGTTTTCCATGGAAGCCCACGGTTCGGCGGCTTCCAGCGGATCGCCTTCCTGTAGCAGTTCGATGGAAATGCCGTCGGGCGAACGGACGAACGCCATCCGGCCGTCGCGCGGCGGGCGATTGATGGTCACGCCGCCGTCCTGCATGCGCTGACAGGTCTCGTAGATGTTGTCGACGCGGAATGCCAGGTGGCCGAAGTTGCGGCCGCCGCTGTATTCCTCCGGATCGTAATTGTAGGTCAGCTCGATTTCCGCATCCGGGGTTTCCTCGGCGGCGAGGAAGATCAGGCAATAGCCGTGTTCCGGGCGGTCGCTGCGCCGGGTTTCCTTGAGGCCGAGCAGGTCGCGATAGAAGTGCAGCGACGCGTCGATGTCCGAAATCCGGACCATGGTGTGCAGGTATTTCATGAAGGGTCCTCCCCGTTTGTTCCTTAGAGAGGAACTTAGGGAGTGTGGACCCGGGTTTCCAGCCCCGATTCCGACGCCCGCGCGGCTTCCAGGCCGAGCATCGCCGCCTTGCGCACGGGATCCCAGCGGTACCCGGTGATCCGGCCGCTGTCGCGGATGACGCGGTGGCACGGGATGACGTAGCCGATCAGGTTGCCGGCGACGGCACCCGCGACGGCCCGTGCCGCGCCGTGGTGACCGATCCGGTCCGCCAGCGCGCCGTAAGACATCACATCGCCCTCGGGGATGCGCAGCAGGGCTTCCCAGACCTTGACCCGGAACGGCGAGCCGCGCAGCAACAGTCTGAGTTCGCTTTCGCCCCGGCCCAAGGCAAATGCCTGTTCGGCAATGACAGCCGTTGCCGTGTCGTCCCGGACCCATTCGGCATTTTCCCAGCCGGCCTGTTGTTCGGCGAGGATGTCGTCGCGGCTGTTCATGGTGAAGGATATCCCGGTCAGCCCGCGCGCGCTGGCGACGATCAGGCATTCGCCGAATGGCGAGGGATGAAAACCGTAGCGGAACGTCATGCCTTCGCCACGGCTTTTGAACTCACCAGGTGTCACGGCATCGATACTGACGAACAGGTCGTGCAGTCGCCCCGGACCCGACAGGCCGGCATCGAACGCCGCGTCGAGTACGCTTGCGGAACCTCTGAGGCGCGCCTTGGCGTCTTCCAGCGTGACGGCTTTCAGGAATTTCTTCGGGCTGATACCGGCCCACTCGCTGAAAGTCCGCTGCAGATGATGCGGGCTCATGCCGATATGGCTGGCGACATCGTCCAGTTCAGGCTGATCGAGCCTGTTCTCGGTGATATATGAAATCGCCCGGGCGATCTGGGCATAGAGTCTGGCCTGGGTATCCGTCACCGGTTTCGAGAGGTTTTCAGGCATCAATTTGCTGGTCCTGAGTGCGGTCATGTAGGCGTCCTTCTCCTGGGTCCCTTTATGGGACCGGGAACCAACATAATGATCCATCCGCCAGCGCCCACCCGAAACTTGGGAATCTGCCGGCGGGCAGGGGAAACGTCAGGGTTCGAAATTCGTTATCACACGATCTTTCGGGAACGTCACCAGTACCGTGGTGCCCTCGCCCAGGTTGCTTTTGATCGACAGCTCGGCCTGATGCAGTTCCGCCAGCCGCCGGCTGAGCGGCAGGCCAAGGCCGGCGCCTTCGTGTTCACGGGTCATGGAATTGGCAACCTGCCCGAACGGCTCAAGCGCGACACGGATATTCTCTTCCGCCATGCCGCTGCCGGTGTCGGTGACATCCAGCGAAATCGAACCGTCATCATTTGCTTGCCAACCGAAGGAAATCTGACCGCCGCTGTCGGTGAACTTGATGGCGTTGGTCAGCAGATTGAGGATGATCTGCTTGACCCGGGTCTCGTCGGCGAACAGACGGACTTTCGGGGGGCGGTCTTGATTGGTGATGCGGGTGCCGGCGCGGCGTGCGCGCTCGCTGATCATGCGCAGGCATTCCTCGCTCAATTCGCGCAGGCACAGTTCTTCTTCGTCGAGCTTCAGTTCGCCGACCTCGATCTTGGAAATGTCGAGGATATCGGAAATCAGCCGCAGCAGGTGCCGCCCCGAACGGTTGATGTCCGTCAGATACTCGTTGACGCTGCCCATGCGCAGGGTTTCGAAATCCGTCGAGATCAGCAGTTCCGAGAATCCGATGATGGAGTTAAGCGGCGTCCGAAGTTCGTGCGACATGTTGGCGAGAAAATCTGTCTTGGCCCGGTTCGCCAGTTCCGCGTCCTCCTTGGCCGTGATCAGCGCCATCTGCGCTTTTTTCAGTTCGGTGATATCGCTGCTGACCATCACGGTGTGGCCGCTCCTCAGGATCACCACTTCGACAAGCCGCCACTGGCCGTCGGAACGCTCGACTTCCATGCTGCCGTGCGCGTTGTAACGGTGCGCGTTCCACTTTTCCAGCCAGGCATCTTCGCGGTCCTTGATCCCGGCCAACATACCGTGGCGGACCAATGCCCGGCCCCAGTCCTCGTAGCCAAACCCTTGCATGACCGTTCCGGTGATGAACGGATTGCCGGAACGAATCGTGCGGTTGGTCAGCACCAGAGTGTCGTCCGGGTCGAAAATCGCGATCCCTGCGCCACTCCGGTCCAGGGCCTGTATCAGAAGATCGCTATAGGTTTCCGCCTGTTCGCGTTCGGTCGTGTCGGTGTATGTGGTGACGAAACCGTCGTTGCTCGGCAACGGTTTGCCGACGATTTCGATGACCGTGCCGTCGGGCCGTATCCGCTGGAAGGCGTGCGGCAGAAATTGTTTCGCCAATTCGACACGTTCGTTTATCTGCTGATCAATGTCGCCGGGACCGTATTCGCCGCGCTCCGCATTGTAACGGATGAAATCGGTGAACGGCCGCGGCAGATCGGCGAACTCGGCCGGGAAGCCGAGGAGTTTGATGAATTGCTCATTGCACAAAACGATGTGCAGCTCGCCGTTGACGACCTTGGCAACGCTGATGCCCTGACTCATGGCATCCAGGCTTTGCTGGACGAATTCCATGCCGAACAGACTGGAACCGTGCTGCCTATTCTGGTTTGTGTCCACCCTTAAGCTTCCGTCCCTGACCCACCAATAGGACAGTAGCTTAAAATGCTGCGCGAATCGACGTATTCCGCATATCGCCGTGATCACCCGCCATGGCACCATGGACACAGAGTGAGGGAATGGACTATTTGAAAGGGCGGGTGAATGGTGCTGCCGGAGAGATTCGAACTCTCGACCTCCCCCTTACCAAGGGGGTGCTCTACCCCTGAGCCACGGCAGCCCCTGAAGTGCGGCGGAACATGCCACAGGGTTCCGCATGAGGCAAGGCCGGAGAAACGATGTCATGACGAAATCTGAAAGCCCGCGAACGGGGGCGGACGATAAGGGCAGCAGCGCCAAAAAGGACGACCGCCGCGCCCGCGCCGCGCGGGCACTGCGCGAGAACCTGAAGAAACGGAAGCAGCAGCTGAAGGCCCGGGAAAATCCCCAGAAATAGCGTAACATGCCTTATTGCCGCCATATCCGCGCGTCATATCTTGTTGCAAGCCTTGTTCCTGCTTCCATATCGGGGGCAAGCGCTTGCATCGGCGCAGTTCGTCGCCTAAAAGCCGAAACCACATGGCTCGCGCCGTTGGGCCGTCATGATTTGAGGACGTAATGGACCGAATTCGCATCACCGGCGGCCGTCCGCTGAACGGAGAAATCTCAATCGGCGGCGCCAAGAACGCGGCACTGCCGCTGATGGCGGCGTCGCTGCTGACACCCGGCACGCTGACGCTGCGAAATCTTCCTAGTGTCGCCGACATCCATGCGATGGCAAATCTTCTGGCCGAGCTGGGTGTCGAAGTCGAACGCGATTCGGACAATCGCTCTATCGCCATGGCCGGCGGCAACGTCACCGAAACCACGGCGCCTTATGATATCGTCCGCAAGATGCGCGCCTCGGTGCTGGTGCTGGGACCGCTTTTGGCGCGATTCGGCAAGGCCCGCGTCAGTCTGCCGGGGGGCTGCGCCATCGGCACGCGGCCGGTCGATCTGCATCTCAAGGCGCTGGAACAGATGGGCGCGGTCATTGAGCTCAGCGGCGGATACATCAACGCGCATGTCGACGGCAGGCTCAAGGGGACGCACATCCTGTTTCCGTCGATCACCGTCGGCGGCACCGAAAACATCATGATGGCGGCGGCGCTGGCCGATGGCGAAACCGTGATCGCCAACGCCGCACGCGAGCCGGAAGTGACCGATCTGGCGCGCTGCCTGCAGGCGATGGGCGCCGATATCACGGGTATCGGCAGCGATACGCTGCACATCAAGGGGGTCAGCGAACTTGGCAGCGCCAATCATGGCATCGTGCCCGACCGTATCGAAACCGGGACCTATGCCGTAGCTGCCGCGATCACCGGAGGCGATGTCCTGTTGAAACATGCCGAAATGTCCAGCAACGAGGCGGTTTTCGGCCTGCTGATGCGGGCCGGGGTCGAAATCGCCGCCGAGGATGCCGGTATCCGGGTCAAGCGTAAGAACGGCCGTATCCGCGGCGTCGACGTGATGACCGAGCCGTATCCGGGGTTCCCGACCGACATGCAGGCCCAGTTCATGGCGCTGCTGTGTCTTGCCGACGGGGCGTCGATGATCACCGAGTCGATCTTCGAGAACCGCTTCATGCATGTGCCAGAACTGCTGCGCATGGGCGCCAGCATCAACGTTCACGGCTCGTCGGCGATCGTCCGGGGGGTGCCGAAGCTGTCCGGCGCGCCGGTGATGGCGACCGATCTTCGGGCGTCCGTCTCGCTGGTGCTGGCCGGACTGGCCGCCGAGGGGGTGACGGACGTGAACCGGGTTTACCACCTCGACCGGGGCTATGAGCGGATCGAACAGAAGCTGGCCGCCTGCGGCGCGGATATCGAGCGCGTCCCGGAATAATCACCGACAACCACCCAGTCGTGCACCCCAGACACGGCTGAAATTCCATATCCAAACTGGCAATCCCGGTTAAAAACCTCTAAGTAAGGCTCGCTTTCGCCCGTCTCGGGGCGGAAAAGCCTGTTTTGAAGGACAAGACCGTGACGGCTAATGAAAAAATCGTACTGGCGCTGCCCAAGGGACGCATCCTCAAGGAAGTGATGCCGCTGGTCCGTGCTGCCGGGATCGAGCCGGAAGCGGCGTTCGACGACAAGGACGCGCGCCAGCTCCGGTTTCAGACCAACCGCCCGGAAATCGACATCATCCGCGTGCGTTCGTTCGACGTGGCGACGTTCGTCGCTTTCGGCGCCGCGCACCTGGGGGTTGCCGGGAACGACGTCCTGATGGAGTTCGATTATCCGGAAATTTATGCGCCGCTGGATCTGAATGTCGGGCATTGCCGGCTGTCCGTCGCCGAACCCGCCGATCTGGCCGGCGAGGACGATCCGCGCACCTGGTCGTCGGTGCGGGTGGCGACGAAATACCCGGCATTGACGCGCAAGCACTTTGCCGCGCGCGGCGTGCAGGCGGAATGCATCAAGCTCAACGGCGCCATGGAACTGGCACCGGTGCTGGGACTTTGCCGCCGCATTGTCGATCTGGTGTCGACCGGTGCGACGCTCGAAGCCAACGGCCTGGTCGAGATCGAAACCATCTGTCAGATTACGTCCCGGCTGTGCGTCAACCGCGCCGCGTGGAAGACACGGGCCGACGAGATCGGGGCCTGGGTCGAACGCTTCCGGGAGGCAACCGATGCCGTTGCGGCTTGACCAGCGCGATTCCGGCTTCGAGGAACGGTTCAAGGCATTTCTGTCCGAAAAGCGCGAGACCGAAGCCGATGTCATCGATGTCGTGAAGGCGATCCTCGCCGACGTGCGCGCACGCGGCGATCAGGCCCTGATCGACTATACGGCGAAATTCGACCGCTATCCGCTGACCGCCGAGACGATCCGCATCACCGCCGATGAAGTCGCCGGGTACAAGGCGGCCTGCGATGCGGAAACCCTGAAAGCGCTGAACACCGCGTATGCGCGGATTGTCGCCTTTCACGAACGCCAGCGCCCCGACGATCTGGATTTCATTGACGAGGACGGCATCGGGCTGGGTTACCGCTGGACTTCGGTCGGCGCGGCCGGTCTATACGTGCCGGGTGGGACGGCGGCGTATCCTTCGTCGGTGCTGATGAACGCGGTGCCGGCCAAGGTTGCCGGTGTGCCGCGCGTCGTCATGGTGGTGCCGACACCGGACGGTGTCGTCAATCCGCTGGTGATGGCCGCTGCTGAGCTGGCGGGCGTCGACGAGATTTACCGGATCGGCGGTGCCCAGGCGGTGGGCGCGCTGGCGTACGGTACGGAAAGCATCGCCGCCGTCGACAAGATCGTCGGTCCCGGCAACGCCTTTGTCGCGGCCGCCAAACGCGAGGTATTCGGCACCGTCGGCATCGACATGATCGCCGGCCCGTCGGAAATTCTGGTTCTGGCGGACGGACAGAACGATCCTTCATGGATCGCCGCCGACCTGCTCAGCCAGGCCGAGCACGATACCGCCGCGCAGGCGATCCTGATCACCGACGACGCGGCGTTTGCCGATGACGTCATCGCCGCCGTCGACGGCCACCTGAAGACATTGCCGCGCACCGAGATCGCACGGCAGAGCTGGGACGAATTCGGCGCGGTGATCCTGTGTGAAAGCCTTGAGGCGGCACTGCCGCTGGTCGACCGCATCGCGCCCGAGCACCTTGAAATTGCCGCCGACAATGCAGACCGGCTTGCCGCCGGGATCCGTAACGCCGGTGCGATGTTCCTGGGACGTCACGCCCCGGAAGCGATCGGCGATTATGTCGCCGGCCCCAACCACGTCCTGCCGACGGCGCGCTCGGCGCGCTTTTCCAGCGGCCTCGGCGTGCTCGATTTCATGAAGCGGACATCGATGATCCGCTGTGACGCGGAAGGTCTCCGGCGCATCGGCCCGGCGGCGAAGACCCTTGCCGATGCCGAAGGCCTGGGCGCACATGCGCTTTCCGTATCGATCCGGCTCAACATCGCATCGGAATAGGACGGCGGCATGAGCGAGACTCAGTGCATCGCCAATATCTACCTGGATGAACGCTCGGTCGTACGGCTCAGCCCGCAGGTCGACCACGAGCGCAAGGTCGCGATCTTCGATCTTCTGGAAGCCAACAGCTTCGATCCTGTGGGACTGCCGCCGGGACCCTATAACGTCATTCTGCTGATCGAGGATAACCGGCTGGTGTTCGACGTACGCAATATCGCCGACAAGAAGCTGGACCGCTTCAGCCTGCCGATCGGCACCTTCCGGCGCATCGTCAAAGACTACTTCATGATCTGCGAAAGCTATTTCGAGGCCATCAAACGCTCCTCGCCGTCGCAGATCGAGGCCATCGACATGGGGCGGCGCGGCCTGCACAACGAGGGTGCGTCGATCCTGAAGGAGAAGCTCGCGGACAAGGTCGAGATCGACGAAAACACGGCACGCCGGCTGTTCACGCTGGTCTGTGTACTGCATATCCGCGCATGAGACGCCGATGAGCGAACTGCCCTCTGCCGTACTGTTCGCCTGCACCATGAATTCGGTGCGTTCGCCGATGGCCGAGGCGATCATGAAATTCCTGCACGGGCACCGGGTTTTCGTCGATTCCGCGGGTGTTCGTTCGAAGGACATCGACGGCTACGCGGTGGCGGTCATGGACGAGATCGGCATTGATCTTTCGCGCCACCACGCCAAGACCTTCGACGACCTTGAAGACGACTATTTCGATATCGTCATTACCCTGTCACCGGAAGCCCAGCACCGGGCGATCGAACTGACCCGCGTCATGGCCTGTGACGTTGAATTCTGGAACACCATGGACCCGTCGCTGATCGAAAGCGAGGACCGCGAACAGGTTCTGCAGGCGTATCGACAGGTGCGCGATCAGCTGATGCAGCGGATCAAGGACCGCTTCCCGGTGCAGACCGCCATGGATACCTGACCTGTCAGGACTTGGCTGCTTTCGTCGGCTGTACTTTTTCCCGAAGGGTCTGGATGAATACATACAACGGCGGAATGAAGAAGATGCCGATGAATGTTGCCGCAACCATGCCGCCGAACACCACGAAACCGACCGATACCCGGCTTGCGGCCCCGGCGCCGGAGGCCACGATCAGCGGCGAGACGCCGAGAATGAAGGACAGGGCGGTCATCATCACCGCACGGAACCTCAGCCGGGCGGCTTCCATTGCCGCATCGTAGATGCTCAGGCCTTCTTCGCGCCGGACCTTGGCGAATTCGACGATCAGGATCGCACTCTTGGCCGATAATCCGATCAGCATCACCATCCCGATCTGCGCATACAAATTGAACGTCAGGAACGGCAATACCATGATCGGCACCAGCGCACCGAAGGCGGCGATGCTGACCGACATGATCACCGAAATCGGGATGGTCCAGCTTTCGTATTGCGCGACCAGGAACAGATAAGCGAAGACAAGCGCCAGACCGAAAATGATCAGCACAAGCTCGCCGGCCTGTAGTTCCTGCAATGCGGTGCCGGTCCAGCTCAGGGCGTACCCCGGCGGCAGAGCTTCTTTGGTAAGTTTTTCCAGGGCCGGAATAGCCTCGCCCGTCGATACGCCGGTTGCCGGTGTCGCATTGATGTTCGCGCTCTGGAACTGGTTGTAGCGCTTGATGCTGATCGGGCCGAGAATCGGTTTGATGCTGACCAGCGAGCGCATCGGCACCATGTCGCCGGCACTGTTGCGGACATAGAGTTTGTTGATGTCCTCGATTTTCGAGCGGTAGCGGGACTCGGCCTGGATCCGGACCTGATAGATTTTGCCGTACAGGTTGAAGTCGTTGATATAGCTGGACCCGAAGTTCGCCTGCAGGGTCGAGAAGATATGGTCCAGCGGCACACCCAGAACCTGGGCCTTGTCGCGGTCAACATCCAGATAGAGCTGCGGTACGTTGGCCGAGAAGGTCGGAAGGTTCGGGCGAATTCGCCGCTCTGGTTGGCATGTACGACCAGGCTGCGCACAGCGGCGGCCATTTCCTGCGGCGAGCGGTCCTGCAGGTCCTGAAGTTCCGCTTCGATCCCGCCCGACGTGCCGAGCCCCATGATCGGCGGCAGCGGGAAGGCAAAGGCGTTGGCCTGCGAAATGCCGGCAAGCTTTACGTTGATACTCTGCAGGATTTCGTACCATGCGAGGCCAGGGCCGGTTCGTTCATCCCATGGCTTGAGGATCGGAATGACCAGCGCCGCGTTGGACGCTGCGCCTGAAATGATGCTGAATCCGGCAACGGAAATAACGTCCTGCACACCGTCCGTCTTGAGCATCATGTCGACGACGTCGCTGACGACTTCGTTGGTGCGCCCCAGGGATGCGCCGTCCGGGAGCTGAATGTTCGCAAACAGCACGCCCTTGTCCTCGGTCGGCAGGAAGCCGGTCGGTGCCTTTTCGAACATCATGAAGGTGGCGCCGCCGAAGATCGCGAAAACGGCCAGCGAAAGGGCGATGCGCCGGGACATGATGCCGGCGATACGGACATACCCGTTGCGCCCGGATGAGACCAACGCAGCGAACCACTTGAGCGGGCCTTTCGGGACTCCTGCGCCTTTCTTGAACAGGATCGCGCAGACGGCCGGCGACAGGGTCAGCGCGTTGACCGAAGAGAACCCGACAGCGACACAGATGGTCAGGGCGAACTGGCGGTACAACTGCCCTGTCACGCCCGGCATGAACGCCACCGGGACGAACACGGCCAGCAGCACCAGCGTCGTCGCGATCACCGGACCCGTGATCTCTTTCATTGCCTTGCGGGTGGCGTCGATGGAACCGAGGTCTTCCTCGTCCATGATGCGCTGTACATTCTCGACGACAACGATGCTGTCGTCGACGACGACGCCGATGGCCAGAATGAACGCAAATAGCGTAATCATGTTGAGGGTGAAGCCCGCCGCCAGCAGGACCGCGAGGGTGCCGATCAGCGATACCGGGATCGCCAGAGTCGGAACCAGTGTCGCCCGCCAGTCGGCGAGAAACAGGTACGTCACCAGAACCACCAGCATGAATGTGATGAACATGGTGGTGACGACTTCCTTAATCGACGCACGCACGGCCCTTGTGGTGTCATAGATGATCTTGGTTTCGACACCCGGCGGGTACCGTGGCGACAGGTCATCCAGTTCCGCATAGATGGCGTCGGCGACATCGAGTGCATTCGCGCCCGGTGACAGATAAACCGCGATGGCGGTTGCCGGCGCGTTATTCAGCTTCGCGCTTGAAGCGTAACTTTTCGAGCCGAGTTCGATCCGCGCGATGTCGCGCAGGCGCACGAACGATCCGTCGGTGTTGGCGCGGATGGTGATGTTGCCGAATTCCTCGGCCGACTCCAGGCGGCCCTTGGCCTGTATCGTCAGCTGGAACTGCGGTTCGCCGGCGAAAGGGGGCGCGCCGAGCGAGCCGGCGGTGGCGAGGATGTTCTGTTCCTGGATCGCCTGGGCGACATCCGTAGTGGTGATGCCCAAAGCGGTCATCCGGTCGGGATCCATCCACACCCGCATGCCGTAATCGAGAGCGCCGAACTGCGACACGCTGCCGACGCCGTTGATTCGGGCCAGCGGGTTTTCGATGTTGATCGAGGCATAATTGCTGAGAAAGATCGCATCCCGGCTTTTGTCCGGCGAAACGACATTGACCACCAGAAGCATGTTCGACGACTGCTTTTTGGTGACGACGCCGCTGCGCGTGACGTCGGAGGGCAGGCGCGGCGTGGCGATCGCGACCCGGTTCTGCACATTGACGGCGGCAGTGTCCGGATCGGTTCCGACCGCGAACGTCAATGTCAGTTCATAGCTGCCGTCGTTGCCGCTGGAAGACGACATATAGAGCATGTTGTCGACGCCGTTTACCTGTTCTTCGATCGGGGTCGCGACGCTCTGTTTGACGACTTCGGCGTTGGCGCCGGAGTAATTCGCGGTGACCTTGACCTGCGGCGGCGTGATGTTGGGGTATTCAGCAATCGGCAACGCCGTCAGGGCAATGGCGCCTGCCAGGGTTATGACGATTGAGATGACGAACGCGAAGCGCGGCCGATCGATAAAGAAATTTGAAAACACGGATCAGGACCCTTTGCCGCTGTTTGCCTGAAGGCTCGGATTGACCTTCTTGCCGGCCACGGCTTTCTGAATGCCCTGAACGATGACCTTTTCGCCGGTTGCCAGACCGTCGGTGACGATCCAGTCGGATTCGACCTGCCGGTCGACGCTGATACGCCGCAACTCAACCGTGTTTTCACGGTCGACGACGAGGACGAAATAGCCCGTTGCATCCTGCTGGACTGCGGCCTGCGGCACGACGATGGCGCGTTCGACGGCCTTTTGGCGCACAAGGACGCTGACAAACTGGCCCGGCAGCAGAATCTTGTCCGTGTTGGGGAATTCCGCGCGCGCGGTGATGGTATCCGTGCCTTCATCGACCTTGGCGGCGAGATATTCGAATTTTCCCTCATACGGGTAATTGGAGCCGTCGGACAACAACAGTGACGGTGCCACCGGCGGGTTATTGATGTCGAGGCCGCGCTTGCGAACCTTGATCAACTGTTCTTCGCTGACCTTGATGGTGACATAGATCGGATCGTAACGGATCACGGTCGCCAGCGGGTTGCTGGACGGATTCACGAGGTTGCCGACACTGTACGTTGCCCGGCTGATGCGGCCATCGATGGGGCTGCGGATTTCCGTGTATTGCAGGTCCAGCTTGGCGGCCCTGAGAGCGGCCTTCGCATGAAGCACGTCGGCCCGGGCGGATGCGAGTGCGGCTTCGGACTGGTCCAGCGAAGCCTGCGAGACGTCGTTGCGCTTGACCAGGGATTTCTTGCGGCTGAAATCGGATTCAGCGTTCTTTTCGGTCGCTTCGGCAGCGGCCAGTTCGGCGCTGCGCTGTTCGACAACGATCTTGTAGGGTTCCTGCTCGATCACGAAAAGCAAGTCGCCCTTTTTGACGTCGGCGCCTTCACGGAAGTTACGCTGTTCCAGAAAACCTTCGACACGTGCCCTGAGATCGACCGTTTCAACCGCTTCGGCGCGACCGGGATATGTGTAGACCGGAGTCACTTCACGTTCCGCCGTCTCGATGACGACGACGCTGGGGCCGGCTTGTTCCGGTTTCTTTTCCTGGGCCACGGCGGGGGGCAGGGACACCGCCAGCAGGGCAAGGACGAAGGCCGCCCTGCGAGCACGTCGAGAGATGATGCGATTGTTTATGAGAATGTGCTCCGTTGTTGCAGTGCACAATAAACAGTGGGGCGGCATTGTTAAATAGCAGATTTCCCGGGGACGCTGTCAGCGCTGAAGCCTGGCGGCAATCCACGGTGGGATTACTGAAAACTTGACCAATCGCAGCGATATGGGCATGGTCTGCTCGATTTTGGCAACAGGCATGGATCAGAATGGCTAAAGAAGACCTTCTCGAGTTTTCGGGGACCGTCATGGAACTGCTTCCCAACGCGATGTTCCGTGTAAAACTCGACAACGAACATGAAATCCTCGCCCACACGGCGGGCAAGATGCGCAAGCACCGTATCCGCGTGCTCGCTGGCGACCGCGTCAACGTTGAAATGACGCCTTACGACCTGACCAAGGGTCGGATCACTTTCCGTTTCAAGTAATCGGGGCGTCGCTGATGACGCACCTGCCATGAGCCGGAGTCCGAAATGACCGCCCGGCTCATTCTTGCGTCCGCATCGCCCAGGCGCCTGGAGCTTCTGGCGCAGGTCGGCATCGAGCCGGATCAGGTGGTGCCCGCCGACATCGACGAGACCCCGCACCCCCGCGAAAGGCCGCGCGATCTGGCCGTACGCCTGGCCTCAACCAAGGCCGAGGCCGTGGCAGCAAGCTATCCCGACGACATAGTTCTCGCCGCCGATACGGTCGTCGCCCTTGGCCAGCGGATGCTTGAAAAGCCCGCCGATGCCCAGGAGGCCCGCAAATTCCTGGAAATGCTGTCGGGGCGCCGGCACCGGGTCATCAGCGGTGTCGCCGTGGCCGCACCGGACGGGCGGCGCAATGCCCGGACGGTGGTTACGCAGGTCCGCTTCCGGCGGCTCACAAACGACGATATCGCGGCCTATCTCGACACCGGCGAATGGGAAGGCAAGGCCGGCAGCTATGCCATCCAGGGCGCCGCAGCGGCGTTCATCCCGTGGATCAACGGCTCGTACACCAACGTTGTCGGGCTGCCCGTCAGCGAGACCCTTGGCATGCTCAGGGGCCTCGGATACGCAGGGCGCTGAGCCGTGCCGGGAGCCCGCCGGATCGTCATCGAAACTCGCCCGGGCGAAGTCCGGGCCGCGGTTCTGGACGGCAGGAACAATCCCGTCGCCTTCCGTGTCGAACGTGACACCGCGCGCAGCCTGACCGGCGCCGTGCTGCTCGGCCGGGTGCGGACGGTGCGGCGCGATCTGGGGGCGGCCTTCGTCGATATCGGCGACGACGCGGACGGCTTTCTCAACATCCGGGGCAGCACCGGCGATGCCTGCGGCACGGCGCTCGCGGAGGGCGCGGCGGTGCTTGTGCAGATCGGCCGTGACGCCACCGTCGGCAAGGGCGCTCAGCTCGGTACCGCCATCGACATTCCGGGCGCCGCGCTGGTGCTGACACCGGGTCGGCCCGGTCTCGGACTTTCCGCCAGGATCGGTGACGACGACGCCCGCGCCCGGCTCAAATCATTGTTCGCCGACGAGGACTTCAGCGCCGACGGGCTGGTCGTGCGCACCGGCGCGCGGGACATGGCGGACGCCGATATCGTTGCCGAGTACACGGCCCTGCAGGCGCGATGGCGTGACCTGCGGGACGGGCTGGCGAAACTGTCGCCGCCGACAACGGTGATCCCCGCGCCGGCCTTCGCCGAGCGCATCGTCAGCCGTTTCGCCGGGCCGGAGACGCAGGAAATCATCGCCGACGACGCCGACACGCTGGCCCGGCTCGGGGCGCACCTGGCGCAGGCACCGGCGTGGGCCGGCACGGCACTCAGGATGGCCGACGGCGGTGCACCGGCGTTCCGTGATGCCGGGATCGAGGACGCGTTCGAAGCCGCCCTCAGCCCCCACGTGGCGCTGCCCGGCGGCGGCGCGCTGATCGTTTCCGAAACCCCGGCGATGACGGCGGTCGACGTCAATGCCGGGCGCGCGCAGGGTGGCGATCCGGAACGCCTGGCGCTGGACACCAACCTGCAGGCGGCCGTGGCGCTGGCGGAAACCCTGATGCTGCGCGGCATCGGCGGGCTGATCGCCGTCGACTTCCTGAAAATGCGCGACGACGCCAACCGCAAGCGCGTGCTGTCGGCGTTGGTGGACGCCTTCAAAGGCGATACCGACAAGCCGCGCATCGGCGATTTCAGCCGTTTCGGCATCGTCGATATCGTGCGCCAGAGCCATGGGCCGTCGCTGGCCGGACTGTTTTTGGCGCGCACGGAATCGATGACGCCGGAAAGCGCCGCGCTGGAAGCCCTGGCCCGGATCGAACGCCGGGGCGGCAGTGGCGCACGGCTCCACGCCGCGCCGGAAGTCTGCACCTGCCTGGACGGGCCGCTCGCGGAAATCCGTAAAAAACTTGAACACAGGCTGGGATTTGTTATTGCTCTGGAGGCGGTGCCGGGCGCCGCCACGTCGACACTGGAGATCGAGACGCCCTGATGAACGCCGACCCAAGCAGCACGAAGACCGCCAAGGTGGTGCCCCTGAAGGGTAACAAGTGCCCGATCTGCAAGAAACCGGCGACCCTGGAAATGCGGCCGTTCTGCTCGAAACGCTGTGCGGATCTCGATCTCGGGCGCTGGCTCGACGGCGATTACCGGATGCCGACCAACGAGGCGCCGGGCGACGCCGAGGCCGGTCTGGAAGACGACGAATAAAACCGTCAAAACAAACGAAATTCCGCTTCCGGGGCGCTGGACAGGCCCCGGCATATCTTCTATAAGCGCCTGTCTCTTACGAGACCTGTCTCGCGTTCGCGCGGCACGGTGCCCAGGTAGCTCAGTTGGTAGAGCATCGCACTGAAAATGCGGGTGTCGGTGGTTCAAATCCGCCCCTGGGCACCATCCTTTCCCCATCTTATTGATTTCATTGGCTTTCTCCGGTCTTCGGGACGCACCCGGTATTTTTTCGGGACAATGCGTTCTCAATCCGTTCAGTTGCCGAAGCAGCAAGATGCTTTTGCTTTGCTTTTCTGGTGTATCGCTCCACCTCTTTGAGAGTGGTGTGACCGAGGATTGCCGCAATTTCGTGAGTGGAACAGCCAAGCTCCGCCATACGATAGCCAGCAACCTTTCTTACTCCATGAGCGGAGCAATGAGGCAGCCCAGCTTCGCTGCAGCGCTTCTTGAACCAGTTTCCAAAACCATTAGCGGTGAATGGTCTACCGAACTCTGTTACGAGGTACGTCAGATCGCCAGTAGGTGATAAATCAATTACCCGACGTAGTTCCGAGATGATTGGTATCTCCATGTCTTTCGGCTTGGAGTTTCGGCCTTTGTGTTGCCGGAAGATTAAGCATCCATCCTTTTCATGCTGACGTCCAAGGCGAACAATATCTGAGCGTCTTTGCCCAGTGTAGAGGAGGAGCGCAAGGACTAGCCGTGCCTTTGATCCCACCGGATGGAAAGCTTCGTACCTACTTACCTCTTCTAGTGTCCAAGCGTGAAAACCGTCGGGGTTCATGGAGCCCAGGTATTCAACCTCTCGGGCAGGATTGGTTTTTACGTGTCCCATTCGGACAGCAAACTTGTATACCTGCCTAAGGTCTTTGAGTGTGTTGTTGGTTTGGGCGGGTGTGTCACTTCCCATATCTCGGATTGTGTAAAGATGTTTTGGCTCAAGCTGTTTGAATCGGCGCTCGCCGTGAGATTGGCAAAAACGCTCAAGTCGGCCTCGTCGAACCTTTTTCGTGCTTTCGTCAAGCCGCTTAAAATCTGCGCTCAGGTAATACTGCTGCACTAGCCAGGACATGGTGGTGTTGTTGCCGGAGCGGCCTGATGTTCCGACCTCAATCGCATCTTTCTCTGCGGCGATGCTGTACGCCTCAAAGAACTCTGGCGTGCCTAGAGGCGGCAGCTTATAGCGCTTGCCGCTGCCACGGCGGTTGCGGAAATAGACGTACTCCTTCCCGCCTTTCCGGTCTATTTCGACGTGTTTAATTTTCACCGATACCATCCCAATCGTTCTCCTCCCCGTCGCGTGGCAAGGCCTCAAAAGCCTCATCCAATTCCAAGCGGTCCCAAATCTTCTTTGAATTAAACAGCCGAGGTTTCGGTAGTCGGCCATCAAAAACCATTGCGTCAAATAGACGCGGACTGCAGCCGATGTACTCTGCCGCTTGTGTCCTATGAAGCCCCCTGGGTGTCATTCATCCCCCCACAGCCAGTTGGCGACCAAAGGGAAGATGCGACCGTCGATCACCATTGAGCGGTGGACCAAGGTGTCCAGTGTCTCAAGGTCCTTACTCTCCGCAAACATGATGGGAAACAACCGTTTGCCCATTCGGATCGTGACCTCGACGTAAGGCTTCTCTGGATGACAGCGCGACAGGATACGAACGGGCGTAATCGTTAGCGCGGTTTCCTTTTCGCCAGCACGCCCGATCATGGAGATCATCCAATCACGAAGCAGCAGCGGCTCTTCAAACTGGCCGTTAAGGGTTTCGTCGAGACAGATCATCTTTCCGAAACGAGCGGCCCACTCCGGCCCGTTTAAAGCTTCAGGTGAAAGCAGTGACAGAAGAGCATCAGCCATATCGCCGTCAGTGAGCGGTGTGCCGGCACCTCGGCCCCGCTTGCTTCTTGGAAGAACTTCGGCGCGGATGAGCGTCAGAACGCGATGCGTCGCTTCCGCTTCGCTAATCCCGGTGGCGGCTGGGAGCCGCTTTGAGAGTTGGTTGCTCGTGATCATTTTCGGCGCCATTAAGTTTGCGATAGCCCAAGATGGCACAAAAGGTTGAAAAGATAAAGTAAAAGATTTTCATAATTTTAAAAAATTACGTGGATGGGGCAGAAGACCTAAAGCGACATCCCAAATGTGTGTGGGTAATCCAGAACGTCAGTCGGCTCAAAGCCCACCTTTTGAAAAAAACGGACGGACTCAGCGAAGGCTTTTACCAATAGGCGCTCTTGCCCTGCCTCCTTCGTCAGTTTCACAGCCTGATTGACGAGTTCCGTGCCAATGCCATTACCGCTAGCTTTTGGGTCAACGTAGAGGCTATGCAGAAGCATCCCTTCTTTGGTTCCCTGCAAAGCGATAACACCGACTATCGGATCGCCAGCTACCCAAATGTCCATGAAGTTGAAGTCGGTTTCTTCAAGCAGTAGCGAGGGAAGCGTCAGCTTTTTGATGCGGTCAGTAACTGGGCGGTTGGATACGCACTTGCGAATGACAGCATTCATCGCAGTTAGATCATTAAGATTTGCTGCCAGTGGCATTCTCTTATCCCCTCTGGGACTGCTCTTACCGCTCATTGTTCAAGCGTATAACCAAGTTCACGAATTATTAGATTTGTCGGCCTTATCCTCTCCGCAAACTCACACCCCTTAGGAGAGTGCAATGTCGGACGATTATCTACGCGAACACCGACGATTTGCGAGTGTTATTGAACAATCCATTCGCCTTGCAAACCGTGAAGTGATGCATCCCATTGTTGACCCGCTTACTGAAGACAAAGTTCTCGCAGTATCTGTTGAGGTTGACGTGAACCCCTGTTTATCCTCATTCAGAAGTTAGTTCTGTTCAGGTTTTGG
>JAYNVG010000038.1:0-31386 GCA_038100295.1 Thalassospiraceae bacterium
TCTGCTAACCATCTGACACTCATAAAGAAAATTCCTTATCTATGTCAGCCCCTAATCCAAACATCTGGCGCTCCTCGCTGCGGAATTGGTGCCGAGTATGCCACGGAATCCCGCTGTTGAAATAGCCCTGGAATATCCAGTGTGGGGCTTGTTCCAAGCGCGCCGATCGGACATCTTTTCGGACCCGTCATCAGGAGTTCTCCAAGCATGTCCACAGCCGCCGACCCAAAAGCCTACGTCGATAATCTGATCGCCCGCGCCGATATCGTCAAAACCCCGTGCGGCGACGGCGAGATGGTGTGGCAGGTCTGGGGCGATGACAGCAGCAAGACGCCTCTGTTACTGCTGCACGGCGGTTTCGGTTCGTGGACGCACTGGATCGCCAACGTCGAGGCGCTGTCACAGGACCGGCTTGTCGTGACTTGCGATATGCCGGGGCTTGGCGACAGCGCGTCCGCGCCTGGCGAGTTGACGCCGGACAACCTCGCGGCACCCATCGTCGCCGGGCTGGATGCTGTTTTCGGCAAGGACAAGCCGTTCGACCTGGCGGGCTTCAGTTTCGGCGGCCTGATCGGATCGCGCGTCGCCAAGGCCGTCGGTGACCGCATGAAGACCTATGTCGCGGTCGGTGCTAGCGGATTCGAAGGTTTGCATGTCCGCGTGCTCGGCATTCGAGTTCCCGACCGGGATATGAGCGACGATGAAAAGAACGATATTCACCGCGAGAATCTAAGCATTCTCATGCTGCACGACGCATCCGGGATCGACGATGTGGCGATCTATACGCACCGTAAGAATGTAGCGCGCTCACGGGTCCGCTCACGGCCGATGTCGCTCGGCAATCAACTCGTCGACGCGCTGCCGGATATCAAAGCCCGGCTCGGCGGCATCTGGGGTGTGCACGATGCGACGGGCGGCGGACGCGAACAGATTCTCAAGCGACGCGATGTGTTTGCGAAATATCAGCCGGAAGTCCCGTTCGTCATCATCGACGGGGTCGGACACTGGGTGATGTATGAAGCCCCGGAGGCGTTCAACGCGGCACTGCTTGAGATGCTGGACAGTTAAGACGTTAGCCTAGTGCCTGCTCGAGTCGCCCCCAGTCGTTCTCGTTGCCCGGCAGGCCGAAGCGCAGCCAGCCGGGGTCGTAATCGAACTTGCGGACCAAGATCCCGGCGCGACCGAGAGTTTCGTAAATCAAAGCAGCATCCGATGAACGGGCGAGCCGGTAGAGCGGTGTGCCGCCGACGATCGCCATGCCGGCGGTTTCGAGAATACCGTCCAAGCGTGCCGCGTCCGCCACCAGCCGTGCCTGTGTCCGTTCTTGCCATGCGGTATCGGCCAGTGCCCGCTTACCGATGGCCAGCGCCGGACCGGCGACCGCCCATGGCCCCAGCGCATCCCGAATCAAATCCGTGTCGAAGACTGTGCCGATGGCGAAGCCGAGGCGCAATCCGGCGAGGCCGTAGAACTTGCCGAACGAACGCAGCACCAGAAGTCCCGGCTGTCCTGCCTGCGGCGTCACGGAGATATCCGGCGATACATCGGCGAAGGCTTCGTCGACGATCAGAACGCCTCGTCCAGACAGCCGTGCCGCAGCGTCCATCAGCCGGCCGGGTTCGACGATCCGCCCGTTCGGATTGTTGGGATTGACGGCGATCACCACGTCGGCATCGGCATCTTCAATATTTTCAATGATTTCAATGGTGTGACCACGCGCATGCCAGGTTTTGGCATGCTCTTCATAAGTCGGGCCGAGGATTTGTACCCGGCAGTCCTTTGCTGCGACGGGCAGCCATTGGATAATGGCCTGGGTGCCCGGCGCAGCAACGATCCCGGCGCCGGCGGGGACGCCATAGCAATCCCGCGCGGCATCGAGCAGGGCGTGTTCATCCGATTTTGTCGGCAGCCGCTGCCAGATGGCCGGATCGAGTGCGCCGACGGGATACGGAATCGGATTGATGCCGGTCGACAGGTCGAGCCAGCCTGCTTCTGGCGTGCCGAAGGCGTCCTCCGCCGCATCGATGTCGCCGCCGTGTCTTAGTTTATCGGGCATAGGACTTACAGACTGAAATACACCATGGTGACGCCGGACAGCAGCAGTACCAGATACACAACCCGGTCGAAGCCGGTGGTGCCGAGCTTTTCATAAAGGCGTCGGCCGATCCAGACTCCGACCAGGGTCCCCGGCAGGGCGAGCAGGGTCATCCGCCCGACTTCGGCGGTGAGCAGCCCGCCTACCCACTGGCTGACCAGCGCTGTTGCCAGAATGGTCAGGTTGAAGGCCTGGAAGATGCTGCGTTTCTCGTCCTTGCCCCAGCCACGCAGGCTGGCCCAGATCGTCGTCGGGGCGCCGGACAATCCCGCGATGCCGCCCAGTACGCCGCCGATAAATCCGATCCCGCCGTCCGCCGCACGGCCGCCGAATGTCACCTTGAAGGTCCGTCCGCTGGCGAGCATGAAGCTGCAGAAGCAGATCAGAAAAACGCCGATGAAAATCTTGAAGGCCTGCACCGGCACGCTCGGCAACAGCCAGGTGCCGACCGGCACGCCCAGCAAGCCGCCGACGATGAACGGCAGAACGCGTTTCCAGCTTATGGCGTGCCAGATCTTCGGCAGCGTCTGCACCTGGCCGACGATCGAACAGATCACTACCATTGGCGAGGCGACCACCGGCGGCACCACGTAAAGCCAGAAGGTCAGCGCCGTCAGTCCAGTGCCGAAACCGGTCAGCCCATTGACCAGTCCGCCCGTGAGGCCGCCCAGCAGAACGATGATTTCATAGCTCTCCATTCACGTCGCCGTCATTTGGGGCGTCGCGTCGGTCATTTGCCGAGTCGCTTGGCGAGGGCTTCTGCATAGGCGGCGACGCTTTGTTCCATGGTCCTGGAGGTGTCCATGTTCTGGCGGGTTTCGGCGGCGAAAGGGGTTTCGCTCAGCAGTTCGAATATCCACGCCGCGCCATCATGAAAATCGCCGCTGACGCCGGCTTCACGGAAGGTCTTTGCGATTTCCTCCATCTCGCCGATCCAGCGCGCGCTGTCGGCGGGCAGTGCGGACACCTTTCCGCGCATGTTGCTCAGGGTCGCCTGCTGGGAATGTTCGAATTCCTCGACCAGCGGCGCCATCAGACCGTTGCGCTCGGCGGTCAGCAGTACAGCCGTCCACAGCGTCCAGCTGCCCTTGGTGAGCGCTGCATAGACCATCTTCATGGCCGAGGCGCGGCCGACGGTGTCGCCCAGCGAAATGACTTCGAAGCCCTTGCCGTTCAGGTTCGTCATCGGTGCCGTTTCAGGGCCGGACACATAAAAGCGGGTGTTTTTGCTCTTGTTCGGCGCAAGGCCGATGATTCCGGCATCGATGAACGAGGCGCCGGCTGTGGTGATTTTATCCGATACGGCTTGCGCTGTGCCGGGAGAAATGGCGTTGCAGTCGACATAAACGGGCGTGCTGGCGGTGCGCTGCATCGCCGCCGCGACGTCATCGGCGAGCCGTAGCGCCGAGGCCGGGGGCAGGATCGACAGGATCATGTCGGCCGCGGCAACCGTCGCGTCGAGATCACCGGCATCGCGGATTTTGCCGGCTTCGGCGAGTTGCCGCGAGCGCTCCGATCGTCCGGCCAGCGACGTGATAACTTCGTAGCCGTGTTCGCGAAGCACGAGGCCGACCCCGTGGCCCATGTCGCCCGGCATCAGGATGGCAATTGTTTCGATGCTCATATCGTTATTCCATTCAGGTCATTCAGGCGGCAAATCCGGTCAGGATCTCGCCGGCATTTTCGGTGTTTTCGATGGAGCCGCCGGCATCGACGACACGCGTACCATTGATCCACACGCCATGCACGCCGACGGCATCGGTGGTCAGTCGGTGCGCCCCTGCCGGCAGATCGAAGACACGCCGTTTCGGGCCGCGTGCCACGGTATCGGGGTCGAACAGCATCAGGTCGGCGGCAAAGCCTTCGCGGATCAGGCCGCGTCCCTCGATGCCATAAATCGATGCGGGTTTGCCGGTCAGTTCGTGCACGGCGGCGCTCATTGTCATCTTGCCGAGATCGCGCGCCCAGTGGCCGAGCAGGCTTAGCCCGAACCCGGCATCGCAGAAAAACGTCAAATGTGCGCCGGCATCGGACAGCGCGACTGAGGCCGCCGGATGCACCAGCATCTTGCCGACCGCGTCCTCGTCGGAATTCAGCAGCACGGCGGTGAAGATGGTTTCAAGGTCCTCGTCGATGGCGATGTCGAGCATCAGGTCCAGCGGATCGGCGCCGCGCTCAGCGGCGAGATCGGAAAGCGTGCGGTGTTCCACGTCTCGGTACGTGTCCGTTGCCGCTTCGGTGACCTCGATCTTGTGCCATTCACCGTTGAACAGACGCACGCCGGCGGGGGCGGCCAGTTCGTCCTTCACGGCCTGGCGTAGTGCCGGGTCTTTGAGTTTTTCCTTGAGCGCATTCTTGGAAAGTTTCATCAGCGGCTGCCAGCTTTCGAAGCTTTCCAGTGGGTAGGCGGATTTAAGGGTGAAATCCATGGTCAGCGGGCAGCACGAAACCTGCCCCCACAATTCGTGGCCACGCGCGCGGGCTTCGGCGATCCGCGCCAGCTCATCCAGCGTGCCGGTCGGATAGGTGGAATTGTGCAGCAGCGCCGCAATCATGATCGGGCGACCGGTATTCTTCGCCAGTTCCTCAAGATACGGTACATCCGTGCGGTTGCCCTTGGTCAGCATGAAAATGCCACGCCCGGAGCGGGCCATGGCCTGCACCAGCGAAAGCAGTTCGGCATCGTCGGCCAGCCGTGACGGCATCGGCACGCCGCCCCAGCCGTTGTGCTGTGGCGCGGTCGAGGTCGCGAAGCCTACAGCGCCCGCCGCCATGCCCTGTTCGACGATGGCACACATCTGATCGATTTCCCCCTGCGTCGCCGCGCGCTCGGTCGCTGCCGCCCCCATGACATAAGTCCGGATCGAGCTATGACCGAGGAAGCAGGCGACGTTCGGCGCCACGCTTTTACGCCGCAGCATGTCGACGTATTCGGGAAAGGTCTCGAAAGACCAATCGATGCCTTCGCGAAGCGCATCCAGGGACATCCCCTCGACCTGCGTCAGGTTCTTCATCACCAGATCACGGTCGCCTTCCTTGCAGGGCGCGATGGTGAAGCCGCAATTGCCCATGACGATGGTCGTCACGCCGAGGGCGGGGGAGGGGCGAACGCCGGGATCCCAGGTAATCTGTGCATCAAAATGGGTATGCGTGTCGATGATGCCGGGCATCAGGGCGAGGCCGGAAGCATCGATTTCCTCAACGCCCGGGGCATCTATGTTCTGCCCGACGGCGGCGATTTTGCCGTTACTGACGAGGACATCGGTGCCGGGCCGCGCGTCCGTGCCCGAGCCGTCATAAAGCGCCGCATTGCGGATAATGAAATTCATGGAGCCTCCATACGGGAATATTTGTATCGGGCAGGATGCGGACAAGCTTAAATGCCGTCCGCCAGCGGGTCACGGGTCAATTGAGATTCAGGCCTTGTCGGAATGCCCGAGATCCTTGCCGGGTGCGATGACGTCACGGACAAGCTGCTTCAGTTCCTTGCTTTCCGGAAACCGGCCTTCGGTCTTGCGGTCGAACAGGACAGTGCCGTCGGCGGTCTGCACACGGAAGGTGCCGCCTTCATCCGGGACCAACGTCAGCGCGCCGATATCGTCGGCAAAGGTGAACAGCAGTTCCTGCGCCATCCACGTCGCGCGCAGCACGAACCGACAGGTGCGGCAGTAATGAATTTCGATCGTGGGCTTCGGCATGGCGCTCTCCTGTGCGGGGAATTCAGGATCAACCTTCGCCGCCCGCCGGGCGCTGCGTCAACGCCGTTTTGATCAGCCCGAAGAAAACCGGCGGCATGGCGGTGCCTTCGAAGCGCCAGCCCAGATGCACCCCGCATCCGAGACAGATAGCCAGATTCCAGGCATAGCCGGGAAACCAGGTAAATTCCTCGGTCGGCCTTCCTTCATCGCGGGCACCGGGCGTTTCCCTGAAGCAGGCGATACGGAATACCCGCCCGGCCGGGTTGATGAAGACGCGTTCGTGCCCGCCGATATCGACGGCCCAGCGCATCCACGTCAGCAGATGACCGCATTTGGCGCAATAGATAGCGTCATCGGTGCCGGCATCGGCCTCGGTCTTTTTCTCCTGTTTGGGCGATTCTTGCAGCATGCGGCATTATGGCACAGCATACTTGTGTGCGCCCCCTTACTGGCCCCGCCTTCGTCGGGATGAGGCCTAGCTTGTTACGGGCGCCTCGTCATATCGGCGAAAGCCGGAATCCAGCGTTTAGATCAGGAAGAGGATGAGGGCGTGTCGGAAGCGGTGTTCTCGGCTTTCTTCTGGCCGATTTTGCTTTCCTCGCCCTTGATCAGGCGGCGGATGTTGTCCTTGTGGCGTATCATTGACAGCACGGCGAGACCGGCGGCCATCATGGCGACCGGCGCGTTGCCGCCGGCGAACCACATAGCGATCACCGGAGACGACAGGATCGACAGGATCGAGGCCAGGGATGAATACCTGAACATCCCCGCGACGACCAGCCAGACGCAACAGGTCAGCAGGCCGACCGGCCATGAGACGGCGACCAGCGCGCCCAGCGTCGTTGCCACGCCCTTGCCCCCCTTGAATTTCAGCCAGACCGGGAAATTGTGGCCCATGACGGCGGCAAAGGCTGCGACGATGCCGGGCAGTTCCCCGAGTTGCATGAAAATCAAAGCCGCGACCGCCCCCTTGGAGGCGTCGAGGACCAGCGTCAGGAAGGCCAGGAATTTGTGACCGGTTCTGAGCACGTTGGTGGCGCCGATGTTGCCCGACCCGATGCTCCGGATATCGATGCCCTTCATGCGCGTCAGCACCAGCCCCCACGGGACCGAGCCGAGCAGGTAGCCGCAGATCGCCGCCGCGGCGACAATGACGTTGGGGTTCAGGTTTTCCATAAGCTCAGTCGGCCACGAAAACCGTGCGTCCGTCAATGACGGTGCGGATCACCGCGCCCTGCATCAGCCGCCCATCGAAAGGCGTGTTCTTGGATTTAGACAACAGCTTGTCGGCATCGACCTTCCAGCCCTGATCCAGATCGAACAGGATTAGGTCCGCAGGCCGGCCCTGCTGCAACTTGCCGGCGCGGAGCTTGAGCAGGTCGGCGGGCGCCGATGTCACGAAACGAAGCGCATCGAGCACGGACAGGTGACCGTTGTGGTACAGTTCCAGCGTCACCGCCAGAAGGGTTTCCAGTCCGACCCCGCCGGTGGCGGCGGCGGAGAAGGGTAGGCGCTTGGATTCTTCGTCCTGCGGTGTGTGGTCCGATGCGATGCAGTCGATGGTGCCGTCCTTGAGGCCGTCAACGATGGCGCGGCGGTCCGTTTCGTCCCTGAGCGGCGGCGACAGTTTGGCAAAGGTCCGGTAATCGCCGATGGCAACCTCGTTGAGCGCGAAATAGGGCGGTGCGGTGTCACAGGTGACGGGCAGGCCGTCGGCCTTGGCCTTTCGAATGGCCTCGACGGCCTCGGCGGTTGATATGTGTGCAACGTGCAGCCGCCCACCGGTCAACTCAACCAGGCGGATATCGCGTTCGATCATCATGACTTCGGCCTGGCGCGGGATGCCGGAAAGCCCCAGCCGGGTCGCCGTCTCGCCGGCGTTCATGGCGCCGCCGTGTGCCAGAGACGGCTCTTCGGGATGCTGGCAGATCAGCAGGTCGAAGGTGCGTGCGTACATCATGGCGCGTCGCATGACCTGGGCGTTGGCAACGGCGCTGAAACCGTCGGTAAAGGCGACGGCGCCGGATTCCGCGAGAAGCCCCAGTTCGGCGATTTCCTGTCCCTTTAGGCCCTTGGTCACGGCACCGTAGGGGTAGACCTTGGACAGGCCCTGCAGGCGGGCGCGCCGGGCGACGAATTCGACCACCGACATGTCATCGATGACGGGATCGGTGTTCGGCAGACAGACCATGGAGGTCACGCCCCCCTTGGTCGCGGCGCGGCCGGCGCTGGCGAAGGTTTCCTTGTAATCCTCGCCTGGCTCGCCCAGATGCACCCGCATGTCGACGAGGCCCGGTGCCAGGCACAGACCGGTGCAGTCGATGATGGTGATGCCTTCGAGGGCGATATCGGCGGTCACGCCGGGGCCGACCTGTTTGATCATTTCGCCTTCGGTCAGCACGCCGCCGATCTGGTCCATCCCGCTCGCGGGGTCGAGAAGCCTGGCACCGACGTAGGCGACCCGTCCCGGTGTGCGGTCTCCCTTGAGCGCCATCTACAAATTCCTCTGCAAATGTTCTTCAAGGTTGGCGGTGAGGATTTCCAGCGCCGCCATGCGGACCGCGACGCCCATTTCCACCTGTTCGTGAATGGCGCTGCGACCGAAGTCGTCGGCAACCTCGCTGTCGATCTCGACGCCACGGTTCATCGGTCCCGGATGCATGATCAACGCGTTCGGCTTGGCACCTTCGAGCTTGGCGTAATCGAGACCGAAGAAGTGGAAGTATTCACGGACCGATGGCAGGTAGTTGCCGTCCATGCGTTCCTTCTGCAGCCTGAGCATCATGACGATGTCGCAGTCCTCAAGGCCTTCGCGCATGTCGTAGAAAACCTCGACGCCCATGTGTTCGATCCTGGTCGGGATCAGGGTGCGGGGTGCGATCAGCCGGACACGGGCGCCCATGGTGGTCAGCAGGTGAATGTTGGAGCGCGCGACACGCGAATGCAGGATATCGCCGCAGATGGCGATCCTGAGGCCCTGGATCTTGCCGACGCGGCGGCGGATCGTCAGCGCGTCCAGCAAGGCCTGTGTCGGGTGTTCGTGCTGGCCGTCGCCGGCATTGATCACGGCGCAGTTTACTTTTTCGCTGAGCAGCTTGACCGAACCGGATTCCGGATGCCGCACCACAAGGACGTCCGGGTGCATGGCGTTCAGGGTCATTGCCGTGTCGATAAGGGTTTCGCCCTTTTTGACCGAGCTGGTCGCCACCGACATGTTGATGACGTCACCGCCGAGCCGCTTGCCCGCCAGTTCGAACGAAGTGCGGGTACGCGTGGAGTCTTCGAAAAACAGGTTGATGATGGTGCGTCCGCTCAGCACCGCCTTCTTTTTGTCGGCCTGACGGTTCTGCTCGACGTAGCTTTCGGCACGGTCGAGAAGAGCGGAAATTTCAATGGGATTGAGACCCTCGATACCGAGGAGGTGCTTATGAGGAAAGCCGAATGGGCCAGTACCGTCGTTCATAGGCGCGCACTATATGTCCGCATGGGGTCAAATCGCAAGCTTCAAGATCAAGACCCTTGCTAACCCTTGATGAGCGTGACGACGTAGCTTGCCGGGGCGGGATCGCGCAGTATGTTTCGGTTCAAGCGATTCGCGAGGAGTGGGGTGCGTCTGCAGCGATCCGCCGGGCATTGAGGCAACGGGAAGTCGAATGGAAGAGTACCTGAAGGCCCACGACAGACTGGGCCGGCTCTTGAAGAAGGATATCGTGTTCGTCGTTGGCGCGACGCGCTGGGGCACGTCCTGGGTGCAGCAGTGTCTGGACACACATCCGAAGATTCTCTGCAAGGGCGAGGGGCATTTCACCGACAGCCTGTTTCCCGGTCTCGCCAAGCTGGTCGATCAGTATAACCAGGACGCCGAGCGCATCGGCAACCGTATGCAGCTTGCCGGACTGCCCGGCAATGCCGCCGGTTTCACCTTCGACGACGTCGAATACCTGATGCGCACCGCCGTGATGCTGATGTTCCAGCGCTGGGTGCCGGATGACACGGAAGACGAAATCACCTGCATCGGCGAAAAAACACCGGAACATGTGTTGTCGCTGGAACTGCTCGACCGGCTGTTCCCGGAAATGCGCATCGTCCACGTTGTCCGTGACGGCCGTGACGAGGCGGCCAGCGCCTGGGACTTCAACATGGGGATATCCCGGGGCGAGTTTCCGAGACGCTATCCGAGTTTCGCCGACTTTGCTGAGACTTTTGCCCGCAACTGGTCGCGTTCGGTCGGCGCGGCGCGGCGCTTCGGGCGCTTGAACCGGCGCAGATATTATCAGATCCGTGCCGAGGATCTGGTTGAGGAACCGGCGCCCATCGTCCGCCGCCTGTTCCGTTTCTGCGATGTCGAGGACAAGGAAGACATCGTCCAGGCGGGGATTCGTCATGCTTATCAGATCGCGCCGCTCGATCTCGATCCCGGGGTCTGGCACAAGCGTTTTGACTACGAGGCGACGAAGCGTTTTCACCGTCAGTCAGGTGAGCTCTTGAAGCTGTTGAATTACAACGTCGCGGCGTAATTACAAACGCATTAGTGAACCAGCGCCAGCAGCACCGGCAGGGTGAAGATCGCACAAAGGTGCGTCGCCGTGACGATGGCGGCGGCGAGCGGTGCATCACTGCCCATTTGCCGCGCCACCACGTAGCTGGTCGACGATGTCGGCAGGGCGGCGAAGATCGCCGGCACGATCAGCGCGTATCCTGAAAGCCCGAGCGCCAAACCGAGGGCATAGGTCAGTCCCGGCTGCAGGCAGAGCTTGAGGAAGCACGCCATGGCGACAGGCAGCTTCGCATCGCGCACCGAATGCAGCGACAGACCGGCGCCGACCGCCATCAGCCCCATCGGCAGTGCGGCACGGCTGAACAGATCCAGGGTCGGGCCGATGATCGGCGGCAACCCCCAACCGGTGATGTTTAACAGGCCGCCGATCAGGCACGCCTGTATCAGCGGGTTCTTGAAGCAGTCGACAGTCACGCCTTTCCAACCGCGTCGGCCACCCGGCCGTTCCAGCCACTTCAGATGCCCCCAGACTCCGAGAAAGTTAATTGTGATACCGACGACGAAGACGCTGACAGCCATGGCACCTGTTGCGGTATCATCGAATATGCCCAGCACGACCGCGAAACCGACATAAGAATTGGAGCGGAACCCACCCTGAAAGACGGCGACGAAGCGGGTTGCATCCAGCTTCAGAAGGCCCCGGAACGGCACTGCGGCGGCAGCCGTCAGCATGATGCCGGCGACGATGATGGCGGCGATCGGAAGCGCCACGCTCCAGTCGATATGGGCGTCGGCGATCTTTACGATCAAAAGTGATGGAAACAGTCCGTTAAAGGTCAGCTTTTCGACGAAGCGCCAGAATTCATCGGTGAAACCGGCTTTGGTCTTGAGAAAAACCCCAAAACCGATGATCAGGAAGATCGGTACGATGGCGGAAAAGACGTGCCCCATCAACTGCGTCCGGAAACGCTGTCGAGAGCGCCCTGCAGGATATAGCTGGCGGCCATCTTGTCGACCACGTCCTTGCGGCGCTTGCGCGTCATATCGGCTTCGTTGACGAGGAAACGTTCGATCGCAGACGTCGACAGCCGTTCGTCCCAGAACGCATAAGGCAGGTCGAGTTGGGACGATATCTCCCGTGCCAGGTCGCGGGTCGCCTGCGCACGAGGCCCTTCGGTACCGTCCATGCTGAGCGGCAGTCCGGCCAGGATTCCACCGATTTCTTCGTCCTTGAGCAGGTCTCTGATTTCCCGAATCGCAGGCGCCAGTTTGCCGCCGCGCTGGATCGTCCGGAGCGGGCTGGCGACCATGAACAGCGGATCGGAGATGGCCAGCCCGATGGTCTTGTCGCCGATATCGAGGCCAAGCAACCGCTTCCCCCGGGGAATGGCGTCGATCAGGTGCTGGACGGTGTCGTGCATCGCGGACATGAGATTTCCGATGGAATTTTCAACGGCTGGCATCATATGAAAGACTTGGATATCATAGACTTATGCGGATGACATCGCATTTTCGGAATGTCCGAAAGGAAATAAATGAACGCCATCCGGCTGCAGTGCGGGTTACGGTCCATTAGACGGCAGATGCTTGGTGCCATCGTCTTTGGTACGACCGTGCTGGCGTTGTCCCAAGCCGATGCCGCCGAGATGGACTTCATGGGCACGATGGTGACACCGGCGCCTGGCAAGTACCTGGTGGAAAAGGACGTCAACGTCCGCGCCGAGCCCAAGACCGAGGGCAAACGGGTCACCGGCTTGAAAGCGGGCGACGTCATCGATGTCATCGGGCGTGCCGGCAAGACGGCGTGGCTGGCTGTAATCGACGAGGGTAAACCGCTCGGTTTTGTCTACGGTACTGTTTTGTCACCGGTCATCGACGGCGAAATCATCGAGGACGTGACTGGCGAAATCCATCTTGGCGCCGGGCACCGTTGCGGCTATCGGGTTCATTTCGTCGGCAAGGCCGGCGATGATTCCACCACGTCCGAGCAGTCATTCCGCGCCTCCGATTATGAAGTCAGCATCGTCTGCGAGCGTAAAGGCCGACGTATCCGATTCCCGGCTCAGATGTTCATGACCGAAGTGCCGTTCGACGGCTCGAACAAGCGTCAGGTATTCCAGATCAACGTCGATCTGCTGGACGGCGTGCACGCGCTGCCGGACGTGTTCTCGACGATCATGATGTTCGATCTCGACAAGGGTGAGGTCCGTTTCGACAGTATTTCCGAACAGACGTATGCCCGGCCCACCGGCGCGCTGGAATCGCTGCCTTCGACCAACGTCATGCGGGCGCTGGCGTCGGCGCTGGAAATCGCCATGACGCACTGGTCGGATCAGGCCTGGGACGACATTTTCGCCCAGGCCAACTGAACGCCTAGCGTCTTGCCGACTTTGGGAGCGGGTGTTAGTTTCCGCCCGCATTTTCGCACCACCCAAGTCTCACGGAGACCTTGATGTCGTTAACCAAGGACGATGTCCGCAAGATCGCGTTTCTGGCGCGAATCCGCGTTCCCGACGAGCGTCTGGAACCGCTTGCCGGCGAACTGAACAACATCGTCGGCTGGGTCGAACAACTCGGCGAAGTCGACACGGATGGTGTCGCGCCGATGACCAGTGTTGTCGAGACGGAAACGCCGATGCGTGAAGACAAGGTCATCGACGGCGGCATTCCGGAAAAGGTCTTGTCCAATGCGCCGGATGGAGAGGGGCCGTTCTATGGCGTGCCGAAGGTGGTGGAATGAGCGACCTTCGCGACTGGACCATTGCAACTGCTTCCGATGCCCTTGAAAAAGGCGAGGTGTCGTCCGTTGAGCTGACCGACGCCTTTATCGCCGCGATGGAAGCGGGGCGGACACTGAACGCCTTCATCACCGAAACCCCGGAGTTGGCCCGTGAGCGCGCCGAGGCTTCGGACGTTCGCCGCAAGAACGGCGATGCTCGTGGCCCCATGGACGGGGTGCCGATCGCCATGAAGGATCTTTTCTGCACCGAAGGGGTGCGGACCACGGCGGCGTCGCACATTCTGGACAATTTCGTGCCGACCTATGAAAGCACCGTCAGCGGCAACCTCCGGGATGCCGGTGCGGTGATGCTGGGCAAGACCAACCTTGACGAATTCGCCATGGGTTCGGCCAACATCACGTCGTATTTCGGCACCGTGAAGAACCCGTGGACGCCTGTAGGCGCCAACGCCAATCTGGTGCCGGGCGGCTCGTCCGGCGGCTCGGTGGCGGCAGTTACCGGTGGCCTTGCGGTGGCTGCGACAGGCACCGACACCGGTGGTTCTATACGCCAGCCGGCGTCGTTTACCGGTCTTGTCGGCATGAAGCCGACATATGGGCGCTGTTCGCGTTGGGGTGTGGTGGCGTTCGCATCCAGTCTCGACCAGGCCGGACCGCTGACCCGCACCGTCGAGGATGCGGCAATCATGCTGCAGGCCATGGCCGGGCACGATCCCAAGGATTCCACCTCGCTGCCGTTCGAGTTGCCGGACTTTCGCGCCGCCTGCACTAGGGACGCCAAGGGGCTGCGCGTCGGCATTCCCAGGGAATACTCGCTGGACGGCATGCCCGCCGAGATTCAGAAACTGTGGGAGCAGGGCGCGCAGTGGTTCCGCGACATGGGCGCGGAGATCGTCGACGTGTCGCTGCCGCACACCAAGTACGCGCTGCCGACCTATTATATCGTCGCGCCGGCGGAGGCATCCTCGAACCTGGCGCGCTATGACGGTGTGCGCTACGGCTTCCGCAAGGACGGCGCCAGCCTTGATGAAATGTATGAGCTGACACGGGGCGAAGGTTTTGGCGCCGAGGTGCAGCGGCGCGTGCTGATCGGCACCTACGTGCTTTCGGCCGGGTATTACGATGCCTATTACGTCAAGGCACAGCAGGTCCGCACGCTGATCGCCGAGGATTTCAAGAAGGTCTTCGCCGATGTCGACGTGCTGCTGACGCCGACCGCGCCCAGCGCGGCGTTTGCCGAGGGTGAAAAGATGGATGATCCGATCGCCATGTACCTGAACGACGTGTTCACGGTGCCCGCTTCTCTGGCCGGGCTGCCGGCGATTTCTGTGCCGGGCGGGCTGGACGCGAACGGCTTGCCGCTCGGTCTGCAGTTGATTTCGGGTGTCTGTCAGGAAGAAACCCTGTTCCGGGCCGCGAGTGCGCTGGAGCAGGCGGCGAACTTTACCGCACGGCCGGAGGTGAAGACATGAGCTATCTGATCCAGGGTGAAACGGGTGACTGGGAAGTCGTCGTCGGGCTTGAGGTTCACGCCCAGGCCGTCACCAATTCCAAGCTTTTCTCGGGTGCGCCAGCGACCTTTGGCGCCAAGCCGAACGAAAACGTCTCGCTGGTCGATGCGGCGATGCCGGGCATGCTGCCGGTGATCAACGAAAAAGCCATCGAGCAGGCGGTTCGCACCGGACTTGGACTGCGGGCCCAGATTAACAAGTATTCCGTGTTCGAGCGGAAGAACTATTTCTATGCCGATCTGCCGCAGGGCTACCAGATCAGCCAGTTCCAGTATCCGATCGTCGGCGAGGGCGTGGTTACCCTCGATCTTGCCGATGGTACGACGCATGAGGTCGGGATCGAACGCCTGCATCTTGAGCAGGACGCCGGCAAATCGATGCACGATCAGGATCCGAAGCGCTCGATGATCGACCTCAACCGCGCCGGCGTGGTGCTGATGGAAATCGTCTCCAAGCCCGATATCCGTTCGCCCGAGCAGGCGGGCGCATATGTCCGCAAACTGCGCGCCATCCTGCGCTATCTCGGCACCTGCGACGGCAACATGGAGGAAGGCTCCATGCGTGCTGACGTCAACGTGTCGGTGCGGCCCAAGGGTTCGGACGAATTGCGGACCCGCGCCGAAATCAAGAACGTGAACTCGGTCCGTTTCGTGATGCAGGCCGTCGAAGCCGAGGCCGAGCGTCAGGTCTCGGTCTGGGAAGACGGCGGCGAAGTGGTACAGGAAACGCGTCTGTTCGATCCGAGCCGAGGCGAAACGCGCTCCATGCGCTCCAAGGAATTCGCCCACGATTACCGTTATTTCCCTGACCCGGACCTGCTGCCGGTACGCTTCGACGACGATTTCATCGAGCGCATCAAGGCGACGCTGCCGGAACTGCCGGACGACAAGAAGCAGCGCTTCATTTCCGATATGGGGCTGTCGGCCTATGACGCCGGCGTGCTGGTCGCCGACCAGGAAACCGCGGCCTATTTCGAGGAAGCGGCCAAGGGCCGTGACGCCAAGACCATTGCCAACTGGCTGACCACGAACCTGTTCGGTGCCTTGAACAAGATGAACAAGGGGATCGGCGAAAGTCCGGTATCCGCACAGCATCTGGGAGAACTGGCCGGGCTGATCGAAGACGGTACGATTTCATCGAAGATCGCCAAGGACGTGTTCGAGATCATGCTCGAAACCTCCAAGGCACCCGGTGTCATTGTCGAGGAAAAGGGTCTGAAGCAGATCACCGACACCGGCGCCATCGAAGCCATCGTCGACCAGGTCATCGCCGACAACCCCGATCAGGTGGCGGAAGTGCACGGCGGGAACGAAAAGGCCATTGGCTGGTTCGTCGGCCAGGTCATGAAAGCCTCGCAAGGCAAGGCAAATCCGGGTCAGGTCAACGGGTTGCTGCGGTCCAAGCTGCTCGGTTAAATCTTCGTACTGTCAACCTCGCTCAAGCGAGAACATATATTTTTCAGGAATGCTGGACCCCGGCCTACGCCGGGGTGACGCTTCCCAGTATTAAATCTCGTCATTCCGGCGTAGGCCGGAATCCAGGGATGTATGTTTGGAGACTCGCATTCAGGTGGGTGACGAAGTCACTTACTGAGTTTGCCCTTATACCACGCGTAGGTCTTCGCGAGACCTTCACCCAGCGGGACCGTCGGTTTCCAGCCCATCGCCAGCAGTTTGGACGAATCGAGCATGCGCTTCGGCATGCCGTCCGGCCGGTCCGTATCCCAGACCAGCGATCCTTGATAGCCGACGGCGTCTTTGATCATGTCGGCGAGGTCGCGGATCATCGTGCCTTCGCCAGTGCCAACATTGATCGGCACGGGATCGGCGTAGTGCCTCAGAAGATACACCAGTGCGTCGGCAAGATCGTCGATGTACATGAATTCGCGGACCGGGGTGCCAGTGCCCCAAAGCTCGACGGTCGGTGAGCCGTTGCCCTTGGCCGAGTGGAACTTGCTCATCATCGAGGCGACGACATGGCCTTCCTCCGGATCGAAGTTGTCGCCGGGACCGTAGACGCTGGACGGCTGCGCGGAAATGAAGTTGCAGCCATGCTCGGCGCGGTAAGCCTGGCACAGCTTCATGCCGGTGATCTTGGCCAGTGCATACCATTCGTTGGTCGGTTCCAGCGGTCCGGTCAGCAGCGCATCCTCATGGATCGGCTGTTCGGCGAACTTCGGGTACGTGCAGGCAGCGCTCAGGTACAAAAGCTTGCCGACGCCGGACCGGCGCGCCGCTTCGATGACGTTGAGCGCAATAGCCGCGTTGTCGTAAAGAAACTTCGCTGGGTACGTGGCATTGGCGCGGATGCCGCCCACATGCGCGGCGGCGACGATCACCGCATCGGGTCGATTCTCGGCGAACCACGCTTCGGTGTCGGCCTGTCGGGTCAGATCAAGCTCGGCATGCGATGCCGTCAGCACCTCGCAGCCCTCGCAGTCCAGACGAGCGCACAGCGCCGCACCGACCAGCCCGGTGTGCCCGGCGACATAAACGCGCTTCCCTGAAAGATCGAAATCCATGCGTTAAATGACCCGATTGGCGGCATGGATGCAAGAGGGTGAAGATTGGCAGAGGGCAGTCCGTGCACTACGTTCGCCCCATGACAACACCGCACCTTCCGGACCCGATGATCGAGATCGGCGCCGACGGCACACCCCGCTCCGGCGTGTCGGGGGACGTGTATTTTTCCGTCGATGGCGGTGTCGCGGAAACCCGGCACGTGTTTCTGGGCGGCATCGGCGTGCCGGATGTCTGGCAAGACCGCATGCATTACAGGATCGGCGAGTTGGGATTCGGCACGGGGCTGAACTTTCTCGTCACCTGGCATGAATGGAAGAAGACCGCACCGGCGGCAGCCACCCTCGATTACATGGCGGTTGAGGGTTACCCGATATTCCTCGAAACACTCCGCACGATCCTGGCCGGGGTGCCGGAACTGTCGGATGAAGCGGAAGCCTTGCTTGCCCAATGGCCGCCCCGCGTCGGCGGGGTACACCGTATGCATTTCGACGGCGGTCGGGTGCGCCTGACGCTGCTTTACGGAGACGCCGCAGAGATGCTTCCTAATGCGGACGGGCATGTCGACGCATGGTTTCTGGATGGTTTCGCGCCGTCGAAGAACCCCGGCATGTGGTCTCTTGAAGTATTGTCGGAGGTCGCGCGGTTATCTGCGCCCGGCGCCCGACTGTCGACGTTCAGCGCCGCCGGCCATCTGCGGCGTGGGCTGGCCGGTCTCGGCTTCGAGGTCATGAAGCGCGACGGCTTCGGGCATAAGCGTGATTGCGTGGCGGCGGGGTTTCAGGGCGCGCCTGCGTCGATGTCCTGCTGCAAGGTGGCTGTGATTGGTGCCGGGATCGCTGGTGGGGCAGTGGCCCGTGCGCTGACGCGGCGGGGCCATCAGGTGACCCTGATCGACAAGGCCGCCGCCCCTGGTGCGGCGGCGTCGGGCAATCCGGCTGCTCTGCTGGCGCCACGCCTGCCGCGTGAAAGGACTGCGCTGGGCCGCATAATGGCGGCGAGCTATCTGCATGCGGTCCGGTATTACGATGGCCTTGCGGACGAAGGTGCACGCGTTTGGTTTGGGGAGCGCGGCGGTTTGGCGCTGGCCCGGGGTGTTGACGAGGCCGAGCGTCAGGCGCGTGCCGTCGCAGCCTTCGGCTGGCCGGCGGAGATCATGCGGCAGGTCGACGAAAGCGAAGCCTCTGTGCTGGCAGGCATGGAAATCACCCGGGACGGTCTGTGGTTCGAGCGCGCCGGCACGCTGAATCCGCCGGCAATCACGGCGCATCTGGCCAAAGACGCGGCAAATATTCAGGCCGAAATTGGTGACATGATCAGGGATTCCGATGGCTGGCTGATCAAAACAACGACGGGGCAGAGTATCGACAGTTTTGATGCCATCGTGCTGGCGGCCGGGGTGGGGGTCATGGACCTGATGGACAATCGCACATGGCCGCTTCGAGCCAACCGGGGGCAGTTGGCGTATCTGCCTGTGCTTGGCACGCCGCCGCGCGTGCCAGTGACCTATGGCGGGTATCTCTCGCCTGTCGTCGACCTGCCGGGCGGCATGCGGGGGCATGTGCTGGGGGCGACCTATGCGCGGCGTGACGAGGTGCCCGCGGCAGACTGGGATACGCTTCGCCCGCTAGACGAGCAGCAGATGCTGAGTCTTCTGCAAGACCACCTGCCTGCGCTCGACGCCGGAGATCCTACCGGCGGGCGGACCGCGCTTCGCGCCACGATCCGCGATTACATTCCCCTCGCAGGGCAGGTCGAGGACGACCTGTACGTATTGGGCGGACTTGGCTCGCGCGGCTTCCTGACGGCCCCATTGCTGGCGGAATTGATCGCCGATCTGATGGTGGACGCGCCGCTGCCTTTGGAGGCCGATCTGGTAAGGGCACTCGACCCGAAACGGTTCGACTAACCGGCCTGCGCCTTGGCGTGGCCGAACATGGTCTGCACCATCGCATGCAGGCCGTTGGAGCGGCTCGGGCTCAGATGATCGTTGAGGCCGATGCCTTCGATGAACGATGGCGGGGTTGCCAGGATTTCCTCCGGCGTTCGGTCGGAATAGATCCTCAGCAAAATCGCGATCAGCCCTGACACGATGGCGGCGTCTGAGGCGGCATGGAATATCAGGCGGCCATCCCTGGTTTCCGGCTTCAGCCAGACCTGGGACTGGCAGCCGCGCACCTTGTAGACATCGTTCATCCATTCCTCGGGAAACGGCGGCAGTTGCTTGCCGAGATCGATGATGTGCTTATAGCGGTCCATCCAGTCATCCAGGAACTGGAATTCCTCGATCAGCTCCTCCTGGACTTCCGCGATGCTTTGTTGTGCTTTTTCCTGGCCGTCCGCCATATTCCGTTCCCATTTGTGCCCGGAGAGATGCCTGATATGGTGTTGTCCCTGCTAGATAACCCGTTCAACCCGGCATTTCCAGTCCGATCAGGGTTGCAAGTACATGCGCCATCGCTATTTTAGGCTTAACAAAGCTCCTGATCGGGGCAAAACACCAGGCTATAGAGATATTCCCGTGAAACGCCTCAAAAATACCGCGAAGTACACGATCGGCGAACAGGTTCGTCACAGAATCTACGGGTTCCGTGGCGTGGTCTTTGACGTCGATCCGGAATTCGCCAACACAGACGAATGGTATCAGTCGATTCCGGCGGAATCCCGCCCGCGCAAGGATCAGCCGTATTACCATCTGTTCGCGGAATCGACCGAGCAGTCGCCCTACGTTGCTTATGTATCGGAACAGAATCTGGTGCCGGACGAGGACGACGATCCGATCAGCCATCCGGAAATGGTCGATTACTTCGACGGACTGGAAGACGGCCGCTACGTACCGCGCATGTTGCTGAACTGAGCACGCGTCCACGATTGCGGATGATCAGGTATATTTTTCCAGATAATCGCGGACTTCGAAGACCAGATCGGGCTGCGGCTTCGTAAACTGGACCGCAAGCTGGTCGTCCCACTGTCGCACCACCTTGGCATGGCCACGCAGTTCGAAATCCTCGCCATCCGGTTTCAGGATGACGTGAAATTCGAAATACTGGTTGGCCTGCAGGGTGTCGTCGTATCCGGTGACGCGCATGCCGCCTTCTGAAAGATCGCCGAGCGGGTAAGTTTCGCCGTAAATGCGCACTTGTTCCCCGTTCGCGGCAATGCGGTCATGCTCGCGTTTGTTGCTATCGCCGTCTTTCTTTTTACCGAACCCAAACATGGCAATATATTCTCACGACTTGCAGACCCTGTCCATGAGACGTTCAAGGAACGCCTCACCTTTGTCGACCTGCTCTAATGATATGAATTCATTGGGTTTATGGGCCTGGTCGATGCTTCCGGGGCCGCAGACCACACAGGGAATGCCACCGCGGTTCTGGAAAAGCCCGGCTTCGGTGCCAAACGCGACCTTGGCGTGATCGTTGCGCCCGGCGAGTTGCTTGACGAAGGTGACGACCTCGTCGTCGACGTTCATGTCCAGCGCGGGCATGTCATTGTAGCAATTGATGTCGATGCCGGTGGACGGATCGATGGCCTGCATCTCCGGTTCAAGAACGTCTTTGGCGTATCGCATGAAATCCGCTTCGAGGGTATCCGGGTCGTCGTCGCCGATATAGCGGAACTCGAACTGGATGTGGCAGTCCTTGGGTACGATGTTGAGGGCCGTACCGCCATGGATGACACCGGTGTGCACGGTGGTATGGGCAACATCGAAAAGCTTGTCGAACGGGCCGTCGTTCTGAAGCGTGCGCGCCATCGACTGCAGGTGCGCGATAAGGCGGGCGGCATACTCGATGGCGTTGACACCATGCGGCGCTAGGCTTGAATGCGCTTCCAGGCCGCGCACATGCGCTTCGTAGCTGCGTTTGCCCTTATGTCCGGTAATCACCTGCATGCTGGTCGGCTCACCGATGATCGCCATGCGCGGTTTTATCGGCAGGCCGTTGATCATGTCGATCATTGGTCGCACGCCGACGCAGCCCACCTCTTCGTCATAGGAAAAAGCCAGATGCAGCGGGGTTTCGAGGCCGCGTTCGATGCATTTCGGCAGCGCCGTCAGCACCAGCGCGATAAAACTCTTCATATCGGACGTACCGCGCCCGTATAGCTTGCCGTCCTTCTCGATAACGTTGAAGGGGTCGGATTGCCAGTCCTGGCCATCCACCGGCACGACGTCGGTGTGTCCCGACAGCATGATTCCGGCCTTGTCCATGGGGCCGACGGTGGCATACAGATTTGCCTTGCTGCGGTCTTCGTTCGGCACCAGTGTGCTGTCTATGCCGAGACCGGAAAGGTAGCTCTGGACAAAGTTGATCAGCTCCATGTTGGAATCCCGGCTGGTCGTATCGAACGAGATCAGCTTCGAGATCATCTCCAGACTTTCCGACGACGGCATGTGTTGAACCTCCCAGTCCGATAAGTGCGCGGATGCTTCCAAATTGACGTTTTGCGCCGGGTTTGCAAGGGTTTCATCGAAGGCAGGCAGATTGATGAACGCAACACTCAAAGAAACCATCGCAGATGTCATGACACGGCAGCGGGCCGGACAGTTCGCGCTGTTGACGAAACTTGTGCAGACACCGACGGAAACCCGGGGCGACGGCCTGCTAAAGGCTGCCGAGAAAATCGCCGAACTTTTGGAAGACATGGGGTTCGAGGTCGAGCGCCACGCTCCGGACAAAGAGCGGCTCGAGGCCGCCGGTCGCGCGCCGATGCAGAATCTCGTCATCCGCAAGCGATTCAGCGACGGGCCGGTGCTGGCACTGGTCAGCCACGTCGACACCGTCGAAGCGCATACCAATTGGACCTTCGATCCGCATGGCGGAGACATCGTCGACGGCCGTCTCTATGGGCTGGGGGTTGCGTCCGGCAAGGGCCATCTGGCGGCACAGTTGTATGCCATGCAGTCGCTGATCAAGATCGGCGCCGACGTGAAGGGTGCAATCGAACTGCATGTCAGTTTCGATGGTGAAAGCGGCGGCACGTTCGGTGCCAAATGGCTGCTGGCTGAAGGCATCGTGAAGCCGGATATGGTGATTGCCGGCGGCCCCGCGCGCGCCGTTGCGACCCATTCCACAGGCACTATGGTCATGAACGTCGAGGTGCGCGGCAAAGCCGCCCCTGCACATGCCCCCGAAGAAGGTGCAGATGCGCTGGAGGCCGCGAGCCATGCCCTGGCCCGGCTGTACCAGTTCCGGGGCGGTCTGAAGTCCCATGTCTCCGGTATTCCGGGACTCGGAGCGCCGTCGCTGGTGATAGAAACCATAAACGGTGGCGATGATGCGGGCGGTGTGCCGGATTTCGTCACCTTCCGGCTTGATCGCCGGATGATGCCGGATGAAGACCCGGCGCAGGTCGAAAAGCAACTGACCAACCTGATCGGCAGCACGATCGCCAAAATGCCCGGCACGCGCTGCCGGATCCGCCGTGCGGCACTGATCCCGGCAATGGGCGGCGGCAATGACACCGAGGCGCTGACAGCCGCGCTCAACAAGCGGCTACAGTCGAAAATCGGCGACGCCGGTGAACCCTACGGTATCGCATACGAACATGAAGGTCGCCACTATGCCGCCGCCGGCGTGCCGACCGTGATGTACGGTGCGGGACCGATCGATACCGTCGAGGCAGCGCTACACGGCCCCGATGAGCATCTGTTACTGGATGATCTGAGGGTCGCTACAGAGGTGCTGGCGCTGTCCGCCATGGATTTATTGAGCTCGAAGTAAATTAATCACGAGCCGCCGCCGGGCTCGTATCCAGTCGGTATTTCAGAAAACGGACCCCGTGATAGTCGACCTCGGAAACGAATTCGGCGCCGAACCGTGCCAACCCGTGGAGTCGCTTCCTGGACGTCGGCAGCAGGAACGTTATATAGGGAATTCGGTCGTCGGTTCCGGCAAAGCGGATCGCCTGCTTCACGATGCGCGCGCCAAGGCCAAAATGCCGGTGGGTAAGAACCAAACCGAAATCCCATTCTTCGCCTTCTTTTTGAAAACCTCCCCATCCGGCATAGATGCCGTCGCAAAGTATTGCCCAAAGGCCCAGCCCATCGCGATCCCAGCATGCTTCCTTGGCAGTGACGAACTCGGCTGTTGACGAATGATCCCAGCCATCCGTCAGCAGTGGTAAATGCGCTGCAATACGAGGATCGGACATGTGCCGGATAATCTCGTCATATGAGATTTCGGACAGTCGAACGCACGATATCTCACCACTGAAAAGCGGCATATTGTCGGGCTTGATCACGTGAGTTTTGAACCGTGGAATGCCTGTGGATTTTAATCCAGTTCGAAGGCGTTCTTGTAATCCAGTTTCAGCGCCGGATCCTGATCTTCTTTTTTCAGATAGCAGTTTCCGCAAACCAGGACTTCGATTTCCGACCCCATGAAGCAGCGGAACGCATCCTCGGGCGAACAAACGATCGGCTCGCCGCGCACGTTGAAGCTGGTATTCACGACAACCGGGCAGCCGGTCTTTTTCTTGAAAGCCGAAATCAGCGCGTGATAGCGGGGATTGGTTTCCGCGTGCACGGTCTGGATACGGGCCGAGTAATCGACGTGGGTCACGGCGGGAATATCCGAGCGCGGCACATTCAGTTTGTCGATTCCGAAGAGTGCGTTTTCCTCGTCTGTCATCCTGCGGCGATGGGACTCCGCCACGGGTGCAACCATCAGCATGTAAGGGCTGTCGGCGTCGATGTCGAACCAGTCGCTCACATCCTCGCGCAGCACCGACGGTGCGAATGGGCGGAAGCTCTCACGGTATTTGACGCGCAGGTTGAGGGTCTTCTGCATTTCCGGGGAGCGCGGATCGGCAATGATCGACCGTCCACCGAGTGCCCGCGGGCCGAATTCCATGCGCCCCTGGAACCAGCCGACGGCCTTGCCGTCCGCCAGGGCCTGAGCGGTGATATCGATGATCTCGTCGTCTGCATGAACGGTCAGTTTCGCACCGCAGGCGGTGAGCCGGCTCTCGATCTCGGCCTGAGGAAGCTCGGGGCCGAGGTATGAGCCCTTCATACCGTCCATGGCTCCATTCAGCGAGCGCGGTTTTTGTTGATACAGGTAATACGCGTTCAGCGCCGCACCCAGCGCGCCGCCGGCGTCTCCGGCTGCCGGCTGCACCCAGACGTTCTTGAAGGCGCTGTCGCGCAGGACTTTGCCGTTGGCAACGCAATTCAATGCCACCCCACCGGCAAGGCACAGGTTCTCAATACCGAATTCCTCGGCCAGGGAACGCGTCAGCCGCAACACGATCTCCTCGGTCACGGCCTGAACCGAGGCCGCCAGATCCATGTGCTTTTGTGTTAAAAGCTCTCCTTCGCGGCGTGGCGGACCACCGAAAAGCTCGTCGAATCTGCGGTTGGTCATGGTCAGGCCGGTACAGTAGTTAAAGTACTGCTGATCGAGCCGGAACGAGCCGTCCTCTTTCACATCCATGAGCTTTTCGAGGATCAGATCCTTGTATACCGGTTCACCGTACGGGGCGAGGCCCATGACCTTGTATTCACCGGAGTTAACCTTGAAACCGGTGTAATAGGTGAATGCGGAATACAGTAGCCCCAGCGAATGTGGGAAATGAATTTCCCGGATCATCTTCATGTCGCTGCCGCGGCCGATGGCGACTGAAGTCGTCGCCCATTCGCCGACCCCGTCCATGGTCAGGACGACGGCTTCCTCGAACGGCGACGGGAAAAACGCAGATGCCGCATGACTCTGATGGTGTTCCGAAAACAGCAGTTTGTTCTGCCAGTCGAAGTTCTCATCGAAAGCTTTGAACTTCTTGCGCAGCAAATCCTTCTGAAACAGCTTTTCCTTGAGCCATACCGGGATCGCCATCTTGAAAGAACGGAACCCAACCGGCGCAAAGGCGAGGTAGGTTTCAAGCAGGCGCTCGAATTTCAGAAACGGCTTGTCATAGAACGTGACGAAATCGATTTCGCTCAGGCTGATGCCCGCTTCATCAAGGCAGAACTGGATGGCGTTTTCCGGAAACCTGTCGTCGTGCTTCTTGCGGGTGAAGCGTTCTTCCTGTGCGGCAGCGATGACCTTACCATCCTCGATCAGCGCAGCGGCACTGTCGTGGTAAAAAGCGGAAACGCCGAGAATACGCAATTTACGGGAGCCTCAGAAAATCGTGTAGATGAACGGCGCCACCGCGGAGCCATGGGAAAGTACGACAAGCCCGCCGAATAAGGCCATCATGATCAGGATCGGCAGCAGCCAGAATTTCTTACGGGCTTTCAGGAAACGCCAGAGTTCTTCGATAAATGCCATAATTGTTTCCTAGAATTGGTATTTCATGGTGTTGGGTGCGGGGCCAGGGGGATCACGCTCGATCCAGTAGGTTGTTGCCTTCGGATCAAACGCCCGGTTCAGCGGGTCCTTGCCGAACAGCCGCATGGCGATCCCCATCGGCGCCACGGTCAGATAAAACAAAAGCCCCATCACAATGGGATTGACGACCTTATACAGAAGCAGGCCGAACTTGAACCAGAGCAAATTCAGCGGCTTCAGAAGAGGTTGGGCGACGAAAGCGGCAATCAGGAAAACAGCAGCGACGGCTAGCGACCACCAACGTACCGGCTCGTCATGGAGCAGCGGCAAAGCGGCAATAATGGCGAATACCACGGCAAAAACGATGCCGAAGCTTTTCTCCGATCCGACCTGAATGTCATCTTTGTGCTCAAGGCTTTCGTGCATTGGGCGGTTCCTGCGTAAATCTGAGCCAGAGAGGTAAAGGAAAGATCGGTATATGGCCAGAAATTTCAAGCCTGGAAACCAAAAGATCGGAAGCGTTTCTGGATTGTCGTATCAAGCCATTTTGCCGGATCGGCCGGCATGCTGTCCTCGGGCATCAGTACCATAGCCAGCGGCTGCAGGGGCCCTGTGTGACAGAAACTCAAGTCAGGGACCGGCATTCGAACGCCATATGATGGCGAATACATCGCCTCGCCGATTTCCGCGTGCCATTTCTCCGGTGCCAAAACCGCGAGGATAAACGTGGTTTCCTGCTGAGTGATTCGCCAGGATCCCGGCCCGGCCTCAGTGATTCGGCTGCCCGGTGCAAAGGTGTATCTGATACGGACATCGTGGTCGCCCGTACCTTCGAAGCGGTCAGCCACGACAAGCCGCTGCTGGGCGCGATCCAGCATCACGGCGCGTACTGGCGTAACAGGGTCTGCAAGGCGACGGTATCCGGTATGGCTAGCGACCAGAATGTCAGCGTCGTCAGAGGCGTTCCAATGGCGTATTTCGGGGATGGCATCGTTTTCGAGATACCACAACCAATCGTCGCGCGGGATGCGGTTAATTTCCTGGCCGTCGATCATCGGCGTGTTGTGTGCCGCGGTGCCTCTGAAGGCGTTTCTTGCCCGCCAGTCGGATGTGTAGACGTAGCAGCCGGGATCGACGATCAGTGGGTGCCCCTTCAGAAATGCCTCAAACGACAGGCAATCGTTATGACCGTGCCCTCCACGTCCGCCCATGCCGACCGGACCGGCATCAATGAAGATGTGGGCACCTGCGTTTCGCATCACGTAGACGCCGGCATCCCGGAAGCAAGTTGACTTCGGACTTCCGGGTCCAGGCGTCTTGGCCGTTCCGGGGCCAAGCCACCACAGAGTCTCGTCCCATTCAGGGGCGCGCGACGGTTCCTTGAGGCTGCGAAGGGTCTCGCTCAGATACCGGTGATCGTTAAGCGCCTGCGTGCCGAGCGGCAGGGCACGCCCGTCATCGGCATCCCCCCAGACCGGTAAGCCGCCGTCGGCGCGGCTATAGGCATCAATGAAGGGAGCCATATTATCCAGCCGGCGCCAGTAGGCATCGTCGACGGGCAACCCGCAGGCGCGACGGGCCAGTGCCGGTAGCAGGAACAACTCACCGACCAGCCTGTGATAAGGGACTGAAGCTTCGCGGCAAACCCCGTCGTCCGGGACCTGCATCGGGAACTGTTCTTCCAAAAGTCGCCATCCCTTGTCGATCCAGACCTCGGCACGGCCTTTGCCGCCCAACATCAGGCCGATCACCACAAGTCCGGCCAGATCCGTTGTCAGGTGGTTGCCGGCAATATCCGACCATTCAAGGTTCTCGAGCACGTACTCCGCATGCAGCGTCAATTGCACCAGTAGCCGATCGCGGAAATCCGGATCGGACCAGGACTTGCTGTCGGCGCAGGCATAAAACAGCCATGCCATCGACATAGCCCGCATGGAGACGTCCATCGCGCACAGCCAGTTCGGACCTACGCAGATCGGATTTGCATCGAACCATTCGTTGACGATGTCGCAAGCGAAGTCGGCATAGGCCTCGTCTTCAGTCAGCATGTAGGCCTGTCCCGCCGGCAATAACCACTGCAAGCGGGAGAGTTCCCACGGGATCTTAATATCCGACGGACGGTCGAGATCGAGAACCTCCAGATCGCGGCTTGGGATCATCGGCCAGGAAATACCGCTTTTGAAATCGGTGGCCCAGTCGACGGGGGTCGATAGCGTCACCGTATCCGATCCTAAAAACCGGACCTCCCGCGCCATGGCAGCCTTGGCACGTTCGAGGATTTCGGCCTTCGAGGAATCGTCAAGGGCGTCGGCAATGTCTTGTCTGGCGGAGTGAAACAATGGAAACGGCGGCGAGGATAGGGCTGCTTCGAACACCAAGGCGGGAGTGGTATATCCCAACCTTTGCGCCGCCATGCCGGCGGTCATGCGGGCCGCGAGTTTCGGAAGCCGGTTGGCGGCACGTTTTTCTGCATACTTGCGCCATAGCCACATCGCAATGACATGCGGCGATTTGTTGTATCCTCGTCGTGCCAGATCGATGGCTTTTCGGGCGACTTTCCTAGGCTGCATGTCCCTCGACCCAGTGATCGTGCCATGCCGTCATGTTCAGTAGAACCCAGAGGTGCAATGCGTGATCCTGGTTGCCCGATCGGTGTTCCGCGAAAGCTGTCCGTATGGCATCGGCGCGGATCGGGCCGTGCGTGCAGAGTGGCGAGCGTAGGATCATGGCTTCCATTTCCTTGCCGAAATCCTCACGAATCCAGTTCACGACCGGGGCGCCGAAGCCCATTTTCTTGCGGTCGATGATTTCATCGGGGATGACGCCGCGAAGTGCATATTTCAGCAGGTCCTTGGCGTCGTAACGGCCGACCTTAAGAGATCTGGAGATATCCATCGTCAGTTCAACAAGCTCATGATCGAGAAACGGCACCCGTGCCTCGACCGAAGTCGACATCGTCATTTTATCGACCCGCATCAGCAGCAATTCCGACAATCGAAGCCGGAATTCAGTATGGATCATCTGATTCAGCTTGTCGGCTTTAGGTGCGGCTGCGCGGAAGTCGCGGGCGTAGGCGTCCATGACGAAGCCACTGTCCAGATTGTCCGTCCCCGAAACATCCAGTCCCTGAACGCCGGTGTCCACATCGGCAGGCGAGGGAGAGAGCATGCTTTCGTCCAGATATTTATCCTTGTGTACCGCCCAAAAAGCATTGGCGCCGGTGTAAAAGATTTCGTGTCCGTCATGCAGACGACGGCTGACTTCGAGACCTTGCTCGAATATGGAGCGGCGGCCCGGCATGGCCTTGGCCAACGCGCCCAGCAGAGGCGCCATGGCACCGAACGCCAGCTTGGCACCGGGAAAATCGAGCCTGTCATAGAGCTGCAGGAATTTCATGTAGCTGGCATACCCGGCAAACTGTTCGTCGGAGCCTTCTCCGACCTGAACGACGGTGACGCCGCTGTCTTTCGCCAGTTTCGAGACGAAGTAAAGTGGTACGCATACCCAATCGGAAATCGGTTCGTCCTGGCTGATAATCAGGTCTGACAGATAGCCCTGCATATCGCTGCCATCGATTTCGATGACATGGTGATCGGTGTCGAAGTGTTTGGCGACCTTTTCGGCGTAATCGAGCTCGTTCAGATGCGTGTAATCGGAAAAGCCGACGGTGAAAGTTTTCACCGGCTGGCTCGAGATGCGGCTCATCAGCGCGACGTTGGCGGACGAGTCGATGCCACCGGACAGGAATACGCCAAACGGAACGTCCGACATCATGCGCCGGTCGATGGCAACTTCCAGACGTCTGAGGATTTCCTTGGCCAGAAAATCACGTTGGGCGGTATGCGAGAGCCCGGCCAGTTCCTTTTCGATGCCGGAACGCCCCGGTAACGCATCCCAGTAGCGGCGTGCCCGGGCCGAGCCGTCGGCTTCGATTTCCATGATGTGACCGCTGGGCAGCTTGAAGATGCCCCGGAACATGGTCAGTGGCGGCGGGGTGATCATGAAACTCAGGTAATGGGCAACAGCCGTACCGTTGACGGCGCGGGGCACCGCCGGGTCCGTCAGGATCGCCTTGATTTCCGAGCCGAACAGGAAGCGGCCACCGGCACGGGTGAAGTACACGGGTTTGATGCCGACGCGGTCGCGGACGATCGTCAGGCGCCTGGCACGGACATCCCAGATGGCGAATGCGAACATCCCGATCAGGCGCTCGACGAGGCCATCGATGCCCCATTCCTTGTAGCCGTGGACCAGCACTTCGGAATCAGAATGATCAGTGCGGAATTTGTGCCCTGCAGCCTCCAGTTCGGCGCGCAGTGCCAGATGATTGTAGATTTCACCGTTGTAGGTGAGCTGCACCGAACCTTCGGCGTCGGTCATCGGCTGCGCTGCATCGGATGTTAGATCGACAATGGCGAGCCGGCGGTGCGCAAGGCCGACCTTTCGGTCATCAGAGAGCCACACCCCGGTGCCGTCCGGGCCGCGGTGTGGCATAGCGTTGTTGAGACGCACAAGTTCTTCCTCAGCCACTCGGCCAGAGGATGAAAATGCCAGTATTCCTGCAATGCCGCACATCAGCGAGGTTCTCTATTAGTTATTTTAGAAGTAGTTTTCCCATGAGCCTTCATTTATTGCCCGTCGTGCTTGAAAGGGAAAGCCGTTTGACGTGGAAATAAAGGTAATTTGACCCTGTTATAAGCGGATATTGATGATTTATTTTCGTAGAAAATTGGGGAGCCGCTGAGAATTATAATGCAGATTTGCTCTTCCGGTTCGTGCTGTTATACGTTCACTGAACGCACAAATAGGCTACCGGTTCGAATCAGGAAACGATCTCTCGAGCGGTTTTACGGGGTAAAAAGTGGAACATACCGATAAATACTTTGACCAAGTGGGTACAATTGCCGCGACAATTGATCGTCAGGCGATCACACACCTTGCTGAGGAATTAGCCGCACTTCGTGAACGTGGCGGACGACTTTTCATGATTGGGGTCGGTGGGAGTGCCGGAAATTGCAGCCATGCAGTTAATGATTTTCGGAAATTGTGCGGCATAGAGGCTTATGCTCCAACGGATAATGTGCCGGAGTTGACGGCGCGTGCCAACGATGAAGGATGGGAAACCGTTTTCGAAGGTTGGCTTAAGATCAGCAGGATTTCGTCGATTGATGCGGTATTCGTTTTCTCAGTTGGCGGTGGCGACCTTGAGCGAAATGTAAGTGTAAATATTATCCGAGCTGTTGATCTGGCAAAACTCATTGGGGCCAGAGTGCTGGGTGTGGTAGGGCGATTATCGGGTTACACGGCAAAGAACGGTGATGCCGTTGTTGTTGTACCGACGCCCGACAATTCGTTGGTAACTCCCCACTGTGAAGCATTTCAAGCAGTGGTTTGGCACTGTCTGGTGTCGCATCCGCTATTACAGATGAATCATACTAAATGGTAATTCCGCCAAGGCCTGCGGTTTTTTTGGATCGTGATGGTGTGCTCAATCATGCTGTTGTCAGAAATGGCAAACCGTATCCACCCGCTACTCTGGCAGAGACAGTGTTGACGGATGGTGCTTCAGAAAGCGTCGCTCAACTGCGGTTGGCTGGGTTTGTTACGGTGATGGTCACAAATCAGCCAGATGTCGCCAAAGGAACACAGTCACGTGAAGTGGTCGAGGCAATCAATGCCATGATTGTTCAGCAGACGGGGCTGGATGCGGTAAGGGTATGCTGGTGTTTGGAAGGCGACGATTGCGATTGCTACAAACCCAAACCCGGAATGCTGTTCGATTCGGCGTTGGAGTTGAACCTGGATTTATCGAAAAGCTATATGATAGGCGATCGCTGGCGCGACGTTGGTGCCGGACTGAATGCCGGATGCAGAACACTGCTTATTGACCACAATTATAGCGAATCAGGACCTTTTACTGCAGATTGGGTTATTCGCAGTCTCCCCGAAGCAGTTAAAATAATCGTCAATATGAGGGCTGAATCTGCAGTTTAAGTCTGGGGGCTGACATAGATAAGGAATTTTCTTTATGAGTGTCAGATGGTTAGCAGAA